>JAJQIF010000003.1 GCA_021199355.1 Oscillospiraceae bacterium
ATTCGCACTTTGCCAGTGTCCTGCGCCAGAAGATGGCTGAAAACGGTACAACACCGAAGGAGCTTGCCGATTTCGTCGGCATCCGTCCGCAGACGCTTTCTCTGTACTGTACGGGGGAGACGCAGCCAACTATAGAAAAAGCCATAAAAGTGGCTGAGTATTATGGACTGACCCTTGATTATCTTCTGACAGGAAACATTATAGAGGACATTCCAGTATGGGAGGAGCTTGGTCTGACGCAGAACACCGCAGAAAATATAAAGCTGGTCAAAAACGGATATTTTGAAAAAGCACCGCAGATGATTTACATGCTCAATTACCTGCTGGGCGACCACGATTTCTATATGACACTGGAGAAAGCCTGTGACATATATGAAAAGAAAGCCGCCATCAAAAGACAACGGCAGGAATTCGAGGAGCGGCACAAGGACGACAAGTATGGATTTGTAGAAGACCGTCAGGACTTTAAAGACCGCCTCGACCATGAAGACTGGAAGATGGCTCGGCTTTTTATGCAGTACTTTACCACGTTTGCCGACAGGGACTACAAAGAGATGTATCGCCGGACGCAGTGGGATAAGGGAACTGATGAACCGGATGCGGAAGCTATAGCGAGGGAAGAAGCCGAACTACAAGAAGGGTATGCAGCATACAAAGCTGCTCACCCGGAGTCGGAGAGTGCCGATGACTTGATTACGGAGATGGAAAAGGAGAGTCGGGGAGAAGGCGATTGACGCTAAGTGCGGAGCAAAGGCAAAAAAAAGCAGCCCCCTTGGTTACGTTCCTACTCTGTGAGAATTTACACAGCAGGACAGCAACCAGGTGGGCTGGCGCAGTTATGCTATTTTGATATTTTTGAATGTGTCGGAGCTATAGCTGCTGTCTGAGCAATTATGCGCTTACAGAACAAATATGCCCGGCATCTCACTGTATGCGTAGCTATGCTCACTGCAAACACAGTGAGGAAGAAACACATAACTTCTCACTACAACGAATCCCCCTCTATCCATTTGATGCTGTCAGAAGCACCTGTGGGATAATTCAGTTTTTCAAAATACTCTTTAAACGATACATCGCCTAATTTAAGTTTTCTGTACACATCGATGTTTGCAATTTTATATCCGCCCTTAAATGCAACAACATCAATGTCCTTCCCATCATAAATCAATGCATATTCCCGATAGCTGTCCCATTCACGGTCACCGCTGTCAAACGTTGGAACTGTTTCATGCTCATATATAGTTTTATCACCAAACCTATCCTGCTTGGTCGAAACATAGTACCCATTGCCATCTGTCAGCACTTCAATAGCTTCTCCCCTTAAAGGTTCATCACCTTTAAACTGCTTGCTTCCTACTGTGTAGACACACTCCTCAAGAGGAATATTTGAATGAAATGCCGCTGCGATTGGAACTTTCTCTTCAAATTCAAGAATACAGTTTATTTTATCTATGCGTAAATTAACTTGGAGCTTCCTTCTTTCGGACACGGATATGCCTTTCCAGTACTTTGCCTTTTTGGGCAATGCGGCAATATCCGCAGTACCGGTTTCGCACCAGTTCGATAAGCGTTCAAAATATTCCTGAAATTCTTCAGCGGTAAGCGATGTCCGATATGCTTCCAGAATCCCTTCCCTGTCTTTTCTTGCATCCTTGTATCCGTTGTCCACTGCCCGGTCTAACCAATACAGGGCAGCGAGATCGTTCTTCGAAACACCTGCTCCGGCATTGTACAGCACACCGAGGAAGTTCTGTGCTTGTCCATCGTCGCAGAATTCCGCCGAGGCGCGGAGAAGCTTTGCAGAGGTTGCGTAGCTCTTCTGGTTAAAGTGGTGCATTCCCAACACTGTAAGCTCACGTCTGATCAGGATGTCTGCCGCCTCATCAGGATAAACGTATGCCACAAAGTCCTTCATCCTCTCATATAGGGCTTTCGGTGTATCTGCCGTCAAATTCTGTCGCATGTAATCAAGTTCGCATTTTTTCACCATCTTTCCTGCCTGCTCGTCTCCGGAGTTCTCTACCCGCCGGAACCAGTACGCCCCTTCTAAAAAGCTCTGCTCTGTTCCTTTCCCCTGTGCGTAAAGGCTTCCCAAATTATACTGGGCTGTTGGATCTGAACTGGATTCCGCGATGCTTTTATACATCTGAAACGCCCTTTCTTCGTGCCCTTCATTTAAGAGTCTTTCAGCCACTGCAAGCAGCACTTCTGTTGGCTGCTGCATATTCTGCGCCGTCTCCTGCGTATTAGGTCTTGATGGCGTTTGCTGCGCATCATTCCGCTTCTTATTGAATAAACCGTCTAAAAATGCCATGATAATTATGACCATTCCTTTCCGCTGCGCTCCAAGGCACCAAAGGGAATGAAACCCAAGTGTCTCTATCGCAGCAAGAGAAAATTTGTTAGAATACGCTTGAGGAAACAGGCACACTACAGAGCACGTGGAGGTATGGAATTTTAATACTTGCCATTTTTCCCGCCTTTCCACAAATTATGAGCAAATTATCGTATGTTGCGGCGCTTCTATGTTGCCGGTTTTATCACTGTATTCACATGTTCCTCCGCAGCCTGCGGCATTTGATTCTCATCTATAAACTCAGGTCCGCTGCTTACACCTTATGTCCACACTGATCACAAAAGTTCTGGCCTGGTTTCATTTTTTCCCACAATTGCTACAGACTTTTATAACCTCTTCTACCTTTTCACTGCCTGATTTCACATCTTTATTGACTGTATACCCATCCATCCGGGGCTGTGATTTCTCGTTTTTGCTGTCAATGTGTTTCTCACTGCGATCTTTGTCTTTATGCTTGTTCCAGATTAGCAGTATGCCGATTACAATAAACACAAGTCCCGGCAATACCTGATCGTCAGAAATAAAACCAATTCCTGCTATCAATAGTATGTATGGAATCCAACTCACTTTAAACACAAACATAACATTTTCCTCCCTTCAATTACTTCCTTCAGAATATCGAAATGCTGCGATACCGGCACTGGTAAAATGATTTATATGGCAACAGGTGCAGGCGGAAACGCAACAAACAATTCCGTGTACTGCACCTGTGTCCTGCTTTCTTAATTGGCCACTAATTCCCAAATAAACGGTAACCACAACTGAACAATTATCTTTCAGTCACGACATTTCACCTGAGAACCGCATTGTGTATACCAGCCGCATACACCACTGGAACTATGAGCTTTTTGGACTTTTACCAGCCTCGGCTGCACATATTCGCGCTTTGTTTTTTTGCTGTTTTTCATGGTTATCTCCTTTCTGCTGCATATACGCAGCAATAAATCGTTGCTAATCTTTTTCCGTTTTAGACTGCATCGCATAACAAGCTGCCTTGGCCTGTGCGCAGATGTCCTTCGGCATCAACAGCACATCCGAATCCACATCACACCGACCCAGACACATAGTGCAGTGACTGACCCACTTGCAGTCCGTTGCAGATGGGCATACATCCTTCATACTAAGCTTCCGAAGCTGATCCAGTACTATACTGTTCTCCCATATATCACCGATTCGATCTTCACGGATATTCCCAAGCGTAACCGGCACAGTCATACATGGTGCGATATCACCGTACGGATTAATATGAAGCGAGCTCTTTCCGATGCTGCACACCGGATTCTGACAAAATGGACAAGGATAAAACACGATGGCCTCCTCGACCTTTTCCGCACGGGCGGAACAGTCAGCATCCAGTTTTGTCACATACTGCACCAGCTCATTGATCTCAATATGTTCTGTGGAACCGTCCGTCAGGTTCAACTGAACATCTGGCTCCAGTGCGTAAGATACACGGTTCATCGTCGCTGAACACGGAAGAATATCCGCCGGCATAATCTCTTTTCCAAGCAGCGCATTGATCACCGTACTCTTGCCGCGTTTGAATTCGCCCAAAATGCCGACTGAAAAAGTATGAGACATCAGTCTTTCTCTGCTTTCTTTCAGAGAGTCAGCCTTATCCTTCAGCCCTACCTTAGAGCAAATCTCTGACAACTGATCAAGACCTCCGCTGATCGTCGACGACATTGAATGATAGCTCTGATATTGTTCCTGTGCATTTTCCATCTTTTTAATCCTCCATCAGTATTGTGATTTCTAAAGCCGATAGGCTTCTGTTGTGTTGATCTTTTTCACACTTGGTTCCTTTTATTG
>JAJQIF010000025.1 GCA_021199355.1 Oscillospiraceae bacterium
GGAAGAAGTGACTGCCTCTCGCTGAATGTATTGTATCATATAAAGAACTTATTGTAAATCTTTGCCGGAAATTTTGTATTATGAGTTTAAGCTGAAGATAAAGAAAACCGGCGAAGGAGGCTTCGTCGGTTTTTATTGACAGGATTTTTAGATTGTGATATAATGCTTACGACATGAGGAGAGACGGTAAACCTCTTATCTTAACGGTTAGGAGGTGATAACGTGTCGGTTTTGGAAGTCATTGCACTGCTGAATCTGATCGCCGTTGTTGTCTTCGGAGTCATCGGAGTTTTCCAGGCAAAGAAATAACCGCAACCTAATCTGACGGTTTACGGTCAATCTTCAAGTACTTTTTATTTAGAGGTTGCACCTAAACTGCTAGCACAGTTTCGTCTCCTCATGTCATTATTATACGCCGCTCGTTCCTCTTTGTCAAGAGGATTTTTTGAAAGATATTATGCAATGAGGTGCTTTCTATGATAAAAATCCGCATACCCGCTACGAGTGCGAATCTTGGTGCGGGGTTCGATGCCTTGGGGCTCGCGCTCGATTATTACAACTATGTCGAGATGGAGGAGTCGGACAGGGTGGAAATCAGCTCGACCGACGATGTGAAGGTCCCGACGGACGAGAGTAATCTTATATATATTTCGGCTCGTGACCTGTTCGAGGTCTGCGGCAGGAAGCTTGAGGGACTGAAGATTGTCCAGACGAACAATATCCCGATGGCTCGGGGGCTCGGGTCTTCGTCCGCATGTATTGTGGCGGGGCTCGTCGGGGCGAATCATCTTCTTGGGAACCCGCTCACGACCGACGACCTCGTCAACCTTTCGGCGCAGATTGAGGGGCACCCGGACAACACGGCTCCCGCATTCCTCGGGGGAATCGTCACCGCTGTTTTCGACGGCAGGCAGGTTCACTGGGTCAAGCAGGAGGTCTATACAAAGCTCAAGTTCTATGCCATCATCCCCGATTTCGAGCTCAAGACCGAGAAGGCTCGTGCATGCCTCCCGAAGGAAATCCCGCATAAGGACGCTGTTTATAATCTGTCGAGAGCGGCGCTCTTCTCGGCTTCACTTCTGACGGGGAAGTTCGAGAACCTCCGCGAAGCCGTCAACGACAAGCTCCACCAGCCATACCGAATGGGGCTCATCCCTCACTGCGAGGAGGTCTTCGACATCGCCTACAGTCACGGGGCATACGGCGTCTACATAAGCGGAGCCGGACCCACAATCATGGCGATTGCCGACGAAAATAACACCTACTTTGCCGGAAAGATGCGCTTCTCGCTCGAGAATGCCGGTCTCGAGAGCTGGCAGGTGAAGGAGCTTTCTATCGACAACGTGGGCACAGCGTTAATCTGATATAACAAAAAGCCGCAGGAGCGAACTCTTGCGGCTTTATTTTTTTATTTGTCAAACTCGATTGAGTAAAGATCGAAATCGCAACCGGGGAGATAGATGAGCTTGACGTCGGTCTTGCCCTTGACCGAAGGAATGTCGAAGGTCTTCGTGACCAAGCCCTCTTCGCCGTAGAAGATGACGGCTGTCGAGTCCTTCTGACCGTTTTCGTCGAAGAAGCGGATGTGGACGGTGTCGCTCGTGTTGTAGGTCTTGCCGGTGATGGTGACGGTCTTCACGTCGCCCTCACCGAAATCGAAGTCGTTGAACTCGACCGTTACGTTGTTGCCGATGTGGGCAATGCAGTCCTCTCTTATTTCGAAAGCATCGCCGTAAACGCCGTCGGTGGTCGTCGCGGGGACAAGCTCGCCGATTCTTGAGGACTTCGTGAACTGGAAGCCCTGGAAACGAATTTGTCTCGGACAGGTGATGACAAAGCAGATGTCCTTTGTGCCCGTAAGCTTCTCGGTGAGATTTATCTCGTCATACTGATAGTGGTTCCAGATTGCCTCCTTGAGCGAAGCAACCTTACCATAGGACTTGCCGTCTCTGTCGATAACCTCGACGTTGATGGTCTCGTAGGCGTTGACATAGAGCCCGACGGTGACCTTGTCGGTGCCAGCCTTGCCGAAGTCGACGTTGTTGAACCAGATTTCGGAGCGGTCAACGTTCGTGAGGATTCCGCCCTCGGCAACGTCCTGATACTCAACTCCACACTTCGAGTGAAGCGCCGCATGGACGAATTCACTGTATGGCTCAAAGCCCGCCTGACCGAAGCCGGAGCTCTTCATCTCGATTTCCGAGATAATCTCCTCGTATTCGGTGCCGTTCTTGCAGTAAGCTCTGAGTCTGTATTCTCCGTCGCCGTTCGGAACTACCAGAATTTTGCCGTCCTTCGCCTCAACCTCGGCAAGATTCGTCCTGATTCCGGCGTCGTTTATAATCTTGAAGCCGATGTCGGAAGCCGTATAGGTCGAATTCTTCGGGAGAATCTCGGCGGTGACGACGCAATCGCCCGATTCGGGTGTAATTTCCTGAGTGGAGACGTGCAAATCAATCTTTCTTGCGGGAATCTCGCCTGAGCGGACGCTCTGCTTCGACTCAAGATAGCAGGAAGCGCCGTCCTTCTTAGCCGATGGTGTTGCGGTGAGCAGAAGCTTTGTTACGGGAAGACCGTTCGACTCGGCAGTGACTGTGATTTCGCCCGCCTTGTCCTTAGCGGCTATTATCGCCAACAGCTTGCCGTTAAAGAGCTTTCTTTCGGACTCCTGATACTGTCCGTAGTCGGAAGAGTCGCCGTTGTCCATTCCGACAAGTCTGCCGGCGCCGGTGACGGTGATGTTGACCCTGTTTCTTGCGTTCTCGACCGGATAGCCCTTCTCGTCCGCCATGGTAATCTCAACGAAGACGAGATCCCTGCAATCGGCTTTGAGAGTGGTTTTATTCGGAGTCAGAACGATTCTTGCCGGGTCGCCGAACGAATGGCGAATCTGCTCGCAGACGGCATTGCCGTTCTTGTCGTAGCCGACAGCCTTAATCTCGCCTTTCTCATAGGGCACCTTCCATCTGCCGCTCAAGGTTTCGCCGTTCACATGGTCGTGGGTATACTTGCCCTTCGAAACGCCGTTGACGAAGAGCTCAGACTCATGGCAGTTCGAGTAGATGAAGATGTCGATAAGCTGTCCCTCGTTGAAGTCCCAATAGGGGAAGAGGTGGACGAACGGCTCGGCGTTCTTTGCCCATTCGGCTTTATAGGCATAGAAGGAATCCTTCGGGAAGCCTGCGGTGTCGATGTGCCCGAAGTAGGAATTCTTCGTCCAGTATGGCGTCGGCTCGCCGATATAGTCCCAAGCCGTCCAGATGTACTGACCGAGGGAAATTTCGTGCTTTCTGTCCTGAATGATGTTGTATTCGGGGGAAATCGCTCCCCAGCCGGTGGCGCAGTTCATAAGCGCAGAGCACTGGTGGTCGTCGTGGGTGGTGCTGACCTTCGAAGCCGGGAAGTGATACGCGCCTCTTGACTGAATTGTAGAAGCAGTCTCGCTTCCGTAGATGATCCAGTTCGGGTGCTTTTCGTGGTGCTCATTATAGAGCCTTTCCGCGTAGTTGTAGCCGACCGTCTCGATATGCTCAGCGCAATTCTGTGCGCCCTCCCAAGCCATATAGTTCGAGCCAATGGTAATCGGATGAAGATGGCGATAATCATCGATATGCACGCATCTTGTCAGCTCGTCGGTGAGCTCAACTCCTCTGTGGGAGGCGTGGGTGTCATAGATTTCGTTTCCGATGCTCCACATGATGATTGAGACATGGTTGCGGTCTCTTCTTATCCAGCTTCTGACGTCGCGCTCGTGCCACTCGGGGAAGAAGCGTGCATAGTCGTAAGTAGTCTTCTTAAGCTCCCACATGTCGAAGCACTCGGAGTCAATCATGATTCCCATCTCGTCCGCAAGGTCCATAAGCTCGACGCTCGGGGGATTGTGGGAGGTGCGGATTGAATTTACGCCCATCTCCTGCATCTTCTCAATCTGCCGTCTGGTGGTTTCGATATTGACGGCGGAGCCGAGAGCGCCCTGGTCGTGGTGGAGGCATGCGCCATTGATTTTCAGGTGCCTTCCGTTCAGGAAGAAGCCGTGGTTCGGGTCGAACTTAACCGTCTTGAAGCCGACGCGCTGTGAGACCTCATAGACGACCTCGCCGTTCTCTATAAGCTCGGTCTTGAGGGCATAGAGATACGGGTCGTCGACGTCCCAGAGGTGAACTTCGCCGAGTGCGACTTCCTGAGAATCGGTAGTAGTTTCTGAGCCGAGAGAAATAGCGCTTTCAGCAACTTTAACGGCATTTCCGTTCATGTCGGAGAGAGTGTGCTTGAGAACCGCTTCGCCGGAGCCTGTGACTTCGGTGTCGATTGTAGCCTTCCAGCCGTCCCCGGTCTTCTCGGGGCAGAAATATACGCCGTCGGGGACGATTCTGTCAGCTCCCGATTCGGTAAGATATACGTTTCTGAAAATGCCTGCGCCTGCATACCAACGGGAATTCGGGGAACGATGTCTTATGAAGACCTCGATTTCATTCTCGCCCTCTTTGACGTTTAGGGGCACATCGAATGTGGTGTAACCGTACTTCCACTGGTAAACTTCTTCGCCGTTCAGATAAACGGTCGAGTCCATATAGACGCCTTCAAATCTTAAGATATAGACTTTGCCAGTAGTGTTAGTAAGGGTGAAAGTCTTTTTGTAGTAGCCGTCGCCGTCGGCATAGAGATTGTGGGTGTCGGCGATGAGCCAGTCGTGCGGGATGTCGACAGGGCTGAAGTCGGATTCTACCGGCTTTTCGTCCGACCTTTTAAGGGCAAACTGCCAGCCGGCGTTAAACAAAGTTCTTTTCATATAGTTGTACCTCCGAATCACATAAAAAATCGCAAGTAATAATTTTCGTGCCGTGAAAACGGCTTTGTGAGACCATTATAGCAGGGCTCATTGCAAATTACAATACCAAAATTTAAATAGCTAAAAACTTCTTATGCGCAATTTCATATTTTCATATTCTCAGGCTTCAGAATTTTTTAACGTTCTCTACTATTGACATAGCAATCAAAGTGGGTTATAATTAATAGTAATCGGCGTAGAACCGAAATTCTGAATATTACAAGGAGTGAAAATCGTGGATTCCGGCAGTAGTAGCCCCATACCTCGGGGGAAAAGCATAAAAAAGAGCTTACGGTATTGCGATTGTAAGCTCCCGAATGTTCTCTGACAGCACGCTTCGCATCAGCTCGCAAGCTTTCAGGGGTATATTCCATTTGCCTTTCCTTCGATTAATCACGAATCGGAGGGATTTTTTATGGAAAGAACAACAGTATTCGACATTGTAATCAAGCTCCTGGAGCAGCGCAAGTTCGCCGAGCTCAAGACCGTCATGGCTGAGATGAATCCGGCGGATATCGCGTCCATCTTCGAAGAAGCCGAGCAGAAGGATATTCCGCTCATCTTCCGCCTGCTTCCAAAAGACCTGGCTTACGAAACCTTCTCATATCTCGACTCGGATATGCAGGAGCAGCTAATCTTAGCGTTTTCCGACAAGGAAATCAGGGACCTCGTTGACGAGCTCTTCTTGGATGATACCGTCGATATTATCGAAGAAATGCCCGCTAACGTCGTCAACAGAATCTTGAAGAACACTGACGAAGCGACGAGGCGGCAGATTAACGAGCTTCTGGCGTACCCGGATGACAGTGCGGGAAGCGTCATGACGACCGAGTTCATCTACTTCTCGAAGGAGATGACGGTTGACGAAGCGTTCGTCAAAATCCGCAAGCTTGGCGTGGTAAAAGAGACAATTTACACCTGCTATGTCACCGAGGACAGAGTGCTTCTCGGAGTTGTCTCGCTTCTTGAACTTCTCACAGCCGACCCCGAAACGGTCGTCGGCGACATCATGGACACGAATGTCATCAGTGTGGGCACGAAAGACGATAAAGAGACGGTCGCAAGAGACCTTGCAAAGTATAACCTCCTCGCAATTCCCGTTGTCGATGACGAGAAGAAGATCGTCGGAATCGTAACCGTCGACGACGCTATCGACGTTCTTACTGACGAGAGCACCGAGGATATCGAAAAGATGGCGGCTATCGTCCCGACAGACAAGCCCTATTTCAAGACAAGCGTCTTCGAGATGTTCAGAAAGCGCATCCCATGGCTTCTTCTTTTGCTTGTGTCCTCAACGTTTACGAGTGCAATCATCACCGGCTTCGAGGAAAAGCTGGCGGCAAGCGTCGTCCTGACGGCTTATATCCCGATGCTCATGGACTCGGGCGGTAATGCCGGAGGACAATCCTCTGCAACAATCATTCGTGGGCTTTCCCTGGGTGACATAAGGCTGGGCGACATTCTGAAGGTTATCTGGAAAGAGCTGAGAGTTGCCGTCGTCTGTGGCGCAGTCCTGGCAGTATTCAACTTCCTCAAGCTTTATCTTGTCGACAATCTTCTTTTGGGCAATCCGGCTGTTACGCTCGCCGTTGACCTTGTCATCTGCCTGACGCTGTTTATAGCGATCGTTATCGCAAAGCTTATCGGTTGCGTATTGCCTATCGCTGCGAAGGCTATAGGCATCGACCCTGCCGTAATGGCGAGCCCGTTCATCACGACCATCGTCGACGCAACATCGCTTCTCGTATACTTCTGGATTGCAACGGCGATTCTCAAGATATAATCGGTGATTAACATGGAACTTATCACGAAAACCTACAGCGAGCTCACCAAAGACGAGCTCTACGATATTCTCTATTTGCGTTCCGACGTCTTTATCATGGAGCAGGAGCGGGTTTGCAGGGACGTTGACGGCGACGACAGAAATGCCCTTCACGTCTGGCTCAAGGACGAAAACGGGATTGCGGCGTACCTGAGAATCCTCTATAACGAAGACACGAAGACCGCCCTCATCGGCAGGGTTATAGCTGTACGCAGAAAAACCGGTCTCGGCAAGAGGATAGTCACCGAAGCCCTTGGAATCTCGAAGGAGCATTTCGGTGCGGAAAAAGTCTTGGTGCACGCACAAGAATGCGCCAAAGGCTTCTATGAAAAATGCGGCTTCAAGGCAATCTCAGAGCCGAAGTTCGAGGACGGGAGCTTGCATCTCTGGATGGAAACTCTGCTATAAATAATTTAAATTCACATACAGAAAGGATAATAATCATGAACGCAGTATTCACAAAATCGGCGCCTGCGGCGATTGGACCCTATTCGCAGGCTATCATTTCGGGAAACATGGTCTATTCTTCGGGTCAGATTCCCCTCGACCCCGAGACGGGTGTCCTCGTTGGGACCGAGATTGAAGCCCAGACCGAGCAGGTCTGCAAGAATCTTTCGGAGGTTCTGAAAGCCGCCGGCTCGAGCCTTGACAAGGTCGTCAAGACCACCTGCTTCCTTGACAACATCGCTGACTTCGGCAAATTCAACGCCGTCTACGAAAAGTACTTCACCGGCAAGCCGGCAAGAAGCTGTGTAGAAGTCGCCGCTCTCCCGAAGGGCGCACTCGTTGAGGTTGAGGTTGTGGCGGAGATAGGATAAACTTCTCAGACTTCGCTAAAAGTAAAGACAGCTCCCCTTAATAGTTAATAAGGGGAGCTTTTTTGTTCTCATATCAAATTGTGCGGAACCCCGCCGCATTCCACATCTCACAGCCTCTTTCTTCTATCAGCTCGAAGCCGCGGGATTTCATCACTTCGAAGACTTCGTCCTTGCGGTTGTCAATGATTCCCGAGAGGATAAGGGTGCCGCCCGGGGCGATGAGTTCCCTGAATACGTCCGCCATCGCAATCAGCACGTCGGCAACGATGTTGGCGGTGACGAGGGTATAGCCGCCTTCACGGGATATCCTCTCAACCAGTCCCCTGTCGGTCGTGACATCGCCGCAGATGGCGATATATTTTTCGTCGGGGATGCCGTTCTTGCGGGCGTTTTCGTGAGAAGTCTTTGCGGCATCGGCGGAAATGTCAACAGCGACAGCTGTGTTTGCTCCCAGAAGCATCGCCGCAATCGAGATGATGCCGCTTCCGGCTCCCAAGTCACAGACGGTATCGCCGGATTTAACGTACTTCTCCAAAAGCTCAAGGCAAAGGCGGGTCGTGTGGTGCCGACCGGTGCCGAAGCTGTTCTCGGGGTCGAGGGTCAGGTTCACCCTGCCGGTGTTCTCGGGGATTTCCTCCCACGACGGCGTGATGACGAGCTTCTCGCCCACCTCCATCGGCTTCCAGAACCGCTTCCAGCTGTTCGCCCAGTCCTCGTCCGCAACGGTCCCGAACTTCATCTCGAGGCTCCCGACGTCATCTCTCCACTTAAGAGAATCAACTGCGCCTCTGACAGCTTCAAGAGCCGTCGGGTCGTCCTTGTCGAGATAGACGGTGACGAAGGTGTCCTTCCCGCAGAGCTCCCAGACCTCCTCGCCGATATAGTCCCAAGAAGCGTTTTTGTTCCGCTCAAATTCGCGGATATCCTCCGGGTCGTTAATCATCAGCCCATCAATCTCCGCCGCAATCAGCGCATCCGACAAAGCCTCCACGCCCGTGTGCTCGGTGTATATTTTAACTTCAGTCCATTCCAAAACGTTTGCCTCCCAATTTTTGATGAGAAAAGTATAGCATGTTTTTGGGGAGAATGCAAGGGCTACCCCACCTTCACTAAATGTAGGGGCGGATATCATCCGCCCGAACAACGTTGCGATTACCATGCGGGCGGATAATATCCGCCCCTACAAAAAAGCCTCCCCTGAAACGGGGAGGTTAAACTTACAAATTTCCGAGCTTATACTCAATATACAGCACAAACGCCGCTATTGTTAAGATTACAAACGCCGCTATGCCGACAATCGTCTTCGGGTTTACCTTCTTTCCTTCTCCCTTCGGCGGGAGCTCGGGGTTCAGGACGATTGAAAGTCCGGTGTGACGAAGCGGAACCCTCAGAGCGAGATAGAGCGGCACCGAAACCGCAACCGCTATCACTGCGTTTACGGAGGAAGTGATCAAGTTCGTCACAGTTGCGGTTATTGCCGTCTGAACCTCATACCCGAGGATTATCTGCGAGAGGTAGGTCTTTGCGAGGTACAAAACTATATAAGTAATCTGTCCGACAATGCCACTGATAAGGACACCGGTGGTCTTGCCGAGGGTTGTGCCCTTGTGACGTGTACGGAAGTAGGACGCAAGCTCTCCGCAAATATAGCCCATCGCGAATTTCGACAGGAACGTGAACGGCGCCGAGAAGATATAGACGGGGTCAAGAAGATCATAGAGCCCGGCACCGATTCCCGATGCAAGTCCTCCGCCGAAGCCGCCGAGGAGAAGTCCCGACAACAGGCACATCGAGTTGCCGAAGTGGATTCGGGTGATGAGCACGCCGTTCGGAATCTTTATCTGCAAGTAGTTTCCGACAAAGCAAAGCGCCGCCATCATGCCGACCGACACCATAAAGTACAGTTTGTCATTTCTGGATTTAGAAGTGGTATTCATAAGAGTTGCCTCCCTTTCGTTTATGTCAACAATTCTATGCTAATTGAGTCCAAATTGCAAATCGGTCGGAAAATATATTTAGCCTCGTAAATTGTGCAGATTGCATAGTTTTGAAGAAAGCAAAAGCCTCGAAACAGCGAATTATCCACAACTGATTTTCAAAATTTCGGGGTTAAATTTTGATGTTAAGAAATTTTGCACAATATCCCGGGCATTTTCAGCCCTCGGAAGTGGGCAATTTGTAAGAAATTTTCGGAGTTGACAAGAGCGTCATTCCGGGATATAATGAAGACAATATTTAAAAGCGAGGCACAATAATGCGTTGATCTGAATTTAAACACCATAATTTCGAAAAGCATGGGTTTCATGCTTGTTCGTCGTGTTTAAATTCTTATTTTTAAGGAGCGTATTAATTGTGTCTTTTTATTTTAACAGATTCAACTGCCTGCAGCTTTTCAACGGGCTTATCTTCTATGCGCCGGTGGCGTTGCTCGTGAGAACTCAGGCGGGAATGACCGTCTCGCAGTTTCTTTTGTTGCAAGCAGTCTTATCAATCGTAATCTTTGCGGGAGAGGTTCCCGCCGGAATGGTGACCGACAGAATCGGCTATAAAAACTCGATAGTCCTGTCGCAACTGCTTCTTCTCTCGGCGAGAGCCTGCCTGATGGCGGCATTTCTCATGAAGAGCCTTCCCCTGTTCGTCCTTGAAGCCGCGCTCGAAGGGCTTTCAAACGTCTTCTACTCGGGGACCTACGACGCTTATCTCTATGGCGTTTACGGCGAGGAGGAGTACTTGCGGAGAAGCACCCTTGCCAACAACTTCGGGACGACCGGATTTATTCTGAGCACTCTTCTCTACTACGTTTTCTATGCCCTGTTCGGCATTACCGGACTTCTCGTTTCCTCAACGATTTCAAGCCTTGCGGCGACTGTCTGCTCGTTCGGACTCGAGAAAGAGAAATCCATTGCCGAAAAACAGGAGAAGGGCTCGGCAGATGTTTTCAAAACTCTTCTTAAGAGCCGTGAGCTCTGGGTTATGATGCTCGTGTCGGCGTGCCTCACGATGGCGATGTTGTTTATAAACTTCTTCTACGTCGACAAGCTGATGGCTGTCGGGCTGGATGAAAAGCTGATGACACCGATAATTTTGGGCTATTCCGTGGTCGAACTGCTGAACGCAAGAATTGCCAAGCGTATCAACTCGAAGAATCAGAAGATTTTCTTCGCCGTTTCGGGTCTTATTCTGAGTGTCGGCTTGATTCTGTTCGGCGTATTGAGTGGCGCCATGCCGGTTGTTATCTTAATGCTTATTCTGCCACTTTTAGTTGATATCCCATCGGTGATACTCTCGAAATACGAGAATGACCTCATCGACAGCATTGTTGCCGAAGAAAATCGGGCGACGGTTCTGTCGGTATTCAGCATGGGCGGAAGCCTCCCCGAAATAGCGATGCTTCTTGTCTCGTCAGCTCTGTCGGGAGCGGGAACGGCGGTGTGCTTCATAGCCTTGGGTGTCGCAATAATTCTTCTTTTACCTACATTTTGCCTTGACAAAATGCACAAAAAATGATATAATGCAGATTTAGATATGTCAAAAATAAATATTCTTTGGAGGAAACATCAATCATGAGCAGTTATAAGGATTTAAGAATCGTAGACAACTTTTACCAGACCTCGGCGTTCTTCCCTATGCCGACGATGATGATTGGCACCATCGCTGACGACGGAAGCACCACCTTTGGTCCCTATTCCCTTTGCCAGCCCTATTATGTCGCAGGCAAGGACTACTATGCGATGCTTCTGAATTGCCGCAATTCTTCGAATACGGCGCAGAACATCCTGAAGAGAAAAAGATGCACTCTCAACTTCATCTATGACGACAAAAAGCTCTTCAAGGAAGCTGTCAGAATGGGTTGGCCCGGAGACACTCCCGAGGAGAAGATGAAGGACTGCAAGTTCACCCTCGAGGACGGACTTCTTAAGGAAGCCGACCCGAACGGCACTTATCCGCAGGTCATCAAGGAGTGCTTCCAGGTATTCGAGTGCGTCTGGGTGGACACCCTCGACAACGCGCAGGACGACCAGCCCGGCGAGCTCCACGGCTATCCCGGACCCTACCACGATTTCAACGGTATCACCTCCGAGTTCGGTGCACACTTCATCCTCAAGATCGAGAAGATTCTCATGAAGGAGAAGCACTATAACGCCATCATCAACGGCGTCAAGGCTTCCGGATTCCCGAAGGTTCCGGTTGACTACGGCTATCGCGATTCGAAGAACTTCTGGTATACCCACTTCTCCCGCCCGATTCCCGAGCTCTTGCCGGTAAGAGAAGGCAATCTCGATTCGGTCAAGTACGCCGCAAAGAGAATCGACCCGGATGTACAGTTCACCGACGAAGCCTGCATGAAGCTCATCAACGTCCCGAGAATCTTCCTCCCGACGGCTCTCAAGGGCTGTGTTGACTGGGCGAAGCAGAACGGCGTCACCCTCATCACCGAGGAACACATGAACATCATCAACGACAAGCGCTCGAAAGAGAAGAACAAGTAATTGAAGGGAGAACGTGAAATGAAAGTAGTATTGGCAGGAGCTTATGGCAAGCTCGGAAGCGAAATCCTCAGGTCGCTCGTTTCGAGAAACATCGAAACCGTTGCGGCTGATATGGTTGAAAGAGACATCGAGGGGCTTGACAAGTCGAAATATTCGTTCAAGAAGCTTGATGTCACAAATAAAGAGGCTCTCAAGGGTCTCTGCGACGGCGCAGACACGGTCATCACGACCGTTGGTCTCACCGCCACAAGCGCAACCCTCACAAACTATGATATCGACTACAACGGCAACCTCAATCTCTTGGAAGAGGCAAAGCGTGCCGGTGTCACAAAGTTCGTCTATATCTCGGTTATCAAGGCTGACAAGGCGCCCGACGTCCCGATGCTCCACGCAAAGTATCTCTTCGAGGAGAAGCTGAAGGAGAGCGGAATCTCCTATGTCATCCACCGCCCGACCGGATATTTCTATGATATAGTCAAGGTCTTCAAGCCGATGATCGAAGAGGGCAAGGTTACCCTTCTCGGGAAAGAAGCTGTTCATGCCAACGTCGTCCACACTCCCGACTTTGCCGAGTTCATCGTCGACCACATCGGCGACAATAACGTCACCTACGATGTCGGCGGCAAAGAGACATGGTCTTATGAAGAGATTGCCCGCATGTGCTTCGCAGCAGCAGGCAAGGAGCCGGTCATCAAGCGTGCTCCGGCATGGCTCTTCGATGTCCTGGGAAATCTCCCGAAGAACAAGAAAAACGGCAAGAAGGCAATTCTTAAGTTCTCGAAGTGGACTCTGACGGAAGAGATGGTCGGCGACACACATGTCGGCGAATCGAGCTTCAAGCAGTACATCGAAGACAGCTTCAAGAAGGAGGGCTAAGCTATGAGTATATGGGGATATTTTGGGATATTCTTTGTCGTCAGCCTTCTGTGCTGTGCAATCGGATTCAAGAAGTATGTCTACTTCCTCTCGGTCGGCTACGGCTTCTCCGTAATCGGCTTGGGAATCGCCTATCTCGTCTCTGCATTCGCAGGCGGCTTCGCATGGAATATCGTAACGATTTTGCAGTGCGTTCTTTTCGTAATCTACGGTGCAAGACTTTCCGGCTTCCTGCTCGCAAGAGAGCTCAAGAACGGCAATTATCGTAAAGTGCTGAAAGAAGCGACCAAAGAGGACGAAAAGCCGATGCCGGTTTTCGTCAAGATTGCAATCTGGATTTGCGTCGGACTTCTCTACTTCGCCCAGACCTCGCCGGTATTCTACAGAATCTATAACGGCAAGGGCGAGGACGTCGTCCTTCCCCTCGTCGGCGTAATCATCAGCGCCTGCGGGCTCATCCTCGAGTCGATTTCCGACAAGCAGAAGAGCGCCCAGAAGGCGGAAAACCCGAACATGGTCGCGACCAAGGGGCTCTTCAAGATGGTTCGTTGCCCGAACTATCTCGGCGAAATCATCTTCTGGACGGGTGTCCTCATCGGCTCGGTCAACGCCCTTCATGGCGTTGGACAGTGGATTGTTGCGGTCCTCGGTTGGATTCTTATCGTGATGGTAATGTTCAACGGCGCACAGCGTCTCGACCGCCGTCAGGAAAAGAGGTACGGCTCTATGAAGGAATACAGAGACTATGCCGACCACACGCCGATCATTCTGCCGCTGATTCCTCTTTATCATGTAGGCAAATATAAATAATAGAAGGGAAAGAAAAATATGACCATTCCAATGGCGCTCGTTGATTACATTCCGGTTCTGATGTTTTTAATCGCCGCTGTAATCCTTCAAAGAGACCTTTACAAAAGCATGAGCAAGGGTGCGTTTGCGCTCTTCTCTGCGGGAACCATCACCGTCTTCGTCGCAGGATTCTATAAGGCAACGTGGAAGCTCCTCTATGCCGCGGGGGTCTGCGACTTCACACCCTTAAACAAATCCTTCTTCCCGATGCAGACGACAGGCTTCGTCCTCGCCGCACTCGGAATGCTCGCACTCCTCTGCCACAAGCAGGGCGCTGAAAATGGGGACAAGCTCAACTCGGTTGCGATTATCCCGGCTCTCGGAATCCTCCTGACCGCCTCAGCTCCGGCTGAGTACTCCGGCACGATGATTTTCGTCATGCTGATGGTTCTGGGCGTTCTCGTCCTCGACGTCGGACTTATCATCATCTCGGCAAGACATAAGCAAACCCTCGCCGCAGTAATCTACGGAATCTCGTTCGTTTTCGTAATGGGCATGGGATATCTCTCGTCAAAGGACTTCGAGCAGGCTTCGATGAACTGGATTGCGGAGTTCACCAACGTCCTTGGGCAGGGAACATTCCTTTTGGCAACGTGGATGCTTCATAAAAAGGCGTTTGCGGAAAATAAGTAAAGATTTTTAGGCATAAGAAACCCCACCGTGGAGATGCGGTGGGGTTTAGTTTTATATAGACGCTATTTGATCTATTGCGTACAATGGCAGATTTATGAAGCCATCCTGCTGTTTGTAATCAGACATCGACGTGCGGACAGATATCTCAGGTTGAAACTTTTCCCGATAAGTTTTAAGGCTCTTTGCCTTAAGATTTACCTCCGCCTTAACCTCAACCGGAATAATTTTCTCACCGGTATCTACAACAAAGTCAATCTCACATGAGCCTCTGTCGTTGGTGTAGTAGTAAACACCCATATCGTCGACAGTCTTAAGCTGTTGGCAGACATACTGCTCGGTTAATGCACCTTTGAACTCCACAAACATGTCATTACCGTCAAGGAGCACCGACTGATGAAGCCCTGCCATACATCCAAGCAAGCCGACATCCACCAGATAGAGCTTGAACGCCTTCAAATCCTCGTAAGCTTTGAGAGGGATTCCAGCGGAATTCACACGACTGACCTTGTGTACAAGTCCGCAGTCACTGAGCCACATGATAGCGGTTTCATAATCCTTAGCCCTCGCTCCTTCACGGACAAGACCGTAAACAAACTTCTTGTTTTCTTTGGCAAGCTGTGACGGAATACTGTTCCAGACCATACGGATTTTCGGGACGATGTCGACAGGTGCATGCTTCGAAAAATCCTGCTCATAAGCGGTGAGAATTTTCTTCTGAATTTCTCTGACTTCGCTGAAATCACGTTTATCAGCGAAGCTTTGAACCGCCTCGGGCATTCCTCCGACAAAGTAATATTGCTTCAGAGCGTCGATATATGTCTGCTTGAATGAAGTCGCCATTTCGAAGTCATGCTTTTCCAGAAGCTCCGAGAATCGCTCGTTTCCGGTCGCCATCAGAAATTCTCTGAATGACAGCGGATAAAGCTTCAGAAAATCAACCTTGCCGACAGGGAATGAAGTTCCCTCATGAAGCGCAATTCCAAGCAAAGAACCCGCACATATAATGTGATATTCGGGAGCATCCTCACAAAAATATTTCAAAGATGACAGCGCCCTCGGAACCTCCTGAACCTCATCAAATATGAGAAGAGTATTCTCGGGACTTATCTTCTGACCGCAGTACAGCTCAATTCCGATGATGAGCCGCTCTGTATTAAGGTCACTTGCAAACAGTTCTGCCATTCGTGAGTTCGAGTCAAAATTAATATAGACAGTTTCATCATAGGCAACCCGCCCGAACTCTTTCATCAGCCATGTCTTTCCAACCTGTCTTGCTCCCTCAACAATCAAGGGTTTGCGTGACTTGCTATCCTTCCATTTCATAAGCTTTTCTATTGCTGACCTATACATAATCTCACCTCACAGATATAGTATATGTACATTATAACACGTCATTACAAAAATTGCAACGAAAAATGTAGCCGACACAACACTTTTTGCAGTGAAAAACTGTGCATGGCTACATTTTTTACAACGAATAAGTATTATAAGCAAGCTACCGCTTCACTCTTCCCCATCCTCCTCCGGCATATCCCAGTTATGGTATACCTGCTGGACGTCGTCGTTGTCGTCGAGGGCGTCGAGGAGGAGTCCCATAAACTTGAGCTGGGTTTCGTCGGTGAGTGTGGTATAGGTCGAGGGAATCATCGTGTCCTCGGCAGAAACGAGCTTATAGCCCATTCCGGAAAGCTTTTCGGAAATCTTATAGACATCGTTCGGGTCGGTTGAAACTTCGATAACCTCGTTTTCGACGTTGAAGTCGTTTGCTCCGGCGTCGAAGCAGTCCTCCATCAGCTTGTCCTCGTCAACTCCGTCGTTCTCGAGGACGATAACGCCCTTGCGGGTGAACATGAAGGAAACGCAACCGGTCGTGCCCATGTTTCCGCCGAACTTATCGAAGTAGTGGCGGACATCTGCCGCTGTACGGTTCTTGTTGTCGGTCAGGCACTCGACGATGATGGCGACTCCGCCGGGACCGTAGCCCTCATAGACCATCGTCTCATAGCTGTTCTTGTCGTTGTCGCCGGCGGCTTTCTTGATAACACGCTCGATGTTGTCGTTCGGGACGTTGTTAGCCTTCGCCTTGGCGATAAGGTCTCTCAGCTTGGAGTTGGACGCAGGGTCAGGACCTCCCTCCTTGACGCAGACGGTAATCTCTCTGCCCATACGGGTGAAGACCTTAGCCTTCGCGCCGTCCGCAATTTCCTTCTTGCGCTTGATGTTGTTCCACTTTGAATGTCCTGACATGTAAATCTCTCCTTAGTTTAATGCTGAGTCCTGATTTGTCCAAATAATTTCAAATAATTCACGAACCCGCTCCTGCTGTCCCGTCAGATATAAGTATCCGAAAAGGCACTCGAGGGCGGTTGCTGTTCTGTATTCACGGACGCTTGAATGCTTCGGCGGAGTGATTCCTCCGGCATTTCTTCCTCTGCGGAAGATGTCCGATTCCTCTTCCGAAAGAAGAGGCAAAATTTTTTCGCATGAAGCCGACTGGAACTCACAGCAGACGTACTTTACTGTCAGACTGTGGAGCTTTCCGGCGGGCATATTGGCGCTTAAAATCAGCTTTTCTCTGACGAGCTGTTCATAAACGCTGTCGCCCATGAATGCGAGCGCAGTGGGACTGTATTGTCCCGCTTCCTTTTTATCCAAAGCCTTGAACGACATTCTATCCTCCAAAGCTACTTGACGTAGTCAAACTCATAGCCGCAGACGGAAACGGTGTCGCCATCCGCTACTCCCTGCTTCTCGAGCTCCGCGATAATTCCGCTCGACTGGAGAACCAGCTCAAAGTGCTGGAGCGACTCGTAGTCGTTCGGGTCTATCATCCGGATGATTCCCTCGAGCCATTCCGCTTCGACGAAGTAAACGCCGTCCTCGACTGTTACCTCGAAGCTTCTGTCCTTCGCCAGCTCCTCCGGGTTCCACTCGGGAGCCTGTTCGGGCTCGAAGACCTTGAGCGGCGGGAGCTTTGAAAGCTCTTCGGCGCAATAGTCAACCAAATCTTTGGTACCCATTGTTGTTGCGGCGGAAATCTCGAAAACGGGAAGTCCCAAATCCTCGATATATTCCCTGAATCTTTGCATCTGCTCCTCGGTCGCCATGTCGCACTTGTTGGCGGCTACGACCTGCGGTGCGTTCGCCAGATCCTCGCTGAAATTGGCGAGCTCGCGGTTTATCGCCTCGTAGTCCTCAATCGGGTCTCTGCCCTCACTGCCGGAAACGTCCACAACATGGACTATCAAACGGCATCTCTCGACATGTCTTAAGAACTCGTGCCCGAGTCCGACACCTTCGCTTGCGCCCTCGATGAGTCCCGGGATATCAGCCATGACGAACGAGTTGCCGTCGGCGACTTTAACTACTCCGAGAACGGGGGTCAGAGTCGTAAAGTGATAGTTCGCAATCTTCGGCTTTGCCGCCGATACGACTGATATGAGCGTCGATTTTCCGACATTCGGGAAGCCGACGAGTCCTACATCGGCAAGAAGCTTCAGTTCAAGCTTGAGGTCCAGCTTCTGCCCCTTGAAGCCGGGCTTTGCAAAACGGGGAATCTGTCTTGTGGGGGTGGCGAAATGGGCATTTCCTCTGCCGCCCTTGCCGCCTTTCGCGATTACGACCGGCTCGTCGCCGGACAAATCGGCGATGATTCTGCCGCTTTCACGCTCACGGACAACGGTTCCTCTCGGAACCTTTATGACGAGGTCGGGGGCACTCTTGCCGAAGCAGTTCCCCGAGCCGCCGTTACCGCCCTTTTCGGCGCAGAATTTTCTCTTATAGCGGAAGTCGATAAGGGTGTTCATATTGTCATCGACCTTGAAGACGATGTCGCCGCCCTTACCGCCGTCGCCGCCGTCGGGACCGCCTGCCGCAATGTACTTTTCCCTGTGGAAAGACACGCAACCGTCGCCGCCGTCTCCGGCTTCAACGGAAATATTCACTTCATCGACAAACATCCGAACACTCCTCTCTTTCCGAAAAAACGTCCCCAAACGTTGAGGTTCGGGGACAAGTTTCAGCAAATCGCTTATTTTTCTACAGGATAAACGCTTACCTGCTTCCTGTCACGACCCAATCTTTCAAACCTTACTACACCGTCTACCTTTGCATAGAGGGTATCATCTGAGCCGATGCCGACGTTGACGCCGGGATGGATATGCGTTCCTCTCTGGCGATAGAGGATGTTGCCCGCAGGTACGAACTGACCGTCAGCTCTCTTTGCGCCTAATCTTTTCGATTCGGACTCACGACCGTTCTTGGTCGAGCTTGCTCCCTTTTTATGGGCGAAGAACTGCATACTTAATCTTAACATTTTATTTCACCGCTTTCTGAATTCGTTGGAATCTCCGTTACGATTCTTCAATCGTAACCGCTACGTTTTCGGGGTATTCTTCACTCATGGCTTCGAGGTGCTCTTTCAAAGCTCCTATAAGCCTGTCCGCATCCAAAGACTTCTCATTCACCGCGAACCTCACCGTGTCGTCGTAAACTTCCGGCACTGCGTCCACATTGAAGCCGTCAATGCAGCTGTTGACAGTGAGCATCACTGCCGAGGAAACGGCGGCACAAACGATGTCGCTCCCCGCTTCCGAATATCCCGAATGTCCCGAGACGGAAAAGCCCTTGTAGCTCCCCTGCCCGGTCACTTTAAATAACGCCGTTATCATTATGCCTTGATGGCTTCGATTCTCACCTGAGTGTAGGGCTGTCTGTGACCCTGCTTCTTGTGAGAAGAGCCCTTCTTGGGCTTGTAGGTGAAAACGGTAATCTTCTTAGCCTTGCCGTTCTTAAGAACCTTGGCATCAACGGTTGCGCCCTCAACATAGGGTGTACCAACAGAAGTTGTTTCGCCGTCAGAGAGGACTACAACTTTATCAAAAGTAACTTCCTCATCGGCCTCTACGGGAAGCTTCTCGATGAAGACGACATCGCCTTCGTGAACCTGATACTGCTTTCCGCCTGTTTCAATTACTGCATACATTTCTCGGCACCTGCCTTTACTATAAAACTCGCTATGCGACGGAGAAAAAGCTCATAAAATCGCTCTTTACTTGAGAACCGACCATAAGCGGCTTAAAAATTATACTACAACGCGCAACTAAATGCAACTCTTAGGGGGAATTGTTCACAGAAAATTTACAATTTCAGACTCCCATAACTATGAGCTTGCCATCCTCCGCAGTCAGATTAATCGTCCTGATCTTAATCTCCCCGGAGTCGACAATCAGATTCGCTATCTTGTCCTCGACTTCGCGGCGGATGATTCTTCTTATGTCACGGGCACCGTACTGCTCGGATATTGCGATGTGGGCGATGGCTTCCTCGGCGGCTCGGTCGTAGTTGAACATGATGAGCTTCTCGGAGAGCGGCGCAACCATCTCGCCGAGCATGAGGTGAGCGATGTCGGCGTAGTCCTTCTCGGTCAGCGGGTTGAAGACGACAATCTCGTCAACACGGCTGATGAACTCGGGGCGAAGGAACTCACGGAGTCCCTTGATAGCTCTGTCCTTCGAAGCCTGAGCCTGTGTCCTGTCGAAGCCGATGCCGAAGCTCTTGTCGGTCGAGCCTGCGTTACTCGTCATGATGATGACGGTGTGCTCGAACGAGACGCTTCTGCCCTGTGCGTCGTTGACCTTGCCTTCGTCAAGAATCTGCAGGAGTATGTTCATGACGTCCGGGTGCGCCTTCTCGATTTCGTCAAAGAGGACGACCGAGTAGGGTTTTCTTCTGACCTTCTCGGTGAGCTGTCCCGCCTCGTCATAGCCGACGTAGCCCGGAGGCGAGCCGATGAGTCTTGAGACCGTGTGCTTCTCCATGTACTCGGACATGTCGATTCTGATAAGCGGCTCCGTTGCGTCGAAGAGCTCCGATGCCAGAACCTTTGCGAGCTCCGTCTTTCCGACGCCTGTGGGACCGACGAATATGAACGATGCCGGTCTCTGGCGTGATGTGAGCTGAACGCGTGAACGCTTGATGGCGTTGCAGACGAGGTCGACCGCTTCCGGCTGACCGACAATCTTCGCCGAGAGCGCGTCGTGGAGCCCACGAATCTTGTCGTATTCAGTTTCAACTATCTTGTTTGCCGGGATGCCCGTCCAGAGTTCTATTACTCTTGAGAGGTCGTCCTCGTTGACATAGACCTTATCGGCGGCTTCCTGAGCCTCGGCGCAGTCGTTCTCAAGCTGTGAAAGCCCTGCCTTCGCTTCGGCTATCTTCTCATAGTCGGGGCTCTCGGCTTCTTCAAGCTTCGAAAGCTCATCTTTCTTAGCCGCAAGCTGGTCGTTAAGCTCGGCAACCCTTGAGATTTCGGGGCTACGGATGCTCGCGCCGGCGCAGGCTTCATCGAGGAGGTCAATAGCCTTGTCGGGCAGGAATCTGTCGTTGATGTATCTTTCCGACAGAACGGCACACATCCGAAGAGCCGAGTCAGTAATCTTGACGTGGTGGAAGTCCTCGTAATACTTTCTGATGCCGAACAAGACCTGAACGGTGTCGTCGACGGTCGGCTCGGTTACGGTTACCGGCTGGAATCTACGTTCGAGGGCGCTGTCCTTCTCGATGTACTTACGATATTCTTTGAAAGTAGTTGCGCCGATTACCTGAACCTCGCCTCTTGAGAGTGCGGGCTTAAGGATGTTTGCGGCGTTCATTGTGCCTTCGTTGTCGCCCGTTCCGACGAGAGTATGTACCTCGTCGATAAAGAGGATAACGTTACCCTCGCGCTTGACCTCTTCGATAAGCCCCTTCATTCTCGACTCGAACTGACCACGGAACTGAGTTCCGGCAACAAGAGCCGTCATGTCAAGAAGGTAAATCTGCTTGTTTTTGATGCTGTAGGGAACGTCACCCGAGACTATTTTCTGGGCGATTCCCTCGGCGATTGCGGTCTTGCCGACGCCCGGCTCACCGATGAGGCAGGGGTTGTTCTTCTGCCTGCGGGAAAGAATCTGAATGACTCTGTCAATCTCCCGCTCTCTGCCGATGATTCTGTCAAGCTTGCCGGAAGCCGCACGCTCATTCAGGTTCGTGCAGTAGGTGCCGAGGTACTTGAGCTCCTTTTTCTTATCAGCCTTCTGCTCTTTTTTCGACTTCTTGGTCTGTCCGGAAGCCTGCTCGGGATTCTGCTGTGAATTGGGCAGAGCGTTCTGCGGCTGATTCTGGGCGTTAGGATTCATCCTGCCCATCAGGTTTGCGATGAAATTGGGCATGGCATTACTGATGCCGCCCATCTCAAACGAATCGCCCTCGGCGTTCTCATCCTCGGTGATTTCACTCAGAGCTTCAAGGTCTTCATCACTTATACCCATCTGCTTCATGTAGTCGTCAATCTGGGTGAGCCCCATCTCCTTGGCGCAGACGAGGCAAAGCCCTTCGTTTTTTCTTTCGTTGCCGTTCATGGTGGTGATAAACACCGCGGCTTGTCTTTTCTTACATCTTGTACAAATCATTTATTATCTCCGATTCAAATATCATCCCATCAGATTAAGCTCATAGAAGAACTTAAAGATATACGTCAGCTCTATTGTGTCGGTATTCAGGAATATAAGCGAGTCGCCGCTGACGTTGACGACAAGCTTAATGAGAAGTGCCAGTCCGTATACCGTGATAAGACCTTCGACCGCGCCGAGTATCGCTCCCAAAAGCACATTCAGGGCACCGATCAGAGGGATCTTGTTTGCAAATTTGAACATGTTCGAAACAGGGTTTATAACCAGTCTCAGAACAAATAAGAGAACCAAAAATACGATTATCTTGAGTGCCAATTCGATAATCGGTCGGACGATTTCCTCCTCCGCTGTGGCGGCTGTTTCCTCCGCCGAGCCGGTCAGGAATACGTTTACAACCTCCGACATATCGCCGGTGGCGGCTCCCAATGTCTCAAGCGCATTGATGATGTAGTCGCTGAAGAGGAAGCTCTCGACCGTGCTTGTGACGGAGCTTTCAACCCCCGTTGCTATCGACGAAGCCGAATCCTGCGAGCCGTTTTCACGAAGGGTTTCCGCAAGCTCGTTGAAGAGGTCCGAAGCACCGGAAATAATCTCGCCGATTTCACTGTCGGAGACAGTAGTGCCATAGTCGCCGGACGTAAGAGCATCCGAAACCACCGTGACGGGGTCCTTCTTTGAAGCAGTGTCGGTCAGGGTGTCTATAACCGTCTCGTGGATAAAGCTGTCGTAAATAAGTGGCGAAAGAGCCTCAGCTCCGAACCAGCTCACAAAGAACGCCGCAACGATGAGAATGGCATAAACGGCACTCCGAAGAAAGCCCCTTTTCGAGCCTTGATAAAGCGTAATCAGGATTATTCCTACCACGCAGACATCGTAGAATATATAAAGATAATCGGTCATGGTTTCTCCTTAATCAATCCCCTACCGAAGCCTTGATAACGCTCCGATAGTTGAGAAGAATTGCGTTGTTGTCGTAGATTACGAACGACGTATATGTGGCTCCGAGAGCCGTTTCGGACCTGAGCTCGCCCGAAGAGCTGAGGCAATCGAGCTGTGAAGATGTGTTAAGATACACCTTGTCGTCACTCACAAGCACATATTCGATTTCTTCATTATAAGTAATTTCAGCCGGTTCGTCAAGTCCCGCTTCAAAAATTGCTACAAGATATTCGTCGCTTCCGGCCTTCTCAAACGTTACGGCGCAGACGTCGTCCCGAGCGGAGAAGCCGCTTATGTCATAGGTATAGTCATACGAATATGCGACACTGCAATCGCTGTTGAGAAGATACACGGCATCGCTTCCGACAACCCAGATTTCATTATCGTCGGTGAACTCGATGTCGAGCGTCATGGTCTCGATAGCCGAGGACTTCGCCTGAATCTCGGTCGAGCTGAAATCGAGGACATAGACAAGCGTCTTGAGGATTCCTCCCGAAGCATAAAGGCTCGCAACGGCACAGCCCGAGCCGGAGTCGTTCATGGCAACCGCCATGATATAATTTCCGTCCGCCCAGTGGAAAATCTCGGTGCCGTTCTTGTCATAGATAGTTAAGTAAGAGACATATTTGTCCGTCGAGGTGACAACCGCGATATTACCCTTCTCGCCGAGCTCGGCAAAGAGAATCTGGTCGTCAAGCTTCTTCTCGAAAATCTCGTTGCGCCTGCTTATCACCATAAGGCTGTAGCCGCCCATGTCATAGACGAGCGCCCTTGACGATGAGGTTTCAACCGTCGGGGTGCCATAGGGCGCATAAACCGACTGGATGGTCGCTCCCGAGGCGTCATAGGTGGTGATGGAAGTGTCGGAGAACATGACCCAGCAGTCCTTCATCGCGCCGATTGAGACGTTCGAGCGGCTCGAGACGTCAAACGGGAAGTTCGACTCCTCTTCCTCGTCAAGTGTGGTCGAGGTCGCCGACTCATAGCCCTCCTCGAGTATGTTCTCGAAATACGGGAGCCAGCTGTCGTGGGTGAGATATATAAGAAATGCGACGGCGAGCACGGCAAGAATCGTCAAAAGTCTTCTTATGAACCGCCTGCTTCTGCGGCTCCTGCGGAGCTTCTTTATGTCGGTTTCGTAGGAATTTATCGAAGCCACTTATGCTCGCCTCCCATCTTAATAGAATACTTTGTTTAAATACAGCCCGTGCGGTGGGACCGTTTTGCCCGCTCTTGTCCTGTCGCAGGCGGATATTATTTTCGGAATGGAATCCCTCGGGAGCTTGTCGTCGTTTATGAACAGAAGCGTACCGACCATTATTCTTACCATGTTGTAAAGAAATCCGTCGCCGCTTACCTTGAATATGACCAAGTCGCCTTCGCGTTCAACCGAGAAGTCGAAAATCGTCCTGACGGTCTCCTTCTTGTCCGTATCGGTCGAGCAGAAGGACTTGAAGTCGTGCGTGCCGATGAAGTCTTTCGAAGCAATATTCAGCTTTTCCGCATCAATCGGGTACCAGCTCCGAAACCACAGGTCCTCGTGAAATGCCGAGCGGATTTCCGAATTGTGGATTATATACTTATACTCTTTCCCCTTGCAGGAATATCTTGCGTGGAAGTCGTCAGCCGCTTTCTCGCACTTTAAAATCGCTATGTCTTTCGGGAGAAGTCCATTCAGCCCGAAGATAATGCCTCTTTCGTCTATGGTGTTCTCAAGAGCACATGAGAATACATACTCGTTTGCGTGAACTCCGGCATCGGTTCTTGAGCAACCGTCAATCGAGACCTTCTCCCCGAGGAGCTTATAGAATCCCTGCTCGACCGTGCCCTGAATAGTGCGGAGTTTTAAGTTATCCGCCTGCTTCTGGAAGCCGTGATAATTTGTCCCCCGAAAGGACATCGTTACTTTATAATTCGTCATATCGGAATGAAAATGTTTGCAAGTATTATCAGCATCAAGAACAGCACTGTCACCGCAAGGGCGATATAGTCAAGATGCGTGGTCTTGAGCTGCTTCATTCTGGTTCTCCCCTCGCCGCCGCGGTAGCAACGGCATTCCATTGCAAGCGCAAGCTCCTCAGCTCTTCTGAATGCCGATACAAACAGCGGGATGAGAACCGGTATAAGAGCCTTTGCACGGTTGATGATTGAGCCGGACTCAAAGTCTGCGCCTCTTGCCTTCTGCGCCGACATAATCTTGTCGGTCTCTTCGATGAGCGTCGGGATAAACCGGAGCGCAATCGTCATCATCATGGCGATTTCGTGTGCCGGGAAGTGGAACACCTTCAGGGGCGAAAGTACCCTCTCGATGGCGTCTGTCAGGGCAATCGGCGAGGTGGTGTATGTCAGAAGCGATGTCCCGCAGATGAGGAAGATGATTCTCACCGCCATAAATATCATCGTCGAAAGTCCGTCGTCGGTTATCTTTATAAAGCCGAGGCTGAATATGATATTTCCGGTCGAGATGAAGAACAGATTCAGTATTCCTGTGAAGATGATGACGGGCAAAATCGGCTTGATGCCCTTCAGCATCATTTTTATCGGGATTCCCGAAATCGCAAATGCGAATACGAGGAACACAATGCCCACTGCGAGCCCGGCAAATCCGCTCGCCGAGAAGAGCATCACTATATATAAAACCGTAAGTAGCAGTTTTATTCTCGGGTCGAGACGGTGCAAGACCGAATTCCCCGGAAAATACTGCCCGATAGTTATATCCTTTATCAAGTCTTATTTCTCCTTTTTCTCCTCAAGAAGCCGCATAACAAGCTTCTTCGCATACCCTGTCGAGTAGACCTCGTCGTCGAATTCGATTCCGGCTTCTTTCAGCCTGTCGAAAACTCTCGTAATCTGCGGGACGGTCAAGCCCATGCTGTCGAGCTCCCTGACCCGTGCAAATACTTTTTCGGAAGTGTCGAACATGAAGATTTTCGAGTCGTTCACAACAAGTATCTTCGAGACGGTGTTCGCCACGTCCTCCATCGAGTGGGAGACGAGCATGACTGTCGACTTCTTCTCCTCGTGGTACTCTTTTATCATGCCGAGGATTCTGTCTCTTCCGTGGGGGTCAAGACCTGCTGTAGGCTCGTCAAGTATCAATACCTTCGGCTCCATCGCCATGACCCCTGCGATTGCGACACGGCGCTTCTGTCCGCCCGACAGGTCAAACGGCGACTTCTGGAGTAGCTCTTCCTTCAGTCCGACCAGTCGCATGGTTTCCCTGACACGCCTGTCAATCTCGTTTTCGTCGAGCCCCATATTCTTCGGACCGTAGGAGATGTCTTTATAGACGGTGTCCTCGAAAAGCTGATACTCGGGGTACTGGAAAACGAGACCCACTTTAAATCGGATATCACGAAGTCTTGATTTGTCCGCAAATAGCTCCTCGCCGTCGACAAAAACCTTGCCGGTGGTGGCTTTAAGAAGACCGTTAAAATGCTGAATAAGGGTTGACTTGCCGGAGCCGGTGTGCCCGATAATTCCGATAAGCTCTCCCTCATCAATCTCTAAATTTATATCATCCAGCGCTACCTTGCGGAAGGGTGTTCCCTCGCCGTAGACGTAGCTCAGGTGTTCTGTCTTGATTATGCTCAAAGCTCTGCCCTCTTCTATTTCAACAGCTCATAAAGAGCATCATAGCATTCGTCTTCATAAATAATATCTTCGGGGAGATTTACTCCGCATTTTATAAGCTCGTGTGTGAGTTCAGTAACCTGCGGGACGTCGAGCCCCAAGGATTTAAGCTTCTCGACCTGCGAAAATACCTTTTTCGGGCAATCGTCCATTATGATGTTGCCCGAGTCCATGACCACGACGCGCTTTGCCCTCGCCGCTTCGTCCATATAGTGAGTTATGAGAACTATGGTGACGCCGGACTTGTTGAGCTCGGTGATGGTCGACATAATCTCACGCCTGCCGATAGGGTCGAGCATGGCGGTCGGTTCGTCAAGAACTATGCAGTCGGGCTTCATCGCCAGAACTCCCGCAATGGCGACCCTCTGCTTCTGTCCGCCCGAAAGCTTCGAAGGCGAATGCTCGCGATAGTCGTACATTCCGACGGTTTTGAGAGCCTCGTCGACTCTTCTACGGATTTCAGTCGGCTCCACGCCGATGTTTTCGAGTGCAAAGGCGACGTCCTCCTCGACGATGGTCGCGACAATCTGGTTGTCGGGGTTCTGGAAGACCATGCCGACGTTGCTCCGGATGTCGAAGAGCTTGTCTTCGTCAGCGGTGTCCATCCCCGCCACAGTGACTTTACCCGAATCGGGGAGGTTGATTGCGTTCAGGAGCTTTGCAAGCGTCGACTTGCCCGAGCCGTTATGCCCGAGCACGGCGACAAACTCGCCCTTCTCAATCGAGAGCGAAAGCCCATGCAAAACCTCATTCTTCTCGACGTTCCCGTTGTCGTCCTCGGTCGTATATGTGAATTTAACGTTGTCAATATCAATAAAACTCATTATAACCCCTTAAATTGAATACCATATCGAGGTGCTCCCCGCCGACAATGTAAGTCCCGTCGACTCCACCGGCAAGCCTATCTCGTCGCTCGAGACCTTGCCGCCAAATTTCGGAATCAGCACACTCGAGAGAATATAGCCCATAACCGACGCCGAAAGCCCGGTTGTGTAGCTGTTCAGCACGAAGAAGAGCGGTTTTTCGCTCAGTACTCCCGCAGTCAGCCTGACCAAATCGTAGACGTTGTCCTCGAGCTTCCATATCTCGCCTGAGGGTCCCCTGCCATAACTCGGTGGGTCCATGATTACGCCCTCGTAGCGGCTTCCACGCTTGATTTCGCGCCTTACGAACTTCTCGCAATCGTCAACTATCCATCTTATCGGCTTTTCGGAAAGCCCCGACAAAGCGGCGTTTTCGCGAGCCCACTGAACCATGCCCTTTGAGGCATCGACGTGGCAGACCTCAGCCCCGGCACCTGAGCACGCAAGCGTCGCCCCGCCGGTATAGGCGAAGAGATTCAGAACCCGAACCTTGTCGGTCTTTACCCTCTCGCTGATAAGCTCGCCCGTCTTCTCCCAGTTCACAGCCTGCTCGGGGAAGAGCCCGGTGTGCTTGAAGCCTGTCGGGTGAACTTTGAACCGGAGATTTCCGAAATACTGCGATTGATAGCCGACCGTCCAGCTCTCGGGGAGCTTTTTTAAGTACTCCCACTGTCCGCCGCCCTTCGAGGAGCGGTGATACACGGCGTTTGCGCTCTGCCAGAGTGCAGTCTTTTCCGTTTTCCATATAACCTGCGGGTCGGGTCGGATGAGCCGGATATCCTTCCAGCTCTCGAGCCTTTCGCCGTCAGATGCGTCAAGTAATCTATAGTCCTTCCAGCCGTCAGCCGTTCTCATTGTCCGTTTCCTGCTCTCCGATATGCTCCGCAACCGTCTGAGCGGCGGCTTGAGCATACTGATAAATGATTTCTTCGTCCCTGCCCTCAGCCGTTACTCTGATGAGCGGCTCGACAGTCGATTCTCTTATGTAAATTCTTCCGTCGCCCGCAAGCTTTTCGGAGCAATATTCGAGCATCTCCGTAATCTCGGGGACGGATTCCCACATGTTCTTGCATTCGTGCCTTATCTTAACGTCGACGTCGATTGTCGGATAGGGCGTGAAGATTCCGGCGATTTCGGAAAGCTTTCTCCCCGACTTTGCCATGACCTCGAGCATTTTAGCAGCCGCCAGTTCTCCATCAGCTGTGTCGGGAACCTTTCCGAAGAGAAATCTTCCACTACCGTCGGCACCGAGGTTATATCCGTCGGTCGTCATCCGCTCGTGAATTGAGCGCTCCGAGACTCCGGAAGCCGTCGAAGTGACGATTCCGTTGTCCTTTGCCCATCTGAAGAAGCCGAGGTTTGTTGCCCTCGTGACGACGCAGGTGTTTGCGGAAAGGGTCTTATCCTGCTTCATGAAGTATGCAAGCGCCGCAAGCATTCTGTCGGGGTCGATGGGCTCGCCCTTTTCGTCGACCATGAGGCAACGCGAGCCGTCGCCGTCGAGGGCGATTCCGCAGTGCGCTCTTGAATCGACAACCGCCTTGCCGAGAGCCGTCAGGTCCTCGGTCCCGCAGTCTTCGTTTATATTCACGCCGTTCGGCTCGACATTGAGAAACTTCGCGGTGATTCCAAGCCCCCGGAAGAACTTGACCGCAGTTTCATAAGCCGCACCGTTGGCGCAGTCGACAACTATTCTGAGCCTGCCCAAATCCGCCTGAATGTCTCTTAAAAGATATCTTACATAGTCCCACTCGGCGTTCTTTTCGTTCAGGATGTCGCCCAAGTTTTCAGGGCTTGCGTTCGGGATTTCGTCGGGAGCTTCAAGAACAAGTCGCTCTATCTCCGATTCGACAGCGTCATTGAGCTTGTCGCCCGAAGCCGAGAAAATCCGGATGCCGTTGAATTCATAGCTGTTATGGGAAGCGGAAACCATGATTCCCGCATCGGCGCCGTACTTGACGGTAAGATACGCAACCGCAGGAGTCGGAACAACTCCCAAAAGGTCGGCATCACCGCCTGCGGAGCAGATTCCGGCAATCAGAGCCGACTCAAGAATCTTGCAGGAGGAACGGGTGTCCTTGCCTATAAGAATTTTCGCACGGCGATGGTTTCTCTTTGCGAGCTCATAAGCGCAAGCCCTGCCGATAGTCATGGCAAGCTCACAGCTGAGGTCATTGAGAGCCTCGCCCTTGACAGCCCCGTCAGCACCGAATAATCTTCCCATTTTAACAGCCCCTGTCTTTTTAGATTTACAGCATTGTTTGTCCGTCTCGTAAGAGTCCCAAGTGCTTGTACGCCAGGTCCGTGGCGCATCTGCCTCTTGGGGTTCTTGAGATGAAGCCAAGCTGCATCAGGTACGGCTCGCAGACGTCCTCGAGGGTTACCGCCTCTTCACCGATAGCGGAAGCAAGCGTCTCGAGCCCGACGGGCCCGCCGTTGTAGCCCTTGATAATCATTGTGAGCATCCGTTTGTCCATCGTGTCAAGCCCGAGGGAGTCAATCTCCATACGGTCAAGGGCAATCTTTGCGATGTCGAGGGTTATAACGCCGTTGCCCATGACGTCGGCGAAGTCGCGAACACGCTTGAGTAACCTGTTCGCAATTCTCGGTGTGCCTCTTGAGCGCTTAGCAATCTCGAGGGCTCCGTCCTTGTCGCAAATGACGCCCAATATGTCCGCCGAGCGAAGGATAATCTCGCAGAGCTCCTCATGAGTATAGAGCTCGAGCCTCTGGGTGATTCCGAATCGGTCACGAAGAGGCGAAGTGAGCTGTCCCGCACGGGTCGTGGCGCCGATAAGAGTGAATCTCGGGACATCAAGGCGAATGGTCCTTGCGCCTGCTCCCTTGCCGATGATGATGTCGACGGCGAAGTCCTCCATTGCAGGGTAAAGAACCTCCTCAATTTCACGGGGGATTCTGTGAATCTCGTCGATAAAGAGGACGTCGCCCGCCTGAAGGTTCGTCAGTATTGCGACGATGTCGCCCGGCTTCGTTATAGCCGGACCGGATGTTATGCGTATATTAACGCCCATTTCGTGGGCGATAATTGCCGAAAGTGTAGTTTTGCCGAGCCCCGGAGGTCCGTAGAGAAGGACATGGTCGAGCGGCTCGCCGCGCTTTTTCGCCGCGTCGATATAAATCTTCATGTTCTCCTTGACCTTTTCCTGACCGATGTATTCGTTTAAGGACTTCGGTCGGAGGGAAAGCTCCGCTTCGTCGGCGTCCTCCGCTAAAAGCTCGGTGCCGACAAGCCTTTTTTCGAGGTCAAACTGCTCCGATTCAATCATGCCGCTTCACCTCTCTTAAAATCTTCCCGACGCGAGGTTCCGAAGAGCTCTCTTGATGATTTCGTCCGTTTCAAGCTCACTCGGGCACTTTGCAACCGCCTGAGCCGCTTCCGACTGGGAATATCCGAGAACAACGAGAGCCGCAATGGCTTCCGCCTTGCTCTGGTCGCCGACCGCCGCGGTGATTGCTCCGACCTCGCCCGATTCGTCAAGGACTGCGCCCTTGGCGACTTTGTCCTTGAGCTCCATAACGATTCTCTGGGCGATTTTTGCGCCGATGCCCTTAATTTTCGAGAAAGCCTTAGTGTCGCCGGAAGCAATCGCCAGCGCAACTGCCGCCGGAGTGAGGCTCGAAAGAATTGCGAGGGCATACTTCGAGCCGACGCCGCTCACGGAAGTCAAAAGCTTAAAGCACTCAAGCTCGTCTTTTGTGAAGAACCCGAAGAGGTCGATTGCGTCCTCTCTCACCGCCATATAGGTGTAGAGCGTGCATGAAGACATATTCGAGACCGAAGTGATGGTGTTCATCGTGGTTTTGCAGGCATAACCGACTCCCCCGCATTCGATAACGCAGAGGTCGGGCTCGGTGTGTATTATATTTCCCGTGAGGCTGTAAATCATTTCATACTTCCGTTCTGCCGGAAACCGGCATTAATTCAATCCGAAAACCCGGGAGCTCGCATAGTGCCCGTGGGTTATTGCAAGCGCCAGGGCATCCGCCGCATCGTCCGGCTTGGGGATTTCTTTCAGCTTCAGCATTGACCGTGTCATCTCCTGAACCTGCTTCTTCTCCGCTCTGCCGTAGCCGACGACCGAGTTTTTGACCTGCAAGGGTGTATATTCGTAAATCTTTAAATCGTGCTTGTTCGCCGAAAGGAGGATGACTCCCCTCGCCTGCGCCACGTCGATGGCAGTCGTGTGGTTGGTGTTGAAATAGAGCTTTTCGAGCGAGATTGCGTCCGGCTTGTACATTTCGATAAGCTCGTTCATGTCGTTAAAGATAACCCCGAGACGTTCGTCAAACTGCATGTCCGGCGTCGTGGTGATGGCGCCGTAGCCCTTGACGGCGAAGTTTCTCCCGTCGTAATCCAAGACCCCATATCCGACAATCGCATACCCCGGGTCGATTCCAAGTATCCTCATTCCACACCCCACTTTTAAAATACATATTACGCCATTTTCTACTTTCCTGAATACTAATTATAGTCCTAAATGAGGGAGATGTCAAGCTTTAAAGGCGGTTTGATTTGCTTTTGAAGAAAACAAAAAAAGCTGTTGACAACACAGCTTGAATAGGTTATAATATAGACAGTGAGAGGTACCTGAAGCGCAATTCAGGAACGGTCACTCTTCCCACGATTATTACAAAAGAATAATGTGTACAAGCGACCGCACTTGAAGGTAATCAGGTGCGGTTATTTCTTTTGGTTAGAACCCACGGTGTAACCAACAGTAAAGGCAGTCAAGAGCAAGCCCAAGACTTCCAAGATTATAGAAATAATCTCCATCAGCGTCACCTCCTCTCACGAGGAAAGAGCAACCAACCTCTCACTGTTGACATTATAACATATAAACCGACTGCTGTCAACATAATAAACCAAAAATCAAAAAACACCGTTGACAAGCCGCTTCAATTCCTATATAATATCAGTATCAACAAACGAAAGGGAGTGGTCGGATGCGGCATGAGGCGGGGTTGGCTGCCGGGGGCGCACTGGTGGGACTGCTCTTTTGTTTTTATGCCTCCTTTCCGGCTCGGATTGCGCTTATCGCCGTGGCGGCGGTGCTTCTCGTCGCCGGTTTGTTTGCTTTGTCGGGAAAGTTGCGTCGGGCGGTTTCAACCGCTCTTTTATTTTTACTGATTTTCAGTATCTATGGCACCGTCTGGTTCTACGCTCATGTCGACCGCCTTACGGCTCTTTCGGGCGAAACGGTCACCGTCTCGGGAATCGTCACCGACTGCTCGGACAGCGACACCGCCGAAGTCACCATAAGCGGCAACATCGGCGGAATCAGGGGCAAAGTGATTGTCTACTTAAACGGTGTGAACATCTCTTCCGGCGACAGGGTTTCGTTCGAGGCAACCGTCTCGGAGCTCACCGACAGCACAAGCTTTAACGCAAAATCCTATTACTACCCGAAGGGCATCTTCGTCCGTTGCTCGCAGGCGGGAAGCGTCACGGTCACCAAGGCGACGGGGATTTACAAGCTCTACGGCGAGATGAGGGACTTCCGGGAACAGCTCACGACGACATTTTGCTCCTATGTCGGGCTCGACGAGGGTCAGCTTCTTTCGAGCATGCTCTGCGGGACGAGCGACAGCCTCGACAGTGGCGTAAAGTCTTCCCTCAACCGAAGCGGAATCGGGCATCTCTTGGCGGTCTCAGGGCTTCACGTCAGCATAATAGCCGCGCTGGTCGCGTTCTTGCTGAAGCTCCTTCGGGCTCCGAAAACCGTGACTTTTGCGCTATCCGAAGCGATAATGGCGCTCTTCGTCGTCTTCTCGGGGATGAGAATTTCGGCGGTGCGGGCGTTCATCATGATGACGATATTCCTGCTTGCGTCAATCGTCCGTCGGGAGTACGACGCCGAATCGTCGCTCGGGGTGACGATACTAATAATGCTCATAGCTTCGCCCTACAGCGTCGCAGACGGCTCGTTTCTTCTCTCAATCTCGGGAGTTTTCGGAGCGTGTGTAGTTTATCCTGCCGTTGTTAATGACTTCATGATTGAAGGGCGATTCAAAAAAGCCGCTATACTGAATATCTGTATATATCTTAGCATACTTCCCGTTTCGGTGTTCGTCTTCGACGAGATTTCCCTCGTCTCGATTATAACAAACATAGTTCTGACGCCGTTCTGCACCGTCGCGCTCGTTCTGTCGCTAATATTCGCAATATGTGGAACGCCTGCGACGTTGTCGCCTCTCATCGAGATTGCCGGAGTCATTGCCCGATGGGTAATAAAAATCTGCGAGTGGATTGCAGACCTCGGCTTTACATATATCCCGATAAAATATGCCGCCGTGCCGATTATTGTAATCGCGCTGACAGCGGCTGTGGTTCTTGTTCTGATTGCGACGAAGAGTGTCCGCAAAGCGGCTTTCTCGGCTCTCGGGGCGTTTGCCGTGACGGTTGCCGTCATCTTCGGCATGGGATTTTCCGACATGAATACAACCCACTTGAAAATACTTTCCGACGGCGACGGGTATCTCCTGACCGTAACTCAAGGCGGTGAGTGCATCGCCATCGACTCGGACGGCTCCTATTCGACCGACTTCGGCTATTTCCTCCGCGAAGAGGGCTTGACCGCCGTCGACGCCGTCGCTATTCTCGAAAACGGCACGGCGAACTACTCCAAGTATCTCAGTGCGTCAGTCACTCCCGACACGATTCTCTTCGACACGAGCTCATCAACGCACGGTAATTCCGACACCGAGCTCCTCAAGCTCACCGACGGGACGGTTCTCTCGCTCGGCGATGCGGAGATTGAGCTTTCGGGCGGTTGCGCCTATGTCAATATCGGCGGCAAGTCGGTCGTCATCACCGAGTCGGAAGCCCCACAGGAGGGATATTATATCTATATCTCGGACGGCGTGTGCGTGACGAATCTGTTTGGGGAGATTCGAATTTCGACAGACGGTGCGGAGATAAGTCTTTCGGACAGATAAGAAAAGCGGAGCAAAACTGCTCCGCTGTTTTTATGCCTTATCCGCCCGTTCCGTTCTTCAACGTATAATACGTCAGATAATTATACATATTCAGCACTTCGTCGTCATATGTCTCTTCCCTGTTATTCCACATGTTATACTGATCGAAGTATCCCCATGTGTTCATGGCGGAGGCGATTTCGGAGGCATCCTCAATCAGCTGATACTCAGCCGAAAGCGGTACGCCGGCGTACTCGAGCGTCAGGAGGCTCAGATAGTTCGCACTGACGATGCCGAGATTGTCGTCGCCGATGTCGTAGTTCGCCCAGATGACGAACGGGGTCTCATAACGGGTAAGGAAGCCGTTGACGGTGGTGTTGCGGTTCGGGGCGATTTCATCGAAGAATTCCGTCTCGAGGTTCGGCTGGTGGTCGCCGAAGAAGACTATTATCGTCTTTTCGTCGACGCCCTCAAAGTAGGTTATGAGCTCCTCGAGAGCCTCGTCGGAGGCTTTTATAAGCGAAAGATACTGCTCGGTTCTCGGATAGTCGCCGTCGGTGCTCGTCAGGTGGACGGTCGTCTCGAAGTCGTCGCCGTCGTATTCATAGCCCGAGTGGTTCTGAACCGTCACGCCGAAGATGAAGATGCGGTCCGAGGTCTTGTTCTCGTACTCCGAGATAATCTGCTTGTAGAAATAGCTGTCGCTGATGAGGGTTCTCAGGTATTCGACGTCGTCGCCGAAGCCCTTCTCCCAACGGGAAACGCTGACGTATTTCGCCTGATAATCGGTCATGTCCTCGCCGCTGACGAAGTCGTCAAAGCCCATCCACGCATAGACGAGGTTTCTTCTCCAACAGATTTCATAGAACGGGTGCATCGCGATGGTGCTGTAGCCGTACTCTTCAAGATATGTCGCCATCGAGGGGATGTCCTGCGTGATGTGCTGGAGATAGACATAAGCCCCGTTCGGCATGTACATCATCGAAAGCCCCGTCAGGAACTCAAACTCGGTGTTGCAGGTTCCTCCGCCGAGGACGGAAACAAGCACCCTGCCGTGCGGGTAGTCATCGATGAGGGAATCGAAATAGGAATTATAGCTCTCGTCCGTCCTGAACTTGCCGACGTAGCTTAAATCGGAATAGCTCTCGTTCATGATGACGATGATGTTCGGGAGGTCGTCTAAGTCCCCCGTGAGCTCTTCATCCGTATATTGCGAGAGATACTGCAAAAGCGCCTCCTCCGAATAGCCCTCCGGCTCGTCAAACTGCATCTTTCGGCAGTTTATGTAGAAGTTAAGAGCTATGCCGTTGACGTTGTTGGTCGACTCGGTGTCGAAGGTCGAAGTCGAGAACGAAGTATAGTCGATTCCCCAGATAAAGAGAACTCCTGCCGCAGTCAGAGCAAGAGACGCAACACCCGCACCGACTCTCGTAAACTTCTTCGGATATGAGATTTTGCATTTCATCGCGATTGCAATCAAGAGCACGCTTGCTGCCGTTCCTATCAGCATGTTCGAGTCGAAATGCCAGTCGTCCGGCTTTGTGACGCTCATGGCGGTCTGGATTGCGTAAAGGTCTGTGGGCACAAGGGGCGTGCCACGAATCTCCAAAATAATCTGGTTCGCAATATGCAGAACATAGCTCACGCCGACCATCGCCGTGACGGAAACCCGCACCGATTGCGTCAGCGTAAAGACCGCCACCTGCAGGACGGCGTAGAATACGAGGTTGTCAAAATAGATGTAATCGGCGTAAACCCCCGCCCCGACGATGACTCTGACCGTCTCGAAGCAAAGAACGGGCGCCAATATGAAGAAGACGATTGACAGGATGCTTCTTGCTTTGTCAGATATTTTGAAATCCACAAGAAGCATGAAAAGCATAAGCAGATAAACGCATACGAACTTCAGAAGCGAAGAAAAATCAAATGACGAATAGTTTACGAGTGCCAGTGTGAGTACGGCCAGTGCCACGACAACGCTGAAGATGAGCCGTTTTGTTTGCTTGAATCTGATCATTGAAATCTCCGTTTCAGAAAGGGTTTTGCGGGAAGACCGGTTGCATCAGTCTTCGATTTTTTCAAAGTTTGCGGTGAAGCCGCAGGTCGAATTCGGCGTTACTTTTATCGAGGCGGATGTGCCCTTGTAGGAACCCGTCCAGCCGGTGAATTCATAGCCTTCGTCGGCTACGGCGGTTATCTTTATAGTGTAGCCGGGGATGAAATAGCCGTACCAGTCGCCGTCTTCGTCGAGTGTAAGCTCCAAGCCCTCGATATAGACCGAGCCGCCCTCGCCGTCCCAGACGGAAACCCTGACACGCTTTGTTGTGGTAGAGATGCCGAGGTCGTTCTTAAGAATGGTGAGATAGTAGTCCTCGCGGTTCTCAAGCCATTTCTTCCAGCCCTTGACGTTATTCTTGATTCCATTTAAGCTCTGCCAGCCGATGTAGCGTTTGAAGTGCTGTTCGAGATAGGGCGAATACTCGTCATAGTATTCATCGAGTGCATCCGAAGCGGTTTCAGAACTGAATGCGATATTTGCCGTCTTCTCCATCGCGACGACGAACATCTCAAGGAAGTCGTCGTTGTCAAGAAGCGACGAGAGCATTCCCGCAAAGTAGCCATCGCCCGAGAGGAGGCTTGCAAGATTGTCGCTCTTATAGTCATCGCCGGCGTTGTATAAATCCATCGAGTACTCTGTGTCATAGAGCATGAACCGCCACTTGCCGTCCTGATAGGTTGAATCAATCTGATCGGTTGAACGTGACCGCCAACAAGCCCAGTTGCCCCAGAGCCAGTCCTGATTGCCGATGTAGATTTCGACCGCCATATAGTCGGCGAAGCTTGACATGTCGAAGAGCTCGCAGGCTTCTGCGTAGTACTTTTCATTGCTCATGTCGTGACTTGTTATATACTTGATTGCGTCACTGAGAAGGCTTTCTTCGCCGTCCTCGCCCTCTTCAAGCTCGCCCGCCTTGACCATGATGACGTCGTCAGACGGCACGCCATAGTGGGACTCGACATAGTTGTCGTCATAAATTTCGTTAAGGGTGTAGACGCCCCAGTATTCGCCGTTCAGGAAGCAGATAACGAGCTCATCCGCCTGAGTGGCGAAGTTGTAGCCGGTGACCAAAGACTGCGTCCAGGCGTCCTTGAACTTGAGGCTGAAGCTGTCGTTGCCGCCGTTACGGATGACGAACTTGCGGTAGCTCATGATTTCCGAGCCGTCGTATTCGGCGGTGTTATCCTCGAACAGGTCATACTCGAGTGCCGAGTCGCCGTATTCCGAGCGCATATAGAACTTGAGGCTCTTCTGCTGACTGTTTCGGCTCCATCCGCCGTGGATTCGGACTCCGCAATCGACCGAGAACGACAGAGCGGTTTCCTCGAAGTAGTCGATGTGTGCGTCTCTCTCCCATTCGCTTCCACGCTGATTGAAGTTGGCAGGAGTGCTTCCGTCAAGGGAGCCGGTCGGGTTCGACTTTCTCCATTCGGAGAAGACGTTTCCGGCAACATAGATTCCCGTCTCGTCGTCATAGAGGTCGTCAGGGTCGATTACGACCGAGATAACCGAAACGTTGTCGTACTTTTCGGAGATGTCCTCGCCGATGAAATATGTAGCGGTCGCAACGTCGCTTTGGTTGCCGCTCGAGTCGACTGCTATCGCACGGACGACAGTCCCCTGCTCGAACTTTGTCGACGGGAAGAACTCTGATGAAGAGTCGACCGTCGTGCCCTTTTCAAACATATAGACGGCTTTCTGGCTCGAACGGTCTTTTATACTGATTGAACCTGTGTATTTTGTGGAAGAAGTCGTCGGAACACTTCCGTCGGTGGTATAATATATTGTAGTGCCGGAGTCGGCTGTTATTGTCAATTTGAAACTGCTGTCATAAAACCCGCTGTCTTTCGAGAACGTGGGAGAAGAGATAATCTTCGCGGCAGAAGCGTTCGACTTCCCGGGCGTAGCCGTCAGGATTTCGAAATCACCGGTGCCGTTCGAATATCTGCCATAGGTCAGGTCGGTTTTGACGTCGGGGAGCTCGACGCTGTCGATAAGCGTGCCGTCCGAAGCCGTAAGATATACCGTTTCGCTTCCGCCGGAGAGCTTAAAATTGGTGTGAAGCTCGCCGTTTTCGGTCGTGTCCTTGCCCGAGCAGTAGATAATAAGATAGCTTTTTGCTTTGATTGTGACGTCCGGAAGCGTCCACTTGAAGGGCTTCTTTTTGCTGTCCGAAATGCCGACGCCCTTAAGGCTTACCGCCTTGGAATTCGGGTTGTAAATCTCAATCCAGTCGGGATTGTCGCCGTCGGAATCGGTCAAAGATTCCGAATTATCGGAGCATACTTCATTTATGACAAGTGCATAGACCCCGCTTTTTGCCGCAAAACTTTCGAGTGTGAAAGTATTGACAGAAAGCAAAAAAATCAGTATCATTATAAGTAAGAATTTGAATGGTCGTATAAGGCGCTTTGTCATAATAAGGTACCTCCCGGCGTTTTTCTTAACGAAAAATAAACCTACGTTAAAGTTCTATTATACAGTATAACGCGACACTTTGCAACATTTTTTTAAGGAGAACCCCTCAGGCGCTTCGCGCCAGCTCCCCTTGACAGGGGGAGCCATAAACTGCATCTTTACAACTTTTATAGAAAGGTCACCCACATGAACACTAAGAAAAAAATCAGCTCCTACATCTATCAATACACTCTCATCGCCATCGGGTCGGTTATTTATGCCGTGTCGGTCAGCCTGTTTCTTGACCCTAACGGGATTGTCCCAGGAGGGTTCACGGGTATCGCCATGATTATCGGAAACTTCATCCCCTCGGTGCAAACGGGTACAATCGTCCTGATTCTCAACATCCCTATCCTGGCGGTCGGAATATGGAAGTTCGGGGTGAAGTTCCTCGGCTCAACCGTCTTCTCGGTCGTTCTGTCGTCTGTCGTGATGAACATCCTCGAGCCTTTCGGCGCTCTGACGGAGGACCCTCTACTTTGCTGTGTTGCGGGCGGATGCCTGATGGCAATCGGGCTCCAGCTCGTCATGATGCAGGGCGCAACCACCGGCGGCACAGACATCATCGTCAAGCTTCTTAGCAAAAAATTCACCGCCATTTCGGGCGGCTCGCTGTTTCTTATGGTCGACGGTGCGGTCGTGCTCCTTGCAATCATCACCACCGGCAACATCGACAAAGGTCTCTATGCGGCTCTCTGCATCATAATCTCGTCGGTCGTCACAAACTTAATCCTGAACGGCACCAACGAGGCGAAGCTCCTGATTGTAATCAGCGACTTCTCGGACAAAATCACTTCGAGGCTCATGCAGGAGCTCGACGTCGGTGTTACTCTCCTTGAGGGCAACGGCGCATACTCCCAAAACGCAAAGCGCGTCATCATCTGCGTCGTCAAGAAGTCGGTCATGTCGAAAGCCCTGAAAATAGTAAAAGCCGAAGACGACAGCTCGTTCACAATCGTCACGACAGCGAATGAAGTGTTTGGGGAGGGGTATAAACTTCACGGTGGGGATAACTGGATGAGTTAAGTCGCTGCCGCGACCTAACTCCGGAAGTTGCTTCGCAACTTCCACTGTGCGATTAATCAAAAAGAACGGGCGGACAGGCAAAAAAGCGGGCGGATGATATCCGCCCCTACTTTATTTCTGATGTTCAAACCACTCTGTGATATACGCCGCAATATACGGAATCGCGGTGGCTACGTCGATGCCGGTGGTGTTGAGGCAGAGGTTATAGCCCCTGCGGTCGCCCCATGGGTAATGTGCAAGTACACCGTGGCTCGCGGCACGGTCTTTATCAATTTTCTTTATCGACCTTTCGAGTGCCTTGTCGGTCATGTTTTCGCCCGCTCTGGCACGAGAACGGCATCTTGCAAGCTTCGACTCCATGTCGGCATAGACGAAGAGCTTGAATGGGTTCTTGTCCTCAAGTATCACGTCCGCACCACGTCCGACGATGACGCAATCGCCCTTTGCGGCGAGCTCCTCGATGACCTCGTGCTGATGGGAAATCAGGTTCGGGGTTACTGTCGAAACCGACGGAATATATGAGAATGTGTGCGAAATGGTCATGGGATAGTTGAACCTCATCCCGCCCTCAACGGCTCTCTCGACATACTCCTCGTCAAAGGAGCTCTTCTCGGCAATCGCAGTGATAATCTCCCTATCGTAGTAGGCGAAGCCAAGCTCATCCGCAAGACGCTTGCCGACCTCTCTTCCGCCGCTGCCAAATTCTCTGCTAACGGTTATAATCCTCATAATCACGTCATCCTTTCTCATAAGAAAATTTTATGAAAACGGTCTTCCGTCAGGCGTGAAGCCGATTCGTACAACCGATTTTCTCTTATTCTGTCGGGTTGTCTACCACTCCCATAAAGAGCGGGATGCCCGTCTCGCTGTCATAAACAGCATAGAAGAAGCTTTGGTCGAACCTGATAACCTCAGGATAGGTTATTTCCGCTCCGTCCATTATATCCGCAGTGACAGCCGCCGCCTTGGTGCCCCAGACGTCAACTTCTATTACCGCCTTCTGGATGGTCTTGCTCAGAGCTATTCCCTCGCCGAAATTGTCAAATCCGCCGGAATAAACTTTGCTCAGCCCCAGTGCCGAAAGTGCATCGTCGAGCTCCATTTCCGCTTCAATCTTGTATCTCGGAATGTGCATGTTGCACAAGCCGTTCTGAACGTTACTGAGAAGCTCGTTGAAGCGGTCAGCTGTGAGGCTTTCTACAAAGCCGTCAATATCGCCGTCATCCGGCATCAACGCCACAAACTTAAGCCTGCCGTCGGCATAGTCCATGATAATTCCGGTCACGCCGTCGTATTTGATATAATCGTAGTTTCTTTCTTCTCCAAAGTATTCAGCTTGAACAACCTCGCCGCTTGAGGTTGTAAAGTCGGTTGTCCAGTAGCTCCCGAAGAAGTCGAACTGTCTCTCCCACTCGGCATCGAGTAAAAGCGCATTGACGAGCACCATCATTGTTGAATCATCCAGATTTTCACCGAAGAATTCGGGAATCAGCCCGTCGGTGCTATCGGAAATCCAGCTGTTGATGTACTCCCTCGCCGCATCGGTCGAAAGACGCATGGTCTTGCACTCGGCTTCATAGTATCTTTCGAGATTCGTCAGAGCCACGTCACTGCCGTCGCTCAGCTCCATCCTGTCGTCTATAAAGACGCCATTTGAAACGCTTAAGACGGTTGTCGAGTCATCCGAAAGTGCCGCATATTCCTGCATGATTTCGGAGCACCACGCCGCCGCTTCCTCGGCAGTCATTCCAAGAAGTCCCTGTAGCTCTTCAGCTGACTCGTCAGTTGCTCCCAAAGAGAGCATGCCCAAGGCATAGTAAGCCGAAAGTGGCGAGAATACGCTGTTTTCGCCGCCCGAGACGATTTCCGAGAAGATGTTGAAGGCGAATTTCTGTACAACCTCATCGGCATCAAGACCGCTGTAGTCGATGTTGACGGGAACGGCGGTTGTGGCTTCGGTGGTCGCCTCTGTCGCAGATGGCATTGTATCAACCGGATTGATGTCATCCTCCGCAGTGCTTCCGCATCCGCAGAGCATCGTCGCACCCAAAATTATTGCCGTAAGTAATGCTGTTATTCTTTTCATGTTAATCTCTCCTTTTAGAGTATTTCTATTAGTAATACAACTTTGGGGGAGAAATTATTGCGTTATTTCAAAATTTTTTTATTTTTTCGGGAAGCTCGGTTATGGCGGAGATGCTTGCTGCTCCCTCCAGCACGGTTCCGTAGCCATAGGCGCTATGGATAAAGTGGGTGCCGGCGGCTTTGGCGGAGTTATAGTCGCCCATCGTGTCGCCGATGTAGACGCACTCCGAGGGCTCGAGCCCGTTTCTTTTCACGACAAGGGCGATGTTGTCGGCTTTCATAAGCCCCGTGTCGCCCCAGCACTCCTTATCATCAAACAAATCGCCGAGCTCGTGGTACTTCATGAACGCCTCGATATAGCCCGACTGGCAGTTGGATACGCAGGCGACCAACAAGCCCATGCTTTTCAGTTTCTCGAGAGTCTCCCGAAGCCCGTCATAGAGATTGCCGCCGTGGGTCTCGATGTAGGAATTTTCGTAAGCCGTGCAGTAGCGCATGATGCCGACGGCGCGTTCGGGGTCGATGCAGTCGAAATAGACGTGCGCAATCTCCTCGAGAGTCTTCCCCATCTCGTGCATCATCTCGTCCTGGGTGATGCGTCTTGACAAATCCAGTCTTGCGAGTGCTATATTAAAGCTTTTGGCGACGCTTGCAGAAGCGTCCCAAAGCGTTCCGTCAAGGTCAAAAAGAACCGCTTTTATCATTTTTATCAAGCCTTTCGGTTTCTTATGCGATCATTATACCACAATTTGCACAAAATTGCAACACGAAAATAGCGTTTCGAGGCTTTCGGCAGGCGCGCATAAATTCATATGAAATTTTCGCGTCAATACCTCTTTACAAATCGACTTTGTTGTGGTAAAATAACTGAGTTGAGATTCAATATGCAGGTATGGCGGAATTGGCAGACGCGCATGGTTCAGGTCCATGTGAGAGCAATTTCATGCAGGTTCAAGTCCTGTTACCTGCACCAACAGAAAACAAGTCAAAGACTTGTTTTCTGCTGAAGAAGCCCAGAACTTTGTTCTGGGCTTCTTCACATTTATGATACCCAAAAGGACGCTTCTTTACTTGATGCAATCAAGTCAACAATAATCCGAACCCGCTTCCGATTGGAGAGTGGTTCGGATTTTTTGTATATTTCGAGTAGAAAGCAGGCAAGGTAGTTCAGGTGCTACCTTGCCTGCTTTTTTAACTTGTGCATCTGTGGAGGCGCAAGAGCAAGATACGCCTATGTCAGACAATAACTCAAAGTGAGCTATTTCAGATAGGCAAATATTGATGGAAATTTCGGTTTCCCATGCCCTCGATATTTGGTTCCCATTAGAATGGTCACAGCGGCAGAATCGGGTGCTCACGGCAAAGAAACAAAATTAAAAATGCAGAGGTTTATTTCCTCTGATTAGTGTACCGCAAGAATAAATAAAATTTAAAAGCGACCAACTAAAAGTTGATCGCTTTCGTTTCGTTAAGGATTGCTTTTTTGCTCTCACCAGAAACGACTTGTCAAGGACTTTTTCATCAAGTCACAGAAAATTTACATTTTGCTGTGGTATCGATAATGAAAAAAGCGTCCACAGCCTAAGCCATGAACGCTATTTTTAAGTATCGATGAGAAAAATTTCTTAACTTTTAAGTTCGCACCTCACGGTCACCCTCGCCTGCCCGGAACGGGTGCAGGTGAAGAGCGTCAGGTCCAAGCCTCAGCGGAGTTTATCCGGGAGTGGTTGGGGTGGTAAAGCCATAAGCTTATAAACGTATAAATAAAAGGGGTGAGACCGCGTGGTCTCACCCCTTTTTTTGAACTACATGTCAATTATGCCTTCTTCTCTTCAAAGACATCAATGTGAATACGGCTATTGCCGAAATGATTCCACCCACGATTGCGCACCCGAGCGGCGTCATTGCGGAGCCCGTGCTCGGAAGCTCCACGCCAGGAATGTTCTTAACGATGATTGTCAGGCTATTCGTATCGGTTGTGTCGATTTCGATGTATGTCGAACTACCGCCGACCGCCGTCACCTTTCCTCCCGAAACCGTGAACCAAAGCTCATCTGTGAGGTCATTGTAGCCGTCAATAGTGGCAGTCTCCTTGAGGTAGTAAGTCCCGTCCGGAAGGTATTTATAGGTGATGGTGCCGTCTGAATCGGTTGTCAGCGTCTGCTTAACAGGGTCCCAAGTAACTGTGCTTCCACTGAGCAAATAATAACCAATAGCCCCACTATCATCCTTCTGATACATCACGAACTCAACGTTCTCAAGTATTTTCGTAGTATCCGTCGCGTCGACCTTCTTGAGCGTCACAGACGGCAGTACCGTGTTGGTGATGGTGTAATCACTGCCGATGGTAGTGGTGGTTGGGGTGTAGATTTTGACATTTTCGACATCAATCGATGACGCTCTTCCTTCAACAAGTGCGTAGGAACCACCCGATTCAATAATAATTCTCAAGCCGGGAGAATCTTCTGTGTTCAATTCACCCAGTGTATTGTAAGAGAACTCAACAGCCTCATTAATATCGTCTACCAAAACCAGCTCATACTCGGTAGTAAGGGCATTCACAGCCCGGAAAGCAAGATATTTTCCGTTCGATGCCTTCAAATAGAACGTCGGAGCATAAACAGTTTCCTCATCTTTTTTAAATGTGGCATATTTACCAGTCATCACAATAGTCCATATCGCCGAGTCAGGAATATCGGTTGTAACACCATAGGTATAAGTACTGCTACTACCCGCAACCGCTTCTGCCGCTTGCGAGAAATCGACTTTTGTAGTGCCAATACTTCCGCTATCAGTTACATAGATAACGTAGCCAATATAGGTCGTTGGGAAACCGGAAGCATCCGCAGTGCCGTACTGAGCACCGTCGGTAAGAACGATCTTAAGATCATCATCTAAAATACCTGTCCAAGACACCTTGTTATCTGTATCAATCGTTACAGTACCATTCAAAGTATCGTAACCTTCAACAGACCAATAAGTACTATAGGTCGTTTTTTGCGTACTTGAAGACGACGTTGTGTAATTCGTAAGCGTCGATAACTCAAGAATCTGATAATATTCGCTCTTTTCGCTATCGAGAAGCGTCCAGACATACGTCCACTTATTGCTACTTGACAATGTCTCAATATCCACTCGGATATAAACATAGGTGTAGCCATTACTGGTGCTCAGATAAGCATCTACTACATTGTTACCATCATAGTGATAGCCGTCAGTGAAAGTATACTTAGTTCCATCGGTATCAGTGTATGTGCCATCAGAATCAACAACGCCAACTCTTTCAAACAAGCCAACATCAATTGAGTCGGGACGATCTGAAGTGTCATCACCGTCAGCCCATACCTTTGTAGCGGTCATGGTTCCGACGGTCGAGGACTCATATTGCCACTCGGGAATGGTATTAAGAGTAATACGCATGTTTGAAGCACTTGCACCACGCTCCATATAGTAGAACGTGAGGGTGTGCGTGCCGGCAGAAATTGTACTGAATGAAGTCGTAGTGGAAGTACCATCTGCCTTTACTATTGTAACTTTGCCGGTTGAGAAGTCAATCGTTCCTTCAAGAGCAGAATGGATACCGCCCAGGTCAAGGACAAGCTTATCGTCAACAAACACCCAGACGTCGTCATCGCCCTCGAACTCAAAGACCATGTTCTTCTCGTTTATCTGGTTTCCACCTATACCCGTGTCATTCGGCAGGTAGAAATCCAGCTCAATCTTAACGCCGAACCAATAATTGATTTCGCCGTTTTTATATGTGTATGCCGAAGAATCTGTATTATAGGAGTTGAACGGAAGGAATATGCTGCCATTAGTTTTACTGCTACTATAGTAGTACTGCGGAGCATTATAAACATAGAATCTTCCGTCGCTCTGCTGATAAACCGCGGCGTTTTGGGAAGCATCATATTCATAGAAGCCTGTCGTGGAATCATAGGTAAAGAGATAGTTCGCATCGCCGACGTAATAAGAACCGAGAGTACTTCCAGTAGTGCTATAGAGCATACTGATTATTTCTTCATCATAAAGACCAGTATAAGCGCTGTTTTTAATACTGGTATCCGTCTGAACAGAAGCACCTGTCCAATAGTTCCACTTTGCACGACTCAACGGCAGTTCTAATTTGCCGGAATTAGTGCTATCAGGTGCGTCAGTGTCGAAGAATATAAAGCTCTTGCCGATTTCAGTCAGGGCAGTAGCGTCATTTGCAAGCAGAGGCGTTGAATAGAAAACCTCGCTATCTGTCCAGGTCTCCGAAGTCAAGCCGATCTGGACGAGGCTTTCACTATAGAGGTCAAAGAGCTCGTTGAAGTCGAACAGCTGAATGGTTATGAAGCTTGAAGTATTGGCTGTTTCGATGATATTCGTGTCGCTGGTGTCATCTACGAAGTCATATGTTTCGGCAATCCAGTCAGCATAGAAGACGTTGTTGTCGCTCAAGTCGATCGTCGCGGTTACCGAACCACCTGAGACGTCATAATATTCGCCCGTAGCGATATTGACCCAACCGACAAGCTTGTAGTCATAAGCCGACTCACTGCTCAGTTCCACATAAGCCGTATCGGTGGTGTTTGATGCGACCGCAAATGTGGTATCAAGATCGCTGTCGCTCGGAAGATTTATAGTTACAGAGCCGGTACCATCAGCAAAATCGCTTAAGTCAACAGTATAACGCAAGGAATAATCGCCATAGTGCGTAAACTCGTAATCACCGCTACCATTGCTAAGGTTAAGGACAACGCCCTCGGTGATCGAGGCTGTGTACCAGATCTTGTTTCTCAGCGGAATGCTGTAGGAGGTGCAATTATACTGGACAAGCAGATACCACGAACCCTCATAGTAGGCATAATAAGCATCCGAAGCTGATGTGTTTGACCAATTCGCCGCATACTGGAACGGGCTTTTATAAAGTTTAAGCCCATATCCGGTGAAATCGTCGTTGACTTCCGTCAACGTTGACGAATCCAGCGATGACTCATCAAAGAAGTTATCAAAGTGGCTCACAGGAATCAGCACATAACGCTCACCCAAGCCGATATAGTCATCAATAGTAACCTCTTCAACCGAATTTTTCTCCGATGTAGCCGTCCCGACATAGATGTTATAGACATACTCGGGACAGAAGTAGACATTCACTCTGTGCGGGCTCATGTTTGTTGTATCAGTAACCCTGACATACAATTGCCCGTAAATCTCTTCATAATCTGCGAACAGACAGGAGGTGATGTTTGAAGCACTGTCACTCAAAGTAGCCGTTGCACTCGGCGCATACAGCAGTGACCGGGACGAAATATCCGCTGAATCATAACCAAGGCTCGACAAAGCCGACTCAAAGTATGAAACGTGAATATAATAGTAGGTTTCGCCACTATCAGGGTCAGTATAGCTTATCACATCCGTGATACCCGAACTGCTGAAATTAGCGCCGCTGTTGCTGTCATATTCCGAATATCCTGCAACCTTCGTAAGGTCACTGTCGTAAATCCAGAGATAGAAGCTGGATTCCGTGGTGTAAACGCCGACGTTGCCGGTGTACCATATAATATTTTTTCTCGGGAAGTAATACCCAGTAGATTGGTCATGAACTTTCAGATACCAAGTATTATTATAATAGACATAGTATGCCTGAGATGTTGTAGAACCATATCTTGTTGTCTTATACCAAAAGTCAGTTGCTGTGTATTTAGTATATGTCTCGCCGTTGATTGTTTCAGTACCAGCAGATGTCAGACTTTCGGTACTCAGTTCGGACATAACAATATAATCGCTGAAATAGCTTACAGGTATCAGGATATTATTCTGCCCATAGCCGACATAGTCTGTTATGGTTATTTCGACCTGCTCCGCAGTTGAATCGCCAGATTTGCTTGTGTCAATAGTACTGCCAACGTACAACCAATAGACGTATGTAGGACAATAATAGACATTAGAACGCGGTTCAGAGTAACCGGTTGTGGTATCAGTAACCTGAATATACCAATCGTCACCAATTTGAACGTATGCTGCAAACAGACAGCCCGAATTCCACGTGTTATAACTTCCCAAAGTTTTGGTTGCATCAGGCGCGTACATAAACGGACAAGTTATAGTGCTGTCTTCATCAAACGTAAAATCAGAAATATACGTTGTGAAATACGAAACAGGGATATAGTAGTAAGTACCGTCCGTCCATGCATCAGTTATTACTGTCTCATCAGTATTCACCAAAGTCAGCTGAGTATCATTAGCACAAGTCCGAATCCAAAGATAAAACTCATCTACAGATTCATAGTCATCGTAAGGGTCAGATATTGCATAAATCAGAACTTGGCTGTTGGAGCCACCGTTTTCGGGCGAGTTATAGTATGCCACGAATGCGTTGGAGCTACTATCACCACCGGACTTGTTGATGTAATACGTGTATCCACCCACAGTCGCACTGATTACCATATAGGTTACGCTGTTTTTCTCATATGCATAAACATTAAATGCAGTAGCCTCGGTTGAATCGACAAGAGATAGGGTTCCGTCGGTGGAATTACGGGCACTCATTTGCAAATAGCTGTCGCCTGATGAAATGTAGTAATAACCGTTACCATCAGATGTAAATGTCCACAGAGTAAGCTCAGATACATCCGTGTCGGCTACAACCACACTTGCCATACCATATCCGCTAGCCGTCGCCTGCATGGCTCTTGTACGGGTATTTCCGGTGATAATAAAGCTTCTTCCATCAAGGCTACTGATAACATCAGCCACATCAACCGCTTCCAGTGTGTCACCACTGCTGGCGGTGAGAGTTTTGGTTTCTTCCTCCTCTTCCGAAGCAAGAGCTATGCCGAAGTCGGAGAAGGTGTCGGAGGTGAAGGTGACGGACTGGGAGTCGGTGCTTTCTGTGAGGGTGGCGTCGAGGGTTTCGGTGTTGGTGTCACTGAAGTGGGTGACGCTGACGGAGGCGGCGTCGGTCTCGCCGGTGTAGGTGACAGTGACGGTGACCGAAGCGGCAGGCTCAATCTCCGCACCCTCGTAGTACAAGCCGATGTTGAAGAGGCGGAAGCCGTGATAGGTGTCACTGTCGGTGTCTTCCCAGCCGTAGAGAGCCGAAGCTTCTTCGTAACGGGAAAGGAAAGTCTCGGAATCCTGTGCATACTCATAGGCAACGAGCTCGGTGCCATCGGGCAGAGCGGCGTCTTCGCCGTAACTGACCGTGACGACATAGTCGGTGCCCTCAAAGGTGAGGGTCGTGGGTTCTTCGGAAAGGTCAACTTCTTCGTCGTCGGTGTCGTCAGCGTTCTCAGTATCGTCTGTATCAGCTATATCATCGGCACCGGTATAAGTCACGTTGGCATAGCCCAGGATAGACGAATCGGTAAGAGTGTACTCCACGAGAGCAACAGCATCGGAGTAGTTGCCCTGAATAACAGTTATAGTCTGATTGATCTCGCCCATAGCGACGACTATTGCCGAAACGTCAGCTTTGCCGTCAAGGTCGGTGTCGATGAAGACTATATCTCCCGCAACAGGCGTATAGGCATCAGCAGTCAGATAGTAGCCATGGTTGGCAAGGTCAATCGTCCAGGCATAGGCACCTGCATTGAAAGTGAAATCCTCCGTAATGCCGGCATAATAGAGGCAGAATGCGGTGAACATCGAAGACCAATCTCCATAGGGGTTGCCGTACCATGCACCATAGCGTGTGTAACCATAGTGAGTCAAGCCATCTTCGCTGAGAGAATAGTTGGCATTCGATTCGGTGTAACCGAGCTGACTGTGGGCAATGCTTACAACATCAGTCCGCAAATCACCGGTAAGAGCAGGAATGGTCGCTTCCCAGACAGTTGCGTCTTCGACATCTGCGTTGAGGTCGATGAGGCACTCGACAGTGTGAGTGTGCTCGGGGAGCTCACAAATCAGCGTTGTTTCGTAGCATTCGTCGCCGTGAGTGTGGGATTCACACTCTTCTATTTCACAAATAAGATTGCCCTCTTCATCGTAACAGGTCTCGTTGTGAGCGTGCCCTTCCGTCTCTTCCAAGTCGCAAATCAGGGTGGTTTCATAGCACTCCTCGGTGTGGGTGTGCTCTTCATAACCGCAATAGGTTTCGTTGGTCATGGCGATGCCGTTCAAGCGGAGTTGCCAGTAGACTAAAATTGCAACAGTAAGGGCTAAAATGAGCAAAACAGATCCAAGCACTAACCGCTGATGGCGGTCATGCCGGAATCTGTCTATGTAGGTCAGGACTGTGTTTCTCATGCCAATTTCAACCTCGATACTCATGACTAGGAAAATAAAACAAAAGCCTCCGAAACACACTTGTGTCTGGAGGTTATACAACGGGTCTGCCGAAGGCAGTACCCCCCCACGCTGATTTTACAATCTATAGGGCTGTGTAAAATTCAATCACATTTATTATAGCATTTGTTGATGCGGATGTCAATGTTTTTTGGGGAATTTGGTGAAGGACATTCTATTTTCTGCATATGGAGTATTACACTCTGATCGGAGGAAATATATGCAATTTATCTTCCCAACCTCAATTCCTATCTCGTTTAAAGAAATATCCCCGCCTTATTTGGACGGGGATTATTTTTATTTTATCAGTTTGCACCTCACGGTTACCCTTGCCTGCCCGGAACGGGTGCAGGTGAAGAGCGTCAGGTCCCAGTCGCCGGTTATCATCTCCGAGATTGCCGTGGGCTCAAGGGTTTCGACTTCGATTACCTCGTACTCGTAAACTGTGCCCGTAACGTCGGTGAACGTGATTTCGGCGCCGATGTCGAGGTCTTTTATGTTTCCGAAGTGGCGCTCGTAGTTGTGGGCGCAGATGACGAGGTTGCCCGCCGAGGCGCTTCCTGTATATCTTGCCGGGGAGTTTTTCAGCCCCGCATAGCTCCACTCGGAAAGAACCGGGAGCTCCAAGCCGAAGGATGGGATTGAGAGGACGCCGATGTAGCTGTCGCCGTCGACATCCAAACTCACTACTGAGTAGCTGTTGCCATCCTCATCTGCTTCGACCGAAAGCTCGAAATCAGAGGAGGATGCACTGATCATGGCGTCGGAAAGTTTCTCTTCTGCTTCCGTGGAAGCTGTGGCGGCGCGCTCGGCATCCTGCCGATTGTAAAGATAGAGCGACAATGCTCCGATGAGGAGCA
>JAJQIF010000006.1 GCA_021199355.1 Oscillospiraceae bacterium
GTCACCTCTCGCTGAACCACTGCTTAAGCTCGGCAAGTTCCTCGTCGCTGACCGCCCCGCCGTCAACAAGGGCAGCAATGAGGCGCTTTGCGGAGCCGCCATAGTTCTTCTCGACAAACTCGCTCGCCTCCTGACTCTCGAATTCAGCCTTCGAAATCAGGGTTGAGTAGACATTTGCGTTGCCGCGCTTGCATGATTCGAGATAGCCCTTCGCAACAAGTCTTGTAAGAAACGTGTTGAGCGTCTGCGGCTTCCAGCCCTTCGAGTCCTCGAACTTGGACAAGAGCATCGAAGCCGTCACTCCGTCCCCCGTCTCCCACATAACCTGCATAATTTCTCTTTCGGCTTCGGAAAGCCCGTGTGTGATTCTGTCCTGAGTTTTCTCAGTTTTCATAGAGTGTGCACCTCTCGGAAATATTACTACAGCTTGTAGTAATTACAGTATACTACATCTTGTAGTAGATGTCAAGAGGAAATTTTCGGATTTTGCAAATAAATAATTCCCCACTCTTACGAATGGGGAATATTTACTGCAGTGAAAACTTACTCCAGCTCAAACGCTCCGGTATAGAGCTGGTAATACTGTCCCTTGGCGGCGATGAGTTCGTCGTGGGAGCCACGTTCGATGATTCTGCCGTGGTCGAGGACGATTATGACATCCGAATTCTTGACGGTCGAGAGACGGTGAGCGATAACGAAGACCGTTCTGCCTATCATCAGGGCGTCCATGCCCTTCTGGACTATCTGCTCGGTACGGGTGTCGATGGAGCTTGTCGCTTCGTCAAGAATCATTACCGGCGGGTCTGCAACCGCAACTCGGGCAATCGAGAGAAGCTGTCTCTGACCCTGCGAAAGGTTAGAGCCGTTCTCGGTGAGCATGGTGTTGTAGCCGTCGGGAAGACGCTCTATAAAGTCGCTCGCACCGGCAAGCTCCGCCGCCGCCACGCACTCTTCATCCGAGGCGTCAAGTCTGCCGTAACGGATATTGTCCATAACGGTTCCCGTAAACAGGTTCGTGTCCTGCAAAACCATGCCGAGGGAGTGCCGGAGGTCCGCCTTCGAAATCTTGTTTATATTGATATCGTCATAGCGAATCTTTCCGTCGGCGATGTCATAGAAGCGATTGAGGAGGTTTGTAATGGTCGTCTTGCCCGCTCCCGTTGCTCCTACAAACGCTACTTTTTGTCCCGGTTTGGCGTAGAGCGAGATGTTGTGGAGAACCGGCTTGCCTTCTTCATATTCGAAGTCGACGTCGTAGAGCCGGACATCGCCCTTGAGGGGTGTATAGGTTACCGAGCCGTCCGCAGTGTGCGGGTGCTTCCAAGCCCAGAGACCTGTTCTTTCCTCGCACTCGGTGATGGTGCCGTCGGCGTTCTCCTTGGCGTTGACGAGAGTAACATATCCGTCATCGACCTCGGGGGTCTCGTCCATGAGGTCGAGAATTCTCTGTGTACCCGCCATACCCATGATGACGGAATTCAGCTGATTCGAAACCTGACTGATGTTGCCGGTGAACTGCTTGGTCATGTTAAGGAACGGAACTACGATACTGATTGAGATTGCCGCTCCCGATATACTCGGATTCGGAATCTTATAAAGAAGGAACACGCCGCCGGCGAACGCTACCAGAGCATAGAGAATGTTACCGATGTTGTTGAGTATCGGTCCCAAGGTATTTGCGTATTTATTCGCTCTTGCGGAGTCCTCATAGAGGGCGTCGTTGAGCTTATCGAAGTCAGCCTGTGCTTCTTCCTCGTGGCAGAAGACCTTGACGACCTTCTGACCGTTCATAAGCTCCTCAGCGTAGCCTTCAACCTTACCGAGAGCCTGCTGCTGACGAACGAAGTATTTCGAGGAGCCGCCGCCGATTTTCTTGGTGATTATCAGCATGATGATTACGCCGCAGACGATTACGAGGGTCATCGGGATGCTGTAATAAAGCATGATGAATGCAAGAGTGATTACGCTTACTCCCGACATGAGCATCTGGGGGATACTCTGGGAGATCATCTGACGAAGCGTGTCGATATCGTTCGTGTAGTGACTCATGATGTCGCCGTGGTCGTTAGTGTCAAAATACTTGATGGGGAGCTTCTGCATGTTTGCAAACATCTTTTCACGGAGCTTAGCGAGGGTTCCTTGAGTGATGATAGCCATCATCTGGGTATAGGTGACATCGGCTATAATCGAAAGAATATAGAAGGTTGCCAGAACTGCGACGAGCGAAAAGACCTCCCCGCTTACGTCGCTCCAGGTTGTGTCGGCAGTGCAGTTTTCAATGAGTGCGATAACCTGTTGCATGAAGATTGACGGAAGGCTTCTTACTATTGCGTTGAACACGAGAAGAACAAGCATAACAGGAAGCATGACGGGATAAAAGCTCAGAAGGAGCTTGAAAAGACGTACCAAGACGTTCTTTCTCTTGACCTGAACATTCGAATAATCTTTAGCCATCTATACTCGCCATCCTTTCGTCGGAGCTCGCCTTGTTCTGGGAGACGTAAATTTCACGATAAATGTCGCTCGATTTGAGGAGCTCGTCGTGTGTGCCGATAGCGATAATCTTGCCGGCATCCATTACAATTATTCTGTCCGCATCTTCAACGGAAGCGGTTCTCTGAGCGATGATAATCTTGGTGGTTGTCGGAATATACTGCTTGAATCCGTATCTGATTTTCGCATCGGTCTTGGTGTCGACGGCGCTCGTGGAGTCATCGAGGATGAGAATCTTCGGCTTCTTCAAGAGTGCTCTTGCAATACAGAGTCTCTGCTTCTGACCGCCGGAGACGTTGGTGCCTCCCTGCTCGATATGGGTGTCGTACTTGTCGGGGAAGGTCTCGACGAATTCGTCTGCACAGGCAAGCTTGCAAGCCTCGATGATCTCGTCATCCGTAGCCTCTTTATTACCCCATCTCAGATTTTCTTTAATAGTTCCTGAGAACAAGAGATTTTTCTGGAGCACTACTGCGACGTTGTTTCTTAATACATCCAAATCGTAATCACGGACATCCACTCCGCCGACCTTGACAGAACCCTCGCTTACGTCGTATAATCTTGATATAAGCTGAATGAGGGAGGACTTCGAGGAGCCTGTTCCGCCGATGATTCCTATAGTCTCGCCGGATTTGATACGGAGATTGATGTCCGAGAGGGCATACTTCTTCGCAGATTGAGCATACTTGAAGCTGACGTTATCGAAGTCGATTGAGCCGTCCTTGACTTCCATTACTGCGTTCTCGGGGCTTGTCAAGGTTGATTCCTCGTTAAGAACCTCGTAGGCACGCTTCATGGATTCGTTCGCCATGGTTATCATGACAAGAACCATCGAAACCATCATGAGTGAATTAAGCATCATGAAGCTATAGGTCAGAAGCGACGAAAGCTGTCCGATATTCAAATCAAGTCCTGCCGACGTGATTATAGTGTAGGAGCCGAACGAGAGAACGAAGACCTGTACTACATAGAGGCAGAACTGCATAAGAGGGCTGTTGAGGGCAACGATTCTTTCCGCAACGGTGAAGTCCTTCTGGACATCACGGGCGGCGGTGTTGAACTTGTCCTGCTCAAAGTCTTCGCGGACGAAGGACTTGACAACTCTTATGCCCTTGATATTCTCCTGAATGGAGCTGTTGAGGTTATCGTACTTTCTGAATACGCTCTTGAATCTGGGGTTAGCTCTGCTCGAGATGATATAGAGACCGACTCCCAAGATGGGCACTACAACAACGAATATCCAAGCCATATTTCCGCCCATGACGAACGCCATTATGAAGGCGAATATGAGCATAAGCGGGCATCTTATTGCTGTGCGGATAATCATCATAAAAGCCTGCTGGATGTTTGTAACGTCGGTTGTGAGCCTCGTTACGAGAGATGATGTTGAGAAGTGGTCGATATTCTCGAACGAATAACCCTGAATCTTTGCAAAAAGGTCGTGTCTCAGATTCTTTGCGAATCCACACGACGCCTCGGCACAGGTATAGCCCGCCAACGCGCCGAACATGAGCGACAGAAGCGCCATTATGATGAGGATGATTCCGTTTGAAATCAGCTCGGGCATTTCGGCGCCGGCGCTTATCGCGTTGACGAGGTTGGCGATTCTGAACGGTATGTAGCATTCGAGAAGCACTTCACAGCTTACGAGTATCGGAGTAAGAATTGTCTGCTTCTTGAACTCGCGTATACACTTGGCAAATGTTTTTAACATACTGTTACTGTTTTTCTCCTTTCAAAAATTCAACACGGTCTATTGCAATAAGCCGTGTCGCGGAAAAATTACTGTTTGATTTTCAGTACCACGCTATTATAGCACATTGTCGCGAATATTTCAACATCATATTACACGAAAATAACGAACTTTTCAGGGGCGAAATTTGTGTAACATAAAATTTTTGCGACATGCAATAATTCCCGTTCCCAATGTGTATTGCTTATAGAGACGTATCTCGAAAAAATAAAATCTATGGAGGATTCCAAAATGAAAAGAAATCACAAACTATCAAAAACCCTGTTCGCAGTCGCCCTCTGCGCTGTGATGACCACTTCCGCCTTTGCTATCACTGTTGTAGATGAGAACGGAGACAGAGTCTACTCAACCGATGTTGAAGGCATTGCCAACGACACTTTTGTAGACCTTATCGAATCATGGTCGGATGCTGACGGAAACACCGTTTATCCCGACTATTATGCCGGTGCCTACTTCAACGGCTCAGAGCTTGTCGTTCTCGTAACCGAGCTCACTGATGAAGTAAAGGCAGAGCTTTCTTCGATTATCGACCTTGAAGGAATAACCATTAAAGAGGCTACCTACAGCTACAATGAGCTATTAGCGGCTAACGATGAAATCGTTTCCAAGATGAATCCGAATTCTGAAGACCCGTTTATTGCGGCTATCTACGGCGTTGGAATCGACCAGGAGGAGAACGTCGTTCACGTTGATCTGAACACCGAAAATCCCGAGGTTGCGGCTATTGCCGAGGATGCTGAACTCTTGGCGGCTACCGTCAAGGAAAAGCTCACCGACTTCGAAGGCGTCTATGTCGACGCCACCTACGGCGGAATCATGGCACTGGTTGAAGATACCGAAGCAAGCGAAGGCGTCGATATTGCTACAGAAGACACCGACGCCAATGCCGGCATTATGCTGATTGACGACCTCTATGATGACGCTGAAGAGGCTTCAAATCCCGCTACCGGCGTGGCTCTGGCACTCGTGCCTGCGGCTGTCGCGGCGGCAATGGCGGTGGTGCTCAAGAAGAGGAAATAATTCTTATAGAATCGAAAAGACTCCCTGACGGGAGTCTTTTTTTTATGCGAAATACCGTGCAATAATTTCTTATAAAAATCTGTTGCTTTTTGTGTTGATTTCGTGTATAATGGTTTCATCACTTTTTATCTTGTTGCAGGATACTGCGACTCGCAGAAAACTGCGATTCGCAGTAACTTGTGACGGATAATACGGCACACACTACGCCGAGAAAGGAACATTCAGCATGAAGAAAAGAATTTTGGCACTCAGCTTGGCTGTAATCATGATTCTTGCGCTTGTAGGATGCGGAAGCTCTACGAGAGAAATTGTCTATCTGACTCTTTCGACCGAAGATGCAACGGCTATCCTTGCCGCCGCCGGAATCACTCTGCCTGACGTTGAGGAAACCGCCGCCGCAGGCACGGAAATCCAGTGGTTCTCGTGGTACGACGACTTCCACAACTATTCTGAGGATGAAATCATCAACACCGGTTACTTCACCTTCACCGAGAAGTACGGTTGCACAATCAAATGGATTGAGACTACATACGAGGATTATTCGGACGACCTCGCAAACCTCGTTCTGTCGAGTAACTCCCCCGACTTCGCACTTGCCGGAACCTCCAACACCGCTACCTTCCCTTATAGCTGTATGAAGGGAATGTATCAGCCGGTTGACGACTATGTCGACTATTCCGAGCCTCTTTGGTCGGGTATGGCTGATGCGGCTGAGTACTTCGCTCTCGGCGATCAGCACTTTGCATTCGTTACCGACGTTACATTTAAGTCTATCGTCCCCTACAACCGCAGAGTTATCGAAGAATACGGCTATGACGACCCCGCCGAGCTCTACTGGAATGACGAGTGGACATGGGATGTATTTTATGAGATGTGCATCGACTTCAGCGACCCCGACGAGGACAGATATGCTCTTGACGGTTGGTACTATGTAAACAGTATCGTTGAAGAGTCGACGGGACGCACCATCATCCAGAAGGATGAGGACGGTCACTTCTATACCAACCTTGACGACCCGCTCATCGAAATCGCCGAGAATATGATTTATGACCTCGTAAAGAACGACTGCGTTTACCACGAGGGTAACGACTACTGGGCAGGAAGAAACGACTTCGTCTATGGCTCGGGTGTCAAGGACGGACTTTGCCTCTTCTGGATCTGCGATGTTCCCACCGGACTTAAGCTCACCGTTGAAGAAATGAACCAGATCTGGGGCGACATCGAAGCCGGCGAAATCATGTTCGTTCCGCTTCCTCGTTATCAGGACGGTGACGGCATCTATTACCTCAACTCGCTTCCGACCGGCTATATGCTCATCACCGGCGCTTCAAACCCCGAGGGCGTAGCTCTCTTGGCGGCTTGCGAGAGATTCAAGACCATCGACCCGACCGTCGTTGACATCGACAAGAAGCAGCTCAAGGAAACCTATCTCTGGACCGACGAAATGCTCGAAATGTATGACGAGTGCTATGACATCGCTGTTGCAAACGTCGTCATGTACTACACCGGCGACCTCGGAACCAGCCTTGACTCGGCTTACAACTCGTTCGACTGGGGCATCAACCGTAACGGCGGTAGCTACACATGGGCACAGCTCAAGGAAACCTATGGCGACAGACTTGACTACTATGTAGAAGAGCTGAACGTTATGATTGATAACTACCTCGCTACCGGCGAGCTTATCGAATAAACCCCTCCACCATGCTACGCATGGTCCCCCTCCCCTTTCAGGGGAGGCTTTTTTTGCCCTTATGAAAGTTTGTACGAATACAAAAAGGCTCCCCTGAAAGGGGAGCTGGATGCGCGAAGCGCAGACTGAGGGGTTTACAGATTCTCGGGATAATCTCCGTTTGCATGGAGCTTTCTGAGCTTCTCCTCGACGTCTGCTTTGTCTTCCTTGTAGGTGATGCCAAACCACTTGTCGTGGGAGGGCTGAGCCTCAACTGTGAGTGAGCCAACACTCAGGAAGTCGTTGACCATAACGGGAAGAAGGCACTCTGCCTTAATCTGGTCGGGAGTCAACGCCTTAAGGAAGTCCTCGAAATACTTCTCCACCATCGGAAGAGTATCGTTGTGGAAGCCCCAGAAGTTCATCGAAACCTCTGCGTCGGGGTCGACTTCTCCCACTTCGGAAACCATCTTGTCGCCCTCGGGCTTGATGCCGCTGGTCTCGTCGACCTTGACGAGCTTGCCGTCCGCAACACTGCAAACGCCTCTTGTGACAGTGCCGTTGAGGCTGACTGTGTTCTTGAGGATATAAGTAACCATTGCAGCTTCGTTTGCGCCCTTGAGGTTTGCGAGGAGCTTATACATGATGTCGAAGCACTCTTTGCCATAGTAGTCGTCGGCATTGATTGTTGCGAAGGGCTCCGTCAGAGCATCCTTTGCCGCCAAGACTGCGTGAACCGTGCCGAAAGGTTTGACTCTTTCTTCGGGAATCTTATAGAAGCTCGGAACTGTCGAATAATCCTGAACGCAATATTCGAGCTCGACTCTGTCCTTGAACTTCTCGCCGACTGTCGAGCGAACTATGTCGACCATCTCGCTCTTAAGAACGAATACGACTTTCTCAAAGCCCGCCGCAATAGCGTCGTGGATGGAATATTCCATCAGAATTTCGCCGTGAGGTCCGACGTTGGAAATCTGCTTGTCTCCGCCAAAACGGGAGCCGAGACCTGCCGCCAATACCAAAAGTGTAGCTTTCATATCTGTTACCTGCCTTATCTTTAAGTTTTTACGGGTCGATAAACCCTTCTTAAGAACATTTTATACCAAATCCGTCAAAAAGTCAACCGAAAATCTGTTGAAAATATCTATTTTTCTTCCGGGGGGTCGGTTTTCTTTTTGCGGAAGATGAGAAGCTTCTGCACTGCGAAGTTGACGACGAACATTATCACCTCCGCAATCGGCTTCGCGAGCCATGTCGGGAAGAGAAGGACTCTTGTCATCACTTCCATCAAGACGAAGGTCTTGATAGTAAAGCTGACCGCCGCAAGAGCATAGTATCCGCCCATTTCAGCCCACACGCTCTTTCCCGAGCGGAAGACCCACCGACGGTTGATGTGGAAGTTCACCTGCGACGACACGCAGAACGCCGCCACCGCCGCCACCTCCATCGCGAGCGAGAAGTCCCCAAGAAGCCATTCGACGATCAGCAGTATCGTGTAGTCGATGACGAATGCAATCACGGAAGAGATTCCATAGCGAATCGGTTGCAACGAGAGTGCTTTTTTGATTATCTTAATACGCCTTCCCCCACATTACCATGCACTTTGCGGGCTTGCCACAGCAGACGCACTTGTCGCTGAGGTTCTCCTGCTCGAACGGGATGCAACGTGAGCCGACGCCTGTGAGCTCCTTGACCTTGTCCTCGCAGGCTTCGTCGCCGCACCACATCGCCTTGACGAATCCGTCGCCGTTCTTCTCGAGAGTTTCGTTGATTTCGTCGATACTGGTGCAGGAATAGGTTTTCTCTTCCTGCCTCCTTGTTGCGGCTTCAAGCATGCCGTCGTGCACTTCCTGAAGGCAGGCTTTGATGCCGTCTACCAGATTATCAAGAGCGATGAACTCTTTCTTTCTGTTATGTCTCAGAACCGCTACGCAGTGGTTCTCTTCGATATCCCTCGGACCAATTTCGACTCTTACCGGAACGCCGCGCATTTCGTATTCTGCATACTTCCAGCCGGGAGAATTCTCGCTGTCGTCAAGCTTGACCCTGATGCCGGCGGCATTAAGAGTGTCATAGAGCTCGTGAGCCTTTTCGAGGACGCCTTCCTTGTGCTGAGCAACAGGGACGATTACAACCTGAACAGGTGCGACCGCCGGCGGGAGAACGAGACCGTTGTCGTCGCCGTGGGTCATGATTATAGCGCCGATAAGGCGGGTTGTGACGCCCCAGGAGGTCTGATAAGGAATCTTCACAGAGTTGTTTTTGTCAGTATAGGTGATGCCGAAAGCCTTGGCAAAGCCGTCGCCGAAGTAGTGGGACGTTCCCGCCTGCAAAGCCTTGCCGTCGTGCATCAGGGCTTCGATAGCATAGGTCGAAACCGCACCGGCGAACTTGTCGCTGTCGGTCTTCTTGCCCTTGACAACAGGCATTGCAAGCTCGGTCTCGCAGAACTCAGCATAGGTCTCGAGCATCTTTTCGGTGAATGCTTCGGCTTCCTCGGCGGTTTCGTGGATGGTGTGACCCTCCTGCCAGAGAAATTCTCTCGAACGAAGGAACGGTCTTGTCGTCTTCTCCCATCTTACGACGGAAACCCACTGATTATAGAGCTTCGGCAGGTCGCGATAGGAGTGGATTATATTTGCATAGTGCTCGCAGAAGAGGGTTTCGGAGGTCGGTCTGACGCAAAGTCTCTCCTCAAGCTTGTCGTTGCCGCCGTGAGTGACCCATGCAACCTCGGGAGCAAAGCCCTCGACGTGGTCTTTTTCTTTATTGAGTAAGCTCTCGGGGATGAACATCGGCATATAGACGTTCTCAACACCGAGTGCTTTGAATCTTGAATCAAGGAGCTTCTGCATATTTTCCCAGATAGCATAACCATAAGGGCGGATAACCATACAGCCCTTGACGCTTGAATATTCGATAAGTTCCGCTTTCTTTACTATGTCCGTATACCACTGTGCAAAGTCCTCGTTCATCGAGGTAATAGCGGATACGGCTTTCTTGTCGTTTGCCATTAATATATCTCCTTCCGGAATTTCGGTTATAAGCACAACTATAATAGCACAGTTTTCGCCGTTTGACAAGTCTTTTACCAAAAGAAAATCCCCATAAAAGGGGGCGCCTACGGACCGGAGACCGACCCGTAGGCAAAGAAAGGGAAAAATATGAAAAAGCTTTCGCGATACTGGCAATTTTGAAAGGGGGCGCTCACGGGTCGGGACGGTTTCCCGACCCGCAAGCAAAGAAAGGGAAAAATATGAAAAAGCTTTCGCGTAACTGTTTGTTGGGGATATTTCTCAGGATTAATCCTGTGGATTTATCCTGTGGGGCCTCCCCTCTAGGCTCGCGATATCTGTATGTCAATTTTTAGCGACAGCATAACGCTCGTGAATTTGCCTGCGCCATACCGCGCCGATATCCAAGTAAAGTCGTAATATCAACCGGTGATTTCCATAAGCTCAACCTCAAGGTCGATGTAGGTTCCGTTGCGATAGATGTTGAGTGTTATGGTATCTCCCACAGAGTAGTTATTCTTGATGTTGGTGAGCTCATCCATGGTGGTGATGGTCTCGTCATTGACGCCGACGATAATGTCGTATGCCTCGACTCCGGCGACATCTGCGCCCGAACCGGGTTCAACGTATCTGACCATGACGCCCTGCGGGATTCCGTAGTAGAATGCGACGTAAACCGTTATATCCTCGCCGGTGATTCCGATTGAAGGTCTGCCGGTGACGTAACCGTACTGCATGAGGTCGTTTATAATCGGGAGTGCATCGTCAATCGGGATTGCAAAGCCGAGTCCTTCGCCATAGGAGGAGGAAACCTTCGCCGAGATGATTCCGATAACCTGACCGTAGGCATTGACCATCGGTCCGCCCGAGTTGCCGCTGTTGACGGAAGCATCAGTCTGGATAAGTGTCATGTCCTTGCCGTTGACGTTAAGCGTGCGGTTGAGACCGGACACGATTCCGACGGACATTGAGCCATAAAGGTCGTATCCCAAGGGATTTCCGATTACGATTGCCGCTTCGCCGACCTTGAGGTCGGATGAAACTCCGAGCTCCGCCGCGGTCAAGCCCTCGGCATCAATCTTGAGAACCGCGATATCCGACTGCGAATCCTCGCCGATGAGTGTTGCCTCATACTGGTTCATGTCTGAGTCGACTATTGCAATGCTTGTGGCGTCTTCAACGACATGAGCACATGTCAGGATGTAGCCGTCCTCGGTCAGGATGATTCCCGTGCCGGTGGCGCTTCCGCTTGCGGTCGTGGAGGAAACTCCGACTACCGAAGGCGAAACCTTCTCGTATATTTCGGTGAGGGTGTAACTGCCCTCAGCAGTCATTATCTGTTCAAGAGTGGGATATTCTCTGTTGGAAGCGGCGTTTTCGGCGTCGGAGCTGTTGTCTCCGGCAACTGCATCGGTGGAAGCCGCGTCGTCTTCGTTCTCGTCAAGAATCACTTCGTCCTCGTCGGTTGAGCCCTGAGAGGCCGTGACGGAATTATCTTTGTTCTTCTCGTCTTCCCGTACGGTATCAAAATCGGTGCCGCTCAAAGCGATGTAAGCCGAAATCGACGTTACCGAAACAACGAATACCGCAAGTATTCCGACGATGATTCCGATTGCAATCTTGCCGCCGTTGCCCTTCTTCTTGGGCGTGGGAGCGCTGTAGACATACTCACTGCGGTTGCCGTTTTCCGATGTGTTATAGCTTCCGTAGCTGTAGCTATTGCCATAGCTGTTGTTACTGCTGTAGTTCTGTCCGGAAGAGTATGAATACGGGTTCTGGGAGTAGCCGTTCTGCTGGCTGTCGGTGTTGGTATAGGAGCCCGCCTCCGAGGTGCTCTCGGCTGACGGTTCCTCCGCTACGACGGCTTCCGGCTGAGAGACAGTTTCGGAAACCGACTCGACAGATTCGGTTTCGACAGTGGTCTCGCATGCTTCGGGTACTGTGTTCTCCGCCGGGTGAGTATTTTCATCTATTCTATTTTCATTCTCATTGAAATTATCATTCATAAATATGCGTCCTCCGTTCCCGTTCCGCTCCCTATGCTAATAATTATAAGCCTGAATGTGTAAATCGCATGAAGGAATACAGAATATTTTAAGATTTGAATCGGGGAAGTTCGTGAGAAAGCTTGATATGCCCTGATTTTTGTGATACAATTAAGGTACTGTCTACCAAAGGGGGATTTTTGAATTGTCGTATACCGACCTAATATTCGTTTTCTGCTTTTTACCTATATATATGATTCTCTCACTTCTTTGCAGTGAGACGAGGAACAAAAACCTTGTGTCGCTCATAATGTCAGTGGTGTTCATCGCCTGGGCGAGACCTCTGTATTATGCGCTTATCCTGGGCTTAATATTCCTCGTGTACCTTGCGGCAAGGCTCTGCGAGGGCGGAAAAATGCCGTGGCTGAGAATTGTTGCGGGGGCTGTGACAGTAGCTTTGTCGCTCTTCCCTATTATCAGCTTGGGCTCACTCGGAACCATCAGCGGCACCGTCTCGGCTATCGGGTTTATTCACTTCGATGTCCGGTCAGTCATGTATCTGAGGGATTCCAAGGACGAAGCCGAGAAGAGCTTTGTCAACCTGTCGGTATACCTGATATCGTTTGAGATGATGGCGATTTCGCCCCTGTTCAGCTATTCGGAGCTGAGGGATCAAATCAAAGAGCGCCATGCCGGGCTTGCGATGCTGTCGAGCGGACTCGAGAGATTCATCTGCGGGCTTGCGGCTGTCACCGTCCTGGGCTTCCCGCTTGACAGGCTGGTGAATGCCGCACTGTTTGAAGGCTCGCGTCCGATACTCAATCTGATTCTTGGCGCCCTGTTCATGGCGATTGAAATCTATGTCGTGGCACTCGGCTATCTTTCGATGTCCGAGGGGCTTATGCTGATGAGTGGCTATCGTATCGAGCTCAATGCTGGGCGCTTTACTCCGAAGAGTCTCATGATAGACCACGTCGGAGCAGTAAGCCCGACTTACAAGACCGCTTCCGAAAAGCTCACCGATAATCCGCTGTGGCTTATGCTTTCGGCGGTCGGGCTTTGCATTATTGCGGGAGTTTCTTTCGGCGTCGGAGCCGGCGGGGTTGCACTCGCCTGCATAGTCGGCGTCGCCGTAGTTCTGCAGAAATTCTTCGAGACGAAAAAGTCAATCCCGGCAGGAGTGTTCACGTTTTTGGTGGCAATACTTGCGGTTTTCCTCTGCACCAACCGCTCACTCGGGGATTACGCTTCGTGGGTAACGTTCGGCGCGAATGACTACCTGATGAGCTACAGCCTCTGGGACGAGCTCTCGAGAGGCTGGATATATGTGCTGATTGCGATATTCTATATTTCGCCGCTGAGACCTCTTGCAGGAGTTCTCAAGCGAAAGATTATGACCGAGAACGAGAACTCTTACGGAACGATAAGAGTCGTGAGCACGGTCTTAGTGACACTGCTTCTCGTGATTTCAACCGTTGCAATGGTAACAGCGGTTTACTAAGGGGGTTCAAAAATGGCTAAGAAAAAAAAGAAGAACATCTCCCCGGAGATTGCCCCCGCTGTCGACTCTGTCGAAGCACAAAAAACAGAAACCGTAGAAGAATCTTCACCTAAATTCGAAATCGGTCAGAAGGGCGACGAGTTCGACATAAGCTACTCCCGTGCCGTCAGGAACACAAACGCCGACGCCGACGAGCTTCTTAACGACCTCAGTCAGGAGCAGGGCGCAGACAGATACAACTTCATCGGATTCACGATTCCAGTCTTAGTGCTTCTGTTCTTTGCTCTCAGCTTCATTCTCATCAACCGCTCAGACTTTTCGGATGTATTCACCGCGAAGCTTTCGACCGAGACGGTCATGGACGGAAGCTATCTTGAAAACCTGACGTATGCCTACAACACCACCCTCCCCTTCGGCGACGGGCTTTCGGATATAGGCGAGTTCCTTGGGTTTGCTCCGAAGTCGGAGGATGAAGAGGAAGCCGAAGAGGATGAGTGGGATAACCTTGTCGAGGTTCAGGAGCCGGAGGTCACCGAGCCGGTCGTCACGACCGCTCCGACCACTACCGAACCGGTAACCACGGCTACCACCGAAACGGTCGAGGAGGAAGTCCCCGACACCTATGTCATGTATGCAACGGGCACCGTCAACATAAGGCTTGAGCCCTCGAGCGACTCAATGATGCTCGGCTATTTCAGCGTGAATAACGAAGTCGACGTCATCGAAATCCGGGACGACGGCTGGGCTGAGATTTACTACAGCGGAGTTCACGCCTATGTCGATGCGGAATATCTGAGCGACACGAGAGTCGTTGTAACGACCACAACCGAGGCTACGACCGAAGTCACAACAACCACGGAAGAGACAACCGAAGAGGTTACCACCACTCCCGAAGTGACGACGGAAGCCACCACCGAAGCGACGACAGAGGCTACCACCACAACCACAAGAATCACAACCTACTATCCCGAAATCAATTACACGACACCCGCCACAACCACCACGCAGGCGACCACCACCGAGCCCACAACCGAAGCAACAACCGAGGCTACCACGGAGCCCACCACTTCGGAGACGACCACAGCCGTCACGACCACTGAACCCGATGTAACCACAGAGGCACCGGTTACCACCTCGGTTGAGATAACCACTCAGCCTGTCGAGGTTCCCGAAGCAGGAGCGGCGGAGTGAACCCCTACGGACGAAAGCGCTATCTGACGCTTGACACAGTTCTCAAGCGTGAATTTGGCGAAAAGGTCGTCAAGATCCCGCTGAATGCGGGGATGACATGCCCGAATCGGGACGGAAAAGTCGGCGTCGGCGGTTGCAGCTACTGCTCGAATGCCCTGTCGGGCGAGTTTGCGGGGAATCCCCGTGAAAGCCTTCGGGAGCAGTTCGAGAAAACGAAGGCGCTGTATCTCAACAAATGGGGCGAGACGAAATACATCGCCTATCTGCAGGCGGGGAGCAACACCTATGCGGATGTTGAAACCCTCAGGAGTATATACTCCTCTGCCCTGTCCCTCCCCGTTGTCGGGCTGTCGGTTGCGACAAGAGCCGACTGCTTGGGCGAGGATGTTCTTGATTTGCTGTCCGAGATAAACGAAAAAACATATCTCACGGTCGAGCTTGGGCTTCAGAGCTCGAATGACAGGACGGCGAAGCGCATCAACCGAGGGCACACCTATGCCGAATTCCTTGAGGGCTACAATGCGCTCAGGGAGAGAAATATCAGGGTCTGTGTGCACATCATAAACGGTCTCGTCGGCGAGACGAGGGAGGATATGCTTGCGACTGCCAAGGATGTCGCGAGTCTCCGACCCTATGAAATAAAGATTCACCTTATGCACGTCATCAGAGGCACCCTCGACGAAAAGAGATACCTTTCGGGCGAGCTTGAAACCCTCTCGAAAAACGAATATATCGGCATCGTCTGCGACCAGCTCGAGCTTCTTCCGCCTGAAACGGCAATAGGACGGCTCACCGGCGACGGCGACAGATTGACACTTGTGGCTCCCGCTTGGAGCATGGACAAAAGAAGCGTCCTCGGAGGAATCGACCACGAGCTCAAACTCAGGGATTCTTATCAGGGGAAGCTCTTTGAAAATATATAGGGGGACGATATTATGAAGAGAATTATCAGCCTGATTTTAGCGTTTGCGCTCATGTTCAGCCTTTGCGGGTGCGGAGATGGTGCAAACAGCGATGAAACCGAAGTGACCGAGACTACCGAGGAGATGGAAGAAGTGGAGGAAGAGCCTGTGGTATATACTTATGACATGAGCACGCTCCCCGAGGTTTCGGAGCTCGAAGCTTCGGACGCTCTCACGGACCCATTCACCTTCCTTGACGGGACCTATGTTGACAATGCCGACGACTGGGCAAAAAGAGTCGCCGAAATCAAAGCGATGTATCAGTACTATATGTACGGAATCTGGCGGGACGGTTCGGACGAGGAGCTCGCCTATTCCCTCGACGGGTCAACGCTGACCGTCTATATCACGAGAATAAGCACCGGCGCGACGACGAGCTTCACGGCAACCGTCAATATGCCGGACAGCGGTATTTCGGCGCCCGACGGCGGCTATCCCGTTATCGTTGGGATGCACCAGGGAATCAGTGAGGACACGGCGACCGCAAACGGCTATGCCGTCATCACTCTTGACTGGTACGCCTATGGCATTGCTTCGGACGACACCAACCACACCGGCGCGTTCTATGACCTCTATCCCTACGGCGACGACTGGCAGGAGCAGACGGGCGTCCTTATGGCTTGGAGTTGGGGATGCTCGAAGATACTCGATGCCCTCGAGGCAGGTCTTGGGGACGAGCTCAACATAAGCTCCACAAACACCGCCGTCACCGGCGTTTCACGTTGGGGCAAGGCGGCGATAGTCTGCGGCGTTTTCGACACGAGATTCAAGCTTGTCATGCCGTCCTGCTCGGGTGCGGGAGGAGTTGCGCTCTTCCGCTACACCTCCGAAGGCAAGACCTATGATTTCAGCTCGGTCGGGGCTTCGAGCTCGTATACATACACCCAGAACGAGCCGCTCTCGAGCCTTCAGGCATCCGGCGAAGTCGGTTGGTTCTGCGACAGGTTCAAGGAGTTCAAATCGGTTGAATACCTCCCCTTCGACCAGCATCTCTTAATCAGCACCATTGCGAGCGAGGACAGATATCTTTTAATCATCGGCTCCTGCATTTATGAGGACTGGGTCAACGCCCCGGCGATGTGGTATGCCTATGTCGCGGCGGAGTATGTCTATGACTATTTGGGGCTCTCCGACCACATTGCAATCAACATCCACCAGCAGGGGCACGCAGTTCTTGCGGAGGATATCGAGTACATGACCGACTACTTCAACTATCACGTCTACGGCATTGAGCCGGAGCTCGACCTTGACGATCTGAAGACCTCCGTCTTTGCGCTCGATGTGAACGCCGACAGCAGTATGGACAACTTCAACAAGAAATGGATGGATGGACTGACATCCTGATATAAAAACAACCGGCTTGGTGTGATTCCGAGCCGGTTTTTTTGCATTTATTCAGCCTTCGGTGCAGGCTCGAGCCACTCATTCGAACAGCCTTCGCCCGGGACTTCGATAGCCAAATGCGAGAACCAACTGTCCTTGCCGGCGCCGTGCCAGTGCTTGACGCCCACCGGAATATTGACGCAGTCGCCGGGGTGCATCTCAATCGGCTCCTTGCCCCACTCCTGATAATAGCCGACGCCGCCGACGCAGATGAGAATCTGCCCGCCGCCCTTCTCGGCTTTGTGAATATGCCAGTTATTGCGGCACCCGGGCTCGAAGGTGACGTTGAAGACACTGACCTGCGAGGTTGATACGGGTTGGAAATAGCTCTGCCCGCTGAAATACTGTGCAAAGCCGTCGTTCGGCTCACCAATCGGGAATATCATCGAGGCGGCATGGGCGGATTTGCCATTATCGTCCTCTGTAACCTCCTCCGTCCAGACGGTCTTAGCCATGTTGAAGACCGCCCAAGCCTTTGCCCAACCGGCATAGAAAGCCGCATGAGTTATGACCGCCGCAATCTCGCTCTTCGTAACGCCGTGATTCTTTGCGCTCTGCAAATGGTAAAGAAGCGACGAATCGGTGGTGCCCGAGCTCATCAGAGCGACAACCGTCACAATGCAACGGGTCTTGAGGTCGATGTCCCCGTTGTTCCAGTCCTCGCCGAAAAGAACGTCGTCGTTAAAATGTGCGAACTCCGGGGCAAACTCCCCGAGGGAATCTCTGCCTGCGGTTTGGGTTATTTTTGACATTATGATTCCTCCATCTTATTTTCTTATAAATTTGTCGTCTTCATTATAGTCTTCCGAAACAAAGCGTTCCACCTTCATGTGAAGATCGTACTTTTCCCGAAGCTCTGAAATAGTCTTCATCATCGGTGAGGCATGATGAGCATCTATCGCCGCCTGATTCTCCCAAGAATCAATAAGAAGCACTGTTTCAGGGTCGTTCATCGGAAAGAAGTAGTCATACCTCAGGTTTCCGCTTTCAGCTTTAATCCGGTCGACGGTTCCGCTTGAAACCATCTCCCCGGCAAACTTTCCGGCGTTGCCGTTTTCACCGGTATAGTAAATGTTCACGGTTATTGACACCTATACTGCCCTCCCTAAGTTCAAGTGTAATCTCAACCGAGCCGGTGTCTAAAAGCTCTCTGATTTCTTCATCCGAAAGCCCTTCGATGTGCCCGAGATTGGTGAATGCCCATGTGTTGTTATCAAAGTAGAGACAAATCTGGTTGCCCAAGTACAGGACAATATCGCCCGGAATCGTCGTTACCTGCACATCGTTGCGTGTGAACGTCTGCGGGAGCACTCCCGTCTGCTCAAATCCACCGTAGCGGTTCAAAGTTGCTGTGATGCTCTCGTTTTCAAGATAACTCCTGATTTCCGCAACCGATTCGTTGTCCTCCCATGATACAGTCAACTCGGTGCCGTTCACGGTCAATATAATTTCCATTTCGGTTTCTTCCTCCGTTTCTGTTGTAGTGACTTCGCTCTGATACTCTTCTGTAGTTTTAAATCGACAATATCCGCTTGACTTGCAGATATCCGTCTGCTATAATAGCATTATAATACCTGAACCTGACTTTAGGTCAAGACTTTTCTTGAAAAATTTTTAAGAAAGAAGCGAAATTTATGAGTAGCAATTCTACATATACCATCGGGCAGGTTTCTGAAATGTTTAACCTGCCGATTTCGACCCTCAGATACTACGACAAAGAGGGGTTGTTCCCGAATCTTGAGAGGAAATCCGGCATCCGCAAGTTCACGGAGACCGAAATAGAAACCCTTCGGGTCATCGACTGCCTCAAGAAGTCAGGGCTCGAAATCAAGGACATAAAGAGATTTATGGACCTGTGCTCTAGAGGGAGCGAGACCTTTGCCGAACGCCGGGAGCTCTTCGAGAATCAGAAGCAAGCCGTCGAGGCGGAGATTGACCGCCTGAACGCGACCCTTGATATGCTGAACTACAAGTGTTGGTACTATGAATCAGCGATGGCGATAGGTGAAGAGGCAACCAAAGCGACAAAGCCGGAGGACATGCCCGAGAATGTGAGGCAGGCTTACGAAGGCTCGCACAAATGACTGACACAACAAAAAGCCGCCCACTCGGGACGGCTTTTATTTTTTTGAAGACCGATATTATCCTTCGTAATCGTTCAACGAGTACGGGTCATATGCCGCAATCTGATCGTTGAGCTGATTTACATAGTACTCAACCTGCTCGCCATAGGACTCCTTGAGCTGTGCCCAGGTGGAGGCGTCGGAAGAGGTTGCGAATCTCTCGAGGGTATCAACGACGCTGTAGAGCTTGTCGCCGTAGCCTTCGCCGTAGGTAACGATAACGCTCGAAGCGGTCGAAAGTGCATAGCACTCGTCATACATGTCGAGCATTTCCTGAGTCCAGAGGTAGGTCTCCTCGAGCTGGAGTCTGTCGATGTCGACAACAGTCGGGTCGAGAACCTTGAATCTCATGCAAGCGGAGAGGAGAGCAACGCCTTCAGGATTGGAAGCACCCTGAATGATGCAGTAGCCGGTCGGGATAGACTCGGTGTAGTAGTTGCCGTCGCCGTCGTCGTCACGAGGAAGCGGAACGAACATGAGCTCGCCGTCCTCCATGTCACCCCAGACAGGGCTGATGGTGCTGACGGAGCCGGTGAACATCCATGTGCCGCCGAGATAGAAGAGGCAAAGTCCCTCGTTCATGCCGCCGCCTTCAACGCTGTTTCTGATAGTCCAACCGTTATCCCATACAGGATAGAGGCAGTTGTTCTTGGAAAGCTCGTAAAGAAGGTTAGCCGCACGCTCGATAGCCGCAGAGTCGATATTCGATACAAACTGCTGTGACTCGGTGTCGTACTGAACTATGGTCTCGCCGCAGGAGTGCATCAGAGCCAAGCCGTAGTACCAACCGTCGAGAGCATATCTGTTCTCGTCCTCATCGGTGAAATCTACGCACATCTCATAGAATACATCCCAAGTCCACTCGTTGTTATAGTAGAGCTCGGCAGGGTCGTCATAGCCGTACTCTTCCATAACTCTTCTGTTATAAGCGCAGACGTTGTTGAAGGTGTTATCGAAAACGATAACATAGGGTCTGTCCTTGATTGAATAGTAGGTATAAGCATATTCCTTCTCAGCCGCCCAGAGGGGATCATCATAGTCTATGTAGTCGTCAACTGGGACGAACATACCCTTGATACAGTTGTTGGGGAAGACTTCATCGTGTCCGGGATAGAAGTCGGGCGAGTTGGAAGCAAGAATGAGGTTTGCAAGCTCATCAAATCTTGTTTCCCAAGTGCACTCATACCAGCTGACGGAGCAACCGTACTTCTCCTGGAAGGTCCAGTAACCGGAATTGATAATCTCATCGTCTGAATAGTTCTGCATATCATCGTACCAGGCGAACCAAGTGACTGTTGATCCTGCCGCCTCTGCCTCTTCAACATCAGGGAGCATGATTCCTGCTGCTGCAAGAATTGCCTCAGCGTCCTGGGTAGCGAAGGTAAGCTGTACCACTTCTCTTGAGGAACTTCCACAGCCGACGAGTGCGACTATCATGATTCCCGCGAGAAGCATTGCAATAATTTTCTTCATTAAAGCGCCTCCGAATAAATTTTGCATATGTGTTTCCCGAAAATTATCCCCGAAACGCGCAGATTTCATGCAACCATTTTCAACGGTATTGAAAAATGAGCATTTCGAGATAGATTGATTATACACCTTTTCACGCTGGATTTCAATCGTCATTTTAGACAAGAAAAGCTGATGAAAGTTGTACAGGTTGCACAACAATCCGGTCAGGCATGACAGTGCACACCTGACCGGATTTTATTTTCGTAAAGAGTTGTTAAGAGAAGATGTTAATATTTTAATGTTCCGTTCCTGCCTTCATCTCGGAGACATATTTCTTAAGTTCTTCCGAAGCGTTCTCGCCGTTCTTTGCTATAATCTTGACAATCGCGCTTCCGACGATTGCGCCGTCGGCGTAGGAGGTGTACTCCTTAACCTGCTCTGGAGTGCTGATTCCGAAGCCGACAAAAACGGGAATGTCGGTTGCGGCTTTGGCTTTCTCGACTATCGACTTGACATCGGTCGTTATCTTCTCACGGACGCCGGTGACGCCCATTGAGGAGACGATATAGAGAAATCCCTGCGCCTCGGAGGCTATCTTCGTGATTCTCTCGTCGCTCGTCGGTGCTATCATCGAGATGATGTCGATGTTGTGTGCTTTCGCTTCTTCCGAGAACTCCGCCTTCTCTTCGAACGGGACATCCGGGACGATTACGCCGTCGATGCCGACCTCCTCGCATTTACCGAAGAATCTGTCCTTGCCGTAGGTATAGACGGGGTTGGCATATGTCAGAAGCACCAGAGGCACGTCGGTCTTCTTTCTGACCTTCTCGACGCAGTCGAAAATGCCGTCGGTGGTGGTGCCGACCGAGAGAGCTCGGATATTCGCTTCCTGAATTACGGTTCCTTCGGCAATCGGGTCAGAGAACGGGACACCTATCTCTATCAAATCCGCTCCGGCTTCCGCCATGTCGAGGATATAGTCGTAGGTCTTATCCAAATTAGGGTCGCCGCCGGTGAGGAAGCTGACAAAGCATTTTTTGCCCTTGAGGCTTGCAATTCTACTCATAAATATCAACTCCTCTGTAGCGTGCGATTGCCGCAACGTCCTTGTCGCCTCTGCCGGAAAGGCAGATAATCATGCTTTCGTCTGGACTGTAATCTTTGGCGATCTTCATGGCATAAGCGATGGCATGAGAGCTCTCGATTGCGGGGATGATGCCCTCGGTCCTTGAGAGATACTCGAAAGCATCGACCGCTTCGTCGTCGGTTATCGGGACATATTCGGCTCTGCCGGTGTCCTTGAGATTAGCGTGCTCGGGACCGATTCCGGGGTAGTCAAGACCGGCTGAAATGGAATAAACCTCGTCAATCTGACCGTATTCGTTCTGGCAGAAGTAGGACTTCATGCCGTGGAAGATGCCAAGCTTTCCCTTCGCCATGGTTGCGGCGTGCTTATCGGTGTCGATTCCCTTTCCTGCCGCTTCACAGCCGATAAGGCGGACGCCCTCGTCGGGGATGAAGTGATAGAACATACCCATGGCGTTGCTTCCGCCTCCGACGCACGCAAGAACCGCCGCCGGGAGCTTGCCCTCTTTTTCGAGGATCTGAGCTCTTGCCTCGCGGCTGATGACACTCTGGAAGTCACGGACTATTGTCGGGAACGGGTGCGGACCCATAACGCTTCCCAAAACATAGTGGGTGTCGCTGACTCGGTTGGTCCACTCTCTCATAGTCTCGTTTACAGCGTCCTTGAGGACTCGGGTGCCGCTCTCGACAGGGTGAACTTTCGCTCCCAAAAGCTTCATTCTGTAGACGTTCAGAGCCTGTCTTTCGCAGTCGATGGCGCCCATATAGACCTCGCACTCCATGTCCATAAGTGCGGCGACGGTGGCAGTGGCAACTCCGTGCTGACCGGCTCCCGTCTCGGCGATGACACGGGTCTTGCCCATCTTCTTGGCAAGAAGAACCTGACCGAGAACGTTATTGATTTTGTGTGCTCCGGTGTGGTTGAGGTCCTCACGCTTCAGGTAAATCTTCGCGCCACCGAGATCCTTGGTCATCTTCTCGGCGTAATAGAGAAGCGACGGACGCCCTGCGTATTCACGCATGAGACGGTCGAGTTCTTGGTTGAACTCGGGGTCGTTTTTATAGTAGTTATAAGCCTCTTCAAGCTCGTTTACGGCGTTCATCAGCGTCTCGGGGACGTACTGTCCGCCGTGAATGCCGAATCTGCCCTTGCTGTTGGGGTTAGTGCTTGCACTGTTGCTCATAATTTCTCACTCTCCTGACTGTTTCTTGAATCTTATTTATATCTTTGAAGCCGTCCGTCTCGACACCGCTTGAGATGTCGAGGGCGAAGGCGTTCTTTTCGGTTGCGATTTTCAGTGCCCCGTCGAGGTTATCAAGGTTGATGCCGCCCGCTAAGAAGAAGGGCTTTTCTATATCCGACAGGACGCTCCAGTCGAAGCTCTCACCGGTACCGCCATATTCGCCCGTTCTCTTGGTGTCGAACAAGTAGTAATCGGCATCATAAGGCTTGATATCTTCCCGAGAAGCGATTCTTTGTGCCTTGATTATCGGCAGGTCGCAGACGGCTCTGAGACGTTCGATATAAGCGTTGTCCTCGTCGCCATGAAGCTGGACGAAGTTTATTACACGCTCATCGGCAAGGAGACGGATGAAGCCGATATCTTCGTTTACGAATACTCCGACGGTCTTAATTTTCGGGTCGAGGGTTTCGCGAATCATCTTCGCCGTGTCGAAGTCGATTTTGCGCTTAGCTCCCGCAAAGACGAAGCCGGCGAAATCGGGCTGAAATTCGTTTAAGAACTCGGCATCCTCGCGCCTTTTTAGTCCGCAGATTTTAAGCTTTACCGGCATCATAAACCTCTCAGTTCACGGAGCATTGCCGCCTTATCGGGGCTTCGCATGAAGGTCTCGCCGATAAGTACGGCGTTGACGTTCTCGTCTTCAAGCTTCTTAACGTCGTCCCTCGTCTTGATTCCGCTTTCGGAAATGAAGATTATATCGGAAGGCACAAGTTTGCGGAGCCTTGCCGAATTCGTGATGTCGACGGTGAAATCTTTTAAGTTGCGGTTGTTCACTCCGACAATTCTCGCTCCCGCAGAAAGTGCGGATTTCACTTCATCCTCGTCGTGAGCCTCGACTATACAGGACAGCCCGAGCTTGTCGGCGATGGCGATATATCTCTTGAGCGTTTCCGTATCAAGAAGCGCGCATATCAGAAGCACCGCATCGGCTCCGATGGTCAGAGCTTCATAAATCTGGTACTCGTCGACGGTGAAATCTTTTCTTAATATCGGAATTGAGACCTCCCGGCGAATTTCGCTCAGATATTGATTGCTTCCAAGAAAGTACTTCGGCTCGGTGAGAACGCTTATGGCATCCGCACCGGCTTTTTCGTAGTCCCGGGCGATATCGAGGTACGGAAAGTCGGGGGCTATCAGCCCTTTTGAGGGCGAAGCCCGCTTGACCTCGCAGATGAATGAAATTCCGGGCTCACGGAGCTTCTCTTCGAGATAGAAGGGCTTCTCTTTTTTGATGGAAAGCGCCTGCTCGACCACTTCCGGGGCTTCGAGCTTGCTTTTTTCAACCCGCTTTCTTGTACTGCGGGCAAGTTCGTCCAAAATCATCTTTATTCCTCGTTCGAAAGCTTGACGAGCTCCTCAAGCTTGGCATAAGCCTTGCCGGAGTCGATAAGCTCTCCCGCCAGTGCTACGCAATCTTTAAGAGTACCGTTAGCTCCTCCGATATACAGACCCAAAGCACTGTTGAGGAGCACAGCGTCGCGCTTCGGTCCCCTCTCCTCGCCCTTGAGGATTCGTCTCGCTGTCTCGGCATTTTCCTCGGGGGTGCCGCCACGGAGGGCGCCCGGCTCAGCTCTTGTAAGACCGACCTGCTCAGGGCTCAGGAAGAAGCTTACTGCTCTGCCGTTGTTGATTTCGCTGATGGTGGTTGTGTCGCAGATGGTGGCTTCGTCGAGTCCGTCGTGACCGTGAACAACCATAGCACGCTTGATGCCAAGCTTTATGAGAACTTCGGAAAGAGGAGTTACGAGCTTTTCGTCATATACTCCGAGTACCTGCAATTTTGCCTTTGCCGGATTTGCAAGAGGACCCAAGACATTGAAGATATTTCTGATGCCGATTTCACGTCTTACGGGGGCGGCATATTTCATGGCTGAATGATAGGTCTGTGCGAACATGAAGCACATGCCCATTTTGTTGAGGAGTTCGAGGTTCTTCTCGGGGGTCAGGTTGACATTGACGCCGAGACGCTCGAGGCAGTCAACGCTTCCGCACTTTGAGGACATGCTTCTGTTGCCGTGCTTGCCGATTTTGACTCCGCCCGCTCCGATAACGAAGGCTGAAATGGTCGATACATTGATGGTGTAGGCGGCATCTCCGCCGGTGCCGACGATATCGAGGACGTCCATATCGCCGGTGTCCATCGGAAGGCTCTTCTCCCTCAGAACCGTTGCGCAGGCGGTTATTTCGTCGATGGTCTCGCCCTTCATTCTGAGTGCCGTCAGGAACGCGCCCATCTGTGCGTTGGTGGTTTTGCCCTCCATGATGTCGCCGAAGACGGCTTTCATCTCGTCAAAGGTTAAGTCTTCTCTTTCTACGACCTTACCTATCATTTCCTGAATTCTTTCCATGTCAATGTACCTCCGTTTTAATAAAGTTTTCTATGATTTCTTTGCCCATCGGGGTCATGATTGACTCGGGATGGAATTGAATACCGAATGTAGGAGCATCGCGGTGCTCCACCGCCATTACCGTGCCGTCGTCCGATTCTGCTATGATTCGGAGCGTGTCGGGAATGGTGTATTTGTCCGCCGCAAGGGAATGGTATCTCGCCGCCCGAATTATCGGGGGAAGTCCCCGGAAAATCTCGCTTCCGCTTGCTATGTGGATGTCGCTCTGCTTGCCGTGCATGAGGGTCGGGGCGTAGGTGACGGTCGCGCCGTAGACCTCGCAGATTGCCTGATGCCCGAGGCATACGCCCAGAATAGGATATTTGCCGTTAAGCTCCCTTATTACTTCCTCGCAGACCCCCGCATCCTTCGGCTTGCCGGGTCCGGGAGAGATTACGATTCGGTCTGGGTTGAGCTTCTCGATTTCCGGGACGGTGATGGCGTCGTTTCTCACGACTTTCACGTCCGGGTCGTACTGACCGATAAGCTGAACAAGATTATATGTGAAGCTGTCGTAGTTGTCTATAAGAAGTACCATTAAACCGCCTCCTATCTTACTTCGGAAGTGCGCTTGATTGCTTCCGCCATAGCGGTTGCCTTATTGATGCACTCCTGATACTCGCTCTCGGGAACGCTGTCATAAACGATTCCCGCTCCTGCCTGAACGTAGACCTTGCCGTTTTTCTTTGATGCCATTCTTATTGCGATGCACATATCCATATTTCCCTTGAAGTCGATATATCCGACCGCTCCGCCATAGACGCCGCGGTTCACTCCCTCAAGCTCGGAGATTATCTCGCAGGCTCTGTACTTTGGCGCTCCCGAAAGGGTTCCCGCAGGAAGTACTGCCGAAAGTGCGTCGAACTGGTCCAAGCCTTCTCTCAGCTTTCCACGAACGGTCGAGGCGATATGGATTACATGCGAATACTTTAGAATTTCCTTGTAGCCCTCGACGTGGACGGTGCCGTACTCGCTGACCTTGCCGATGTCGTTTCGTCCGAGGTCGACGAGCATGTTGTGCTCACTGAGTTCTTTCTCGTCAGACAAGAGACCCGAAATCAGCTCGTTGTCTTCGGCTTCCGTCTTACCCCTCTTTCTTGTTCCCGCAATCGGGAAGGTGGAAACCACTCCGTTCGATATCGAAACTATCGTCTCGGGCGAGGCTCCCGCAATTTCGCAGTCGTCATATTTCATATAGAACATGTAGGGCGAAGGGTTGATTGTCCGGAGGACTCTGTAGGTATTGAGGAGGCTTCCCTCAAACTCGGCTTCGAGGCGGTTCGAGATTACAGCCTGGAAGATGTCACCCTCACGGATATACTCTTTGGTCTTTCTGACCATATCGCAATATTCATCCTTTGAGAAGAGCGGCTTGAACTCGCCTTTGATTCCGGCGTATTCTTCGGAGTAGGAGGGCTCTTTTGTTAAGAGCGTGCAGAGCTGTTCTAATTCCACTACTCCCCTGTTATAATTTTCCTCGAAATTGTCGGTCTTGATGTTGTTGATGACGATTATCTTCTGCCGCAGTCTGTCGAAGCAGATGACTTTATCAAAGAGTAAGAGATCGAAATCGTAGAAGTTGCCGTCGTCTTTGAGATTGAGATTCAGTGTCGGCTCGGCGTATCTTATATAATTATATGAGAAATATCCGACGAAGCCGCCCGTGAAGGGTGGAAGCCCCTCGACCTTCGGGCTCTTGTACTGGGCTAAAATATCGCGAAGCACCGAGTTGGGGTCACTCGTTTTCTGCTTTATCGTCACGTTCGAGATAATCTCGATGTCTTCGCCCTTGCCTCTTACTTCCAAGGCAGGGTCGAAACCTAAGTAGGAATATCTCCCCCACTTGTCGCCGCCCTCGACGCTCTCAAGAAGATAATATTTCACGCTCATTTTCTTCAGGATTTTCAGCGTCTGAATCGGCGTCCGAAGGTCGGAATAAATCTCCTCGGACAGCGGAACAACGCTCATTCCCTCGGCAAGCTTTTTCGCATTTTCATAATTGGGATTAGTCACAGAATCAACTCCTCGATATAACAAAAATCGTCCTCAGTCTGTTTTTAAGACCAAGGACGAGAAATTTCTATTCCCGCGGTACCACCTTGATTTGCAGTTTTCATGGAAAACTGCACGCCTCTACGGAGTACAAACATACCCCTTGCGATTCACGCACGCATAACGTCATGGAATACTCAGGTGGTGCCAATCACGACACAAGCCCTTTGACCATGCCCTCGGCGGTCCATTTGACAAGCTGCAATTCTACGAGGCTCCCAGCCCTTTGGAAACCGTTAGGGTTCCAAATTGTCCCCGCTCTCTGTGAGCGCACACGCCCTGTCGGGCATTTGCTTGCCTTTATCTCCGCTTCATCGGTTTAAAGTGATTATCTACAAATTATTATACGCTACCGCGACGGATTTGTCAAGCGTTTTTTTAAATATTTCTGCAGGGCGCAGTAACCCACAGCGGGCGGATAATATCCGCCCCTACAAGTTTATTCCGTAATCTCAAATTCGTGCTCGGTTTCGAGCGCATTTTTCTTCTCGGCGCCTTGGGCATAGCGATTTACCGCCGTGCTCGATTTTTCGACGGGCTGAAGGGTTCCGGCACCGGCGACACAGCCGCCCGGGCACGCCATTCCCTCAAGGAGATAGCCGTTGTACTTGCCGGCTTTCGCCATCTGGAGAAGCTTGCGGCACTCCCGGAGTCCCTGAGCCGACTCGGTTTTGACCTCGCGGTCGGGGTCGAGTTCATGAATGACGTCGGTGACTGCCTTGATAACGCCGCCCGAAACAGCGAAGATTCTGCCGTCGGCAGTGCCTTCGTTCAGCGGCACTTCCTCGTCGGGGGTTATCTCATCGAAATTAATCTCCTTCGCCTCGAACATGCCCATCAGCTCCTCGAACGTCAGAACAAAATCGACGTCGCTTCGGATTGTCCTTCTCGACGCTTCGAGCTTCTTTGCGGCGCAGGGACCGATGAAGGCGATGCAGGCGTCGGGGTGCTCGCTCTTGACCATTCTGGCGGTCAGAACCATCGGCGTCAACGCCATCGAGATATATCCCGAAAACTCGGGGAAGAGCTTTTTCGCCATCACCGACCACGAAGGACAGCAGGACGTCGCCATAAACGGCTGATTTGCGGGGACGTTCTCGACGAAGTCTTTAGCTTCATCTATAGCGCAGAGATCTGCGCCGATTGCGACTTCCGTGACTCCCGCGAAGCCAAGCTTTTTCATCGCCGCGGTGAGCTTTTCGGGGGTTGCTTTCGGTCCAAACTGACCGACGAATGCGGGAGCGACTATTGCTATGACTTCCTTGCCGGATTTGATAGCGTGGATAAGCTGAAAAATCTGACCCTTGTCGACGATTGCGCCGAACGGGCAGTTGACAAGGCACATGCCACAGGAAACGCACTTGTCATAGTCAATCTGCGCTCTTCCCTGCTCGTCCGAATGGATGGCGTCCATTCCGCACGCCGAAGCACATGGGCGCTCCATCTTGTTTATCGCACCATAGGGGCAGACGGAAGCGCACTTGCCGCACTTGATGCACTTAGACTGGTCTATCACGGACTTGCCGTGGATAATCTCGATTGCGTGCTTCGGGCAGACCTCCTTGCAGGGATGAGCAAGGCAACCCTGACAGCAGTCGGTGACGTGATAGTGCGACTCGGGGCAGGCGTTGCAGGCGAACTTGATGATGTTTACAAGCGGCGGGTCGTAGTATTTCTCCGAAATCGCCGAAGCGTCGATTCCCTCGGCAACCGATTCGTGCTGGTCGATGGGTCGGAGCGGCAGACCGATGGCGAGCCTGAGTCTTTCCTCAACTATAGCTCTCTCCAAAAATATTGATTCTCTGTAGACCGCTTCGCTTCCCGGGACGATTTTATAGGGGAGCTCCGTTATCTTTTCGGCGTAGTCTCCGCCTTCATACGCCAATCTTGCAACCTCGGTGAAGACCCTTCGTCTTATATCTGTAACCGAGTTGTATATTCCTCTCATAGCCATGGTGATGACCCCTTTCTTCATCTTTTCTTTCGAAGAAAGTATACCATATGTGGGCGAAAAGTTCAATATAATATTTGTGCCAATTTTTAAAAAGAAAGAGCCGCCGGTTGAGTGAAAAGAATCTCGGAATAGATTTTCCGACAGGCTTGACTTAAAACCGAAAAATAGCTATAATATCCGATAGAATATCTTTGCAAGGACTGATTTTGATATGAAAAAGCCGCTTTTTATCGCCGTTGAGGGCTTGGACGGCTCGGGAAAAGGCACACAGATTAAGATGCTCGCCTCTCGGCTTGAATCCGAAGGCACTAAAATATACTTAACAAGCGAGCCGACCCAGTTCACGACCGGTGGACTTATAAGGGACGCCCTTGCAGGGCTGACAAAGAGAACTCCTGCCGAGCTTGCGGGGCTGTTTCTTTCCGACAGAATTGCTCACTGCCAGTCGCCGAATGTCGGCATCAAGCATATGCTCGAGAGCGGCGTTACAGTCATCACCGACAGATATTACTATTCATCGTTTGCATATCAGGGCATGGACACGGATTTGGATTGGGTAATGAAGGCAAACTTAGATTGCCCAGATATCATAAAGCCCGACGTCTGCATCTTCTTGGATGTCCCGTCGGATGTCTGCGACAGTAGGATTGAGAACGGCAGAGCTTCGAGGGAGATTTACGAGAAGCGTGAGACCATAGAAAGAACCCGTCAAAAATACTTCGGAGTCTTCTCAAGGCTTCCCGACCACAATATAAAAATCGTAAACGCCGTCGGCGACCCCGAGGAAATCGCAGACCGGGTTTACGAAGCAATCGCAAATATATAACAAAAAAGCGCACCGGCTACTAACCGATGCGCTTTGATGTTTCTAAAGATTATTCGTACTCAACGACATTGACCCAAGAAAGAAGGAATTCCCTCTCCGCTTCGTTGCCCTTTACGGACTGGGACGCGGCTACGATGGGCATCCACTTCTCGACGTATTGGCGGGCGGTATTGGACTTCTTGCAGAAGAGATTCAGATACTTCTTTGCAAGAGGCATATTGCCCTTGAGGCAGAAGAGAAGGTAGGTTCTTGCTACGTCTGCGGAAGCGTTGCCCTGAGTGGCGTGCGACCAGTCAAGAACGTGCGGAACGCCGTCTTTGTCAATGATGATGTTTGAGGGGTTGAAGTCGCCGTGGCAGAGCTTGTCGTGGTTCGGCATCGACTCGAGGCGCATTCTGAGCTCGTAACGGGTTGTAGCGTCGATGTCGGCTTCGCCCATTTTGCGGTTCATCTTGTCCTTGAGCTTGTTGAGGCTCGGGCTCTTGAGGGAGTGCATCTTAATCTGCAAATCGACGAAGAGCTCAAGATACTCATCCATCTTCTCGGGGTGAGCGTCCATGAGGTCCTGAAGCGTTTCGCCCTCGATGAATTCGGAAACGATTGCCCACTGACCGTCCTGAGTGGTAACCTCGATTATCTCGGGGATGTCAAAGCCGGTCTCCTCTACTCTTGCCTGATTCAGAGCCTCGTTGAGGATGTCAGCCTTGGAGTAGCCCTTCTCGAACATTTTGATACAACGGTCGCCGTCGCGGTAGATCGTTTTTGTCTTTCTTACGGAAATAACATTATCAAGATTCATTATCGTCACTCCTTCCTGTTAGTCAGCCTTCGGCATTGCCTTCTCGGTGAAGGTTCCGCCGTAGTATGCGTCAAGATAAATCTGCTTGAGTTCGCTGATGAGCGGGTATCTCGGGTTAGCGCCGGTGCACTGGTCGTCGAATGCACACTCGGTCATCTCGTCGAGGGTGTCGAGAAACTTCTTCTCGTCAACGCCATACTCAGCGATGGTGTCCTTGATTCCGACACGGTGCTTGAGCTCATGAACGGCAGAAATGAGGTTCTCAAGCTTCTCCTCGTCCGTCTTTCCGCCGAGATTAAGAGCATCTGCGATTTCGGCATATCTGTGAAGTGCGTTCGGGTGGTCGTACTGCGAGAATGTTCCCATCTTCTGGGGAGCTTCGCTTGCGTTGTATCTCATGACGTCCTCGATGACGAGAGCGTTTGCAACGCCGTGAGCGATGTGGTGATAAGCACCGAGCTTGTGTGCGAGCGAGTGGCTGATGCCGAGGAATGCGTTAGCGAACGCCATACCTGCCATAGTGGCGGCATTTGCCATCTTCTCACGGGCTTCCTCATCGGTAAGACCGTTGTCGTAAGCTCTGGGAAGATACTCGAATATAGTCTTGAGGGCGCCGATTGCGAGACTATCGGTATAGTCGGTTGCCATGACGGAGACATAAGCCTCGAGTGCATGGGTTACGGCGTCGATACCGCTTGCGGCAGTCAAGCCCTTCGGTGCGGTCATATGGAAGTCGATGTCGACGATTGCCATATTCGGCATGAGCTGATAATCAGCAAGAGGATACTTGATTCCGGTTGATTCGTCGGTGATGACTGCGAACGGAGTAACCTCGGAGCCGGTACCTGCGGAAGTAGGAACTGCAATGAAGTAAGCCTTTTCGCCCATCTTCGGGAAGGTGTAGACACGCTTACGGATGTCGATGAATCTCATCGCCATGTCCATGAAGTCCGCATCGGGGTGCTCATAGAGAACCCACATAATCTTGCCGGCGTCCATAGCGGAGCCGCCGCCGATTGCGATGATGCAGTCGGGCTGGAAGGAGGTCATTGCCGCGGCACCTGCCTTGGCGCTTGCGAGTGTCGGGTCGGGCTCGACATCGAAGAATGTGGTGTGAGCGATTCCGAGCTCGTCCAATTTGTCGGTGATGGACTTTGTAACGCCGCTGTGATAGAGGAAGGAGTCGGTTACGATGAAGCAACGCTTCTTGCCCATGACATACTTGAGCTCGTCAAGAGCTACGGGCAGGCAACCCTTCTTGGTGTAAACCTTCTCAGGTGCACGGAACCAAAGCATATTCTCTCTCCTCTCAGCAACTGTCTTGATATTGATAAGGTGCTTGACTCCAACGTTCTCGCTGACGCTGTTGCCGCCCCACGAGCCACAGCCGAGGGTAAGCGAAGGCGAAAGCTTGAAGTTGTAAAGGTCACCGATACCGCCGTGGGATGCGGGGGTGTTGACAAGGATTCTGCAGGTCTTCATTCTGGATGCGAACTTGTCAATCTTCTCGCGCTCGGTGACTGCGTCAAGATATACGGACGAGGTGTGTCCGAAGCCGCCGTCGGCGATGAGGTGCTCAGCCTTCGAGATGGCGTCGTCGAAGCTCTCGGCGTGATACATAGCGAGGACGGGAGAAAGCTTTTCGTGAGCGAACTCTTCGGAGATGTCGACAGACTCGACCTCACCGATAAGAATCTTGGTTTCCTCGGGAACGGAGATGCCGCAGATTTCGGCAATCTTCGGTGCAGGCTGACCGACAATCTTTGCGTTGACGGAGCCGTTTATAATCATGGTCTTTCTGACCTTGTCCTTCTCCTCGTCGTTAAGGAAGTAGCAACCTCTGTAAGCGAACTCCTTCTTGACCTCGTCATAGATGTCGTCAAGGACGATTGCGGACTGCTCGGAGGCGCAAATCATGCCGTTGTCGAAGGTCTTCGAATGGATAATCGAGCTTACCGCAAGCTTGATGTCGGCGGAGCTGTCGATGATTGCGGGGGTGTTGCCGGCACCAACGCCCAAAGCGGGCTTGCCGGAGGAGTATGCCGACTTGACCATGCCCGGTCCGCCGGTTGCGAGGATGATGTCAGCCTCTTTCATGAGAAGGCTCGTCATTTCGAGAGTCGGGGTGTCAATCCAGTCGATGATGCCCTCGGGAGCTCCCGCCTTGACTGCGGCTTCAAGAACGATTCTTGCCGCCTCGGTGGTGCATTTCTTGGCTCTCGGGTGAGGGCTGATGATGATTGCGTTTCTCGTCTTGAGGGAGATGAGGCACTTGAATATTGCTGTGGATGTCGGGTTGGTCGTGGGAATTACTGCCGCGACAACTCCGATAGGCTCGGCTATTTTCTTTGTGCCGTAAGCCTTGTCCTCCTCGATTACTCCACATGTTTTGGTGTTCTTGTAAGCATTGTAGATATGCTCAGCGGCGTAGTTGTTCTTGATAACCTTGTCCTCAACAACGCCCATTCCGGTCTCTTCGACAGCCATCTTAGCAAGCGGCAATCTTGCCTGATTTGCGGCGGTAGCGGCGGCGAGGAAAATCTTGTCAACCTGCTCCTGAGTGTAGGTTGCAAAAATCTCCTGAGCCTTTCTTACCTTCGCGATTGTTGCCTCGAGGGCTTCGACGGTTTCTACGGGAGTTCTTTCGGTTTTAGCCGATTTCACCATACATACCTCCTATTGTATTTTCGCGGTCTGCGGGTGGCGCTCAAGCCACACGCGTTCCCACGGAAGAATTATATTTTTACGCCTATCATTATAGCAAACCGAAACCGTTTTATCAAGCCGATTTGCCAAATTCCACGGTTTCAACAGTTTTTTTCGAAATAACGAACGACTTTTTTGTACTCACACGTTTTAAAGATAGACAAAATGCGAAAATTCGGCAACTCCACCTGTTTTTTCGACCGAATATGCAAACAGTCCAATCCGACAGCCGACGAAGTGCCGAAGGTCAAAAGTGGGATAAACAGCCTCGCCGAAATCCGTCCATTCTCCGTCCCGAAGATACATAAACCGCACTTCACTCTCATTAAGCGAGAACTTGCCCTTTACTCCCAAAGTCACAACATCCCCGTCAAACGGAATTTTGGCATAGGTCTTATCTCTTGACTTCATTACGAGATATAGTCTCCCCTGCTCTTTCGTAAGACCGATTATGCCATACTGATACTGTAGCATGGTGAGCCCTGCGGTGTCGCCGTCCTGAAGCCCCTTTGCATCGAGAGTCACATGCGCCTCGCATTCGGGGTACCTGGCACGCTGGGTCAGAGTATTGCGGGCAAATTCGACACTGTTCGACAATTTCTCGGTGGTAAGAGTGAACCTGCCGTCGCCCGTCGACCAGTACTCCGGTTTCGGGTTGTGGTTGAACTCCCACGCGGAATTGAGCCTGGCGCTCGTGAAATCGTCGGAAACGAACAGCGGCGAGTACTTATAATCGGGTCTTGTGGAAGTATTCCCGACGGTTTCCGACGGCGTATCAAACATGGGGAAGTCCGTCTCGTCGAAGTGCATGGGGACGAGGTTCGGCATTCTCCCTGCCGCTCCCCTGTCGGCAAAAATCACTCCGAACCATCTGCCGTCAGGAGTGTCGACGATTCCGCCCTGAGCCACGCCTGTGGTGTCGGGGAGCTTATAGTCGATGACGTCGCCGCCAACCCATTCGCCGCCAATGCTATCTGACATATATGCCGCCTCAACTCTCTTCCATTCGCCTTGTGCGGCATGGATGAAGAAGGCGTAATATTTACCGTTAATCTTATAGAAATGCGAGCCCTCATAGCCGAGGAAATCGCCCGGGGCGTCGCAGATAACGACCTTGTCGAAGCCGCCTTCAAGCGGTCCCGACAAATCCGGTTTAAGCTCGGTAACACGGATATTCCTGTTTCCGTACATAATGTAAACCCTGCCGTCGTCGTCAAAGAGCACTGAGCAGTCGTGATAGAAGCCGTCGATATAGCTCTTCTGCCACGGTCCTTCGGGGTTCTCAGCTGTAAAACAGTATGTCTTGCGGGTGTCGTTCGCTATGAAAATGACGTAGAATCTGCCGTCGTGGTACCGAAGGCACGGCGCCCACATGCCGTTGGCATAGGCGTTTTCTTCGCCGTCAAGGTTCTGGCGAGGCGTGTCCTCCAGAGCCTCATAGACATGCAAGCAGAACTCCCAGTTTATGAGGTCATAAGAGCGAAGAATAACCGCACCGGGCATATAGTACATGGTTGTGGAGCACATATAGTATGTGTCGCCGACACGAATCACATCCGGGTCGGGCATATCGCAGTTGATTATGGGGTTGGTACCTCTTATCATCAAATCATCTCCAAGGCTTTTCTACCAGTTTACCCTAAAATCAGAATCCAGTCAATGATGAAACCTAATAAAAGATTGACCAAAACAAAGAAAAGGCGCACCACCCGGCACGCCTTTCGAAAAATCTTGATTACAAAGAAATCTTAACTGCTACCGGGGTCTTGCCGGTGAGCGAAACGCTCAGGTCATCCGGCTGAGAAGTGCCGAAGTAGAGGGTTGTTTCGGCGTCCTTGTCGAGATATCTCTTGCCATAGTTATCGACAACGGTGAGATTCTTAAGCGGAATGTCGAGGCTGATTGTCTTCGTCTCGCCCTCGGCGACTTCGACTTTCTTGAAAGCGCAGAGTGCGTGATTCTTGACGGCGTCCTTGGAGGTCGACTTGAAGTAAACCTGCAAGGCATCCGAGCCGGAAACAGCGGAGTTAGTCAGGGTAACCTCTGCATGGACTGCATCTTCGCCCACAGTAGTCTTCACATCGGTAACTTTTATATCCGAATATGTCAAGCCGAAGCCGAAGGGATAGAGGACGTTGTCCTTAGACAAATCCTCATAGCGATAAGTCCTGTCTCTCATGAAGTAGTCGGTGAACTCGGGCATGCCGTCGGTGGTCTTGTAGAATGTAACCGGGAGCTTGCCGGAGGGCGAAACCTTGCCAAAGAGGATGTCCGCAACAGCCTTGCCGCCCTCGGAACCGGGATAGAACGCCTGCAAAAGTGCATTCGGTCTGTCGTCCTCAAGATTCAGGGATGAGCCGCTTGCCAAAACCACGATTGTAGGCTTGCCTGTTGACAGAACCGCCCTCACGAGATGTCTCTGGGACTCGGGGAGCCTTAAATCCTTCTTGTCGCCGGAGGCATAGGCGTTGCCGGCGTCTCCCTCTTCGCCCTCGAGGCTTTCGTCAAGTCCGACGCAGAGAACGACAACGTCGCTGTGCTCGGCGATTGCCTTTGCCTCGGCGATTCTGTCGTCCGGGAACGCCAGAACCTCGCGCCTGTCCTTAATCATGTGTGAGCCCTCGGAGAAGAGAACTCTTCCGGGGAACGCGTCCTGAATTCCCATCAGGATGGTTTCGTATCTCGAAGCGGTGCCGTAGTAGTTGCCGCGAAGTGCACCGATATTCTGGGCGTTAGGTCCTATTACGCCGATGGTGTTTATCGAAGCGTCGAGCGGGAGAATGCCGTCGTTCTTGAGAAGAACACAGGCGGAATCCGCCGCACGCTTGCTGACCGCAAGGTGCTCCTTTGTCTCGACATCCATATAACCGAGGCTGTCATATTCTGTCTCGTCGAACATACCGAGACGGAATCTCGTTCTGAAAAGATGCTCGCAGGCGGTTGTGATTTCTTCTTCGGTGACCAGACCGTCCTGATATGCTTTATAGAGATGGATATAGGTGTTGCCGCAGTTGACGTCACAGCCGTTCTTGAGTGCCAGAGCCGCCGATTCCTCGTAGGTTTCGGTGACGTGGTGGTGCTGATGGAAGTCCTGCAATGCCCAGCAGTCGGAGGTGAAATAGCCATCGAAGCCCCACTCGTCGAGCGTCGACTTCAGAAACTCACTGCCACAGCAAGGTTCGCCGTTGGTTCTGTTATATGCGCCCATTACGCCCTCGACATCCGCCTCTTTTACGAGAGCTTCGAATGCGGGAAGATAGGTTTCCTCCAAGTCTTTTGGGTCTGCTATTGCGTTGAATTCATGTCTTAATTCCTCCGGTCCCGAATGGACGGCGAAATGCTTGGCACAGGCGGCGGCACGGAGATATTCCCCGTCGCCCTGGATGCCCTTGACGAATGCACAGCCGAGGCGGGACGTGAGGTAGGGGTCCTCGCCGTAGGTCTCGTGACCTCTGCCCCAACGAGGGTCGCGGAAGATGTTGATGTTGGGAGACCAGAGTGTCAATCCCTTATAGATATCGCGGTCGCCCTGCTTCGAATATTCGTTATACTTGGCTCTTGTCTCGACAGAGATTACTTCGGCAATGTCGCCGATAAGCTCTTCATCGAAGGAAGCCGCCATTCCGATTGCCTGCGGGAACATCGTTGCGACGCCGGCACGAGCGGTACCGTGAAGCCCCTCGCACCACCAGTTATAGGCGGGAATCCCGAGCCTTTCGACAGCCGGAGCGCCGAACTTGAGCTGTTCGCACTTTTCCCAGACAGTAAGCCTCGAGACGAGGTCATGAGCCCTCTCTTCGGGCGACTTTGTTTTGTCTTTATAAATATCCATAGTTGTCCTCCTGTTCATGTAGTTCAAAGTAAGTTGCTACAGATATTATACTGGATTTTGTATTGACTGTCAAGATTACGAGGCTCATATAATACTTGCGTTTTGGCTTATTTTGTGCTATTCTATTCTTAACAAGGAGGTCATCTCTATGAATACTAACACTGAAATAAAAAATGCCGCAGTCGTTGGGCTCGGCAACATGGGCGGAGCAATTCTCGGGGGAATCGTCTCGGGAGGAATCCTGCCGGTTGAGAATCTCAGAGGCGCCGACAAGGCGGACGTCTGCCGGGCTAAGGCTGAAAAACTCGGAGTAAAGGCTTATCGGGAACCGAGCGAAGCCGTGAAGGATGCGGATCTGGTTATCCTCGCCGTCAAGCCGCAGTCGCTCGAGGCTCTTATGAGCGAAATCGGCGAAGTAAAGAAGTCGGCGGTCATCGTCTCCATCCTGGCAGGCAAGAAGATTGCGACGCTTGAGAGCTACTTCGGGGCTGATGCAAAGATTGTCCGTGTCATGCCGAACACCCCGGCTCTTGTCGGAGTCGGGATGAGCGGAATTTGCAGAAACGCCAATGTCTCGGACGAAGAGCTCGAAAAAGTCGTCGAGATTTTCTCATCCTTCGGCAAGGCTTCTGTCGTTGACGAGAGCCTTATGGACATCGTCACCGGCATCAGCGGCTCAGGTCCCGCATATGTTTACATGTTCATCGACGGGCTCATCAAGGCGGGCATCAACGGCGGCATGGATGAGAAATCTGCCAAGATTTTTGCCGCCCAGACCGTAAAAGGTGCGGCGGAGATGGTGCTCCGGTCGGACATCTCGCCAGAACAGCTCAAAATAAACGTCTGCTCCCCCGGCGGCACCACTATAGAAGCGGTGAAGGTGCTGGAAGAGCAGAAGTTTGAAGACATTATCATGCAGGCGGTCAAGGCTTGCGAGGATAAATCCAGATTAATGGGAAAAGAGTAATTTTGACGATGTGCTGATTGTAGGGGCGGATATCATCCGCCCGTTGTAGTGCCAACGTCTTTGTTCGGGCGGATAATATCCGCCCCTACATTTTTAGTCCGTATAAGCCACAGCCAGAACCTGCAAATCGCACTTCAGGTTATCCCCATAGGCGGTGAATTCCACACGGTATTCGCCGCTTTCTTCGGCTTTGTATAAGATTCCGACCGACGGGCAGAGCCAGCCGCTCTCATCGTATTCGTTGAAGATTTCGGTGTTGACAAGCTCGCCGTTGAAATATACTTTTGCTTCGAGAGTGCCATATTCGCTTCCTGAAGAAGTAGGATACACCACATAGGCGTTGGTGCCGGTGAAGGTGAAGACGAGCGGGTCGTTCGACTCGTCATAGGTCTTTGTCCAACCGTCCGAATAGTGGAAACCGGAGCTCTTGTTCTTCCACGAGCCCATGTCCTCGGGAGTGTAAACCGAGCGCTGGAGCATGTGGGCGTTCTCATAGGTGCAACCATACATTGCATCGGGAATGGTGATGTCGGACTCGCTTCCGTCGAGGCGGTCGACCTCATCGAAGAAGTAGGCGATGAACTCGGCGACAACTGCGTTGCCGTCAGCGTTCGGATGGGTATAGTCGTCCGAGAATTCGCTCCACTCGAGAGCACCGTTATCGAGCATATAGGTTATGCCGTCGGCATAGCTTATCATCGGCAGGTCATAGTACTCGCCGATTTCTTTTTTCCACTCCTGAGAGGTATAGCCCTCCTCCATTCTCGCAAAGAGGAGAATTACCGCCGGCTGGGATTCACACTCGAGGCAGTCGCGGATAAGGCTCTCGAAGGCGTCGTAATATTCATCTGAGTTACTGTCATTGACGGCGAACTCGATGAAGACGATATCCGGGTCATAAGCCTCGACGTCGTCCTCGAATCTGAGGGCACCGAGTGTGGAGGGAGTGCCGCTTATTCCGGAGTTGTAGTAGTGGACGTTATCGCCGTTACCCTTGCCGAACTTCTCCTGAAAATAGGTGAATGAGCGATAGGCATAGCATGTCTCGAGCCCGTCGCCTTCGGTGATTGAGCCGCCGATATAGACGATGTTGCAGTCCTCGCCGCTCTCGGCTTTCTCGATAGCCTGCTTGAGGCGGTAGGTGTTGCCGGTCTGGGTGAGGGAAATTATTTTCGCGTTGTTGAGGTAATCCTCATAGGTCGTGGGATTTTCGATTGTTTCAAGAGCCACAGAGGTCTCCTTTCCGCAGGCGCTGAGGCACCCGCACAGCAAAACTGCCGCAAGAAGTATTGATATGATTTTCTTCATAATATAAGCCTTTCTAAGAAAAATGCGGCTACTTGATGCAGCCGCATTAAATTCTATATGTTCGTAAAGTTACTATCAGTTGATAATTGTCTTCTCGGTTTCCTTGTCGAAGAGATGGATTCTGTTGGCGTCAAGAGCGCAGGTGATAACATCCTGAGGTCTTGCGGTCGAGCGGTTGGAAACACGAGCAGTAAGGTTGATGCCCTCGCAGGTGAGGTAGAGGTAAGTCTCGGCACCCATCATTTCGGCTACGTTGACGGTTGCCTCGATGACGCCGGTCTTGGCGGAGGAGATGAACATTTCCTCGTCGTGGATGCACTCGGGACGAACGCCGCAGATAACTTCCTTGTTGAGGTAAGGAGCCAAAGCTTCTTCGTTGACCTTAGCCTCGGGAAGCTCGATATAGAACTTTCTTCCTCTGGTTTCCTTGGTGTCCTCGGAACCGAACTCGATGTTGTACTTGCCGTCGATCTTGACAAGCTTTGAATCGATGAAGTTCATCTGAGGAGATCCGATGAATCCTGCAACGAAGAGGTTGCAAGGATAGCTGTAGAGGTTCTGAGGAGTGTCGACCTGCTGAATGAAGCCGTCCTTCATAACGACGATTCTGTCAGCCATGGTCATAGCCTCGGTCTGGTCATGGGTTACATAGATAAATGTGGTTCCGAGTCTCTTATGGAGAAGAGTGATCTCGGTTCTCATCTGAGCACGGAGCTTAGCATCGAGGTTGGAAAGAGGCTCGTCAAGAAGGAATACCTGAGGCTCACGAACGAGTGCACGTCCCAGAGCAACACGCTGTCTCTGACCACCGGACAAAGCCTTCGGCTTTCTGTCGAGGAGGTGGGAGATGTCGAGGATTCTTGCTGCTTCTTCAACCTTTCTTGCGATCTGATCCTTAGGAGTCTTGCGGAGCTTGAGTCCGAATGCCATGTTCTCGAAAACTGTCATATGAGGATAGAGAGCGTAGTTCTGGAATACCATCGCGATATCTCTGTCCTTAGGAGCGATATCATTAACAAGTCTGTTGCCGATATAAAGCTCGCCGTCTGTGATTTCTTCCAAACCTGCTATCATACGAAGGGTCGTGGATTTACCGCAACCTGAAGGTCCTACAAAGATAATGAATTCCTTGTCCTTAACCTCGAGGCAGAAGTCGGATACCGCGACTACTCCGCCGGGGTACTTTTTGTAAATATGCTTTAGTGATAAGCTTGCCATCAAAAGGCCTCCTCGCCGAATTTTTAAAACTTGCTAATCTCCTTGATTAGCACCTGTAATAATTATACTATATCGAGCCCGTGTTTACAAGACGGCGTTTTCACCAAAGTTTACGGTGCGTTTTTATGCAAAATGACTATAGGGTTTGTAAATGCCGTTTAATCGTAACAAATGAGTCCTTTAATCTCATTATCTTCCAAAAGTCGTGCTTTTCCCTCGTCTAGATTGCCGTCCAGAAGAACCCCGCCAATGCTCACTCTTTTGAGGTATACAACGGTGTTTCCGGTTGCCCCAAACATCCTCTTTATCTGGTGGAACTTGCCCTCGTGAAGCGTGACAAAGCACTCTTTGGGGCTCAGTATTTCGAGCTCTGCGGGGAGACATTTTTCATCATTATCGATAGTCATGCCGGATTTGAAAAGCTCCGTGACGCCCGATTCCACGTCGTTTTCGAGCCGCACAAAATACTTCTTCGGGACGTGGCTCGAGGGGCTGAGCATGCGGTGTGCAAGCTCGCCGTCATCCGTGAGCAGGACGAAGCCGACGCTATCCTTGTCCAATCTTCCCGCCGGAAAAAGCCCCGGTCGCCGGAGTCCCGGCGGCAGAAGCTCCATAACGGTCGGCGTGATTTTGTCCCTGACGGCACAGACCACACCCGGTGGCTTGTTGAGCATTATGTACAGATGCTCGCGATAAACAATCCTCTCCCCCGAGACGGCGACAACCGCTTTTTCGGGGTCGAGCTTGAAATCGTAGTGCTTTTCCGTCACGCCGTCGACGGTCACCAAGCCCTTTTTAAGGAGCTCCTTTGCGTCGTTACGGGAGACCTCGGGCATCTGTCCCGATATGAACTTGTCGAGGCGCATCAGCGGCATTTTCGTTTCCTCATTTCAATAATATCTCGGCGACCTTCGCCATATCGGGGCTATAGAGCACATGGTCGGCTTCGGGAACAGGCTCGTCGGGCGAAATGTCTGATTTTACATATAAAGTGTGCAGTCCCGCCGACTTGGCTCCTGCAATATCACAAGTCCCGTCATTTCCTATCATAATTGCAGTGCTGACATCAATATCATGCTTCTCTATAAGCTTGTTATAAAACTCAACATCCGGCTTCTTGCAGTTATGGTCGGACGAGATGAAGATGTCATCGAACGAAAACCAGATACCCAAGTATTTCAGCTCATACTCGGTAAAGATTCGCTGTGCGTTCGAGAGAAGATAGACTTTTCTGCCGTTCTTGCGAAGCCTCTCGAGCATATCCTTGGCGCCGTCATAGAGGCGAAGATGCTCGATGGAAAGAAGCCTGAAAAACTGCCCCGTATGAATTGCGAGAGCGTCATCGGCAGGGGCGCCTTTTCTTATAAACAATTCTTTGAAGACACGTTCAATCTGAATCTCCCAAAACTCTTTTTCTAGCTCGGAGACTATCCGGAAATAACTGTTTTTAAGCTCTCCGGGAGTGTAATTCGCACCGCAGAAGCCGTAGAAAAGCGCAAGCTTCTCCCAAAGCTCCGTTCTGGTCTCATCGGTGCGGATGTCGCAGAGAGTCCCGTAGAAGTCGAATATGCAGGTTTTATACATCTTTCATCACCATTTACGTTGTGGTTTTAACAAGCCCCTGCATGAAGCCGCCGAGCTCGGTACAGCAGACGTCGCCGGCAATGAGAACTCCGTCGCAAATCATCAGATTGACGACGATATTATCCTCTTCGCCGTAGTTATAAATTTCGTAAGTGTAGATTTCAACGGCACAGCCCTTGTAGTCGCTCAGGTCGAGCCCCTGTTCTAGTTGCAGGTCGTTATACTGGTTGTAAACGTCGTTCCAGTCCTCGGGGATTATGACGCTTCGGACATCTATCGCCGATTCGGACGTCTCCCAGCCCAATTCGTGCAAGAATTCGAGCTGTGACGCCTCATCGGGAAGAGAAATCGTTTTCGATCCGCCATAGAATCTGTTGAAGAGAAACACCGCCACGAACACCAAAAGCAGTGCCATGAGAATATAGCCGAGTATCTGCGCTATCTTTTTAACCTTCACCGTCTTAACAAACATACTTAACCCTCCGAAAAGTTGTCTTTTGGTGAAGTATATTCATGTCCGGATGAGATTAGAAGTTATCAGTGCGCAAATTGGCTGTTGTAAAGCTCGTAGTAGAAGCCGTGTTTTGCAAGAAGCTCCTCGTGCTTGCCCTGCTCGATGATGTGCCCGTCCTTCATGACGAGGATTAAATCCGCACTCATGATGGTCGAAAGTCTGTGAGCTACTATAAAAGTGGTCTTGCCCTGCATCAGCTTCTCGAACGAACGCTGAACCCGGAACTCGGTCTTCGTATCTATCGAGGAGGTCGCCTCGTCGAGAATAAGCATCGGGGGCTTCGTGAGCATTACTCTCGTGATGCAGAGAAGCTGTTTCTGCCCCGCCGAGAGGTTTCCGCCCTCCTCGCCGATGGGGGTGTCGTAGCCCTGCGGAAGACGCCTGATGAAGCTGTCGGCGTGGGTGGTCTTTGCGGCGGCAATCATCTCTTCGTCCGAAGAATCCGGCTTGCCGATTTTCAGATTATCCCGGATTGTGCCGGACTTGAGCCATGTGTCCTGCAAAACCATGCCGTAGTTTTCGCGGAGGCTGTGGCGGGTGATGTCTCTTATATCGTTCCCTTCAACCGAAATTGAGCCGCCGTCGACGTCATAGAAGCGCATGAGAAGGTTTATAAGGGTCGTCTTGCCGCAACCGGTCGGACCGACAATAGCGATTCTCTGACCGGCTTTGACATTAAGATTGAAGTTCTCTATCAGGCTTGTGTCGGGGCTATAGGAGAAAGATACATCCTTGAGCTCGATATTGCCCTTTACTTCGGAGAGCTCCGGGAGCCCCTCGTCCGAAGGCTGAGGCTCGGCTTCGATGAGCTCGAAGATTCTTGCGGCGCAGGCGATGGCGTTCTGGAGCTCGGTTATAACTCCGCTGATTTCGTTGAACGGCTTGGTGTACTGGTTGGCGTAGCTTAGGATACATGTCAAGCCGCCAACGGTGACCGTTCCGGCGACCACGGAAAGAGCGCCGGCAAGTCCCACAGCCGCATAGACAACGGCATTAACGAATCTTGTCGAAGGATTAACGAGAGACGAATAGAAAATAGCCTTTGAAGACGTTTCCGTCAGGTCGTCGTTTATCTTCTTGAAGCGGTCGTGGCTACGATCAGTGTAATTGTACGCCTTGACCGTCTTCGCGCCACCGACCATTTCGTCGATGAGTGCGGTCTGGGCGCCTCGGATTTCCGACTGCTTCTTGAAAAGATTATAGGTCGACTGCGCCAGAAATTTCGCCACGAACAGCGACATCGGCGTCAGGACAACAGCAATCAGGGTTATCTTCCAGCTGATTGAGAGCATGAAGAGAAGCGTGCAGATGATGGTGGCGATTCCCGTGAAGAACTGTGAGAAACCGAGAAGAAGTCCGTCCGCCAACTGGTCGACATCGGAAATGACTCTTGAGACCAAATCGCCGTGCGGGTGGGAATCAATATACTTAAGCGGCAGATTCTCAATCTTCAGGAATGCTTTTTCTCTTAAATCTCTGACTGTTTCGTAAGTAATTCTGTTGTTGATGACGTTCATCAGCCACTGCAACAGCGCCGCTATAACAGCGATTATTGCGGCTCTTACCAAAAAGCTGACTACCATCTGCAAATCAACGCCGTTTTCGGTGATATAGTCAATCGCGTCGCCGAAGAGAATCGGGACATAGAGCGTCAGGACCACCGAAACAGCCGCCAAAAGAATCGACAGGATGAGAAGCACACGATACTTTTTCAGGAATGTCCACAGCTTCTTTAAGGTATGGGAAGCCGGCTGATTCGATTGTACTTTTGAATTGTTACTCATGATTCAGGCTCCCCTTTCTTACGAATTTTTAATCTGTGACTGATAGAGCTCGAGGTACTCGGGGCAGCTTTCAAGAAGCTCCTCGTGAGTGCCCAAGCCGACCGCCACGCCGTCCTCGAGCATAAGAACCCTGTCCGAGTGCATGACGGTCGAAACCCTCTGCGATACGGTCAATACTGTCGGGTGATAGTCGAGGTTGGAGATTGACTTTCTGAGCGCCGCATCAGTCGCAAAGTCGAGCGCCGACGAGCTGTCATCAAGGATGAGAACCTTCGGCTTTTTGACGAGTGCCCGGGCGATTGTGAGACGCTGAATCTGTCCGCCGGAAAGGTTCTTGCCGCCCTGCTCAATCATGCTGTCAAGCCCCTCCGGTTTTGCCTCGACGACGTTTTCAGCCTGAGCTTCCCCGATGGCTTCCATGATTTCGTCGTCGGTGGCGTTTTCGTTGCCGAATTTTATGTTATCCCGAATCGTTCCCGAGAAGAGGCTTGAACGTTGCATGACAACGGCGACGTTGTCCCGAAGGGCTTCTTCGTCCCAGTCCCGAACGTCCACTCCGCCGACTTTGACATAGCCTTCAGTGGCGTCGTAGAACCTCGGGACAAGGCTTACAAGAGTGGTCTTGCCGCTGCCTGTCGAGCCGATGATGCCGATTTTCTCTCCGTTTTTGACCTTGATATTGATATTCTCGAGCGAATCGGCGGCGGCTCCCGAATACCTGAAGGACACGTCGCTGAGCTCGACCGCATATTCGCTGTCGGATGATTTTTCGCCGGTGTAGCTTCCGCTCTCCATCGAGGGCTGAATCTCGAAGACTTCCTCGACTCTTCTGGCACATGCAAGGCTCTTTGTGACGCTGATTATGAGGTTTGCAAGCTTTACGAGCTCCACCAATATCTGCGACATGTAGTTATAAAGCGCGATTACAAGACCTTGGGTCAGAACGCCGGTGCTGACCTTGACGGCTCCCGTATAGATGAGCACAACGATGCCGATATTTACGATGGCATAGGTCATCGGGTTCATTACGGATGAAATCCTGCCGACGAATTTCTGGGCTTTGGCAAGGGAGTTGTTCTTCTCGTTGAAGTCCTCGGTCTCCTCCTCTTCCATGCAGAACGCCCGGACGACTCTTGCACCGGTCAGGTTTTCTTTGGTCCTGAGCAAAACCGCATCAAGCTTTTTCTGAACCGCCGTATAAAGCGGGATTGTTCCGAGCATGATTCCGAAGACGACAACCGACAGAATCGGAATTACCGCAACGAAGATGAGCGCCGCCTGCGCGTCGATTCTGAACGCCATTACCGTTGCACCGATAACAACAACCGGCGAGCGCATGAGAAGCCTGAGAGTCAGGTTGACGCCTGTCTGGATTTGGTTAAGGTCACTCGTGAGGCGGGTTATGAGGGTCGAAGTGCCTAGCTTGTCAATCTCGGTGAATGAGAGTGACTGGATATGGTCGAAGAGAGCCTGTCTTACGGCACCGGTGAAGCCGACCGAGGCTTTCGCCGAAAAATACTGCGCCGTCAGGGTGCTCGCAAGCCCGCAGGCTCCGAACAGGACGAGTATTCCGCACATCCTGTAGATATACGGCTTGTCCCCCGCAGGAATTCCCACGTCGATAATGTCCGCCACAACGAGCGGCACCATAAGCTCGAATATTACCTCGATAATTTTGAAAAGCGGCGCACACACCGCCTGTAGTCTGTAGCCCTTGAAATATTTCAGAAGCTTCCGCATAAAATCCTCCGATAACGAATGCCGCCCGAGAACGAACGGCATTTATTTTTTGTTATCAGCTCTGTTTATTCAACGCTGATGATATAGTAGTAGACCGGCTGACCGCCGTTTATGACGTTGATGTCAAGACGTGAACCGAACTTCTCTTCAAGCTTGGCACGGAGTGCTTCCGCCTCCGATTCCTTGACGTCCTTGCCGTAGATTACGGAGATAAACTCGCTGTCAGGTCTTATGAGGCGCTTTGTAAGGCGATATGCCGCCTTTACGGCATCCTTTTCGACCAAAGAAAGCTTGCCGTTATCCATAGCGAGGATTTCGCCCTCGTGAATCTCGACGCCGTCGAATTCGCTATCTCTTGCGGCGAATGTAACCTGTCCCGTCTGGACGCGTTCGAAAGCCTTGGTCATCTCGGTGCTGTTGGTGTTGTAATCAGCGGTCGGGTCGAACGCAAGAAGTGCCGAAAGACCCTGCGGGATTGTCCGTGTCTGGAGGACGCAGACCTTTCTGTCCGCCAATTTGACTGCCTGCTCCGCCGCCATGATGATGTTCTTGTTATTCGGAAGAACGAAGACGGTTCTTGCGGGGGTCGACTGGATTGCCGCCAGGATATCTTCAGTGGACGGATTCATCGTCTGACCGCCACGGACTATGCAGTCGGCACCGGCATCCTTGAACATTGCCTCGATTCCCTCGCCTGTTGCGACGGCTACGAAGCCGTAGTCCTTCTCGGGAGGAACGGACTTATATACTTTATTCGAGCTCGAGACGGTGACCTTCTTCTTGTCGTCCTTCTTTGCCTCGTGCTGATAGCGCATGTTCTCAATCTTCGGCAGGTTCATCGAGCCGAACTCGAGTCCCTTCTCAATCGCAAGCCCCGGGTTGTTGGTGTGGACATGAACCTTGATGATTTCGTCGTCCTCAACAACCACGACGCAGTCGCCGATGGATTCGAGATAGGCTCTGAGCTTCAGGGCACTGCCCTCGGTCTTCGAGTCCTTTTTGACTATGTATTCGGTGCAGTAGGTATAGTGAATTTCGTCCTCAAAGCTTCCGACCACGGATGCATAGGTCTCGATGGTGACAGCCTCGACCTGCTTCTTCTGGGTTTCGTCAGCTACGATTCCCTCGCCCTTGAATACCTGAAGCATTGCTCTGAAAATCATGCAAAGACCCTTGCCGCCGGCGTCAACAACTCCGGCTTTCTTGAGGGTCGGGAGCAAATCGGGGGTGGTGTCGAGAACTCTTTCAGCCTCGACGCAGACCTGCTCCCAGTAGGAAACCAAGTCTGTCTCAGTGCCTGCCAATTCTCTTGCCTTTACAGAAGCGAGTCTTGCGACCGTCAGGATAGTTCCCTCGGTCGGCTTCATGACTGCCTTATAGGCTCTCTCGACGCCCTTCTCGAGCGACTGTGTCATGAGCTCGATGTCGGCGGTTTCCTGCCCGCTAAGTGCCTTGTCGAAGCCCTTGAAGAGAAGCGAGGTTATAACGCCCGAATTTCCGCGAGCACCACGAAGGAGTCCCGAAGCCATCACTTTTGCAACCTGTGCGACGGTTACGTCGTCAGCCATAAGCTCAAGCTCTTTTTTGGCGTTTGAAAGTGTCATCGACATATTGGTGCCGGTGTCGCCGTCGGGGACGGGGAAGACGTTCAGCTCGTCAATGGATTTCTTGTTGTTTGAAATGCAGTTTGAGGCGCTTATGAATGCGTCCCTCAGCATACTTCCTGTTATCATCGTTCAGTACCTACCTCTTATTCGTAATAACGAGCCATTTCATGACTCCATACCGTCAACATAGACGTTAATTTTCTTTACCTCGATGCCCGTTTCGCTTTCGACGACATAACGGACTTTATTGACAATGCTGTCGACTATTGCGTTTACGTTGATACCATATGTCACGCAGATGTGAAGGTCTATCGACATTTTGTTCTGGTTCTCTTTGTCTTTTCTTGCGGGAGTGTAGATGTGGACGCAGTTGTCAATTCCGCCGACACCAAGAATATTGGTTTTGACTCCCTGCTTCGCTC
>JAJQIF010000007.1 GCA_021199355.1 Oscillospiraceae bacterium
CCGTCGGCACAATGGATTATGAAAACTGCCATCCTTTTGTGCTGAGGGACTTAAGCCACCGTTGCTGGACATTTGCACACAACGGAACCATGTTTGACTGCCCGATGCTAGACGGATATTATCATGTGCAGGAGGGTGGAACGGACTCGGAGCGGGTTCTCTATTGCTTTGTGGATAATATCAATAAGGCGATTACTGATGCTGGGCGGGAGCTGACAGCAACGGAGAGGTTTTCTCTGATAGATAACCTTGTCTGCCGGATGGCGCTGGGCAACAAAATGAATTTTCTTCTCAGCGACAGCGAGTATATGTATGTCCACACAAATTACGCAAATTCGCTTTATTACCTGAATACGCAGGGCGGCACGCTGTTTGCTACGGTGCCGTTGAGTAAACACAACTGGGAGCCGATGCCTTTCACCACGCTTTGTGTCTATCGAAACGGGGATTTGGTCTACACCGGCACTCGCCATGGCAACGAATATATTGATAATATTCAGGACACCCGCTATCTGTTTCTGGATTACTCTGCACTGTGATAAGTTGGCTCTTACTCCTCTCCATCTCCTGTTCATGTGGGTATTGAAAACACCGTTGGATAGTAGTATATCAGTTTCTTGCGTCGGTTCAATAAACGGTAATCCTTTCTGATTATATTTGGGTACTTGATTGACAACGAGCAATACTTTCAGGCTGACCCAATAACTGCTCCGTTCGTCTTGGAGGCTTTCAAGCTTTATGATGAAGGCTCAACGATGACAGAGATTCGGGACATACTGAATAAGCGAGGTGTCAGAAATGCCAAAGGGCAACTCATGACTTTTGGAAGCGTTCAGCAGAAGCTTGCCAAGAACAAGAAAGCTCCCGCAAGACACAAAGCTGAGGATGACTATTTGCTGACGACGAAGTTATTCTGTGGCTACTGCGGAGCATACCTTTGCGGAGAAAGCGGTACAAGCCGAACGGGAGCTGTTCATCACTATTATAAGTGTTCTTCCGCGAAGAAGAAACTCAAGGAATGCCACAAGAAACCTGTCAGAAAGATGTGGATTGAGGATTTGGTTGTTGACGCAACCAAGAAGATGGTAATGGACGATTCAACGATTGAAGCTATCGTTTCAATGCTTATGGACTTGCAGGACATGGATAACGTCAACCTCCCGCTTTATGAGCAACAACTCAGAGAAGCAGAAAATGCAATTCAGAACATCTTAAACGCTATCCAACAAGGCATCCTGACAAAGTCAACGAAGTTACGACTTGAAGAATTAGAAGCGACGAAAGAGGATTTAGAGATCAAGATTGCCAACGAAAAGATTTCAAAGCCGAGGATAAGCAAAGAATTCATGACCTTCTGGTTGCATCGTTTCCGCAAGCTTGACGTGAGTCAGAAGTCCCACCGCAAGATGCTTATTGACACCTTTGTCAATGCGATTTACCTGTACGACGACAAGATGCTATTGACTTTTAATTTCAAGGAAGGCACTAAGACGATTACGTTTGATGATGTGAAGGATGCTCAGAATAAGTATGGAAACGGTTCGGATTTGGATTGGAGAACTGCACCAACAGCAATAGCTCGCAAAGCGAGCTACTAAAGAAGTATCCGAAAGGGTGCTTCTTCACTTGATGCAATCAAGTCAACAATAATCCGAACCCGTTTCCGATTGGTGATGGGTTCGGATTTTTCGCGTATTTTGATAGATATGAGGAGATCTATTTTCCGAATGGCGCAGTTAAGAAACCCGAATCGAAACCGAGAGGACCACATAAGAAGAAATTGAGCAAATAAGAAATCAGGCAAGGCAGTTCAGGTGCTACCTTGCCTGTTTTTTTACTTGTGTATTTGTGGAGGTATGAGAGCCAGATACGCCTATGTCAGACAATAACTCCGAGTGGGCTATTTCAGACAGGCAAATCTTGATGGGAATTTCGGGTTCCCATGCCCTCGATATTTGGTTCCCATTAGAATGGTCACAGCGGCGTGCCTTTGACTGCCGGAAATAAGCATAAAAACCAAAGAAAACCCGATTGCTCTCGATCTGAAAGCAATCGGTTTTCACATTACCGCGTCTCTTCCCAGGAACAAGAAAAAAACAAGATTTCCTCGTTGACTTTTATGGTATAATGGAAGCACTGGGCATTGTAAAGCAAGGAGGCTTTGATTATGAAAGAGGCGACCGGGTTACGGCAGGAACAGGTTTCCGAAAACAGAAAAAAATACGGGAGCAACTGGCAGAGTGGCAGGAGCAAAACGACCGTCAGGCACTGTGTTCGCAGGGCGTTTATAAATCCGTTTTCGATAATTCTGATAGTTCTTGCGGTTGTTTCGCTGATTACCGACGTGCTTTTGCCGGATAAATACGGACAGAGCTTTTCGTCTGTTATAATAATTATAGTTATGATGCTTCTCGGCGGTATCATCCGCCTGATTCAGGAGCTTCGGGCGAAAAGCGTTGCCGACCGTCTTTCACAGATGGCGGGGACCACCGTTTCTGTATGCAGAGACGGCATCTGGCAGGAGGTTTCTTCCGAGGATCTGGCTGTCGGAGATCTTGTCAGAATCGAAGCGGGAGATCGGATTCCTGCGGATATTGAGCTTACAGAATCGAAGAATCTGTTCGTTTCACAGTCTGTAATAACCGGCGAAAGCGAGAATTTTGAAAAGAAAGCCGGAGAGCCGCAAATCAGACCGGAAAAGCTCAGCGATTACACAAATATAGTCTTTCAAGGTACTACAGTTACAGGTGGGTCGGGTGCGGGAATTGTTCGTGCTGTCGGGAAAAATACCGTTTATGGCGGTCTTGACACAGAAAGCTTTTCACAGAAGCGTGGATTTGACAGTGGCTCAACTTCTATCGCTTGGGTTCTGATAAAATTTATGGCGATTCTGATTCCCGTTGTATTTCTTGCAAGCGGACTGACACAGGGGAACTGGATTGAAGCGCTTCTGTTCGCTCTTTCTGTGGCGGTCGGTCTCACTCCTGAAATGCTTCCGATGGTAATCAGCGCTTGTCTGGCTAAAGGCAGTCATCAGATGGGTAAAGAGCAGACCGTTGTCAAAAATATCAACGCAATGCAGACGCTCGGAAGCATGGACATTCTGTGTGTGGATAAGACCGGAACACTTACCGACGACACAATCACTCTCGAATACTATATGGACATTCTCGGAAACGAGAGTAGTACAGTTCTTGATTATGCTTTCCTGAACAGTCATTACCAGAGCGGAGTCAAAAATCATCTCGACACGGCTATTCTCAAATACGGAACCATGCCGGGGCGGGAAGCGCATTTTGAAGAGCTTTCCCAGAACAGTGTTCTATTGGATGAGCAACCGTTCGATTATAATCGCAAATATGTAGGGGTTCTGCTGAAAGGTGATGAACACAACCTTCACATCATCAAGGGCAGTGTCGGGAATGTGCTGTCGCAATGCAGTTATGCCGAGTTCCGCGGAGAAAGAGTTTCGGTTACGGATGACACAATACAAAGCGTTCACGCAGTGACCGATGAACTTACGGAAGACGGGATGAAGGTTCTGGCGGTTGCCTACAGAAACACCTCCCAATCGGTACTCGATTCCGATAATTCCGACTTTATACTTATCGGCTATCTGGCGTTCTTTGATGCTCCGAAAAAGAGTGCCTCCGAAACTATAGAAAATCTGAAAAATCTCAACATAGATGTCCGGGTCCTGACAGGAGACGATGTGAAGACGACACTCTCAATCTGCTCACGAATCGGAATCGAGACGGACTTTGTTCTGACGGGTGCGGATTTTGCGGAGCTTTCCGAGAACGACATTCCGCTTTGCGTTGAGAAAACGAAAGTCTTTGCGGAGCTGTCTCCCAAGCAAAAGGCTCGGATTATTGAAATACTGCAAAAAAACGGTCATAATGTCGGATTCATGGGTGACGGCATGAACGACCTTCCGGCTGAGCTGAGAGCCAACGTCGGAATTTCTGTTGACACCGCCGCAGATGCGGTCAAAGAGAGCGCAGATGTAATTCTTCTCGAAAAAGACCTTAATGTCCTCAAGCGAAGCATTCTCGAAGGACGCAAAGCGTTTGCAAACATGACAAAATATATCAGTATCACTGCATCGTCAAACCTCGGCAACATTATCGCCGTGGTTGTGGCGAGCGTTCTTCTGCCGTTCTTCCCCATGACATCGCTGCAGCTTCTTTTGCTGAATCTGTTGTATGACACCCTATGCCTGATAATCCCGTGGGACAATGTGGATTCAGAACAGCTTGAAAAGCCTGCCCGTTGGAGCGGCAATCACTTGGGAAGATTTATGTCAAGGTTCGGACCTATAAGCTCGGTATTTGACATAATCACGTTTGCTTTTTTGTTCTTTGTCCTTTGTCCCGCTGTTTGCGGCGGAGCATTTTCACAGCTTGATTCCGTCGGTCAGCTTGCATTTATTTCTACATTCCAGACCGGGTGGTTTCTTGAGTCAATGTGGACTCAGGTGATGATTTTACATCTTCTGAGAACGCCGAAAATCCCGTTTGTTCAGAGCAAACCATCAAAATCGGTCTTCGGAGTCACGATTGTGGGAGTGGTTCTCCTTTCGGTTCTCACGATTACTCCAATCGGGGAACATATCGGGCTTACGGCACTTCCTGTCGGGTACTTTTTATTCCTTGCTCTGGATGTAATCCTATATCTCTGTTCTGTGAGCATAGCAAAGCATTTTTACTTTAAAAATCACGGGGAACTCTTGTAGAAAGGGGTGCAAGATATGAAAAACATTGATCTTGTCAGCATGGATGCTTTCACACTCGGATGGCTTTCAGACAAGCTGAAAGCGGCGCCCTCCGATGCACTGTCCGCCGGAGAACTCTCAAGAGCCATATCCGACCTGACGAGCGGTAAGATAAGAAGTCTGATGCTTGAGTTGAGCGGAGCTTCACAGCCTTCGGATTTGTCGGAGATTGTCTGTGGCGAGCTTAAAATATTCCCTGGCTTACGCAGAGTAACGCGAGCGGGAAACGATATAGTCCTGACCCCAAAGGAGTTCGATATCCTCTGCTTTCTTGCCAGGAACCGTGGCGAGGTCTTCACGAAGGAGCAGATTTATCAGGCGGTGTGGGACGCAGAGTATCTGATGGATGACAGCAACATCATGGCGTTCATCCGCAAGCTTCGGAAGAAGATTGAACCGCATCCCGATTCTCCTATGTACATACTCACCATCTGGGGCATCGGCTATAAGTTCAACGACAGAATATAATTCTTGCCTTTTAGCAAGGAAATCGCAAGGTCTTGACCATGTGATTTTCCTTGCTTTTTTTGTACAATCATAACAGACAAGGGAGGTGTGCTTATGGGATACATGGATTTTGTTTTGAGAATTGCACTGTCACTGGTTCTCGGCTTCTTTATCGGACTGGAGCGACAGCTCACAGGTCACACTGCCGGAATAAGAATAAATGTTCTTATCTGCATGGGAGCTTGCTTCTTCACTCTGTTTCCTCTCGTGTACGGCTCTGAACAGACTTTCCGCGTTGAGGCGGCGATAGTCCAGGGCGTAGGATTTCTTTGCAGTGGCGTTATCTTCAAGGAAAGCGCATCCGTTCGGGGAATAAACACAGCCGCAACACTCTGGTGTTCGGCAGCAATCGGTGTTCTCACAAGTTCCGGGATGTATCTCATGGCGATTATAGCCGCCGGGATTCTGATTCTTTCAAATCTCATCCTGAGACCTCTTGCAAGAAAAATCAACCCGATAATCGGTGAGGAGGAGTCGGAAAAGCAGTACCGCATTTCAGTCACTTGTCAGGAAAGTGCGGAACACAGAATCCGCACGCTTCTGATAAACAGCAACTCCTGCAAAACGCTTTATCTTACAAACCTCGAAAGCGGAGATGTTGTGGGTGACAAGGTTGAAATAATTGCCGATTACGATTCCACCGGAAAGCCAAAGAACAGAGTACTTGAAGGCATTGTCGGTCAAATACTCACTCATCCTGAAGTGACAAACGCCGGGTGGGAAGTGCTGTAACACATAAAGGAGGCAACTTTCATGGATATAATTTGCGTAATTCTGGGAATTCTCTTTTTTGGAGCCGGCGTCGGGTTCGCTCTCGGAAAAATCCACAAGCATCTTGCCGCATGGAAGAAGATGCCCGAAGCTGACAAGGAAAAGATAAAAATAGTTCCACTATGCCGGAATATCGGAATAATGATAGCAATAAGCGGAGTTATCTTCATCTTAAAAGGCATCTGCCCGATATTTACGGATACGGTTTTCACAAGCACGATAATCATATGGATGGTTTTCGCCGTAGTGGACGTGTGGTTCATATCAAAAAGCGGCCGTTACCGCAACCAATAATCTGCAATACAGAATACAGTATGCAGTTTATATAGATATTCTTTCAGAATAAGGAGGCGTTAGCATGGACTCCGATGGAGATCCAAAAAGAGATAAGATACAACGGGCGTTCGGAAGCTCCATGTCCGCCTGTGTATACACTTGTCTCTGTTAATTTTTTGAATGGAGGTAAGTCAAAATGAAGAAAGAAAATCTTCGTAAGATGGCAGAGAAGGCTGTCATCTGTGACGAACAGAACGGTCGCCTCGCATTTGCGGCGACAAATACAACCGGAGATGTGCTTGATCGTCTCGGCACAACCCTGACGGGGTTGGATGAGGAATCGGTTATGACCAGCCGTTCAATAAATGGTTCCAATCATGTGACAAAGGAAAAGAAGAAATCGCTGGCGCAGCGCCTGGCCGGAGCCTTTGTCAATCCATTCACAGCGATTCTCTTTTGCCTGGCCGTCGTTTCCACGATTACGGACATGATTTTGCCCTACTATTCCCTGTTCGGCTGTGAACCGGAGGATTTTGACTGCCTGACAGTCGTCATTATCCTGACGATGGTTGTGATTTCCGGCACGCTTCGCTTTGTACAGGAATCCAGGAGCGGCAATGCAGCAGAAAAGCTGCTGGCGATGATCACCACCACCTGCACCGTCACCCGCAAAGACGCTCCCAAATCAGAGCTTCCGCTGGATGAGGTGGTCGTGGGGGATATTGTCCATCTGTCCGCCGGGGATATGATTCCCGCCGATGTGCGGATTCTGGAGGCAAAGGATTTATTTGTCAGTCAGGCCAGTCTGACCGGCGAGAGCGAGCCAATCGAGAAAACATCTCTCGTGGCAGAAACGACGGATACTGTGACCGATTATTCCAATATCGCCTTTATGGGCAGTAATGTTATTTCGGGAAGCGCAACCGCTGTGGTTGTCTGCGTCGGTGACAATACGCTGTTTGGCTCTATGGCTTCGGCAGTTGCCGGGGAAGCAGTCGAGACCAGTTTTTCAAAAGGTGTCAATGCCGTCTCATGGGTGCTGATTCGCTTTATGATGGTAATGGTACCGTTGGTATTCGTCATCAACGGTCTGACAAAAGGAGACTGGCTGGAGGCATTCTTATTCGGAATTTCAATCGCAGTAGGTTTAACGCCTGAAATGTTGCCTATGATTGTAACAACCTGCCTTGCGAAGGGCGCAGTCTCGATGAGCAAAAAACAGACTATAGTCAAAAATCTCAATTCGATTCAGAACTTCGGAGCTATTGACATCCTCTGCACCGACAAAACCGGCACTCTTACTCAGGACAAGGTTGTCCTCGAGTATCACCTTAACGTCGACGGCGAGGAGGACGGAAGAGTTCTCAGACACGCATATCTGAACAGTTACTTCCAGACCGGGTATAAGAACCTGATGGATCTTGCAATAATCAGGAAAACCGAGGAGGAAGAGAGCGAAAATCCCGAGCTTACCGATTTGTCTGAAAGCTACGTCAAGGTCGACGAGATTCCTTTCGACTTCACACGCCGCCGCCTGACAACCGTTGTTCAGGACAAAGCGGGCAAAACTCAGATGATTACGAAGGGTGCCGTCGAGGAGATGCTTTCCGTCTGCTCGTTTGCGGAGATAGACGGCGAGGTAAGACCTCTTGATGATGAGGTCAAGGAAAGAATCCTTGAAACAGCAGACGATCTGAACGACAAGGGCTTCAGGGTTCTGGGCATCGCTCACAAAACCAATCCATCATCCGTTGGTATTTTCAGCGTGAAGGACGAGTCGGAGATGGTGCTTATCGGGTATCTTGCATTCCTCGACCCTCCGAAGGAATCAACAGCCGACGCTATCAAGGCTTTGAAGGCTCACGGTGTACACACGAAAATCCTCACCGGTGACAACGAAAAAGTCACCCGCACCATCTGCGCGCAGGTTGGGCTCAAGGTCAGAAATATGCTCCTTGGTTCGGATCTTGAGCATATGACGGACAAGGAGCTTGCAAGAGCCGCAGAATCAACCGACGTATTCGCAAAGCTCACTCCCGATCAGAAGGCAAGAATCGTATCTGTTCTCCGTGAAAACGGTCATACCGTCGGCTTTATGGGAGACGGAATCAACGACGCCGCCGCAATGAAAGCTGCGGATATAGGAATCTCGGTTGACACAGCCGTTGATGTTGCAAAAGAATCCGCCGATATTATCCTTCTCGAAAAAGACCTGATGGTTCTTGAACAGGGCATTATCGAGGGTCGCAAGACCTATGCCAACATGATCAAGTATATCAAGATGACGGCATCCTCGAACTTCGGAAATATGTTTTCCGTCCTTGCGGCATCGGCACTTCTGCCGTTCCTGCCGATGATGAGCGTACATCTCATATTCCTGAACCTGATTTATGATCTGAGCTGTACGGCGATTCCGTGGGACAATGTTGACGAAGAATTTATCGCCGTTCCGAGAAAATGGGATGCCTCAAGCGTTGGAAGCTTCATGATTTGGATAGGTCCCACAAGCTCAATCTTCGACTTCACAACATACATTTTCATGTATTTCGTCTTCTGCCCGATGTTTGTTTCCGGCGGCGTTCTTTATAACGACCTTGCAAATCATTTCAGCGGTGCAGAGCTTGCGGATTTGCAATTCAGGTATATGGCGATGTTCCAAGCCGGGTGGTTCGTTGAATCAATGTGGAGTCAGACACTCGTTATTCACATGATTCGTACTCCGAAGCTCCCGTTCATTCAGAGTCGTGCTTCCGCACCACTTACTCTCATGACGATGACGGGAATCGCAGTTCTCACGATAATTCCGTTCACGCCGTTTGGTACGTTGCTCGGATTTGTCGCACTGCCAGCGAGCTACTTCCTCTACCTGATTCCCTGCATCCTGCTTTATATGCTACTGGCTACAAGCCTGAAAAAAGCCTATGTCCGCCATTACGGCGAGCTGCTTTAAAGGAGGTTAAATCATGAACTGGACTGAAATTTGGATGAAGCTTTTCGGAACAACGGAATTCCTCGGATTAAATATCGGCTTCTGGGCGTCCATGGCTGTTGTTGCAGTAATTGTCGTTCTCATGAATGCCGTTTTCTGGGGGATGAAGCCGAAGGAAAAGGATTGATTGTCGGAGAATACTAAAGGGAGCCAGGTTCGGCTCCCTTGTTGTTTGTCAAGCGCTTTGTCCTTGAGTAAATCCACTGTAATCACCTCCAAATGGGCATGAAAAAAGAGCGGCTGGTTAAAGTCGCTCTTGGATATAGAAATGTGTTAAGTTCAGGTTGATAAACTGGAATTTATCTTTTACCTGTCAATATGAATTCTATCAGTTGCTCCACATCGGAGAAATTATCATAATCACCGTTAATTCCGTCTTTATGATAGAGGATACCTCTTTTTTCATTTTCCTCCAAACAATCCAGCAACCGTTCTTCGCCGTATCTTTTGATAAACTGACTAAAACCATATGGCTTTATTTTTGACAAAACACCTTTTCTACAGTTTTCGGAACATTCATAGCAGTGATTGAACCCTTTTTCTATGGAGCATTTTCTGTTTTCGCACCAGTCTTTACCAGGGCACTCTCCAGAATCACAGCCTGGACAGTGGGTGTTTTCTGAGCAAAGGCAGCAAGCAAGCCCACACCTTGAAACCCCTAATTCTCTTTTCATAAACAATCTCTCCCACAAAATTCCGATTTGTACTCGCGTACAGCAATCAGTATACCATATCAGGATGATAAAAGCAAGACAAATTTTAACCTAAAACACAGCTATGTAGGAGGTAAAAATGCCAAAAGCACAATACGCAATTCTCCGCTTTGCAAAGTACAAGGGACCGGAGATTTCAAACATAGAGGCTCACAATGAGAGAACGAAAGAGAAATACGCAAGCAACCCCGATGTGGACACAAGTAAAAGCCACCTGAACTTTCACCTTGTCGAGCCGTAGGGAAAGTACCGAGCTGTTGCTGAACAGTAGATTAAGGAAGCAGAAACCGCAATTCAGAACATCTTAAACGCTATCCGGGTATACTTACAAAGTCCACAAAGTTACGGCTTGAAGAATTAGAGGTGGCAAAAGAAGACTTGGAAATAAAGATTGCGAACGAGAAGATTTCGAAGCCGAGGATAAATAAAGAGTTCATGACATTCTGGTTGCATCGCTTTCGTAAACTTGATGTCAGCCAGAAGTCCCACCGCAAGATGCTGATAGACACGTTTGTCAATGCGATTTACCTCTACGATGACAAGATGCTATTGATATTTAATTTCAAGGACGTCACAAAGACGATTACGTTTGATGACGTGAAGGATGCCCAGAACAAATATGGAAATGGTTCGGATTTGGATTGGAGAACTGCACCAATAGCTTACTTCGTAAGCTACCAAAGAAGCCCCGAACAGCGTTCGGGGCTTCTTCACATTTCTAAAGCGCCTTATGGCGGCTTCTTTGCTTTATGTCTCATTTCGGAGAGCAATTTGCACAAAAGCCACAGTTAAGCTGCTTTTGCGGCTTTGAAATTCGTCATATTTCCCCGAAAAATTTTTCTTGACAAATTCTTAAGCAATAAGTATAATTGAATAGTATGTGAGCGTATGCACACATGTGCGCTCACACAACCAAATTCTTACGAAAGGAGAGAAAACATGCCTACCTTTAACCAGTTGGTTCGCAAGGGAAGAGAAGTTTCTGTTTACAAGTCCACTGCTCCGGCTCTTCAGAAGATTTACAATTCCAAGAAGAAAGTCAGCGTTGATTTGTCCTGCCCTCAGAAGAGAGGCGTCTGCACCGCTGTTAAGACTCAGACTCCTAAGAAGCCTAACTCAGCTATGAGAAAGATTGCAAGAGTTCGTCTTACAAACGGCACTGAAGTCACTGCTTACATCCCCGGAATCGGACACAACCTTCAGGAGCATAGCGTTGTTCTCATCAGAGGCGGCAGAGTCAAGGACCTCCCCGGTGTGCGTTACCACATCATCAGAGGAACCCTCGATACTCAGGGCGTCGCAAAGAGAATGCAGGCTCGTTCCAAGTACGGTGCAAAGAGACCGAAGGCTACCAAGAAGTAAGCCACAGAACGCTGAAAAGCAAACAAACAAAGTAAAATCCACCACAGTCATGTGGGGTTGACATAGAAATATGCAAGAACGAAGTTCTTGTTGCGCAACTTGTTGCGCGTAGCCTCATAACGGACTGACGGGGTCACTGCGGGAAGGCTCTGAAGACCTTATCCGACGGCTTTCTCGGGTGAAAACGAGTACCCATGATAGCATTTTATTAATGAAGGAGGGAAGCGAAGTGCCAAGAAGAGGTAATATTGCAAAACGTGATGTTTTGGAAGATCCGGTGTATAATTCTAAGCTCGTCACTCGTCTTATAAACAACGTTATGGTTGACGGTAAGAAGGGCGTAGCTCAGAAGATTGTGTACGACGCATTCGAAATTGTAGAAACAAAGTCCGGCAAGCCCGCACTCGAAGCTTTCGAGCAGGCTATGGAAAACATAATGCCGAACCTTGAGGTAAAGGCTCGCCGTGTAGGCGGTGCTACCTATCAGGTTCCTATGGAAGTACGTCCGGCAAGAAGACAGACCTTGGGCTTGAGATGGCTCGTCAAGTATGCACGCGACAGACATGAAAAGACCATGAAGGAGAAGCTCGCCGGCGAAATCATGGACGCCATGAACGGAACCGGTGCGGCTGTCAAGAAGCGTGAGGACACTCACAAGATGGCAGAGGCAAACAAGGCGTTTGCTCATTTCCGTTGGTAATTTCCGGCGTGAAGCCATTAAGAAAAGTATTTTCTTTGAGATTGTCTGCATTTGGGTTGGGCAGACAAGCACTAACGTGCTAGGTAAAATCGCCCTCACAAAGGGGCATGGAGGATTTGTATGGCAAGAGATGTATCTTTGTCGATGACCCGTAACATCGGAATTATGGCTCACATCGACGCCGGCAAGACGACCACCACCGAGCGTATTCTCTACTACACGGGAATCAACCACAAGCTCGGTGAGGTTCACGACGGTGCGGCTACGATGGACTGGATGGAGCAGGAGCAGGAGAGAGGTATCACAATCACCTCCGCCGCTACCACCGCTTACTGGAAGGGTCATAGAATCAATATCATCGACACCCCCGGTCACGTTGACTTTACCGTTGAGGTTGAGAGATCGCTTAGAGTTCTCGACGGTGCGGTAACAGTTCTGTGTGCCAAGGGAGGCGTTGAGCCGCAGACCGAGACTGTTTGGAGACAGGCGGACAAGTATAATGTTCCCCGTATGATTTACGTCAACAAGATGGACATCATGGGTGCGAACTTCTATCACGTCCTCGACATGATTCACCAGCGTCTCAAGGCAAACGCCGTTCCCATTCAGCTTCCTATCGGAAGCGAAACCTTCTTCAAGGGCATCATCGATCTCCTTGAGATGAAGGCTTATGTATACTATAACGAACTCGGAACCGACATCAGGGTTGAAGAAATCCCCGAGAACATGGTTGAAGAGGCTGAAAAGTATCGCTCTCAGCTTGTTGAATCGGTAGCCGAGCTTAACGACGACCTTATGGAGAAGTATCTCGACGGCGAGGAGCTCACCATTGAAGAACTCAAAGCCGGCATAAGAGCGGCAACAATCGCAAACAAGATGGTTCCCGTTGTCTGCGGAACCTCCTATAAGAACAAGGGCGTTCAGAAGCTCCTTGACGCGATTGTAGACTATATGCCCGCTCCTACGGATATCGAAGACATCAAGGGCATCAACCCCGAGACAGGCGAGGAGGAGACAAGACCCTCCGACGACAACGCTCCGTTTGCGGCTCTCGCTTTCAAGATTGCCACAGACCCGTTCGTCGGAAAGCTCTGCTTCTTCAGAGTTTACTCGGGAACACTTAACGCAGGCGAAACCGTTCTGAACTGCACGAAGGACGTCAATGAAAGAATGGGACGTGTCCTTCAGATGCACTCGAATCACCGTAAGGATATCGAGACCTGCTATGCGGGAGATATCTATGCGGTAGTCGGCGTCAAGAACACCACAACAGGTGACACACTTTGCGATGCAAAGCACCCGATCATTCTTGAATCAATGGAATTCCCCGATCCTGTTATTCAGCTCGCTATCGAGCCGAAGACCAAGGCAGGTCAGGAAAAGATGGCAATCGCTCTTAACAAGCTTGCCGAGGAAGACCCGACATTCAAGACCTGGACGGATGAAGAAACCGGTCAGACCATCATCGCCGGAATGGGCGAGCTTCACCTCGAAATCATCGTTGACAGAATGCTCCGTGAATTCAAGGTTGAGGCTAACGTAGGTGCACCTCAGGTTGCCTACAAGGAAACTGTCAGAAAGCTTTCGGATGTCGAGTGCAAATATGCTCGTCAGTCAGGTGGTAAGGGACAGTATGGTCACGTCAAGATCAGACTTTCTCCGAACGAATCGGGCAAGGGCTATGAGTTCACCAACTCTATCGTCGGCGGTGCTATTCCGAAGGAATTCATTCCGGCTGTAGACAAGGGTATTCAGGGAGCTATGAAGTCCGGCGTTCTGGCGGGATATCCCGTTGTTGACGTCAAGGTTGAGCTTTATGACGGTTCTTACCACGAGGTTGACTCCTCCGAAACCGCATTCATGATTGCCGGTTCTATGGCGTTCAAGGATGCAATGAAGAAGGCAGACCCGGTAATTCTCGAGCCTATCATGAAGGTTGCCTGCATTGTTCCGGAAGAGTATATGGGAACCGCTATCGGCGACCTTAACTCACGCCGTGGACAGATTCTCGGTCAGGAAATCAACTCGGGCGTCGCTCAGATAGACGCGCTTGTTCCGCTTTCCGAGATGTTCGGTTATTCGAACGACTTGAGATCAAAGACTCAGGGCAGAGGACAGTATACGATGGAGCCGCACAGCTACACCGATGTTCCGAAGTCTGTTGCCGAGAGCATCATGTCGAGCCGCAAGCATTCGAACGACTGATTTTAAATTTCACAAAACTTTTTCACTGTAAATGCAAATTTCTCTTGCATTTCGGTCGCTAATCTGTTAATATTAGAATACCAAACAAATTTCAAGGGAGGAAATTCCAATGGCAAAGCAAAAATTTGAAAGAAACAAGCCCCACGTTAACGTAGGTACCATCGGACACGTTGACCACGGCAAGACCACCCTCACCGCTGCAATCACCAAGGTTCTGGCTATGAAGGGTCAGGCAAAGTTTGAGGCTTACGATATGATCGATAAGGCTCCTGAGGAGAGAGAGCGTGGTATCACCATCAACACCGCTCACGTTGAGTATGAGACTGACAACCGTCACTATGCTCACGTTGACTGCCCCGGTCATGCTGACTATGTAAAGAACATGATCACCGGTGCTGCTCAGATGGACGGCGCAATCCTCGTAGTTGCTGCTTCTGATGGACCTATGGCTCAGACCAGAGAGCACATCCTTCTCGCACGTCAGGTTGGCGTTCCTGCAATCGTTGTTTTCATGAACAAGGTTGACCAGGTTGACGACCCTGAGCTCCTCGAGCTCGTTGAGATGGACATCCGTGACCTTCTCTCGTCCTACGACTTCCCCGGCGACGACATCCCGATCATCAAGGGCTCTGCTCTTCAGGCACTCGAGTCCACTTCCACCGATCCCGACGCTCCCGAGTATGCTTGCATCAAGGAACTCATGGACGCTGTAGACTCCTATATTCCTACTCCTGACCGTAAGGCTGATATGCCGTTCCTTATGCCTGTTGAGGACACCATGACCATCACCGGACGTGGTACCGTTGCAACCGGTAGAGTTGAGCGTGGACAGGTTAAGCTCGGCGACGAAGTTGAGATCATCGGTCTCACCGAAGAGAGAGCTAAGACCGTTGTTACCGGTCTTGAAATGTTCAGAAAGACCCTCGACTATGCAGAGGCAGGCGACAACATCGGCGCACTTCTTCGTGGTGTTCAGAGAAAGGACATCGAAAGAGGACAGGTTCTCTGCAAGCCCGGATCCATCCATCCTTTGACCAAGTTCAAGGGACAGGTTTACGTTCTTAAGAAGGAAGAGGGCGGACGTCATACTCCGTTCTTCACCAACTACAGACCTCAGTTCTATTTCAGAACCACTGACGTTACCGGCACCATCACCCTTCCTGAAGGAAAGGAAATGTGCATGCCCGGCGACAACGTTGAGATCAGCGTTGAGCTTATCACCCCGATTGCTATCGAGAACGGACTCCGCTTCGCTATCCGTGAAGGCGGCAGAACCGTTGGCTCAGGCGTTGTTATCGCAACCGAATGATAAAGACATTTTCTTGACCCCTTTGTTGACCGAAGGCGCAGATGCTCGCAAGAGCGTTTGCGCCTTCGGGTTTTATGGGAAACCCCTCCACCGGCTTCGCCGGTCCCCCTCCCCTTTCAGGGGAGGCTTTAAATTTTTCCAAAAAAATGCTTGACAACCGCTACTCTCTGTGATATGATAGTGATATCAAAATGATATCACTTCGTGAGTGATGTCGCGAAAGGACGGAATATGTTATGGCAAATATTAATGTTGGAATGACGGAGTTTCCGGTTAAGAAAGTGAAGAAGGGAATGCCGGTGCTACTGGGGACTATCTTCGGGCTGATTCTGGCGGTGCTTCTCATTATTGCGGGAGGCATAATGCTGGATGGCGAAAGCTTTGCTGAATTCGTTATCGGAGCTGTGCTTCTGGTTGTCGGGATTATCTGGTGCTGTGTAGGTTGGATTCCGATTATGGGCTTGAAGGTTCTCAAGCCGCAGGAGGCAAGAGTGCTCACCCTCTTCGGAAAGTATGTCGGAACGCTTAAGGGAGATGGATTCTACTATGTTAATCCTTTCTGCGTGTCCTTCAATCCGGCAGGAAGAACGAAGCTCAGCCAGTCGGGAGACGTTGCGGGAGCGAAGAACACCCAGACTGCGCCTGTTTTTGTGAACTCCTCGGGCGAGATTCACATCAGCTCAGCCGAGACGAAAATCTCCCTCAAGATCATGACCCTCAACAACTCAAGGCAGAAAATCAACGACTGCCTCGGCAACCCGATTGAAATCGGAATTGCCGTTATGTGGAGAGTTGTCGACACGGCGAAGGCGGTCTTCAACGTCGATAACTATAAAGAGTATCTTTCGCTTCAGTGCGACTCGGCTCTTCGTGAAATCGTCAAGATGTACCCTTACGATGTCGCTCCGAATGTTGACACCACGGGCGATGGAATCGCTGACGAGGGAAGCCTCAGAGGCTCGAGCGAGATTGTCGCCGCAAGAATCAAGGACAGAATTCAGCAGAGGGTCGACGATGCGGGTCTCGAAATCGTCGAGGCGAGAATCACATACTTGGCATATGCTCCCGAGATTGCGGCTGTGATGCTCCAACGTCAGCAGGCTTCGGCTATAATCGACGCAAGAAAGATGATAGTTGACGGAGCCGTCGGCATGGTCGAGATGGCTCTTGAGAGAATCAACGAAGGCGGGCTCGTGAACCTGGACGACGAGAGAAAGGCGGCAATGGTCTCGAATCTTCTCGTAGTTCTCTGCGGCAATCACGATGCACAGCCGGTGGTGAACTCCGGCAGCTTGTATTAGAATCAGGATGATGGATAGATGGCTGATAAAAAAGCAGTACCTTTAAGGATTTCGGAGAAGCTCTACAGCGACCTCGCCGCATGGGCTGAAGACGATTTCCGCTCCCTCAACGGGCAGATTGAATACCTCCTCACGGAATGTGTCAAGCAACGCCGTCGCAACGGCGGTTATGTCGGGAAGGAGATTGACAAGCCGCTTGAGGTGGATTTGAGTGATACCAATGGCAATGCCACTGGCATTGCCAATGCAAAAAAGACCGAGCAAGATTAGCCTCGCTCGGCTTTTTGTTTATTGTGGAAGAAACTATCTTACAGGCACATTTCGTAAATCTTTTCGACGTCGGTGGGGGTGAGGTTCTTGAGACCTGTGATGACGCCGCCGGCGCAGGCGTGCTCTGCCATAGCCTTGAAATGGGTGGTGTCGATTCCGAGGTCACTTAGATTCGGCTTTAAGCCCAGGGTCTCGAAGCAGAACTTCGAGCAGGCTTCGATTGCCTTCTTTGCGCCGTCCATCGGGCTAAGTGAGGGCTCCGTTCCGAAAACGGTTACGCCGAAGCGCTGGATTGCGGGAGCGGTTTCTTCATCCAGAATATAGCTGAGCCAGCGGGGAGTGAGGATTGCCAAGCCGTGACCGTGGGTGATGTCGTAGTAGGCGGAGAGCTCGTGCTCCATCGCGTGGCAGGCACAGCCGTGGACGGTTCCGCCATCGAGAATGGTGTTGAGCGCCATCGAGGACGCCCACATAAGGTTGGCTCTCGCCTCGTAGTTCTCCGGCTCCTTCATCGCAATCGGCGCCCACTTGACGACGGTGCGCATGACCGCCTCCTGCATTTCAAGAAGCAGGTCGAAAGTCGCATCTCCGGCGAGGTAGTAGTTGTCGAGAACATGGTTGAAGATGTCGAAGGCTCCGCATGCGGTCTGGTAGGACGGCAGGGTGTAGCTGTATTCGGGGTTCTCGAAGGCGACCCTCGGGATGAGCGCCGAGCCGCCGAGACCGATTTTTTCGTTGGTGTCCATATTCGAGATGACCGCCCAAGCGTCCATCTCGGAGCCGGTTGCGGCGTTCGTGAGAATCGCGACGACGGGGAGAGCATCCGTGACCCAGACTCCGCCGGAAACGAGCTTCCAGACGTCGCCGCCCTCGGTCTTTGCCGCCGCCGCAACGCCCTTGGCACAGTCGATGGTGGAGCCGCCACCTGCCGCAAGCACAACGTCAATGCCTTCACGCTTGCAGATTTCTGCGCCCTTGTTGGCGGTCGAATGCCTCGGGTTCGGCTCAACTCCCGAAAGCTCGAAGAGCTCGATGCCGTTATCTTTGCAGAGAGTGACTATTTCGTCATAAAGCCCGTTGCGCTTGATAGAGCCGCCGCCGTAGACGAGGAGAACCTTATTGCCGAAAGCCTTGAGCTCCGCCGGCAGATTCTTAAGATGGCTCTTGCCGAAATAAACCTTGTCTGGATTGTGGAAAATAAAGTCGTTCATGTGTGTACCTCCGTTTGTATTTTTTGTTGAGATTATTATAGCAGAATTATGCGATATACGTCAATACCAGTCGTGCTTTTCGTTTCTGTCCAATGCGTTGATGGCTTCCATCTCTTTGTCTGTGAGCTCAAAGCCGAAGAGGTCGAGATTCTCTCTTATGTGTTCGGGGTCGCTCGAGCCGGGGATTACGACTACGCCCTTCTGGAGATTCCATCGAAGGATTACCTGCGCTGAGGAAACTCCGTGAGCTTCGGCGATGGCGACAATCGTCTCGTCGTTAAGAAGCTCGGAGGTGTGACCTCTTCCGCCGAGGGGATACCAGCCCTGAACGACGATTCCGAGGCTCTGGATGTATGGAATCACGTCGTTTTCCTGATAGTATGGGTGGATTTCGTTCTGGACGAGTGCGGGAGTGATGTTCACCTGCGGCAGGAATTCTTCAAGCTCTTCGACATACCAGTTTGAAAGCCCGATTGAGCGGACCTTGCCGTCGGCAACCGCCTGCTCAAGGGCAAGATACGCTTCAACATCGCCGTCGCCCGGGTGATGAAGAATTATCATGTCGATATAGTCGAGCCCCATCCGCTCGAGAGCGTCGTCGATGGCTTCTGCGGCGTAGGAATACTGTGTCGGATAGAGCTTCGTGATGACGAAAATCTCTTCGCGAGGGACGTCGGAACTTAGGATAGCTTCACCGACTGCGGCTTCGTTGCCGTACATATAAGCGGTGTCGATGAGCCGTCCTCCGGCTTCAAGAAGTGCGGCGATTGATACTGCGCACTCTTCGTCCGAAAGGCTGTAGGTCCCGAGACCCACAATCGGCATTTCGTAGCCGCTGTTAAGAAGAACGGTTTTTGTTTCAAAGTTGAATATGCCCACTTCGGACATTTTGCTTGCCTCGCTTTCCGGTAAATCCAAGCTTTCAACCCATTCGATAACATCATCTTCGGTTGCGTCCCCTGAGAACCGTCTGCCGTCGTCCCATGTAACAGAATCGGAGACGAGCGAGTGCAGGTTTTCGGCGCTTGAGCCGATGCCACTTGAGTGCGAGGTGCAGAAGGGGATGATGGTGACATTTCCGAAATCATAGCTTTCAAGGAAAGTATAGATTATCTTCGGAGCCTGACCGTGCCAGATGGGGTAGCCCAAGAAAATGATGTCGTAATCTTCGATATTTTCAACCGAGCCCGAGATTTCGGGACGGGCGGAGTCGTCGCTCTGCTCTTGGTCTGCCCGACCGCCGGTGTAGTATGCCAGGGCTTCTTCCGTATATGGGTCGGCGGCGACTATTTCGTAGAGGTCTGCGCCGGTATAGTCGGCGATCCATTCGGCTATTTGCTCGGTGGTGTTGGTGCAGGAGAAATATGCGACGAGGATTTTGACTTCGGATGCTTCGGGCGTTTCGGTTGTCGCTTCGGTGCTTTCGCTTTCCGTCTCGGATTCCGACTCGGAAGTGGCTTCTGTGGTTTCTGTCGTGGCTTTGGTGACTGCATCGGTTTGCTCTTCCGAAGCGGTTTCCGTACCACAGGATGTGAGCAAAAGGGCTGAGAGCAGAATTGCTGAAAGCAACATCGCAACAAGTTTCTTCATCGCTGTTACCTCCATATCTATATTTTTGGGTCAATATTATTATAGCATGGCACTTGCTCAATATCAAATATGTATGTTATATCGGGATATATACTTGAAAAGTATGAGAAACTGTGATAGAATAGATGCAGGAGGGATAGCAATGGACATACGGTCGCTTCAATATTTTCTGGCGGTTGCCCGGGAAGAGAGCATCACAAAAGCCGCCGAGACGCTTCATATGACTCAGCCGCCGCTTTCAAGGGCGATTAAGGACCTCGAGGACGAGCTCGGGAAACAGTTATTTATCCGTGGGAGCAGAAAAGTTACCCTGACGGACGACGGCATGCTTCTTCGGGGACGTGCAGAAGAGCTCATAGACCTGATGGAGAAGACAAAAAACGAGATGATTTCCTCCGATTACGACATAAGCGGCGATGTTTATATCGGCGGCGGGGAGTCGGAGGCGATTTCTTTTTTGGCTGATGCCGCCTGCGAGCTCCAGAAGAAGTACCCGAATATTCACTATCACATCTATGCCGGAGATGGCGAGCAGGTCGCGGAAAGGCTCGACAAGGGGCTCATCGACTTCGGGCTTTTGGTTGCTGAGCCGACAGGGTTTGAAAAGTATGACTATATTCGTCTCCCTACAAAAGACACCTGGGGAGTGCTCATGCGGGACGACAGCCCGCTTGCGGGAAAGGACTGCATAACGGCGGAAGACCTCTGGGACAAGCCGCTGATTGTCTCGCAACAGGCTTCGAAAACCGGCGAGATGTTCCGTTGGCTTAAAAAGAACGAGGACGAGCTGAATATTGTCCTCAAGTATGACCTGATTTACAACGCCTCGCAGTTCGTGAAATCGGGATTCGGCTATCTCATCGGGCTTGACAGGCTCATCAACACGTCGGGCGACAGCGGGCTCTGCTTCAAGCCGGTATACCCCACATGGGAATCGGATTTATACTTCGTCTGGAAAAAGTATCAGGTCTTCTCGAGGGCGTCGGCGGCGTATCTCGGAGCTATGCAGACAATCACAGAGTTATTAGCTCTTAATTCGACACAAAATAACAGAAATTCAGACATAACAGAGGGGGATCAATATGAAAAATAGCTTCATCGAGAGATACCGCACCGACTATGAATTCAGGACTTTCTCCTCGGCATGGCTGTCGCTTGGGATAACCGTCGGGTTCGCCGCGTATAACGGCTACCTCGGGATAGCGAAGGGCTCGCTCTGGCATGGGAGCATTGCAGGGTACTACATAATCCTTGCAATTATCCGGGAGATAATTCTTCTTTCGGAGAGGAAAATCAGGACGCAGGAGAATAGAAACAAGGCTCGGCTTCGGACATTTCGGGTGAGCTCGGCGTTTCTTCTGCTCCTCAATATCGCACTTATCTGCCCGATTGCGCTGATGGTGATGTTCGAGAAGCCGGTGGGCTACCCTCTTTACGTTGCCATAGCGATGGCGGCGTACACGACCTACAAGATAATCATGGCGTCGGTGAATTTCGGGAGCAAAAAGAAAAAGCTCTCGGGAAATATCTTAATCTCGGAGCTTCGGGCGATAAACCTTATTGATGCGATTGTGTCGGTGATGTCGCTTCAGAATACGCTAATAATGGTGAACGGCGGCGCCGAGAGCATGCTGACGCTGTCCGCAATCACAAGCGGCGCGATGTATGCCTTGGTCCTCGTGATTACAATCAGGCTTCTTATGACAAAAACCCGTGCGGGATAGTCCACACGGGCTTTTCTTATGCGATTTTTATCTGACAGACCGCCATCGCCTTGAGGGCGTTTTCGTGGCTTTCGGGGCTCACGCCGGCACAGCAGGAGCTGTCGACCGTTATCGGAACCTCGGGGAATGCCGCCTTGAGAATCATTGCGTTCGAGATGACGCAGATGTCGGTGCAGAGCCCGACGAGCTCGATTGACTCGAGATTCGGAATCCCGGCAAGCACCTTCGGAAGCTCGGTCGAGCCGAACGACGGCTTGTCGACGACAGTTGATCCCTCGGCATAAACTCCGTCGGCGATTTCCCAGCCTTCGGTGCCCCTGACGCAGTGGACGACGGGCAGGTTCTTGCCCTCCTGAGTGGAGAGATAGTCTTCGGTGTGGGTGTCACGGGTATAGATGACCGTCCCGCCGGAAGCGAGATATTCCGAAACTTTTTTCTTCACGTTCGGGACGATTGAAACCGCTTCCGCAGTGCCTAAAGCACCGTCGATGAAGTCGTTTTGCATGTCGATTACTATTAGTGCGTTCATAGTGATCCTCCACTTCTTACAAAAATGTTGGTACTTGAAATTATTACAATTATATGATACCATATAATCAGTCGAAAGACAATACCCTAAGGAGGATTAATTTTATGAGAAGAGACATAAAGACAACCGAGGCTATTTTCCCGATGCCGGTGCTGATGATTGCTACTTACAATGAGGATGGCAGTATTGACGTTATGAACGCCGCTTGGGGAACGATGCTCGAAAGGGACTATATTATTCTGAATCTCACGGAGACCCATAAAACCGTTCAGAACATCAAGGCAAGAAAAGCTTTTACCGTAAGCATTGCCGACAGTAAGCATGTTGTCGAGGCGGACTACTTTGGTGTGGTTTCGGGAAACAAGGTTCCCGACAAATTTGCAAAAAGCGGTTTGACCGCCAAAAAGTCGGAGAGGGTTGACGCTCCCATCATCAACGAGTTCCCACTTTGCATGGAGTGCGAGTTTATCGAGTATCAGGACGACCAGTACGGCTGTGGGGTTATCGGCAAAATTGTGAACACCACAGCGGATGAGGCGGTTCTGACTGACGGAAAGGTTGATATCGAAAAGGTTTCAGCGATTGCGTTTGATCCGTATACTCACGGGTACTATAAAGTAACCGAGAGGGTCGGAGAGGCGTTCAAGGATGGAATGAAGTTAAAGTAAAGATGGATTCTGAACCCACGCAGCGCCTTCGGCGTGGCATGGGTGCTCACCCTCACAACATCCATCAAAAATAACTACCCCCAGTTTTGGGGGTAGTTATTTTTGGCGGAGAAGGAGGGATTCGAACCCTCGATGAGCTATCAACCCATACACGAGTTCCAGTCGTGCGCCATAAACCGGGCTAGGCGACTTCTCCATAACACTGATTTACTCGTTCTCAATCGAACTACGATATTATACGCTATTTTTTGGGTGTTGTCAAGCCCTTTTTCACAAATTTATTCGGTTTTGCTCCCGAAGTCCCGAAAAGCGGACTGAGGGGGATTTTTTTGAATTTTGGGGTTGACAAATCGAATTTCCGGAGTATCATTAGATTCAGAACAAAAGTTCAGAACAAAGTTTCTGCGGTGGCGGAGCTCCGATACACGGAAAAGCCACCGTAAAGAACAAAGCCGCCCCTGAGGACGACTTTGTTTCAAAGATTGGAAAAGAAAAAAGGAGAAATAAAAATATGAATGTTATCAAAAACACACAACTGTATTATAGCAAGCTTTCTCCGATTTGTCAAGCACTTTTTTCAGGAAAATATGAAATTCGGAGGGATGAATTTGGATAGGTGGGATATCAGCAATTCCAACAGGCTCATGGCGAGCGAAATTATAGAAAAGTGCCTTGAGATTCTGAACGACGAGGAGAAATTGCAGAGCGCAAGCGTCTCTCAGCTCACCGGCGCGATTTCGTCTCTGTCGGACAACTTCCTCGGAGAAAATGACAGCGCCGCCCGGACGGACGACCCTCTGAGCAAGAGCATTTTTGAGCTTGAGAAGGACCTCAGGAGCGACAAGCCGCAGTAAGGGGGTGAGGGGATGCTCAGTGAGAAGCAGAAAAAGATTTTTGCGTTTGCCGAATCGGATTATGACGCTCTCATCTGCGACGGCGCAATTCGTTCCGGAAAAACCTCAATGATGACGGTCGCGTTCGTCGACTGGGCGATGGCGAACTTCTCGGGTCAGCGGTTCGGAATCTGCGGGAAGACAGCCGACGGCGCAGTCAAGAACATTATCCTGCCGTTCATGTCGATGAGCTATCCCGCAAAGAAGTACCGAATCAGGTGGAAGCCTTCAAGTAAAGTGATGGAGGTCTCAAACGGTAGCACAAGAAACCTTTTCGAGGTCTTCGGCGGCAAGGACGAATCGAGCTTTATGCTGATTCAGGGAAGAACCTTTGCGGGAGCTCTTATCGACGAGGTTGCGCTGATGCCGAAGTCGTTCGTTTCGCAGGCAGTGGCAAGATGCTCGGTCGAGGGCTCGAAGCTGTGGTTCAGCTGTAACCCCGAGTCGCCCGAGCACTGGTTCTATCGGGAGTGGATTCTGAAAGCCGACGAGCGCAACGTCCTCTATCTGCATTTTAAGCTTGAGGACAATCCGTCTCTTTCGAAACGCATTATAGAGCGCTACAAGAGCTACTACTCGGGCGCCTTCTATGAGAGATACATCGAGGGCAGATGGGTTCTGGCGGAGGGGCTGGTCTACGAGATGTGTGAAGAATACTTCACAGATGAGGTCCCGATGTGCGGAGAATATTACATTTCCTGCGACTATGGGACGATGAATCCCTGCTCGATGGGGCTGTGGTGCCTGAAGGACGGCGTCGCCACGAGGATTTCGGAATATTACTACGACGGCAGAGCCGAGAAGAAGCAGTTGACGGATGAAGATTACTATCTGGCACTTGAGGCTCTGGCGGGGGATTTGCCGGTTCGGTATGTCATCGTCGACCCGTCGGCGTCAAGCTTTATAACTCTGATTCGCAAGCGTGGGCGGTTCAGAGTGAAGAAAGCGGACAACGACGTGATGAACGGCATCCGTCTGACTGCCGGGTTCCTGAAATCCGGCAAGCTGAAAATCCACAGAAGCTGTAAAAACGCTATTCGGGAGTTTTCGCTCTACCGTTGGGACGACAAGGCGGGAAACGACAAGGTAGTGAAGGAATTCGACCACGCGATGGACGAGATAAGATACTTCTCGTCGACAATACTCGCAAAGAAAAGAAACGAGCAGGAGCCGACACGGCTTGCACTGCTCTGAAAAGAAAGGGAGATTTATTTAAGTGTACACATATCAGGACTTGGAGAAGGCAAAGAAGGGTGAAAAAGAGCTCAAAGAGTTTTTATTGGGCGCGGTTGCGGACTATAAGACCTCGAAGACCTACCGCGACACCCTCGACGCTCTTGCCTATTGGCGGAACGAAAACCCGACCATCACGAAGTACCGGAAGCTTCTCTATACCGTTTCGGGAAGAGCCGTGCCGGACAACTACTCGGCGAACTACCGCCTTGCTTCTAACGTCTATTTCAGGTTCGTCACTCAGACGGTGCAGTATCTTCTTGGGTACGGTGCCCGATTTGAGGGCGAAGGGACGAAGAAGCTATTGGGTGGCGACAGCTTCGACCATTCGCTTCAGGAGGCACTCACGGACGCCCTGAACGGCGGCGTTTCGTATGGATTTATGAACAGCGACCGGATCGAGGTTTTCGGAGCGCAGGAATTTGTGCCGCTGTATGACGAGGAGACGGGCGAGCTGAAAGCCGGAATCCGCTTCTGGCAGTTGGACATTGACAAGCCGCTCAGGCTCACACTCTATGAGCTTGACGGCTACACCGAGTATATCAGGCGCAGGGGCGAGGAGCTCGGCGAGATGAAGCCGAAGAGGGCTTACAAGCAGGTTGTCGTGAAATCGGATTACATGGACGAAGTCGTGACAAGCGAGAACTATCCGAAGCTTCCGATAGTCCCGCTTTACTCCCCGAGAAAGCAGTCGGGGATTGTTGGACTGCGTCGGCAGATTGACTGCTACGACCTCATCGAATCGGGCTTTGCAAACGACATTGACGACGCGTCTATGATTTACTGGACGATTTCGAACGCAGGCGGCATGGACGACATCGACCTTGCACGCTTCGTCGAGCACATGAAGACTGTCAAGGCGGCGGTCATCGAGGACGACGGCGCACAAGCCGAATCTCACACAACCGAGGTTCCCTATGCCAGCAGGGAAGCGATGCTCACAAGGCTCGAAAACGAGATGTATCGCGACTTCATGGTCTTGAACCTTGACATGGTTTCGGGCGGCGCTTCGACCGCAACGGCGATAAAGGCGGCTTATGAGCCGATGAACCTCTATTCGAACATGCTCGAGTATTCGGTTCTCAAGTTTATCCACGGGCTCTTGGAGCTTCTTGGAATCGAGGACACCTGCACGTTCAAGAGAGACACCATAGTCAACGAATACGAAAAGGCGCAGACTGAAAGAGAAAGAGTCGAGACGGCACTTCTTCTGAGAGGGCTCTTCGACGACGAAACAATCAAGGCACTATGTGCGGAAGCACTGGGCATATAAATTGTGTAGAAGAAGTTACACGAGAAAGGAAAGAAAAAATGGCATTGACAAGAAAGATGCTCAGAGAAATGGGCATTACGGATGAAAATGCGGACGCGATTTTCAAGGCTCACTGGGAGACGGTCGAGGCTCTTAAGGGCTACAAAGCCGAGGTTGAGAGGCTGACAGGTCTGACGGGCGAGCTCGATAACGCGAAGAGCAGTCTTGACGACTATCGGGAGAAATACGAGAATCTTGAAAAAGAGTATCAAGCATTCAGGGAGGAGCTTTCGAAGGAGAAGGCAGTGCAGGCTAAGAAGCAGGCAGTGACGGAAATGTTAAGAGTACTTCACATCCCGGAGGAATGTGTGAACCCTATTTTACATGTTACGGATTTCGACCGCATCGAGCTTGACGCAGATGGCAGGCTTTCGGACGAGGAAGCCGTCAAGGACTCGATACTCCGGCTCTGGTCGGGATTTATCCCGAAGAGATACCTCTTGGGAGCCGAAACGGCGAATCCGCCCCGCAATTCATCCGACAAAGGCTACTCGAGGGACGACATAAGAAGGATGTCCCCGAGGGAAATCAACGAAAACTACCCGGCGATCAAGCAATCGCTGAGGGTAAACGATTACGATTAACAAAAAGAAAGGAAAAAATTTATGGCAATATCTACATTCATTCCCGAGCTCTGGAGCGCAAGACTCCTCAATGCTCTTGACAAGGTTCACGTCGCGGCTTCCCTCGTAAACAGAGATTACGAAGGAGAAATCAAGCAGTGCGGCTCTGCCGTCCACATCAACAGTATCGGAAACATCACCGTTTCCGATTACGAAGCCGACTCCGAAATCGGCGACCCCGAAAGCCTCTCCGTCTCCGACAGCATGCTCGAAATCGACAATGCGAAGTATTTCAACTTCCAGATTGATGACGTTGAGCAGGCACAGGCGGCGGGAAACATCATGGACAAGGCTATGGAGAGAAGCGCCTACGCCCTGAACGACGCGGCGGATGCCTATATCCTCGAGACCTTGGTGAACGGCGCAGATGACGCAAACGTCATCGGCTCGGACACACCCATCGCTCTCACTGCCGACAACGTCTATGGCTACATCGTTCAGCTTCGACTAATCCTCGACAAGAACAACGTCCCTCACGAGGGCAGAAGCATCGTTCTGCCGCCCGACGTCTATGCGCTTCTGTTGCAGGATTCGAGGTTCACCGGCTCCGGCAATATGGGCGAGGAGACCACAAGAAGCGGCTTCATCGGAAGAATCGCAGGCTTTGACATCTATGAGTCGAACAACTGCTATTCCGACGGCGAGTGCTACAAGGTCACGGCACAGGTTCCTTCGGCTTGCACCTATGCGGAGCAGGTCCTTGAGACCACCGCTTATCGCCCCGAAAAGCGCTTTGCCGACGCTGTCAAGGGTCTTCACGTCTACGGCGCAAAGGTCACCGACCCGACAGCTATCGCCGTGCTCGTCTGCACCGTAGCCTAAAACCGGCAGAATGGGATGGGGAGATTTCTCCCCGTCCCGAAAGGGAATTAAGAAAGGAAAGAAAAAAGAATGATTGAAGCTGTTTGCAGGCACATAAGAAACTATTTTATATCCTCCGTTCATGCGGGGAAGTTCACAATCTCGGGCGGCGCGCTTACGAACGCCGACTTTATGCGAGACGGCTACTATCTCATCTGGGGAAGCGAATATAACGACGGCGTGCATCTCTATCCCGACGACACGCTCAAGGACGAGGAGTTTTCCGGGGACATCGCACTTATGAATCCTCCCGAGGAATTCCTTACGATATGCTCGGAGATTTCGGATTATATGGCTTCGGATATGGCGTCCCCGTCGCCCTATAAAAAAGAGAGCTTCGGCGGCTATTCCTATGAGCTCGAGGGCGGCGATTCGGCTTCGTGGCAGAAGGTATTCGGCTCGAGGCTCAACCAATGGAGGAAGCTGTAATGAGCCTTGTTGAAATCTTTTCGGAGGAATTTTCGAAGCTCACGGTGACCGGGGAAGGGCTTACCGAGGGCGAGACCTTCACGGGCGCCCTGATTCTTGACAGCTCCTCGGAGGAGGACTCGAAGCTCGTAAGAAAGTACACCCTGACCGTTTCGCCCGATGTCGACCTGAGCTATGGCGACGTTTTCAAGAGGCTATCGGACGGCTCGGCGTTTCAGATTACCGGAGAAGACACCGGGGAGTCGCCCGATATGGCGACCTTCTCCTTCCGGCAGTTTTCCGCCGAGGACTACGACGGCTCGACCACCGTTTCCGGCTCGCTTACAATCACCGACGGGACTTCTACCGTTGTACTGCCGCTCGGAACGGATTACACTATCCAGAAAAAGCGAATCGGGAGCACCGCCACTGCTTCCGACGGCACAACCGTGCTTGACGTTATCGGGCAGAAGGTCACCCTCGATGCAGGTGACATAAAGCTTACAAGAGCTACGCTTGAAGTGCTTATATCTATGATTCAAGCTTCGCCGTTCTTAAGCGTGACATATCCCGACGCCTCGGGGAGCGTCACCGCAGATTTTCTCTTCGACATTCCGAAGATTAAGGCTTGTGAGTTCGACGACGAAGGCGTCAGCGAGTGGTACGCGGTAAGTATAACCGCCACGGGAAAGGAAGTGGAGTGAATGCAGACTCACACGAGCGATTTTAACCCCGACAGCGAGCTAAGAAAAGTCGGGATAAAGATAGCCTTCTTAGGTGACTATGAGGGCATGGAGCTCGGCACCGGTGACATAATCAGCCTTGAGCTCACCGAAGGGCTCGACATCACCGGCGAGAGCTTCCCGTCGCGGTCACTTAAGCTCACGGCGATTGACAGCCTCGGGCTCTCGTTTGCCTCGCAGGAAAAAGACTATGTCGGGGCACGGTTCGAAGTTTTGATTGGAATCAACGACGAATACGTCAGCGCCGGGAAATACTATATCGACAAGATTGACACGCCCGATTTGGGCTTGACAGTCAGCATCGAGGCGTCCGACAGGGTCGCAACCTATATGGAGAAGTACATGACGGGGCTTTACACAAGCTCGGCGGTCAGCATGGCAACGCTCATGAATGCTCCGTCGGGAGCGCTTGCGGGGCTCGACCTCTACTGTGACGACGCCACTCTTGAGGCAACCGTCTATCCGAACATGCTCACAACCGTCGATTCGCAGAGGGACTGCCTTCTGAAGCTTGCGCAAGCCGCCGGGATGGCTTCCGTCTGGGTCGACAGAGCGGGGACGGCTCACTTCGAAAACCTTGCGGGAAGAAGCGGCTATTCTGCGGAAATAGCTTCGGGGAGCATACTCGGGTATTCGGGTCTTAAGCTCGGAAGTCACACCGACTATGTCGAGGTCACCGGTGAGAACGAAGGAAGCTCGTTCGGAGCATCGTGGGGAACCTATACGAGGGGATGTCTGGCGGAGTTCTTAGACAACGATTTCGTCGACAGCTCGTTTGCCCTGATTGTCGCGTGGAGATACTACGAGGCGAAGAATCAGCGCTTTGAGCTCACTTTAGAGACAAGATGCAACCCGGTCTTAGAGCCCGGGGACAGGGTGCTTGTCCGCAAGCCCGACGGAAGCACGATGGGGGAGTTCACCCTTGCGTCGCAGAAGATATATTTTGATTCGAATGGGCTTTCGGCGAAGCTCACGCTCTATGCGGCAAGCCCGACGGACAGCTAAGGAGGCAGAAATGGCTGACATGATAATCAAAACGGCATCGGTAATCTCTGCGCTGACCGTGGCTTCGGGATTTGCCGTGTCGATAGTGAAGTGGTATTTGGGACAGAAGAAGCAGGCGGCGGAAATTCTCAGAATCAAGGAAGAGAACACTCTTATATGCTTCGCACTCTCGGCTTGCCTCGACGGATTGGGACAGCTCGGCGCCAATCACGCCGTCACAACCGCCAAGGACAAGCTTGACAAATACCTCAACCAACAGGCTCATAGGTGATGAAAAAGACAGACAAAAAGCCTCTCGGGACGACAGACAAAATCTTAATCATTCTCGGAGGCTTCATGGGACTATTCACAATAGCGATGATTGTGACATTTTATATAAAAGACGCCGTGCCGGACACCCTCATCACCTGCGTTATGGGTTGCAGTGGAGTCGAGGGAGTCCTCACGGCGGCGATAACTATTTCGAAACAAATTACAGGCAAGAAAGATAATACGGAAGAACAGGAGGAATATAAATGAGCGAATACAAAGGCATAGACGTTTCAAAATATCAGTCGCCGATGAGGATGGACTATGAGGAGCTCAAAGACCTCGGCTACAGCTTTGTTATGGCGAAGGCGGGAAGCCTTAAGGGCAAGGATTCGGCTTTTGACAGCCATTACTCAAAGGCAAAAGCCGCAGGGTTGTCCGTCGGGGCGTATCTTTACAGCTACGCCACAACCGAGGAGCAGGCTTCGACTGAAGCGAAGATGATGCTCTCGTGGATTAAGGGCAAGAAGCTCACCCACCCGATAGTATACGACATCGAGGACGGCACGCAGAAGGCGCTCGGGCGTGAAAAATGCACCGACATCGCCCTCAGATTCTTAACCGAAATCGAGGACGCCGGCTGCTATGCGATGCTCTATTCCTACGCGAACTTCATCAAGAACTATCTCGATATGGATAGACTCAGACACTTCGACGTCTGGCTTGCATGCTACACGAGCGAAGAGCGCCGCAAAGCCCTCTACACCTACCCGATTTTGGGCATCTGGCAATACTCCTCGTCCGAAGTCCTTCAAGGCGTCTACCCCTCCCGACTCGATCAGGATGTGGCGTATAAGGACTATGAGAGGATTATTGAAGCGAAGGGGTTGAATGTTATCAGAAGCTAAGAAAAGCCGTCGCGCAGACGGCTTTTTATTTGTCGAAATTTAGAAATGTGTTGACAAAAAATACTTTATAGTGTACAATTATAGCGACAGAGAAGTGAGAGTCAAAAGTAGGTATACATGCTTGCGACTCAATATGGTCGACCTCTTCCTGCGGAGCAGTTACTGCTCCGGTAGTTTCTGCCCCGCAGAGATTACATAAAATAAGGGAGGTCGATAAGCATGACAACTTCTGAAGTTTTATTGCTTCTGAGTTTAGTGTTTACAGTTGTTTTTAAGCTGTTCGACGTTTGGTCAGACGGACGAAAAAAATAACCGCCCTGTAACTTAAGCAAACGGTGACGGTCACTTTCCACCCCTATACGGATGTTAAATCCGTACTTGTGAGGTTGACTCGGAACTGTTAGCGGCAGTTCCGCTTCTCTGTCATCTATTATAACTCATGAGGGTCGTTTTGTCAACGGCTTTTTTTGTTTCTTTTAAAAAGCCTCGTTTCAAATTAACTATTGACATTCCCCCGTTTGATGTATTATAATAAGCAAGGCAAAGTATACTTGAAATCAACAAGGGGAACGGGGCTTCGGGTCTCGTTTACCGTAAGCTATTAAAATCTATCTTTTGGAGGGATTTAAAATGCCTAAGGCTATTAACAAGCGTTACACCAAGGAAGGACTTAAGGAAGAAATCGTCAACGTTCTTGACGTGAAGTACGGTATTTCTCCGGAGCTGGCTTCGGACAGGCAGCTTTATGAGGCTCTTGCTTACATCATCACAAGAGAGCTTCCCGACAAGCGCCACAAGTACACAACAAAGGTTCATTCCGAGGGTAAGAAGCAGGTTTACTACATTTCAATGGAATTTCTGATGGGTCGGTCTTTAAAGACCAACCTCTATAATCTCGGCATGGTCAAGGCGGCTCAGGGCGCTTTGAAGGATCTGGGTGCAAACCTCGAATCCATCTATGAGCAGGAGCCGGATGCAGGTCTCGGTAACGGAGGCCTCGGAAGACTCGCCGCTTGCTACCTCGACGGTCTTGCAACCGACGGCTATCCGGCAACCGGCTATTCGATTCTTTATGAATACGGAATCTTCCGTCAGAAGCTCGAAAACGGTTGGCAGGATGAGCTCCCCGACAACTGGCTCCCGGGCGGCAAGTGCTGGCTCGTCGAGCATTCCGAATCTCAGATTGAGATTCATTTCGACGGCGTCCTCAAGGAATACTGGGACAATCAGTATCACCATGTAAACCTTGAAAACTACACCACCGTTATCGCCGAGCCGTATGACATGTATGTCTCCGGCTATGACAGCGACGCTGTTTCAAAGCTCCGTCTCTGGAAGGCTATCAGCCCGTCGTTCGATATGAACAAGTTCAACTCCGGAAACTATGCGGCGGCACTCGGACAGAACATCACCGCTCAGGCTATCTCAAAGGTTCTCTATCCTAACGATAACCATAACGACGGCAAGTCTCTGAGACTCCGTCAGCAGTACTTCATGTGCGCCGCATCGGTCGCCGATATCGTAAACCATCACATGGCTACTTACGGCACTCTTGACAATCTCGCCGATAAGGTCGCTATCCAGATTAACGACACCCACCCGACCCTTGCAATCCCCGAGCTGATGAGAATTCTTCTTGACGACTGCGGCTATTCGTGGGATGATGCCTATAAGATTGTGTCCGGTTGCTTCGCTTATACCAACCACACCGTCATGGCGGAAGCCCTCGAGAAGTGGGACAGCGACCTCTTGAAGACCGTTATTCCGAGAGTTTACTCCATCATCGTTGAGATAAACAACCGCTATTGCGCCGAGCTCTGGGAGAAGTATCACGACCACCAGAAGGTCACCTCGATGAGTATCATCCAGAACAACAAGGTTCACATGGCTAAGCTCTGCGTTGCCGTATGTCACCATGTCAACGGCGTTTCCCAGATTCACTCGGAAATCATCAAGCGCGACGTCTTCGCAAATGAGTACGAGAACACCCCCGAGAAGTTCACCAACGTCACAAACGGTATCGCATACCGCAGATGGCTTTATCAGTCGAACCCCGAGCTCTGCAAGCTTCTTGACGACACCATCGGCAAGGGCTACCTTAAGGACGCAAACGAGCTCAAGAAGTTCGAGAAGTATGCGGATGACCCGGAGGTTCTCCAGCGTCTCGCCGAGGTCAAGAAGAAGAACAAGCAGGCATTCGCCAAGAAGATAAAGGCTGACACAGGCGTTGTTATCAACCCCGACACTCTCTTCGATGTTCAGGTCAAGAGACTTCACGAATACAAGAGACAGCACCTCAACGCTCTCAACATCGTTTCCGAGTATAATATGCTCCTTGAGAACCCCGACCTCGACGTTCAGCCGAAGACCTATATCTTCGCGGCAAAGGCGGCTCCCGGCTATTATCTCGCAAAGCAGATTATAAAGCTCATCTGGTCTCTCGGCGAAGAAATCAAGAAGAACCCGAAGATTAACGAGAAGCTTTCTGTTGTCTTCCTTGAGAACTATAACGTAACCCTCTCCGAACTCCTCATGCCTGCATCCGAGGTTTCCGAGCAGATTTCACTCGCCGGAACGGAAGCGAGCGGAACCGGCAACATGAAGTTCATGCTGAACGGCGCCGTAACCCTTGGCACCAAGGACGGAGCGAACATCGAAATCGGTGAGGCGGCAGGACAGGACAATATCATCAACTTCGGTATGACCGTTGAAGAGGTTGAGAACCTCAAGCGTCAGGGCTATCGCCCCGAACAGCTTTATAACTGCGACCCTGTTATCAAGGCGGCAGTCGACAAGATTGCAAACGGCATCAACGGCAACAGATTTGACGATGTTGTATCCTCCTACAAGCACTCCGACCCCTATATGGTTCTTGCGGACTTTGAGTCCTATAGAAGCGCTCAGGCAGAGGTTTCGAAGATTTATCAGGATACTCTCAAGTGGCAGAGAATGTCTCTCATGAACATCGCGAACGCCGGCAGATTCTCCGCCGACCGCTCGGTTGATGAGTATGCAAAGAATATCTGGGGACTTTCGAAGTAAAGCGAAATTTTCACCTTTTCACTATTGCATTTTATCTTGAGACATGTTATAATCTTTTAGAATGCTATTTCTATCGGATTGGAGGGCAAAAGATGACTGTTGTCAATATAATCAGCGGAATCGTACTGCTTCTTTGCAGTATTGCTATAGTTCTTATCATTATGTTTACTGACACCGACAGTGCGAGAATGAGCTCTGCCATCAGCGGAGGAAGCGATTCCTTCTACGGCAGAAACATGAAGAACACTCGTGAGGCAAGACTTAATCTCGTCACCAAGATTGTCGTCGGACTTCTTTATGTGGTCTGCATCGTTGTAAATATTATAGCGCGCTTCGCAGGTTGAGTCGAATTCGACCGAAATTGATTTGACGTTGCCGCTCGACCGGTTTTTCTGCGTCGGGCGGCAGTTTGTTTACGCACCTGCGGTGCGCCCTCTCAGTCGCCTTCGGCGACAGCTCCCCCAAAACGGGGGAGCCATGAGCGAGTTCGAATAGGAGATTTAAAATGAAGAAAAAACCAATCATCGCAAGAATATTCGTAATCCTGATAGTCGTGTTCCTGTTGGCGGCGATTGTTTATTCGTCGCTCTACACCCTGTTTATCTGATATGGTCGTCATCGGTAACGACTGGGATGAGGTAATCGGCGGCGAGTTCGAGAAGGATTACTACCTCGAGCTCCGCAATTTTCTCAAGACGGAGTATTCAACTAACACTGTCTACCCCGATATGTATCACATATACACGGCGCTCAAGCTCACGCCTTATAGCTCTGTCAAGGTGGTAATTTTCGGGCAGGACCCCTATCACGAGCCCGGGCAGGCGCATGGGCTCTGCTTTTCCGTGCAGGACGGGACAGCTCTGCCGCCGTCGCTTAAGAACATCTATAAGGAGCTCGAGGCGGATCTCGGCATCCCTCCGGCAAAGACGGGGGATCTGACCTCGTGGGCGAAGCAGGGCGTGCTCCTTTTGAACACGGTGCTCACCGTCCGCCGTGGGCAGGCTAATTCCCACAAGGGTAAGGGCTGGGAAATTCTCACGGACGAGATTATAAGAAAGCTTAACGACCGCGAAAGTCCGATAGTTTTCATCCTCTGGGGCGCGAACGCAAGGAGCAAGAAGGCTCTTATCACAAGCCCCCAGCACCTGATTATAGAATCCGCTCACCCAAGCCCGCTTTCAGCCTTCAATGGTTTCTTCGGCTCGAGACCGTTTTCAAGGACGAACCAGTTTCTTGCGGAGAACGGCGAGGCGCCGATTAATTGGCAGGTGGGAGAATAGTTTACGGTTTAACTTGGTTCAAAAATCGAACCAACTGGAGAGATAAATTAATTGTAAAAAAATGGCGGTTAGGAGATTTATTATGAGCATTGAGAATCCAATTACTCCGTATGAAAACAGAGAAATCATATTCTATAAAACCGCCAACGGGGATATAAGGGTTGAGGTATTGCTTTTCGAAGAGAATATCTGGCTGTCACAACCTAAAATTGCCGAATTATTTGACGTGAATAAATCAAGTGTTACAAGGCATCTGAAAAATATCTTTGAAAGCGGAGAGTTACAGGAAGAATCGGTTACATCTACTTTGGAGACAACCGCCGACGATGGAAAGAAGTATCTTGTTAAGTATTACAATTTAGATGCAGTAATCGCCGTCGGGTACAGAATCAATTCGAAAAAGGCGACGATGTTCAGAATCTGGGCGAATCGGATACTGAAGGAGTTTATTATCAAGGGATATGTTATGGACGATGAACGTCTCAAAGACCCTGATAGCTATTTCGGAAAAGACTACTTTGAGGAACAACTCGAAAGAATACGGGATATCCGTGCCAGCGAGAGAAGATTCTATCAGAAAATAACGGATATTTATGCGTCATGCAGTGCCGATTATGATGCCGACAGCCCGATAACCAAGCAATTCTATGCGACTGTCCAGAATAAACTTCATTACGCGGTGACTCATCAAACGGCGGCGGAAATAGTTGTAAGCAGAGCAAACAGCGACTTGCCAAATATGGGGCTTACAACATGGAAAAATGCACCTGATGGCAGAATAAGAAAATCGGACGTGTCAGTCGCTAAAAATTATTTGAGCGAATCCGAGATTTCCGATCTTAACGAAATAGTCACCATGTACTTGGATTATGCCGAAAGACAAGCACGTCGTGGCAATGTTATGTATATGAAAGACTGGGTAGAGAGATTAGACGCCTTCCTGAAATTCAATGAGGAAGATATTTTGAACGACAGCGGAAAGGTGTCAGCGGAAGTGGCAAAATCATTTGCAGAAACGGAGTACGAAAAGTACCGAACGGCACAAGACCGCATATATGAAAGTGATTTTGACAAATTTCTTAAGGAAACCGGAGCGATTGAAGATAGCCTGAAAAGCTAATGAGATAAGGAGGTCCCAATGTCTCAACAGAACGAAAACGAAAAAGACAAGATTTTAAGTGAGGACGGCGAGCAGGTCGAGACGGTTCCGGAGGGCGAGGTTCACCCTTCCGAGATGCCGGACAAGCCCAAGACCGACGTGATGCTCTATCTTGACGAGGAGGTCAAGGCTCGCGAGGAGGCTCTGAAGGACGACAGGGCGGCTCGGGCTCAGCACGAGAAGGAGCTTCAGGAGAAGAAAATCGAGCTCACCAAGCTCAAGATGGGCGTTATCGAGGAGTCGGACACTATAAAGGAAGTCCATGAAGAGACACCCGAGCTTACGCTGGGTGAAAAGCTTGACAACATCTGGTACCGCTCGAAGTGGATAATTATCCTCGTCGTTTTCTGCGTGGTCGCAGGCGGGTATATCATCTACTCCCAGGTGACGAGCGAGAAGGCGGACATGACCGTCCTCGTCGTTATGGAAAACAATTCCCTCTATGCGAGAACCGAGGAGGTCGAGGAGTTCCTCGAGCAGTATTGCGACGACCTCGACGGCAACGGCTATGTCCACGTTCTGGTCTATAATATCGTTCTCAGCGACCTTGAGGACGTCACTTCCTCCACCTCCGCACAGGCTCAGATAATGACCCAGCTCATGACCGGCGACAATATCATGATTATTTCCGACGGCACCACGGAGTTTGAGGTTCACGACTTCACCCAGGACGAGGGCTACGATGACGACTGCATGACCGAATACGGAATCAGGCTCAGCTGTGCCCTTACCCGCGAAGAGCTTCGGTGGGAAGCGATGCCGGACGAGCTTTATATCGGCATGCGTCAGCCGCAGGAGCTGAGCGGCACGAAATTGGAGAAAATGCAGGAGAATTTCGACGAATTACTTCCGATGTTTGATCGGCTTTATGAGGCAATTTGTGAGAGCGAGCCCTGATTTTAAAATCCGAAAAATTTTTTGAAAAAAGGGCTTGACAAATCGCCCGAGTCGATATATAATATACAAGTCGCTTCGAGAGAAGCGAGTCGCTTCGAGATAGGATTCGCTTCTACAGGAGCGAGAACGGATGGGAGCATAGCTCAGCTGGGAGAGCATCTGCCCTACAAGCAGGGGGTCATAGGTTCGAGCCCTATTGTTCCCACCATCTGTGGCCCGGTAGTTCAGTTGGTTAGAACGCTAGCCTGTCACGCTAGAGGTCACCGGTTCGAGCCCGGTTCGGGTCGCCATTCCCTTTTTTCGGGGAAGCGATGCCTCTGTAGCTCAGTTGGTAGAGCAGGGGACTGAAAATCCCCGTGTCATTGGTTCAATTCCGATCGGAGGCACCAAATATTGCGGATTTAGCTCATCTGGTAGAGCGCCACCTTGCCAAGGTGGAGGTAGCGAG
>JAJQIF010000018.1 GCA_021199355.1 Oscillospiraceae bacterium
ATTGCCGTTGCGGTTGTTCTCCTGCGGATAAAGAAAGAACTGGGAAAACCAGTCGGCTTTTCCGAAAATACAGCTGATGTTCGGATGGCTCAGTACGAAACGGGTTCAAGAACGCCCAAGGAAGCATTGGTACAATCGCTTTCAGATGTGCTCGATGTGTCGCCTCTGGCATTGAAGGTTCCCGATATTGACAGCTACCTCGGTCTCATTCACACCTTGTTTGCTATGGAAGATATGTATGGCATCGAGACTGAACAACATGGCAGTAAGGTTCACATCGTCTTTGATAGCAGTGAACAGAAAACAAGTTTCGCACTATTCTCCATGCTTTCAGAATGGGCTACAAAAGCCGAAATGCTCAGAAACGGTGAAATTAGCAAGGAAGAATACGATCAGTGGCGTTACAATTATCCATCAGACGAAGTCATCCGGAATTGAGGAAATATCAGCACAAAAAAGAGTTATCAGACCTGTAGAAAATCTGATAACTCTTTCTGTTATTCTTCGAATACCTCAAACATTGTTGCCATTTTGTTGCCAACTGTCTGATGAAAGCCTGTAAATCCGCATCAATACTGGGTTTCTTTTTGAGTGGGGTCATTCCCACTCAATAGTAGCCGGCGGTTTAGTAGTGATATCATACACCACCCTATTAATCCCATTAGTCTCGTTAATTATCCTCGACGAGCAGCGTTCGAGGACGTCGTAGGGGATTCTGGCGAAGTCGGCGGTCATGAAGTCTTGGGTCGTGACGGCGCGGAGGGCGAGGGTGTAGTCGTAGGTTCTGCCGTCGCCCATGACTCCGACCGAGCGCATGGTCGTCAGGACGGCGAAGAACTGGCTCAGGTCCTTGTCGACGCCGCTCTTGGCGAGCTCATCTCTGAAGACCCAGTCGGCGTCCTGAAGGATTGTGAGGCGCTCGTCGGTGATTTCGCCGATGATTCGGATTGCGAGACCCGGTCCCGGGAATGGCTGGCGGTTGACGAGCTTGTCGGAGAGCCCGAGGGTTCTGCCGAGCGCTCTTACTTCGTCTTTAAACAGCATTCTCAGCGGCTCGATAATCTCCTCGAAATCGACGTAATCCGGGAGACCACCGACGTTGTGATGGCTCTTTATGACGGCGGCATCGCCCGCTCCCGACTCGATGACGTCAGGGTAGATGGTGCCCTGCGCGAGGTACTCGACGTGCCCGATTTTCTTCGCCTCAGCCTCGAAAACGCGGATGAACTCCTCGCCGATAATCTTTCTCTTCTGCTCGGGAGCCGAAATGCCGTTAAGCTTCGCCATGAAGCGGTCCTTGGCGTTGACTCTGACGAAATTGACCTCCCAGTCGGCGAATGCCTCCTCGACCTCGTCGCCCTCGTTCTTTCTCATGAAGCCGTGGTCGACGAAAATGCAGGTCAGCTGACTTCCGACCGCCTTCGAGAGAAGCGCCGCACAGACGGACGAATCAACTCCGCCTGAAAGCGCAAGGAGCACTCTCTTGTCGCCGATTTTCTCGTGAAGCTCGGCTATTGCGGTCTCGGCGTATCTCTCCATCGTCCAGTCGCCTTTGCACTCGCAGACATCGTAAAGAAAACTCCGGAGCATCGCAAAGCCGTTCTCGGTGTGGTTGACCTCCGGGTGGAACTGCACGGCATAGAGCTTGCGCTCGGCGCATTCCATCGCCGCAGTCGGGCAGACGGGGGTGTGCGCAGTCGTCACGAACCCCTCGGGGACGCTCTTTATATAGTCGGTGTGGCTCATCCAAGTTATTGACTTTTCAGGAAGATTCTTGAACATAACCGACTCCGCCGAAAACTCCGTCTCGGTCTTGCCATACTCGCTGACGGGTGCGGTCGCGACCTCTCCGCCCAAGAGATGTGCCATGAGCTGTGCGCCGTAGCAAATTCCCAAGACAGGGATTCCGAGCTCGAAAATCTCGGGGGAAACGGACGGCGAATCGTCCTTATAAACGCTCTTCGGTCCGCCGGTGAAGATGATTCCGACCGGATTCTCGGATCTGAGCATATCCATCGTGACCTTGCGGTAGGGCACAACCTCGCAATAGACGTTCGCTTCACGCACACGCCTTGCGATGAGCTGATTATACTGCCCGCCGAAGTCGATTATTATTACTTTTTCGTGCTGCATTGTATATCTTTCCTTTCTGTTGTCATTCCGTATCATCTATGAAATACATCACCCCATCATCATCGAACTGGATGCCATAGTCAAGGCACAGCTCGTTCATGAGGTCGATAATCTGGCGGTAGCGGGAGGCATATGTACCCTCGCCCTCCACGAGCAAGTAAACCTTATAATTCTTGATGAACAGCGGGTTTATCGTGAGGGACTTGAAGCCGTCCTTGTCGACGGTGATGTTGAAAATGCAGGTAAGCCCGTCGATATCGTCGTCGACGTGCCAGAATATGAGATTTCCGATGCTGTAGAAAATCGGCTTTCCGTTATAAAATTCTATCGGTTGCAGGGTGTGCGAGTGCCCACCGATTACGATGTCGGCACCGTTGTCGATAAGGGCACGCCCGAGCTCTTTCTGGTAGGAGGTGACGTCGAAGGTCTCCTCGGTGCCGCAGTGCATGAAGACGATGAGAACGTCGACCTGAGAGTCATATTCGGCGATTTTCGCGAGGAAGTCCTGAGTACGCTCGTCGTCCATGCTATAGACCATGTTGATTCCGGCGTGGTCCTCCGAAGCGGCGCAGTCGGACGAAAGATAAACCTTGTTGCACCCGACGAAGCCGATTGTGACACCGTTTACTTCCTCTATGAGAAGCCCCTCGGCTTTTTCTTCATCGCGACCTGCTCCGAAATATTCGATGCCGTAGCTCGTGAGGTTTTCAAACGTGTTGAGAAGCGCGTCGTAGCCGAAGTCCCTCGTGTGGTTGTTCGCAAGGTTCACGATGTCGATTCCGGCATTCACGAAGCCCTCAAGCATTTCGGGAGGCGTCCTGAAGCCGTAGCCCTCCGGCTTTTCCGACTCGCCGGTGTCGCTGACGCAGGTCTCAAGGTTGACAATCGCAATGTCTGCGGCGCTGAAGATGTCGCTGACCTCTTTCCAAGGGTAGTCGACGCCCCAGCTGTAGCAGGCGTCCGCAAACTCGGAATCTATCGAGGTGTCCCCGCCGATGGCGATAACGACCTCGCCGCTCTCCTCCGGCTCTTCTTCGGGAACCGGCTCGGTGGTCGCCTCTGTGGTGACGGTCGTCGGAGCCGTTGTGGCTTCGGTAGTAACTTCGGTCGTCGCTTCCGTGACAGAAGTGACCGCCGCCGAATCCTCAGTCGTCAGAGTAACATCTGGCGAGACAACCTCGAGGCTGTCGTTCTGCGAAACTCGGATCGCTACTCCAGCGATAACCGCCACCGCAAACACGGCGGCGAACAGAATTATGATTATATTTCGATGCTTTTTTTGCATGTGAACTCCTATCGTAACAGCAATATCTTGTCGACATATATTTTAGCACATCGGGAGCGGTTTGTCTATATTTCTGTGACAAAAAAAGCCTCCCGAAAAAGGAGGCTTTATAATCCCGTCTATTCTCCCCCAAAATGCACCGCAAACTCCGACTGATAGTCGTAATACTTCTCGAGGGTTATCTCGTTCCACTCGGCTTCGCTGCCCTCATAATAGATATCCGTGAGGTTCGGGCAATCGGAGAGTGAAAACTCACCGATGAAGGTGACACTTTTCGGAATGGTGATGCTCGTAAGCGTCTCGTTTTTTTCAAAGGCAAGGTAGTCTATCGTCGTAACGCCATCGGGGATTTCATAACTTGTGTCGGTCTTCCCAAGAGGATAGCAGATAAGCTCGGTCACGTCTTTATCGAAAAGCACCCCGTCGACATCGGCATAGCTCGGATTGTTCTCATCGACCGTGATGCCGGTCAGACTTTTGCAGTTATAGAAGGCTCCTTCTCCAATTTCGGTGACACTTGCGGGAATCGTCATATCTCTGAGACTATAGCAATACGAAAAAGCGCCACCACCTATACTTGTAATCTTGTCTGAAATCTCGAACTCTTCAAGGCTTTTACACATGCAAAACATATCCTCAGGTATCGCCGTAAAGTTGTCCGGGATTGTGATAGAAACGAGGCTTTCGCAACTCGCAAACGCATTTTCTCCGATTACAGTAACACTGTCGGGAATTGTAATTTCCTCTATTGCGTAACAGGCATAGAAAGCCGACTCGCCTATCCGTGTCACACTGTCGGGGATCTCGACGTCAGTAAGATTCATGCACCAGTAAAAGGCATAGTTCCCTATAGAATCCACGCCGTCCTGAATCTCAACCGAATAGATGAACTGCCTGTCATTGAACCACGGCGCAGTGCCATACTCGTAGTTCTCCATCTCGAAGTTCTCGTAGAGAATCAGAACGCCGTTGGTGTTCTGCTCCCATGTATCGGTATAGGTGCCGTAGAAGAGAAATGCCATTCCGTCGCCGTTGTCGATTTTCTGATAGGCTGTTGTTGTGTATGGGGCGGCGGTAGCTCTGGTGGCTTCGGTGGTGGCTTCAGCCGTAGCTTCGGTGACTTCCGTGGTGTTTTCTTGGGTTTCGGACTTGTCGGCGCAGGCGGTCAGGCATAGCACGAGCGCCAGCACAAGACAAATCAGTGCTGATAATCTTTTCATAATTATTTCTCCTATCTTTTTCTTTCTATTATACTATTGCTGTGTTTATCTGTCAACAATTTTCAGGAATTGAAAATTTAAAAGCCTCCCGGATTACGAAAGGCTTTGTGATTTCTATGTTGTTATTTCTTGTCCGCAAGTCTTGCTTTCTCTTCCTCGAGGAGCTTGATGAGCTCGTCGATTCTTGAGGATGTCGCCTGTGCGGGCTCGTTGGATGAGAGCGACTTCGCGACTTCGTCAAGCTTTGTTGCGGTCTCAGCGACGGTCGGAACGGGTTCGGGTTCTGCTACCTGTTCAGGCTCGGCAATAGGCTCGACGACGGGCTCGGGTTCTGCTAAAGGTTCGGCAGAAACTGTCGGCTCGGGCTCAACTGCCTTCGGTGCGGGAGTACTCGTAACCGAGCGCCATACGAAGGGCTCTTCTGCGGGAATTTCGGGCTCTGCCGGCTCTGCCGTAGCTACAGGCTCGGGCTCGGAAACTGTCGGTTCTTCCGTCTCGGTGTGGGTATACTTCGGTGTGAAATCCCCGAAGTCGAAGAGAGGCGTGTCCTTCTTCGGAGTCGAAGATTTCGCCATCTGCTCACTCGAGAATCCGAAATCGAGGGAAGAATCGCCCGACGTCCTGTTCTCGGTATCAAGGAACTGACTGCGGTTTATGTTAAAGGCGTCGACATCGCCGAAGCTCATGTCGGCGGCAAACTCCTCCTGCTCGACCTTCTTCTGCCTCGAGGCGAGGATAAGCATTATCACTTCATAGATAATCAGGAGTGCGCAGGGAACGATTACGATAACGAGCATTCCGACTTTTGACGATGCGAATGTAATCACTCCGCCAAGGAATGTGTCATAGGAAACCGCTCTGCCGATAATGTCCTCTTCGTCAACCGTCCACTGCTGATCGGCGGAAGTGCTGTCATACTTGACAATATAGCTTGTGGTGACGGTGCCGTCCTCGGCAGTGGTCGTCTGCGAGCCGACATAGCCGACGAGCGCCAGCTTTCCGTCTATGTTACATAGGATTACGTTGCCCTCGTTTTCGGGGAGGGTCCCCTCCTCGACGAAGACCGCCGCACCCTGAGGGATTCGGGGCTCCATGCCGCTTCCGCTCATAATGTACACCCGCTTGCCGAAAATCGACGGTGCGGAATTGGAATCCTTGAAGATTCCGTACACAACGAACGTGCTGACAATCGCCAACGCGAGAATCACCACAACAACTATTCCCACAATCTGCAAAGGCTTGCGCTTCTTGACAGTTTCCTGAAACATGATATCCAACCTTTCAAAATACAAATATGTAACGCACCACGTCAAAACCTGACATGAATACCCAACTTCCACGTTATCATAGATAGTATATCACATTCCGCCGACAATAGCAAATTGTTTTTTAGAAAAGATGAAAAAAATTTTGTGGCTCTCCATAGTTGACAAATCAGGGTTCAGTGATTATAATATATTCTGTTGTGCAAATGCTAGTGTGGCTACACTTTGCTCCGCAAAGTCGTTGGTAGAGCAGCGCATTCGCAGAACACACAATCTGCTAGTATGGCTCAGTTGGTAGAGCAGCGCATTCGTAATGCGCAGGTCGTCGGTTCGAGTCCGACTACTAGCTCCAAAGTCTTCTCGAAAGAGGAGACTTTTTATTTGCTTGACAACATGCCTCTTACAGTACTATAATTGAATAAAACCCTATGGACAGGAGTACACGTTATGAATTTTATAAAGAAGGCTTATTGCAGAGTGTTTCAGACTTGCCTCTGGATTGCTCTGCCGGTTCTTCCGTATCGCGAACCCGAGATAATTAAAAGTATGAGATTGATTCCCGAGACAATCAGGTCTCAGAATCTCACCCGCCCGATTATCATCACCGACAAGGGCATTATGAGCCTCGGGCTCGTGAATCCGCTGATTGACGCTCTGAATCAGGCAAGCATGCCCTATTCCCTCTATGACGGCACTGTTGCGAATCCGACAACCCAGAATGTGGCGGAGGCATTGGAGCTTTATAAGAGGGACAAGTGCGACTGCATTATCGGCTTCGGCGGAGGCTCGAGCATGGACTGTGCCAAGGCTCTCGGTGCGAGATACGCAAGACCGAAGAAGTCTCTGAACAAGATGAAGGGCATTCTTAAGGTCGGGAAGAAGATTCCTCTCTTAATCGCCGTTCCAACAACCGCCGGAACCGGTAGCGAGACAACCCTGGCGGCGGTTATCGTCGATTCGGAGACCCGCCACAAGTACGCCATCAACGACTTCCCGCTTATTCCGAAGTATGCCGTCCTCGACCCCGAGACGACGCTGAGCCTTCCGAAATCAATCACCGCCTCGACCGGCATGGACGCTCTGACACACGCAGTCGAAGCATACATCGGGCGCTCGACCACCAAGCAGACGAGAGAAGAAGCTCTGAAAGCCGTCAAGCTGATTTTCGAAAACCTTGACACCGCATATTCCGACGGCTCGAATATCGAGGCGAGAAGAAACATGCTCACTGCTTCCTACTATGCCGGTTGTGCCTTCACAAAATCATATGTCGGGTATGTCCACGCTGTCGCCCACTTCTTGGGTGGCGAATATAACGTCCCGCACGGACTGGCAAATGCGATTTTACTGCCGCATGTCTTAGAAGCCTACGGGCACAGGATTGACAAAAAGCTCCATAATCTTGCGATTGCCGCAAATCTGGCAACCGCCGAAACTCCCGATGAGGAAGCGGCGAAGGCTTTCATCCAAGCGATAAAGGACATGAAGGTCCGCTACGGCATCGGCGACAAGATTCCCGAAATAAAGAAAGAGGACATCCCGAAGCTTGCGAAATACGCCGACAAGGAGGGCAATCCCCTCTATCCCGTTCCGATGCTGATGGACGCATCGGAGCTCGAGCGCTTCTATTATGAGGTCATGGAATAAGAAAGGAAAGACTATGGAAAAAACTGAAATCCAAAAGATTGTTGCCGCTCAGCGGGCATACTTCAAAGCCGGAAAAACCCTCGACGTAAATGTGAGAATCTCGGCGCTCAAGGCTCTTAAAGCCGGCATCCAGAGGCACGAGGGCGAAATCAACAAGGCTCTTGAGATGGATCTCGGCAAGGGCGCATTCGAGTCCTATATGTGCGAGACGGGAATGGTCCTGAGCGAATTAAGCCACATGCTCTCCCACATCAGGAGCTACGCAAAAGAGAAAACTGTTGCGACGCCTCTGGCGCAGTTCCACGCGAGGAGCTATAAGAAGCCGTCGCCCTATGGCGTCACCCTCATCATGAGCCCTTGGAACTATCCGTTTTTGCTCACTATCTCCCCGCTTATAGATTCGATTGCCGCAGGAAACACAGCGGTCGTCAAGCCGAGCGCATATTCGCCCTACACAAGCGAGGTCATCAAGACCATTTTGCAGGAATGCTTCAACGAAGAATATGTCGCCGTCGTCACCGGAGGAAGAGCCGAAAACACAACGCTGCTTGAAGAACATTTCGACTATATCTTCTTCACCGGCAGTCAGGCTGTCGGACGCGAGGTTATGCGCAAGGCTTCGGAGCACCTGACGCCAGTAACTTTGGAACTCGGTGGCAAGAGCCCCTGCATAGTTGACAAAACCGCAAACCTTAAGCTTGCGGCGAAAAGAATCGTATTCGGAAAGTATCTTAACTGCGGGCAGACCTGCGTCGCGCCCGACTATATCTATTGCGACGCCTCGATAAAGGACAAGCTCATGGACGAGTTGCGTTTACAGATAAAGAAGCAGTTCGGCACCTCGCCGCTGATTAACCGGGACTACGGCAAAATCATAAACGAGAAGCATTTCAAGCGCCTTTGCGGGCTGATGGACATGGAAAAAGTCGCCATCGGCGGAAGGTCTGAAAGCGACACGCTTCGGATCGAGCCGACCGTTATGGAGAACGTCACGTTTGATGACAAAGTCATGCAGGAGGAGATTTTCGGTCCGATTCTGCCGGTTCTGACCTATGACAGCCTCGACGAAGCAATCGCGCAAATCAACGAAATGCCGCATCCCCTGGCGCTCTATCTCTTCACGACGAACAAAAAGAACGTGAAGAAGGTCACGTCGCAGGTAGGCTACGGCGGCGGTTGCATCAACGACACCATCATCCACCTTGCCACGACGGAAATGGGCTTCGGCGGCTTCGGCGAAAGCGGCATGGGCGCATATCACGGCAAGACCGGCTTCGATACGTTCACCCACTACAAGAGCATCGTCGACAAGAAGCTGTGGATAGACCTGCCGATGAGGTATCAGCCGTACAAAAAGGTGTATGAGAAGATGGTAAGGATGTTTATGAGATAATTGTAAATTGTAGGGGCGGATATTATCCGCCCGAAAACTGCTGATAATCACAAACGGGCGGATAATATCCGCCCCTACTTATAGTCCAAAATGCTCTTTAATCAATTTCGCTGCCTCTTCGGGTGGCATGTTTGAATTGTCGATTCTGAGATAGTTCTCATAAATCGCTTCCATTTCGCCCGGGTAGCTCATCATGCGATAGTGCTTGTCGTCGTCAAGAAGACGAGCTTCGGAAACTTTGAGGTCTCGCTTAGAAGGCTTTGCCGCGAGGCGGGCTTCGGATTTGTTACGCTCGATTCGGATTTCCTGCGGGGCGTTGAGCTCGACAAAGTAGATTTCGAGGCTTTCGGCGTTCTCCCGACAGACCGCTTCGACATGCCGGAGATATTCGTATTCCGAGGGCAGGTCGAAGGCGAACATATAGGTGAAGATGAGACCGTATTTTCCGGACTTTGCGTATTCACGGAACACGACATCCCGGAAGCCCTTGATGGCTTCGCCGTTCCACTCGCCGAAGATTTCGAGCACCGGTTCGATTGTCATGTGGTTATGGAAAAGCCGAAGGTCGGTTATCTTCATGAGCTCTCTGCCCACCGTCATCTTCCCCACCGCGGCATCGCCGACTATGTATACAAGCTTCATATTTCCCTCCCATAAATTAATTTCGATAATTATAGCATACAGGAGTTATATTGTCAACAACTTTCGAGGGAGCAAAAAAAGCCTCCCCTGAAATGGGGAGACAGTTTGCTTCGCAAGCTAGGACCGCCGACGAAGTCGGTGGTGGAGGGGTTTACATTCCATCCGACAACCCATTACCGTTGGTATTATCCCCGTTCAGGGCATCCTCTCCGGCGTCGGAATTTTCACTGCCGCCGATTCCCTCCGTCGGGGTTTCGGTGCCGGTGACATCCGAGATGTCGGTGGTGTCCGAGCCCGTCCAGTCTCCAACGCCTTCGGTGGTCGTAACGGGTGTTGTGGTCGGCTCTGTTGTCGATGCTGTCGTGTTACGGGTGGTAACGTCGCCGTCGGTCATGTCGCCCGTGCAAGCGGATAACATCGTGACTGCGAGCGCGAATGCCGTCAGTATCAGCAAAATTTTCTTTATCATAAAAGCAAGCTTCCTTTCACAAATAGTATGCGTTTTTACGCAACGCTATTGTATCCAGAAAGCCCGAAACTATTCTATATTGTGCGGTAGCTTATTTCCATGACATAGCCGGCGACCAATGCGGAGTTGAAATCTATGTCATATTTCGCCGTGATGCTCCCCTTGTCCTCGGAAATGTCGGATTTAAGCTCTTTTCCGAGAACTCCGACGGTCATGCTCCCGAAGGGCATGCGGTATAGGGTCTGGTTTCTCACGCCCGGCTCGACGAGGAAATCCGCTCCGTACATGCCGGTTCTGATGAAATCGAAGGTGTTGCCCTCAAGAATTATGTCGGTGTGGGAGTCGTTCGGCTGGTCGCCGTCCTCGGGGTCGAGGTCATAGCTCAGAACGCAACCCGTCTCAGTCATCTCAAGCTTCCCCTCGGTTATAACCTCCGTCACGTCCGGCTTCTCGTTCTTATCCACAAGCATCGAATTTACTATTGTTATCATTACGTCTTTCATGTTTATCCCCTTATTCGAGTGTACATCCTTTGATTTCGGCGTTGTCAAGCTCGCCGAGGAAGTGCACGGCGTTCTCTCTGAAAAGCTCCACGCTATCGGTGCAGTACAGCGTCACCTTGCCCTCGGTTTCCCTGTCCGAAAGAAGGTTGTTCTCCCGCAAAAGCTCGCTTGCGTATCTTCCCGCTTCGCCGCCGGATGAAATCAGCTTCACGCCGTCGCCCATCACGTCGCCTATTACATCGGCGATAATCGGATAGTGGGTGCAACCCATGATTAAGGTGTCAACGCCGGTCTTCTTTAGCGGCTCCAAGTACTCCCGGGCAATCATCGTGCAGGGGAGATTATCCCTTCCGACAAAGCCGTTTTCGACAAGCGGCACGAACATCGGACAGTCTTTTTCGTAAACCTCCGCCTCGGGCATAATTTCGTTTATGAGGCGCTTATAGCTCCCGCTTCTGATGGTTGCTGAGGTGCCGATAACGGCGATTTTGCCGTTTTTGGTGGCATTGATTGCCGCTAAGACCGCCGGTCTGATTACTCCGGTATAGAGCCCTTCGGCTTCAAGTGTGGCGGGGTCGACGACGGAAGAGACCGTTCCGCAGGCGGCGATGGTCAGCTTCACGCCAAACTGCTTCAGGAAATCGAAGTCCTGCAAAGCATATTTTGTTATTGTCTCGCGGCTTTTCGTGCCATAGGGCACCCTTGCGGTGTCGCCAAGGTAGACTATGTTTTCGTGCGGCATCAGACGCTGGAGTTCACGGACGGCGGTGAGTCCTCCGAGCCCCGAATCGAACACGCCGATTGCACTGTTTTTTGTTATATTTTCGGTTGTATTAGTCATTATAATGTCAATCCCCATCGGGCTTTGTTTCATCTATATTATTCTCCTCAGGTTCGGAATATTCCGGCTCGGGAGCTTTTTTCTTCTTTTCCTTGCGAGGCTTTTTCTCTTTCTTGGGCTTCTCAGGCTTCTCAACTTTATGATAATTGACGGTTACGCCGTCGCCGATGATGCTCTCGGCGGGAGCCGTGTTAATCTTCTCGCTTTCCGCCATCGATTTTGAAATCACTCTTGCAAGATGGAGCATGAAGAGAATTATCGAGGCGATGAGAATCACGATTTCGAATATGTAGCGTGTGGTGTAGCTCTCGATAACGTCGATGAGCTGTCCCGCCTGAACGAGATAAATTACAGACCCGACAACGCAAATCGGGAACTGGATTATGTACATTCTTAGGAACATCAGGATTATCGAAATTAGCAGAAGAATGGACGCGATTAAGAAGCCGGTTGCACGATACGACTCAGCGGTGTTGAATTGATAAAAATTGATGATGGTGACTCCCGACCAGAAAAATCCCGACCAGAGAAATGCCACCAACGCAACTATTTTCAGAAAGATTGTAAACGCCCAATCGTCGTATCTAAGCTTGTTCATCGGGATTAAACCTCCGTCTTAAGTGACATTACAGAATCTTCTTCGGTTCGAACGACAAAAATCTCGTTTCCTGATAGTAGAGCTCGCCCTCTATGTCTAACTCCAACGTTTCGTATTCATTTGGCGTGACGGTGAGCTCAAGCTCCTTGCCGCTGTCGAGAGCGAACGTCACAAAGTGAAGGTCGCCACTGATTTTTGAGCCTTCGGGAGGCGTTTCGGTTCTCTTTGAAACCGCCTTCGCCTGAGCATTTGCCGGCGGGACTGTAGAGCGGTGATAGGTCTCGGCTCCGCTCCGAACCATCGTGACCACAAACGCAATCAGAATCACGAAGAAAAGAATCATCGCCACAAAGCTGAAGAAACTACTCATAAAAAAGCCTCCCTTGATTTTTGTAAAATCATTATGCTCTATTATAGCACAATGTGATATCTCTATGCAAGAGAAATTCCAAAGAAAATAATGCTTGATTATTTTCGGAGCTACTGCAAAAACTATTTCCGAAAACACGAGGAAAGGAACTTTTTAAACTTATGAGAAGGCTGACAAGAGGCATTGCGGCGGTATTCCTGATAATCTTGCTCACACTTATGGGAGCTGTGGGCTATTACGACGCCGCTTTGCCCGACACTTATTATCTATCGGACGGAGGCACGGCGGCAGTCGATTGCTTCTTTGATATAGAAATTATCCCCGACGGCGAAGTTATAGCCGCCAGTGCGGGAAGCGCCACAGCGGAGGAAACCGACGCCGAAATCAGGCTCTTCGGTGTGATTCCCGTCAAGAGTGCAAAAATCATTCACGCCGACGCCAAGATGCTGATTCCCGGAGGCTCGCCGGTCGGGGTGAAGCTACTGACAGAGGGCGTTATGGTCGTCAAGACCGCCGAGGTCACTGAGGGCGTTTCGCCGGCATCGGAGGCGGGAATCATGGCAGGCGACAACATCCTGAGTGCCAACGGCGAAGAGCTGAATTCTTCGGCGAGATTGTCGGAGATTATCGAAAATTCGGACGGCGAACCGATAGTCTTTAAAATCATGCGTAACGGCAGGAGCTCCACAGTAACCGTCACGCCCGTTTATTCGGAGACCGAAGGCGTCTACAAAGCCGGTCTCTGGATTCGGGACAGCACGGCGGGCGTGGGAACTCTCACGTTTATCGACCCGGAAACTGGCATTTTCGGAGCTCTCGGGCACCCGATTTCGGACAGCGACACTCTGACAACACTGCCGCTCGGCTCGGGCGAAATCGTCGACGTCGTTATAACGGGATACGACAAAGGCGAAAGGGGTTGCCCGGGCGAGCTTTACGGGACGTTCGTCTCGGGGCTTGCTTCGGGAACGATTGAACTTAATTGCGAACAAGGGATTTTCGGGACGATGACCTATCCCAGTCGGCAGGAAGCGATTCCGATTGCCTATAAGGCAGAGGTAAAGACCGGTCCGGCGACGATTTTAACCACCATCGACGGCTCTACCCCGCAGGAATTCGAAGTCGAAATCGAAAGAGTAACTCTCAGTTCGGCGGCGAAGTCGAAGAATATTATTATAAAAGTCACTGATTCAGAATTGCTCGAGAAGACCGGCGGCATCGTTCAAGGAATGAGCGGAAGTCCAATTATACAAGACGGCAAGCTTGTCGGGGCTGTCACGCACGTTTTCGTGAGCGACCCGACACGGGGATATGGGATTTTTATCGAGAATATGCTTGACGCGGCAGAGATTATCTCGGGCGAAGATTTGGCGGCATAAAATCTTATATACCCCCTTGTAAAGTGGTTTTTGGAATGTTATAATATAGTCAGCCTTATATGGGCTGACTATATTCTCTTAATGTTACCTATAATTATATTTTAAGTACAGGAGGACACCAAATCCATGAATTACGGACATTTTGACCTTGAAAAGAAGGAGTATGTCGTCACCAAGCCCGACACTCCCGCACCCTGGTGTAACTACCTCGGTTCACCCGCCTACGGTGCAATCATCTCCAATAACGCCGGAGGCTACAGCTTTGTTCAGAGCGGAGCAAACGGCAGAATCATCCGCTATCGCTTCAACACAAACATCGCTCTCCCCGGAAGATATGTCTACATAAGAGACAACGACTCGGGGGACTATTGGTCCGCTTCCTGGCAACCGGTCGGCAAGCCGCTTGACCAGTACAAGAGCGAGTGCAGGCACGGCACCGGCTACACCATCATTTCGGCTGACTACTCGGATGTTCACTCGGAAGTAACCTACTACGTCCCGATGAACGCTACATATGAAGTATGGCGCACCAAGGTTACCAACACCTCTGACAAGCCGAAGAAGCTTTCCCTCTATGGCTACGTCGAGTTCACAAACGACAACAACTATGAGCAGGATCAGGTCAACCTCCAGTACACACTCTTTATAACAAGAACATCCTTCGAGGGCAACAAGATTCTCCAGCATATCAATGAAAATTCAGGCAAGGACGCAACCGGCTCGAACCATCGTGAGCGCTTCTTCGGACTCGTTGGCGAAAAGGTCACCGCCTATAACGGCTCTCCTGATGCCTTCATCGGAAGCTATCGCTCATATGCTAATCCTATCGCTGTTGAGAGTGGCAAGTGCAATAATGAGCTCAACTACAACTCGAACGCTTGCGGAGCTTTGCAGTCGGATATCGAGCTTCAGCCCGGCGAGACTAAAGAGCTTATCTACATTCTCGGTCAGAGAGACAACGCCGCCGCAAACGAAATCATGGCAAAGTATGAGACCGAAGGCTTAGTTGATAAAGAAGTCGAAGAGCTCATCAAGTACTGGCATGGCGAGCTCGAGAACTTCTCGGTTGAGACCCCGAGCGAGGAGTTCAACAACATGATTAACGTCTGGAACTCCTACCAGTGCTTCATTACATTTACATGGTCAAGAGCCGCATCTCTTATCTACTGCGGACTTAGAAACGGCTACGGCTATCGCGACACCGTTCAGGACATTCAGGGAATCATCCACCTTGACCCCGAGATGGCACTTGAGAAGATTCGCTTCATGATTTCCGCTCAGGTTGATAACGGCGGCGGACTTCCCTTGGTCAAGTTCAACCACAACGCAGGTCACGAGGACACCCCCGACCAGCCGTCGTACGTTCAGGCAACCGGACATCCCTCCTATCGTGCCGACGATGCACTCTGGCTCTTCCCGACTGTTTACAAGTACATCGGCGAGAGCGGCAACAAGGCATTCCTTGACGAGGTCATCGTCTACGCCAACGGCGGCGAGGACACAGTTTACGACCACTTAAAGCGTGCTATCAACTTCTCGATGGAGCGTCTTGGCGCACACAACATGCCGGCAGGTCTTCACGCCGACTGGAACGACTGCCTGAGACTCGGCGCAAAGGGCGAATCCACATTCGTCGCATTCCAGCTCTACTATGCGATGACCATGATGCACGACTGGGCGGTTGAAAGAAACGACACCGAGTATGTCGAATACATAAACAAGATTCAGGCTGAGCTTCACTCTGCTCTCGAGAAGTGCTGGGATGAGGACAGATTCATAAGAGGAATCAGAGAGGACAACGTCGTCGTAGGCGCCAAGAGCGACCCCGAGGCAAGCATGTGGCTCAATCCTCAGAGCTGGGCTGTCATCTCCGGCTTTGCATCGAAGGAGCAGGGTGAAACCGCTATGGAGAGCGTCCACGACATTCTGAACACTCCCTATGGCGTCAAGCTTCTTGACCCTCCGTACATTGATCACATGTTTGACGGTGCGCTCATGCACATCTTCAACCCCGACACCAAGGAAAACGGCGGCATCTTCTCGCAGTCTCAGGGCTGGGCTATCTTAGCTGAGTCACTCTTAGGACATGGCAACCGTGCTTTTGAGTACTTCATGGAGAGCTCGCCCGCTTCGATGAACGACAAGGCTGAGATAAGAGTTATCGAGCCGTATGTTCACGGACAGTTCGTCGAGTCGACCACCTCGCCTTATGAAGGCAGAGCTCACGTTCACTGGCTCACCGGCACCGCTTCCACCGTTATGGTCGGCTGTGTCGAGGGTATCTGCGGCATGAGACCTAACGCCGAAGGCTTGGTTGTAAGCCCGGCAATCCCCTCCGAGTGGGACGGCTTCAAGATTTCGAAGAACTTCCGCGGCACTCACCTCGACATAGACGTTCAGAACCCCGACCACGTCGAGAGCGGCGTAAAGACGGTTATTCTCAACGGCGAGACCCTCGAGAGCAATCTCATTCCCGCCGACAAGCTCAAGAGCGAAAACAAAGTTACGGTTATTTTGGGATAATTTCCGAATCTGCGAATCCCCTTCCCTTGTCGGAAGGGGATTTTCCGTGAAAGGGACATTCAAGTGACAAAGCAAGAAGTTTTGAAAAAGTATTTCGGTTATGACAGCTTCCGCGAAGGTCAGGAGGAGCTTATCGATGCGATTCTTTCGGGACAGGATGCCCTCGGGATAATGCCGACGGGCGCCGGAAAGTCCATATGCTATCAGGTTCCGGCGATGATGCTCGAGGGGCTTACTGTCGTTATCTCGCCGCTTATCTCTTTGATGAAGGACCAGGTCGGAGCGCTGAATCAGGCGGGAATCCCGGCTTGCTACTTTAACAGCTCGCTCTCGCAATATGAATATTACGACGCCATAGAGCGCGCCAAGTCGGGCGAATACAAGATTATATACGTCGCTCCCGAGCGGCTTGAGATAGACAGCTTTTTAAGCATCGCAGAAGAGTGCGAAATTTCTTTCGTAGCTGTCGACGAGGCGCACTGCGTCTCGCAATGGGGACAGGATTTCCGCCCGAGCTATCTTAAAATTCACAGGTTTATAGAAAGCCTCCCGCACCGTCCCGTCGTCGGGGCATTCACGGCAACGGCTACTCAGCGCGTCCGGGACGACATCATGAAGGACTTGAGGCTTCAAAGTCCCAAAACCCTCGTCACCGGCTTCGACCGACCGAATCTCTACTTTGAGACACACCAGAGCATCCCGAAAACCGATTTTATACTGAAATACGTCAAGGCTCATCCGAAGCAGAGCGGGATTATCTACTGCATCTCAAGAAAGAACGTCGAGCGAATCTGCGAAACGCTTTGCGACAACGGCATCGCCGCGACGAGATACCACGCGGGGCTTCCCCAGGAGGAACGCCGCCGCAATCAGGACGCATTTATCTACGGCGACAAGCTCGTCATGGTCGCCACCAACGCCTTCGGCATGGGCATCGACAAGTCGGACGTCCGCTTTGTCATCCACCACGGCATGCCGAAGAGCCTTGAAGCCTACTATCAGGAGGCGGGACGAGCCGGACGCGACGGGCTCAGGTCCGACTGCATCCTTCTCTATTCGGGGCAGGACGTGAGAATCAACCGCATGCTCATCGACGACAACGACGGCAACCCGGATTTAAGTCAAGCCGAAAAAGATGCAATCAAAACCAAAGAATTAGAGCGCCTCAAGCTGATGACCTTCTATGCCACCACGACCGATTGCCTGAGGGATTATATTCTCAAATACTTCGGCGAAGCGGGCTGCGGAAAGTGCTCGAACTGCTCAAACTGCCTTTCCGAATCGGAGGAAGTCGACATCACCGTCGAAGCGAGGAGGCTCGTTGCCTGCGTCGCCACCACCGGCGAAAAATTCGGGCAGACAGTGCTCCTTGACTTCGTCCGAGGAATTCCGGGCGAGAAGCTCAAGCTGTTCCACCTCGAGGGCAAGAAGGGCTTCGGGTGCCTCAAGGACGTGCCCGTCAGGCGGCTTCGGGAAATACTTGAATATCTCCTCCGCATGGGATACCTCAGGACCGGCGAATACGGCAAAATCATGCTCACCGAGCGAAGCCACGACATTCTTTCGGAAACGGTCAGGATGAAGGTCACGAAGGAGCGCAAGAAGAAAATGCGTGACAAGAAGACGGAAAGAACCGCCGCCAACTCCGATCTCTTCGAGCTCCTCCGCCAGAAGCGCTCTCTTCTTGCAAAGGAGGAAGCCGTCCCGCCCTACATAATTTTCAGCGACAGAACGCTCCGCGAAATGGCGATGGAAATGCCGCTGAACGAAAACGAATTCATGCGCCTCTCGGGCGTCGGCTCCCATAAGTGCGAGAAGTATTCAGGCGAGTTCATTCCGATTATACGGGAGTTCATGCAGGCGCACTAATATCGCTTGCATTTTTGCATACAATGTGATATAATAATGTCACAACATCATCAGGAGGTGTTACATTATGGGCATGACTAATATCAACGTCCGCACAGATGAGGAAGTCAAAACAAGGTGCGAGAATCTTTTCGAGAGCCTCGGGCTCAATATGTCGACAGCTGTCAACATTTTTCTCCGTCAATCGCTCAGAGCAAACGGCTTGCCTTTCGAGGTCAAGGCGGACACTCCGAACGAAACGACCCTTGCCGCTTTCCGCGAAGGAGAAGAAATTCTCAAAGACCCGTCCGCCAAGGGCTACAGAAGTATTGAAGAACTGAGGAAAGCACTTGACGCATGAAATACGAGGTAAGATTCACAACGCAGTTCAAGAAAGACCTGAAGCTTGCGAAGAAACAGAATAAGAACCTAGATTTGCTTTTCGAGGTTATCGACAAGCTTGCAAACGATGAAACATTGGAAGCGAAATTCCGAGACCACAATCTGACAGGCGATTATGTCAACTTTCGGGAGTGCCATATCGAATCTGATTGGCTGTTGATTTACAAGAAGGAAGCCGATATCCTCGTATTGCTTCTCCAACGTATTGGAAGTCATTCGGATTTGTTCTGATTGGAAAAATATTATCATCGGGAGCTCCGCGAATGTGGGGCTTCCTATTTATTTCCGCACATACTCCCATATTGTCCCTTGATTTTTATCGACATTTCGGTTATTATTATAGTAGTTATCCTGAAAGGAACTGATATTATGAAAAGAATCCTGACTGCCGGTTTGTGCTTTGTCATGGCTGGTGTGCTTCTTGTCTCCTGTGGGTCAAGTGAGCTTGATATGGACACCGTTATGGGAACGGTCTCGGGCGGCGTTTATACCAACGAATATGCCGACCTGACATTCTCTCCCACGTCCGACTGGACCTTCTATGACGAGTCGGAGCTCCTTGAGATGATGGACCTTTCGGAGGATTCCGTCGACACCGCCTCGAAGAGACAGAATGCTCTCTCCCGTGTCCAGACGCTTTATACTGCCATGGCTATGGACGAAATCGGGGCTAACATTATCATCGGGTTTGAAAATCTCACCATGTCGACCGACGGGACGAGCTATTCGGCGGAGGATTATGCCAACGAAATTGTCGCTCAGTGCACCGCTTCGGGCTATACCTTCGGCGACGTCACCGCCATAGAAATCGGCGGGAACACCTATTACGAAGCAATCGGAAGTGTCGAGCAAAGCGGCTACGACATGACGCAGGCTTTCTTGTCCCGACGGATCGACGATTATATGTGCTTCATCATAATCACCACCATCGACGGCTACACCATCTCGCCGGACGAAATTATTGCAATGCTGGGGTGATATGATGGGAAAGTATGAAATGCTCGCCCGTGAGCTTGAGGCTCTTACGGACGGCGAATTTGACCTGATTGCGAATTTATCAAACGCAAGTGCGGCTGTATATCAGAGTTTAGATGATATCAACTGGGCGGGGTTCTATGCCCTACGGAGAGATGCTCTCCGAGGAGACGTCCTCGTTCTCAGACCGTTTCAGGGGAAGCCCGCCTGCATCAGGATTCCCGTCGGGAAGGGAGTCTGCGGGACGGCAGTTCTGAAAGACGAGGCACAGCTTGTCCCTGATGTGCATGAATTCCCGGGGCATATCGCCTGCGACTCGGCTTCGAACTCCGAGATTGTGATACCACTACATGCAAACGGCGAAATCGTCGGGGTACTCGACATCGACAGCCCGACGGTCGGGAGATTTACGGAAGAAGATTTGAACGGGCTCAAGCTCTCTGCCGAGGTATTGGAACGTGCATGGGAACGCTCTTTGAATAAAACTTGACAGATTGAGGGAAAAACATGACTAGGAAAAGAGTTTTGATTGGCATCGGAATAGCGGCGATTCTTATAAGTATCGTCAGCTTTGCGGTTTTGAATATCAACACAATGGGCGAGGAGACCTTCTCGTTCGAATCGACCTATCAGGGCGACGAGGTCACCCTCAAGGCGACCATCTGGGAAGAAGACGACGCCGAATATGCCGTCCTCATCTGCCCGGGCTATTCCTGCGACAGGCAGAAGTGGCGCCCGATTGCGAACCTGTTTACATCCAACGGCATGACCGTCATGAGCTTCGACTATTCGGGGCAGGGCGGCTCCTACGGCACAATCGGCTTTGACAACGCCAAGACGGACGACATCGCCGTCGAGATTGCCGACGCTATCGAGGTTCTGCACGAAAGAACCGGCATCGACTATGACCACATTATCTTAGTCGGGCACTCGATGGGCGGACGCTCGATTTTAAGGCTTCTGCAGGACTATAACAACCCCGACGCCGTCACGACCGTTACAAAACGGGAAATTGCAAACGTAATTCTGATTGCTCCCGAGGTAAACTACTTTGCGAACGCTCAGGCGAGCCTCTTTGCCGGCACCACCGACGCCGAGGAGGAGCCGTGGTCCTACTATAACGAGAGCTTCATTGAAGGCACCAACGTCTATATCTATGGCTCGACGGCTGACGATATCGTTTCGGATAAAGATATCCTGGCGATTTATGAGCACCTTGGTGGCACCGACGTCCCCGAAAGCGGGATCTGGGCGGCGACTCAGGTCAACAGCTACGGAAGTAAAATCACCGTCGGCGTGACATCCGGGGTCTTGCACTCCTATCAGATGTACTCGGCAAAGTTTGCTGACTATGTGAACGAGGCGGTTGCGGACATCACCGGCACCGAGTCGAGCTTCAATTCAAGCCTTATGCACTTGGTATACGTCGGCTGGTTCAGCGCACTTATCGGCATCTTCACGCTTCTTTACGGGCTCAATATGGGAAGTAAAATCTCTACCGAGGGCGAAAACCTGCCAGTATTCGAGAATTCGAAATCCTTCCTCACAAGAAAGCTAATCATGTGGCTTCCGGGAATTCTGATGGCGTTCGTCATCTGTTGCGTATGCGTCGTGATGCCGTTCGGAAGCCCGATTATGAACATCCCCTATATGTGCTTCATCGCAGGCTACGGTCTTGTGATGCTTCTGGCGTACAGAAAGGGCACATTCAAGGGCACTCAAGGCAAGCTCCCGAAGCCTACGCTCAAGACAAAATCCGACTGGAAGCATAATCTTTACTGCTTCGGGATTGTGGCACTTCTCTGCATATTTGCTTGGTACGTTCTGAGAGCTTCGATGTATCGGCTGATGCCGCTGAACTGGCGACTCTTCTGGCTGATATTCAACGGCGCGCTCATGACCGTCGGCTACTATGTCTCCGGTGCTGAGCAGGACATGCTCGAAAATGCGGGCGCAAGCCGCGGCACGAGGTTCCTCTACAGTCTGATTCAGTATATCCCGCTGTTCCTGTTCGTTGGGTTCTATCTCATAATCAAGAGCTATTCCGGGCTCGTCGGGCAGATTGTGAACGTGCTTCTCATGTACATCCTCTGCATCCCGATCGGCACCTTTATCCGCCACCGCACCGGCAACCGCCTTATAGCCGCGATTCTGACGGCGGTTCTCTTCCAACTTCTTATGATTAACAGTGCGGCTTTGATTTCGATGTTCTGAGCCATTGCGTAAGACAAATAACTTTAATACAAACAGAGGAAACAATCATGAAAGAAACATTGCGAGATTTAAAAACCAGAAGAAGCTGCAGAAAATATCGTCCGGAGCAAATCAGCGATGCCGAGCTCGACGAAATCCTCGGCTACGGCGATGAAGGCGGAGTGAGACCTGCGGCGGAGAGAAAGACTGGGTATATCGTCAAGGTCTGAATTAATCGGGGGTAAAATATGAATCTGCCATTGATTTTAGCTTATCTGTTCTTCATCGGCTCGGTGCTGGGCTGGGTGATGGAGCTGTTTTTCAGAAAATTCTTTTCAAAAGCCAACCCCGAGCACAGGTGGATTAATCCGGGCTTCTGCACCGGTCCCTATCTGCCGCTTTACGGCACCGGGCTTTGCGTGCTGTATCTGCTCGCATCCTTGGAAGAATATCTGCCGTTTGAAAGCGATGTCGTCAACAAAATAATCCTCTTCTTCCTGATGGCTCTTATGATGACGGTTATCGAGTTCATTGCGGGATTTATCTCGCTGAAGGTGAGCAAGGGCCGGCTCTGGGACTACACCGGCGAGTGGGGCAACATCATGGGTATCATCTGCCCGAAGTTCTCGCTCTTTTGGGCTATCTTAGGCGGAGTTTACTACTTCTTCATCCACCCGTACATAAAGGAATCGCTGGCGTGGCTCAGCCGGAATCTGGCGTTCTCCTTCTTCATCGGGCTGTTCTTCGGCGTGTTCATCGTGGACATGGCGAACTCGGCACAGCTCCTCGTAAAGCTCAAGCATTTCGCCGAAGAGAACGAGGTTATTCTCCGGTACGAGAATATCAAAGCACAAATCCGCACCCGCAACGAGGAGCTTCTTGCTCGTGCCAAGGGCAAACAAACCCGCAAACGCCGCTACCAGTTCCTCCACCCCTTCGCCACCGACAAGCCGATTAACGAGGTCCTGAAGGAATACGTCGAGGAGCTTGAAGAGAGGACGAATGAGCTCCGCAAAAAAATCGACCCGAAGGAACGGAAGAAGCAGGACTAAGAATTTGGAGGTGTTCCGATGAATAAAATACTCAGTTTGCAGGAAATTGCCGATATCGTCAAGCCGATTGCGGAGAAGTATGGGCTTCGTGCCGTATATCTCTATGGCTCTTATGCCCGTGGTACGGCAGATGAAGAAAGCGATATTGATTTGATAGTGGACACAACAGGGACTTCTATCAAGGGGCTTTTTGCCCTCGGAGCACTCTATTCCGAGCTTTCTGACGCCCTCGGCAAAGAAATCGACCTGATAACCCTTTCATCCCTCACCCAAGCTCCGCAAATGCCGAGTGAAATCAGGTTCAGGGATAATGTGCAAAACGAAAAAATCAGATTATATGCCGCCTGAAAAGGCGGTTTTTCTTTACAAAAAACTCCCCTATCCAAAGTCGGACAGAGGAGTTTTGAACGTGAGTGTGAATTAACCTACTTTTACCTTAACATAATAAGGATTCGGTTTGAGGAGAATCAGAATAAAATCAACGATAACGCCGATTCCAAAAAGTCCCATTGTACAGAGATAGAGAATTCCCGTGCCAATCTTGCCTTCGTAGAATCTGTGACCACCAAGCCAGCCCAGGAATATGCAAAGTACAAGCGCAACCCACTTATTCTTAGGCTTGCCCCTGAATGTCGCAACGCCGGAAACAGCCGCATTGACATTTGCATTCACGTTGGTGTTAGTATTTGTATTTGAATTGTCGTTGGTGTTATTGATGACAATCTGCGGTTGAGAACCGCCGGTTTGAGCTATTGCCTCAACCTGCCTGCCACAATGAGTACAGATTACAGCGTCTTCGGGGATCTTAGCTCCGCAGTGCTTGCAAAACTTCATTTTTGTATCGTTTGCCGGTTGGGTTTCCTGTGTGGTTGTCTGAGATGTAACAGTTTCGTCATTTACAGAGACTGTTTCGTTGACATTATTGTCCATATCAATCCCTCCATAGTAGTGTCGTTTACGACTATTTCACCCACATTATAACACAAGTTCCCCCCGCGCAAGATATTTGCATTCCAAATTCTCGAGAAATCTCAATAATATTTTTGTTGAAAATGCACATATGGCATAATATCTTGCGCTAAAAATCTTGGTTCTACCACATAAAAGCAAAATACCCCTTGACAAATACCCCGGGAGGGTATATAATACTCATAGATAGAGAGATACCCTCCGGGGGTATTTTTGAGGTGATATTATGAGTAAGAATTGCTGTTGCGGGAAAACTACTGAACGCTCCGACGAGGAATATAAGAAGCTTATGAACCGCTTAAACCGGATTGAGGGGCAGATTCGGGGGCTCAAGAGGATGCTCGAGGAGTCGGCTTACTGCCCGGACATCCTGACCCAGTCGGCGGCGGTTTCCTCCGCCATCAACTCTTTTAACAAAGAGCTCCTGTCGAGCCACATCCGCCATTGCGTCGCCCGGGACATTCGGAACGGCGACGACGAGACGATTGAGGAGCTTGTTAAGACGATGCAGAAACTGATGAAATAAGGAGATTTATATGGAACAATATAACGTTACCGGCATGAGCTGTGCGGCTTGCAGTGCGCGGGTCGAGAAAGCCGTGTCGAAGGTAGAGGGGGTCACGTCCTGCTCGGTGAGCCTCTTAACTAACTCCATGGGAGTTGAGGGGACGGCTTCGCCCCAGAGCATTATCTCGGCTGTAGAAGATGCCGGCTATGGTGCTTCTCTCAAGGGTGCTGAGAAGGCGGCTTCGTCGAGCGTTGACGATGTCGACTCCCTCAAAGACACCGAAACGCCGAAATTAAAAAGAAGACTGATTGCGTCGCTCGGATTCTCAGTGGTGCTCTTGTACTTTTCGATGGGGCACATGATGTTCGGATTCCCGCTACCGGGATTCTTCTCGGATAATCATGTCGCAATGGGGCTCGTGCAGATGCTTCTCACCATCGCAGTGATGGTCATCAATCAGAAATTCTTCATAAGCGGCTTCAAAGGGCTCATCCACCGTGCTCCGAATATGGACACCCTCGTCGCGCTCGGTTCATCGGCGGCGTTCGTCTATTCGACCTATGCACTCTTCATGATGACCGACGCCCAGCTCAAGGGCGACATGGAAGCAGTCATGGCGTATATGAACGACTTCTACTTCGAGTCGGCGGCGATGATTCTGACGCTCATAACCGTCGGAAAGATGCTCGAAGCCCGCTCGAAGGGCAAGACAACCGACGCGCTCAAGGGGCTTATGAAGCTCGCGCCGAAGACGGCTACTATTTTAAAAGACGGCGTTGAGACCGAGGTCGCAATCTCCAAAGTCAACGTTGGTGATATATTTGTTGTAAGACCCGGCGAGAGCATCCCCGTGGACGGAGTTATCGTTGAGGGCTCGAGCGCAGTGAACGAGTCGGCGCTGACGGGCGAAAGCATCCCTGTCGACAAGGAGACCGGCGACGGCGTTTCCGCCGCAACCATCAATCAGTCGGGCTTCATCAAGTGCCGGGCGACAAGAGTCGGCGAGGACACGACCCTTTCGCAGATTATAAAAATGGTCAGCGATGCCGCCGCAACAAAGGCGCCTATCGCCAAAATCGCAGATAAAGTTTCGGGAATCTTCGTCCCGGCAGTCATCACGATTGCGGTTATCACTATAATAGTATGGCTCCTCGTGGGGCAGACGTTCAGCTATGCGCTTGCAAGAGGCATCTCGGTGCTCGTAATCAGTTGCCCCTGTGCCTTGGGACTGGCGACGCCGGTTGCAATCATGGTCGGAAACGGAGTGGGCGCGAAGAACGGAATACTCTTCAAAACTGCTGAGTCGCTCGAGCAGACCGGCAAGACCGAAACGGTCGTCCTCGACAAGACGGGAACCATCACTGCGGGAATGCCGGTTGTTACGGATATAATCCCCTGCGACGGCATAACCGAAAGCGAGCTTATAGAGCTTGCGCTGTCGCTCGAAAAAGGCAGTGAGCACCCACTCGCAAAGGCGATTTTAAGCTACGGCGAGGAAAATAATATCGAAAGCTCCGACGTTGCGGACTTCCGAGCCCTCCCCGGGAACGGCTTGACGGCTACATTGAACGGCGAGACCCTCTATGGCGGAAGCTTCTCGTTTATCGGAACGGTTGCAGAGCTTCCGGATAGCACAGAAGCGACATTCAATAAGCTTGCGAGCGAGGGCAAGACTCCCCTGTTCTTCTCCCGTGGCGGCAAGCTTATGGGTATAATTGCCGTTGCGGATGTCATCAAGTCCGACAGTGCGGAGGCTATCTCAGAGCTCAAGGGCATGGGAATCCGGGTTGTCATGCTCACCGGCGATAACGAGAGAACCGCCAACGCCATCGGCTCTCAAGCGGGAGTGGACGAGGTCATTGCAGGGGTTCTCCCCGACGGCAAGGAAAGCGTTATCAGGCGGCTCAAGGAATCGGGCAAGGTCGCCATGGTCGGCGACGGAATCAACGACGCTCCGGCTCTTACACGAGCCGACATCGGAATCGCAATCGGCGCAGGTGCGGACGTTGCCGTGGATGCGGCGGATGTCGTCCTCATGAAGAGCAGTCTTATGGACGTCCCGGCGGCAATCAGGCTCAGTCGGTCGACGCTTCGGAACATCCACGAAAATCTCTTTTGGGCGTTCTTCTATAATGCAATCGGGATTCCCCTTGCGGCGGGAGTTTATATAAACCTCTTCGGCTGGGAGCTGAACCCGATGTTTGCGGCGGCGGCGATGAGCCTTTCGAGCTTCTGTGTCGTATCAAACGCCCTCAGGCTCAACTTCGCCGACATAAGAACAAGTAGGCACGACAAACCAAGGCATAAAAAGTCACAAAGAAAGAAGGTGAAAGATATGACAGTTACAATGAAAATCGAAGGCATGATGTGCGGGCACTGCGAGGCAAGAGTCAAGAAGACCCTTGAAGCAATCCCGGGCGTTTCATCTGCTGAGGTCAGCCACACAGCAGGAACCGCGGTTGTTACCCTCAACGCTCCCGTCGAGGACAGCGTTCTGAAGAAGGCTGTTGAGGAGCAGGATTATAAGGTAGTTGAGATTACGAAATAACCCCTCCACCATGCTTCGCATGGTCCCCCTCCCCCTTTCAGGGGAGGCTTTTTTTGCGCTAACTTATTGACATTTCACCCGAATAAAACTATACTATTATAAGCAACAAAATTCTCAAAGGGGTCTTATTTATGGTGAAAATCTGGGACGTAGTCATCCCCGAGCTTTCGGGGGACAAGACGAGAAGGGTTTATCTTTATCTGCCGGATTATTACGACGAGGACGACCGGCGGTATCCCGTCATGTACATGTTTGACGGGCACAACGTCTTCTTCGACAGCGACGCTACATACGGCAAGTCGTGGGGCATGAACAGCTATATGAGCTGGACGAAAACGCCGCTTATAATTGTGGCGGTAGAGTGCAACCACGAGGGAAACTCACGGCTTTCGGAGTATTCCCCTCTCGACTTCGAGAACTCGACCCTCGGAAAAATCGAGGGCAAGGGAAAAATCTATATGGACTGGCTCGTCTGGACACTGAAGCCTCAGATTGGCCGGGACTACCGCACTATCCCCGACAGGGAGCACACCATCATCTGCGGCTCGTCGATGGGCGGGCTGATGTCGCTCTATGCGGCGGTGTGCTACAACAAAATCTTTCAGCGTGCGGCGTGTCTGTCGCCAAGCCTCTGGATTGACCCCGAAAAGGTCATGGATATGATAGCCACCTCACGCATCCGCAACGACACATGCATTTACATGGACTACGGAAGCAAGGAGATCTTCAACCACGATGACTCTCCCGAAGCCCTGATTTCCGTTTCGCACATGCTTCTGACGAAGAGAGTTAATCTGACGTTTCGAATCGTCCCCGGAGGGACGCACAGCGAAGCAAGCTGGGAACAGCAAATTCCGATATTTATGGAGTGTTTAGGGTTGTAAACCCCTCCACCACCGCCTTCGGCGGCGGTTCCCCTCCCCTTTCAGGGGAGGCTATAACTACACCATCAAAGGGAGATATTAGCGAATGAATATTGAATACCATAAACATTACAGCAGCTATCTCATGAGAGATATGGAATTTAAAGTCTATGGGCATGCGGGAAAGCCGGTTATATTTATCCCCTGTCAGGGCGGTCGGTTTTTCGACTTCGAGAACTTCGGTATGATTGATTACTGGGCGAAGTGGATTGACGAGGGGCGTGTGACCGTCTATTCGGTCGATGTCGTCGACAACGAGACCTATGCCGCCGACGGCGACCCACGAGGCAGAATCGAGTGGCACGAGCACTGGTACAACTACATGATAGAAGAGCTCGTCCCGACCGTCAAGCACCTGAGCGGACTCAAAAACGGCTATGATCAGCCTATCATGACTTTCGGATGCTCGATGGGAGCGATGCATGCGGCGAACCTCTTCTTCCGCCGTCCGACATCTTCGACACCGTTTTCGCCATCTCCGGGCTCTACGACTCAAAGCTCTTCTTCGGCGACTATATGGACGACATTCTCTATCGCAACTCGCCGGTCAACTATCTTTCGGACATGCCGTCCGATCATCCGTATATAAAGATGTACAACGAGCGCAAGATTCTCATCGTTGTCGGACAGGGAGCATGGGAAGGACCGCTTCTTGACAGCACCCGTTGGCTCGACGACGTCATGAGAAGAAAAGGCATCAACGGCAGAGTCGAATACTGGGGCTACGACGTGGCGCACGACTGGTGCTGGTGGTATAAGATGGTGGAGACTTATGTTCCACAGCTACTTGGCTAAAGCCAAGTAGCTGCTGAAGTTCGCCGTTGGCGAACTTCAAACCCTCATTTATATAGAATCGAAAGGATATGACTTATAATGCAAAACTTTGTCTTTATTTCTCCGAACTTTCCGGTGACATACTGGAAGTTCTGCGCGGAGCTCAAGAATAACGGGCTTCGGGTCCTGGGAATCGGCGACTGTCCTTATGAGGAGCTCGACCAGCATTTAAGAGAGAGCCTCGACGAATACTACAAGGTCTCGACGCTCGAAAACTATGACGAGGTGTTCAAGGCGGTTGCCTTCTTCACCTATAAGTACGGCAAGATCGACTGGCTCGAATCGAATAACGAATACTGGCTCGAGAGGGACGCTCACCTTCGTACAGAATTCAACATCACCTCCGGCTTTAAAGACGAGGACATCTCACACGTCAAGTACAAGTCGCTCATGAAGGAGTACTACAAGAAGGCGGGTGTCCCGACGGCGAGATATCACGTTATCTCGGGCATCGACGACGCAAGGGAGTTCATCGACACGGTCGGATATCCCGTTATCGTCAAGCCGGACAACGGCGTCGGCGCAAGTCACACATACAGGCTCAGCAGTGACGACGAACTTGAGTTCTTCTTCGAGCACAAGGACGACGAAGTCTATATCATGGAGGAGTTCGTCAACGGCTACGTCAGAACCTACGACGCCATCATCGACCAGAACGGCGAGCCGATTTTCGAATCGGGCAATATCACTCCCGATTCGCTCATGGACGTCGTCAACGAGGCGAGAAACACCATCTACTACATCGTCCCTCAGCTCCCCGACAACCTCATCGACATCGGCAGACGCACCGTCAAGGCTTTCGGAGTCAAGGCAAGGTTTATCCACCTTGAGTACTTTGTATTAAACGCAGATCAAGAAGGCTTGGGCAAGAAGGGCGACATCGTCGGACTCGAGGTCAACATGCGTCCCTCCGGCGGCTACACCCCTGACATGTATGACTATGCCTATGAAACCGACGTCTATAAGCTCTGGGCGGATATGATAGCCTTCAACAAGCCGTCCTCCGACCCCTATAGGGTCCGCAAATTCTGCGCTTTCTGCGGCAGACGTGACGGCATGGAGTTCAACCTGAACCACGAGGCAATCATGGCGAAGTACGGTCCGAATATGAGAATGTGGGGAAGAATCCCCGACGCCCTCGCCGACGCAATGTCCAACCAGATGTACACCGCCGTTTTCGACACCGAGGAGGAGATGAACCGCTTCTTCTCCGACCTGCTGACGCTCAAGGAATAACATCCCAAACAGTAAAGCCCGATTAATTTCGGGCTTTTTTTATTGAGCTGTTACCCCCCCACAAAATCTGATAATTTTTGTCAAAATAGCTTGACAAAACGGGGAAAGTATGATATAGTGTTATTATATTTTAATTGATTGCATGTGAAAGGAGACGTAATTATGTTCAAAACAATATTCGGGCTTGCGGTTGAGGGTTTATGGAGAAGGAGGAAGCAGACGCTTCTTGTCGTGGCGATTTTGACGATTTCAATCGCCTTTGTCGTCATGATGATAAGCTCGACCGACAGCATCACTGAAACCAACAAGGACTACCGCTTTTCGACCTATGGCTCGTGGTACGGCTCTATTCCTAACGGCATGGATGGCGACGAAGAATTCCTTCTTGAACAAGAATGGCTCGACTCGCTCGGCACAAGTGAATCCTTCGGCACTGTTTCAACCTCCGTCTATTCCTGTGCCTTCGGAACGATTGACGAAAACATTTCTGAGATGGGAATCACAATGGTTGAAGGAAGACTGCCGGAAACGAGCGGAGAAATCGCTCTTGAGGACACTCTCCTGTCCAGCCTCGGAGTGGACAAAGAAATCGGCGACCAGATAACCATAACCATTGAGCTTTATGATGCCTCGTCAGACAGCTCGCTTTATCTGAACAGAACATACATACTCTGCGGTATCATTTCTGAATACTCAAGGCTTTGGTCTGTTTCTGAATATACGTCTCTTGTCGGAGCAGTCGTCACTGAAGACGCTCTTGATTCCGTCATGGCTGATGCGGCAATCATCGGTGCTACCAATACGTTGGGTCGTAAATACTTCTTCACCGTCAAAGAAGGCTGTGAGGGTGAGATGGAGACGGCGGTCAACGAATATCTCATGGAAACAAGACCGGAAGAGCTTCTTGCAAGCTACAAGTCCGTCAAGGTCAACACCTTGGCTTATACCGCCAACGCAGCGGATGCAAACTATAACACAACATATGTCATAATGATTTTCATCATAAGTCTTGTTGCCGTCATAGTTATCTATATTTTGCAGATGCAGACGGAAATCAGGAAAATTGTCCGGCTTCGTAGCCTTGGCTCGACGAAGGGACAGCTTGCGCTTCTCATCGCCTGCGAATCGCTTCTGACCTGCGTGCCCGCTATGATTATAGGCACAATAATCGGCGCTGTTGGGACATGGCTCCTTCTTAAGCTCTCCGTTTTCGGCGGCTCTGTTGCCGTCACAGTTTCGATTCCGTGGGGAATCCTGATACTCGCAATAGTCTCGTGGATATTGGGAGTATTGGCAATAAGAATGGTGACATTCCTTGTCGCCCTTTCCACTCCATTGGTGGGAAGAATGGGCATGACTGCGAAGAAAAAGAAGTTCTATGCAAGGCTGCAGAAGGTTCTCATAAGCGTTATGTCGATAGTCCTCTGCGTTTCGGTCCTGTTCACCGTTCTCAACTCGCTTTCGCCCATATATGAGTACAACCTCTGGAACAACATGTATGACTATACCCTTGATAAGCAAATTATAGCTACGAGTACTCCAAAAGCTCTATATGAAGAGTATTATTATGACGGCAAACTTGACAACATAACTGACGAGAGCATTGAAACCATCATGTCCATCCCCGGAATCAAGAACGTCAGAGCATATACCAAAATGGATATAAACGTCCTTGTTGAAGGAGAGGTCATGGATGCCGCAATCTATGTCATTGACGGAAATGCCGACTGGTCAAGCATCTTTGACCTTTCGGGAATAGATATAGAGGCGTTCGAAAACGGCGACGGAGTCCTCCTTGCGTTCACCTCAAAAGAAGCAAATCCCGGATACAAAAAAGGAGACACGATAACCCTCTGCCCCGACACCTTCACCGGCGCCATCGAGTCGTACGTTGACGGCGAAGTTATGGATGTGGACATTGTGAATCAAATGTCATACATGTACATTGGTAATTTAGGAAGTGAGTTTACAGTCGTCTGCTCTCGAGCATATATGCAGAAAATCCTTGATGCTATGCCGGACGAAACAAGGTGGTTCGGCGGCACAAGTACAATCGGTTTCCGCAACTACTCGTTTGCATACTTTACACAAATGGTCGTCTATGCCGACAGAAACATCGCCGACTATGCAACCGACAAAACGCTTACCTCTATGCTTAGCGACATGGGTCTCTCCCTTGATATAAACAATCGTGTTATTAACACAGCCTATGCTCAGGACAACCTCCAGACGGTAATTCTCCTCATCGTCAGTGGCGCCTGCATCGCCGTGGTCGTGCTCATCATCCTATTCAGCACCATCAAGCTCGAAACCCAGAGGGAAAAGAAGCGCTACGGCATTCTTCAGGCTCTCGGCATGTCCCGCAGGCAACGGAACCGTGAGCTTATGAGAACAGCGTTCCTTAGGTCTCTCGTTGCAGTAATTGTCGGCTGGGGCGCATACCTCGGGTCGGTCATCATCCGAAACTTCGACTCAATCAGAGAAGAAGGCGCGACGGTCCTGAGCGTCCTTTCAAGCTACATGAGCGACCTCACGACCCGCTTCATCCCGGGCTGGGGAATCGGTCTCATGACCGTCTGCATGTTCGCCGTCACCCTCATAATCTGCTACGTCTCAAAGCTCGGACTCAATAAATATACGCTGATGGAAATGCTAAGAGAAGACAGGTGATTTTATGTTCAAAACAATATTCGGGCTTGCGGTTGAGGGTTTATGGAGAAGGAGGAAGCAGACGCTTCTTGTCGTGGCGATTTTGACGATTTCGTTCACGCTTGCCGTTATGCTTCTGAGCTACACTTCAAGTATTTCAGCGACCAACTCTGCCTACAGGGATTCAATTTACGGTTCATGGTACGGCTACATAAAAGGTGGTCAGGAGGGTGACGAGGAATTCTTCTCCAAAGCCGAATGGCTCGACAGCCTTGGCGCAAGTGTCAGCTATGGCACAGTCTCAGGCTATGGAATCGGAACAGTCGACGACAATTTTGCCGATATGGGTCTGGCTCTTGATGAAGGACGCCTGCCGGAAGCGAGTGGCGAGATTGCCATGGAAGAAACCCTTCTCAGTTCACTCGGATATGACTATGAATTAGGTCAGACCGTCACGGTTATGATTGAAGCTGACGATGCGATAATTGTCAGGTCATACACCCTTGTCGGCATCATAAAAACTTATACCAATTTGTGGAACGTGTCTGGCGTTACCCTTAATAGCGCAATTATAACATCCGAAGATGCGGAGGACATCTCGGCGTCTGTCAACAGAAGCAGTTACAAACCGGATACCACATACTTCTTCACCGTTAAATCGGGTTATGACGTGGACAATGCAGTGGCGGAGATCAACGAATATCTTCAAAGCACGAGAACCACATCCATAACAAGCTATCTACAAGTAACCGTGAATTCAGTGGCAATTTCAGGGAAACAGTCTGAATCGGACACGATGTCGCTCTATGTAATCATAATATTTGTTGTCACGATTCTTGCAGTTATTATTATCAATATTCTCACAATGCAACCTGAAGTAAACAAGACGGTAAGGCTCAGAAGCCTCGGCGCAACACGTTCCCAGTTACTTCTTCTTACGGTCATCGAATCCGCGCTGATGGTAATTCCCGCCCTGATTCTGGGAATTATTTTCGGAAGCATCGGCACTTGGCTTCTCTTAACAGTCAGCATGTTCTCAGGCTCTGTCTCCGTAGTTGTCAGTATTCCTGTCAGAAAACTCGCGCTCAGTATTGCATTGTGGATTCTGGGAACTATTGCAGTAAAACTCATGACCTTCATGGTGGCGCTCACCACGCCATTGACCGGAAGAATGGCGATGTCAGTAAGAAAGAGAAAGTTCTATGCAAGGTTCCAGAAGGCTCTGATTGTCGTTATGTCTGTCGTTCTGTGCTTCTGCGTTGTGTTCGTGGCACTCGATATTCAGGAGCCACTCTACCAGTATCGCTATTTCTCATCTCAAGCTCCGTACTTCCTCCGTGTCAGCGATGAAGGAAGAATCAACGGAAAAACCTATATTTCTGACGAGGACATTGCAACTCTCTCCTCTGTTCCCGGAATCTCAAAGGTTCTGGGCTCCACTCAGGCATATGTAAACCTGACAATGGATGGCGTAGATACAAGACGGGTAGAAATGTACACTGTTGACAGCACAGCCGACTGGACTGCTCTCGACTTTTCCGGAATAGACCTTGAAGCATTTGAAAACGGCGATGTTGTCATGCTTGTCTTCTCAAATTCAACCGAATTGCCGTCAACTCTTCCAAAAAGCGGAGATTCGGTCACCCTCTCGATTTCAAATTCAAGTGTAAGTATTGAAACAAGCGTCGCCAAGAGCATGGTTTATAAGGCGACAGGCGGATTGGGGATAAACGACGGTCTTGACATCAATGATGCTTCTTACTATGTCGTGTGCTCAAGGGCGTTTTTGCAGAAGATGGTGGATATGCTTCCCGAAGGCTTCACATGGACGGACTATATCACAGTCCCGTTTGAGAAGGGAGACACAGTCGGATTTACCAATGTAATGGCATACACAGACAGCACTGCAGGCTATCTATCCACAGACAAGACGCTCACGAAAGTTGCTTCAAATCTCGGTATCAGCTTATATTATAACGTCAGGGCAAAATATGCCTCTTTATCTCAGGAATACCTTCAGACTCTGATTCTTCTCATCGTCAGTGGCGTCTGCATCGCCGTGGTCGTGCTCATCATCCTATTCAGCACCATCAAGCTCGAAACCCAGAGGGAGAAGAAGCGCTACGGCATCCTTCAGGCTCTCGGCATGTCCCGCAGACAACGGAACCGTGAGCTCTTGCGGACGGCGTTCCTTCGGTCTCTCGTTGCAGTAATTGTCGGCTGGGGAGCATACCTCGGGTCGGTTATCATCCGAAATCTCGACTCAATCAGAGAAGAAGGCGCAACAGTCCTCGGCGTCCTTTCAAGCTACATGAGCGACCTCACGACCCGCTTCATCCCGGGTTGGGGAATCGGTCTCATGACCGTCTGCATGTTCGCCGTCACACTTATAATCTGCTACGTCTCAAAGCTCGGGCTTAATAAATATACGCTGATGGAAATGCTACGCAATGACTGAGCATTGCCGCAATGATTAATCATTGCCGAAAGGACAGGTGATTTTATGTTTAAAACAATATTT
>JAJQIF010000024.1 GCA_021199355.1 Oscillospiraceae bacterium
ATATATTGTATCCCAAATATGAATAAATGACAAGAGCGGAGATTGAAACATACGGAAATAAAAAGTGAAAATATAATGTAAATTCCATATCAATCGTAACCGTACCTGGGCACAGGTTATATTTTAGCAAATCCGATGTCTACAGCCTGTGCATTTTCGAGAGATGGTCTCTCCCAGTAAAAACAGATTTTTCAGGAGAAGGCCAATTTCACGAAAACTGTGGAATTCCAAAGGGGACAGCATCCCCCTTTGGCGGAGGTGTCCAGAGGAGGCAGCGCCTCTTCTGGCGGGGGTTCCACAGGGGCGAGCAGCCCCTTGGCGCGGGGTTTCAAAAGGGGTGCGGAACGCCCTTTTGCTGGGGTATCCAGAGGGGACAGCGTCCCCCTGGCACACGACTTTGGCTTGCAAAGTCTAGTGTGTTATACCTTTTGCGGCCGCCGGCGGCGGAAAGGGGCTGTCGCCTTACTGGACAGACCATTTCCGGCACCGGCAGAACAGGGGAGATTTGTGCTACATTGGAGAGCTTCTCACCCTGTTCGTGTGTAGGCGCTGACGTGCAGTGGAGGGAGTTCTCCCGCAACGGAGCGGCAGCGCCGGGGCCGCAAAAGGGATATACAAAACGGCTCGTTCACCACGGCAACGCCGCCCGCACCATCTCCAGCCCACGCTGTTCCGTTTTCCTCGCCCGGCTCTCACTGAGGTGGAAATGCACCGCCGCCGTTTTTAGGAAATGCTCCTGCCCGTCCTCGAAGCCAAAGCGGTACCGCAGGTAAGTTTGCTCTCGCGGCGGAGTGCTGCGGAGGGCAGTCCGAACCTCCTCCACGGTTTCCCGTTTCAGGCAGATTTGCTCCGGCGAAAGCGTGGTTTAGTCCTCAATCTCGTCTGCCGGAACTGTGAAGGCATCGTCCTCCTCCCCCTGTTCCCCAATGGGACAGAAGCAGAAAGGAAAGCTCTCATCATAATAGAATCGGTTTTCGATTTGATTTTGATATTCCCGAACCAAATCCAGCATGGCGTTCCGAATGGCAGTTCCCGCATAGGAAAAAAACTTGACCTTTCTCCCCGGCGTGAAAGTTGGGACCGCCCGAAGCAACCCCATACAACCCACCTGCACCAAATCGTCTGCCTCTACGCTCAGAAATCCGTATGTCCTCGCCAGTTCGTAGGCTCGCATTCTTATAAAGGGGAGATTTTCTTCCACCAGTCGGTCCAGCGCGTCCCGGTTCCCGTGCTGCGCCAGGGCGCACAGTTCCTCATTGGTCATCCCAGTTCACCGGTTCCCGCTTGGGGAAAAACAGCAGGAGCGCTTTACGAAGGAACGACCTCTGTTTGGTTGGAATCTCTCCGTCCACCGTTTGCAGGATGGCATCCACCATCTGTTCCGGCGTGACTGAGTGGGGGTCAAAGGAGTCCTGCCCCTTTTGCAGGTTGGAGAACACCTCCTCCGCTACATCCTTCGTCAGCGTCTGCGCCTCCTGCCGGTTGGAGGTGCTGTCCCGTTTCAATTCGTGAACGACTTGCAGAAAGACAGATTGCAGCGCATTGGTGTCTGCAATGGTGGGCGGCTGCTTGGCGCTGCGCACTGTCTGCGCTGTTTCCAGCGCTGCCTGTCGGTCCTCTGGTCCGGTTCTGGCATAACCGGTCAGTAAGCTGCTGACAGAGTCGAACAACTGGTTCTGAGCGGCAATGCCCACGGACAAGTCCTCGTCCAGATACCGGGCCAGCAGAGTGGTCAGGTAGGCGAAGCGGTCATTTTCCAACAGCAGGTTGACCATCTCAGGGTTGACTTTGCCGGTGTAAAGGTTTTTAGCGGCGGCGACAGACAACCCTAGTTCCTCAATATCATAATTCTTCCGGTCGGGGACGTTCGTTACGCCCAGCAGAAAATCCGTGGAGACGCAGAACACCCCCGCAATGCGGGTGATGGTCTGATCTCCGATTTTTTTGGTGTCGCCCCGGATGAATCGCCCTAGAGTGGTCTCATCACAACCGACTCTTTCCGCAAGTTCGGCAACGGACATCTGGCGTTCCGCCAGCAGGTCACGAATCCGCTGCCGGATGTCGCCGGGTAAATACCCTGCCATACCGATTCCCCCTCTCTCTGTTTTGTGGAATATCTTTCAGTACGATGTCTGACCTTATCACTATTGTATCAGAAGGCCGCTACCTCCGCAAGAGAAATAATACATTTGTTCGAGTTTTTATCCTGCATTTTTGCAGGATTTTTTTGTTGTCCTCCTGCAAAAATGCAGAAGTGACAAATTTGAGGGACGGCTGCGATTTTTTCCGTATCATCTAATAGATGAAGGAAGTCAGCATACACGGGCAAAGTTCGTCCAAAGCCTTCGGTATTTTTCACTGTACATAACTTGTGAAGGGAGGCTTTTGAAATGAACGCACATCAGAGAACAGAGCGCCGCAGCCTGCGGCAGAGGGAGGAGGGATTCTACCATGTCTGAACTGTTTGACACACCCGAATGGCTGGATGGGAACGAGCACATCATCGAGCCGATCTTTTGCGACTGGTTCCTGTATCACTACCCCATGCGCTGCATCCATGACCATTTCTACACCGTGGACGGTCTGGTGGCAGAGGAAAATTCCATCAAGAGAGATATTTATATCGCAATCGAAGAATATGTAGATGCCGGGATTGCCAAGAAGGTAGATTATCTGTTCAGCGCCTTGAAAATCAGGGCGTACTCAGAAGCGCCGTCTTTGCAAACAGACCGCATCCACATGACCAACGGCACCTATCACATGAACGGCACGTTTACCGAGAACAAGGAGTTCTGTATGAACCGTCTGGCCGTTAAGTATGTGCCGGACGCACCGCAACCTATAAGGTGGCTGCAATTCCTGTCGGAGCTTCTGTACGAGGAGGACATCCCCACGATGCAGGAGTACCTGGGCTACTGCCTGCTGCCCACCA
>JAJQIF010000009.1:0-239691 GCA_021199355.1 Oscillospiraceae bacterium
TGCTCCTCATCGGAGCATTGTCGCTCTATCTTTACAATCGGCAGGATGCCGAGCGTGCCGCCACAGCTTCCACGGAAGCAGAAGAGAAACTTTCCGACGCCATGCTCAGTGCATCCTCCTCTGATTTCGAGCTTTCGGTTGAAGAGGACGACAACGGCAACGCCTATTCGGTTGTCAGCCTCGATGTCGATGGTGACAGCTACATCGGCGTCCTCTCGATTCCGTCCTTCGGCTTGGAGCTCCCTGTCCTTTCCGAATGGAGCTATGCCGGGCTGAAAAACTCGCCCGCAAGATACACAGGAAGCGCCTCGGCGGGCAACCTCGTAATCTGCGCCCATAACTACGAGCGCCACTTCGGCAACATAAAAGACCTCGACATCGGCGCCGAAATAACATTTACGGATGTAACGGGCACGGTTTACGAATACGAGGTAATCGAAGTCGAAAACCTTCAGCCGACGGCAATCTCTGAAATGATAATCGGCGACTGGGACCTGACGCTCTTCACCTGCACCCGTTCCGGGCAGGCGAGGGTAACCGTGAGGTGCAAACTGGCAAAAGCCAGCTGACGAAATAGCGCAAAATAAAAAGGCTCGCGATGAGCCTTTTATTTTTTGACTTTCGGGCTTTACCACCCCAACCACTCTTTTATAAACTCCGCCAGAGCTTCCGCAGACTTCTCTTGGGTAACCTCGCTCGGGTGCCAATCGGCGCCGTAGCCGTCCGAGGCGCTCTGCACGTCAAACTCGAAGCTCGTGACTTTCTCGTCGCCGGTTTCGGCGGCATACTCACTGACAGCCGCCTCAACCATCGGATAGAGCTCGTTGCCCATAATGCCGAGGGCACAGAGGATATAGGCGTCGGGGTTGTCGTCGCGAACCGTCTTGATGAATTCAACATAGGCGGTCTTGTATTCAGCCTGCTTGTCCGCGTCGCTTCCGGTGTAGCTGTAGTCGTTCGTCCCGAGATTTATAACGACGAGGTCGACGGGATTATTCTTGAAGTCCCACTCAACCGAGTCTGGAGTGACGCCGCCGACGGTGCCCGAACCGGAGCCGAAGCACTCATAGAACTGTGACATAACGCCCCACGACTGAATTGTTCCGTCGGAGGTGTAGCCGGAGATGATTCCGTGACCGCTCTTCGACACGAGGCTGTAGTCCGCATCCAGAAGCTGAGCCGTTAGATAAGCATAGGACTTCGAAGCGTTCTCGGTTCTCGTCGAGAAGGAAGAGTTCTGGTCCTCCGCATCAACGCCGTAGCCGCAGGTGATCGAGTCGCCGATAAATTCAATGGTATGCTCTTTATCTTCAGTAGGTTTGATTGCGCCGTAAGCCTCGACTTCAATGGAGCCGATGACGCAGGTGGAGTTCCCGGTTTCCGAGAGCTTGACTATTCTTATAACGCAGTCCTGAGCGGTTTCGCTTTCAAAGACGGTGAAGCTTGTCGACTCCTCCATCAGCATTTCATCGATGACAAGCTCGTCGTTCACATAAATCGCGATTCTCGGAACGCTGTTCCAGTCTTCACTGTTAATGGTGTCGTCGCCAAGAAGGGTAATGGTCGCCTTGGTTCCGTTGAAGGAGAACTCCGCACCCGAGCCGGAATAGGCGAGCCAGAGCCCGCTATCGGTTTCTTCTGTTCTTCCTAACTTCTTTACATATTTATCTGTCGGCAAAAAGCTGTTCACGCTAAGCACATCCTCGTCAATTTCAATTTCGTTTTCAGAACTCCCGCAACCGGTCAGCCCCACAGTCAGCATAGCTATGCTGAGAAGTATTGCAATAATTTTTTTCACCATTTGTTATAATGCACCCTGCTTTCTTCGTAAGTTATCTTGTCGTCGTCTTTCGTTTCGTCGGGATAACCGAGAGCAATTACCGACAGGGGAACAATCTCATCGGGGAGCTTCATAAGCTCTTTGACGTTCTCAACCTTATCTTCCTGCGGATAGGTCCCGAGCCATACGGCTCCCAAGCCCATACCGTTTGCGGCAAGGATTATATTCTGCGTGGCGATAGATGCGTCCTCAATCCAGTAGTCGGGGGCTCTTGAGAATGCCCTGTCAAGGTCTCCACAGACGATAATCGCCGCGGCGGCGTCGGGGAGCATCCCTGCGGCTCTGCCGTTGCAGTGGGAAAGCTCGGTTAAGAGCTCCTTGTCGTCAACCACGATAAAAGCCCAGTCCCGGGCGTTCACGCATGTGGGACCCGCCATGCCGCACTCGAGGAGCTTGTGCATCGTCTCTTCGTCGATTTTCTTGTCAGTGTACTTTCTTATGCTTCTTCTTTTAAGAATGTTTTCAACTGCTTCCATTTTTACGCTTCCTGTTCGTTAATTTATAACTGAGCCCCAGAAGATACTTTATATCCTCGTCGGCAAAGTTCTCTTTCAGTTCAATCGTCAGCCACTGCCGTTTGTTCATGTGATACGCCCTGTGAAAGCCCTTGTCGTTTTCGACGAGCGAATCGATGAGCAGAGGGTCGCACTTGAGTGTAAGGATATCAATCTCGTCGGTGCTGTCGTAACCCAGCTTGTCAGCCGGAATTCTCATCAAGAGGGCAAACCACTTCTTGGTGTCCGGGTGCCTTGCAACCGCCGAGACGAAATCCATATCAAAAGGGAAGTCCGGCTCGACGCCGAAGGTGTCCCTGATATAGTCAAAAACCTCGTTTCGCGTCATCGCCGTAACCTCCCATAAAGTTTATTTTCCGAGCATTTTCTTCAGTCTTCTCATAGCCTCCACGGTGTTCTCGTGGGTCGAGAAGGATGTAAGCCTCAAGTAGCCCTTGCCGTTCTTGCCGAAGCCTTCGCCGGGCGTGCCGACGACGTTCGCCTCTTCAAGGAGCTTGTCGAAGAATTCCCAAGAGCCGAGCCCACCGGGGCATCTCAGCCAGATATAGGGCGAATTCTTGCCGCCGAAGTACTTGATGCCGCATTCGTCAAGAGCCGCCATCATAATCTTCGCGTTCTCCTGATAATAGGCTATGTTCTCCTTGACGCCCTTCTGCCCCTCGGGGGTGAAGACAGCATTCGCACCGCACTGGACGATATAGGAAACGCCGTTGAACTTGGTGGACTGGCGTCTCAGCCAGAGCTTGTTCAGGTCCTCGTCAAACTCGAGAGCCTTCGGAACAATGGTATAACCGCATCTTGTTCCCGTGAAGCCCGCAGTCTTCGAGAGCGAGCAGATTTCGATAACGCACTTCTTTGCGCCCTCAACCTCATAAGCCGTATGCGGCACGTCAGGGTCGGTTATGAACGCCTCATACGCAGAATCCAAGAGTATTACAGCGTTCTTCGAGAGTGCATAGTCAATCCATTCTTTAAGCTGAGCCCTTGTGTAAGCCGCACCGGTCGGATTGTTCGGCGAGCAGAGGTAGATTATGTCCGCATCTACTGCATAATCGGGCATCGGAAGGAAGTTGTTGCCCTCCGTCGCGTCAGCATAGACAATCTTTCTGCCGGCAAGTATATTTGTGTCGACATAAACGGGGTAAACGGGGTCGGTTACAAGAACAGTGTTGTCCGAATCAAACAGGTCGAGAATATTGCCTAAATCGGTTTTTGCACCTTCGGAAACGAATACTTCTTCGGTCTCGAGGTCAACTCCGAAGCCCTTGTAGTACCCAACAATGCTCTCGCAGAGGAAATCATAGCCTCTGTATTCGCCGTAGCCCTTGAAAGTCTCTTTGACACCCATCTCGGAAACCGCCTTGTGCATTGCGTCGGTAACCGCCTCGCAAAGGGGAAGGGTAACATCTCCGATACCCATCTTGATAATCTTCGCCTCAGGATGCTCTTTCGAGTATTTCGCAGTCCTGTCAGCAACCTCAGCAAAGAGATAATTCTGCTCAATTTTATAGAAATTCTTATTAGCTTTCATCGCTTACTGTTCCTCCTATTGTAGGGGCGGATATCATCCGCCCGTTTTCTCGTCAGCCTATGCTTCCGTCGAATGCAAACTCCGCTCCGCCACGCATTTTTATGTCGTATTCCTCCGAGCAGGTTATGAATAAATCGCCGCCCAAGAGCTTGACCGTAATCTCTTCGCCGGCTTTGCAGATTCCGTTCCTGACAGCCGCCGCAACGCTTGCGCAGGCTCCCGTGCCGCAGGCAAGGGTCTCGCCGCTTCCACGTTCCCAGACACGCATCTCGAGAGTGTGCGAATCTATGACTCTGATAAACTCGGTGTTGACTCTTTCCGGAAAAATCTCATTATTCTCGAACAGCACGCCTATTTTCGCAAGCTCCAGGCTCTTCACTTCATCGACAAACGTAACGCAGTGCGGGTTTCCCATCGAGACACATGTAACCCGATACTCTTTCCCGCCGACTTCGAGCGGCTCGTTGATAACTTCGTTTTTATCTGATACAACGGGAATCAGGGGAGCTCTGAACTCCGCTTTGCCCATGTCGACGCAGACGCTTTCGACTTTGCCGTCCTTAACGTCAAGATTCAGCGTCTTGATTCCGGCAAGGGTTTCGAGCGTGACTGTGGTCTTGTCGGTCAAGCCTTTCTCGTAGACATATTTTCCTATGCACCTTGAGGCGTTGCCGCACATCTTGCCTTCGCTTCCGTCGGTGTTGAACATTCGCATCCTGAAATCGGCAACCTCGGAGGGCATGATAAGCACGATTCCGTCGCCCCCGACCGAGAAATGCCGGTCTGAAAGCTTAATCGACAGTGCCTCCGGGTCGTCAATCTTTTCCTCGAAGCAGTTGAAGTAGATATAATCGTTTCCCGCCCCGTGCATCTTCGTAAATCTCATATCCGGTCCTTTCTTTATGTAGGGGCTGGATATACAGGTTCGCTTTGCAAACCTGCCCGCCCGCAAAAATCAATCGCAACCCGTTGCCGAATCACAAATCGCAAGCCGTCAAATCTTCAAGACTCTCGCGCCTTACAGCCAAATAATCATTTTCGCCGTCAACCATAACAACCGGCGGTCGGGCAATTCTATTGTAATTTGAAGCCATCGAGTAGTTGTAAGCGCCTGTTGTGAGCACCGCAACAATGTCGCCCCTTTGGATGCTCTCGGGAAACATGACATCCGGCTGGACGATATCTCCCGACTCACAGCATCTGCCTACCAAATCGCACTTCAATGTTTTCTCTTCACTTGCTTTATTCGCAGTCAGAACCGTATAAGCCGAGTGATAAAGCGCATATCTCGGATTGTCGGTCATGCCGCCGTCGATAGAGACGTAGTTCTTATATCCCGTAATCCTCTTGACGGTGCCGACGGTATAAAGCGTCATTCCCGCATCGGCGACAATGCTTCTTCCGGGCTCAAGTCTTAAAGAGGGGAGAGCAATGCCCAATTTCTCGCACTCAGCTTTTATAAACGCCGATACTTCTTTGATGTTATCTCTGATACTGATAACCGGTTGTGATTCGACGTATCTTACGCCATAGCCGCCACCGAGGTCGAGTATTTCGGTGACGTAGCCGTATTTCTCGTTCATCAGCTTGCAGAAACCGAGCATAATCTCGGCGCTTCTTATGAATGTATCCGAGTCGAACACCATCGACCCGACATGGCAATGGAAGCCGGAAAGCTTAATGTTCGGCTTCGTGAGGGTGTATTTCGCAATCTCCTCCGCCTGACCTGTTTCGATAGCGGTTCCGAACTTCGAGTCTACTTTACCTGTAGCCACTTCGTCGTATGTATGAGGGTCGATGCCCGGAGTCAATCTCAAAAGAATCTTCTGAGTAACGCCTTTTTTACCGGCGATTTCGGAAATCGCATCGACTTCCTCGACATTGTCGCAGACGAAATAGCCAACGCCGGCGTCTATTGCATATTCGATATCGCTGTCGGTCTTGTTGTTCCCCTGGAAGTAGGCTTTTTCGAGAGGGAAGCCGGCAAGTCTCGCCGTGTGGATTTCACCGCAGGATACTAAATCCGCTCCCAAGCCCTCTTCGTCAATAATCTTATAGATTGCCTTGAAGCAACACGCCTTTCCGGCATAGATAGCTTCCGAGCCGTTGCCAAAGAACTCGTCAAGAGCTTCCTTGTATTCACGGCAGTTCCGGCGGATTCTCCCTTCATCTATGAGATAAAGGGGAGTGCCGTATTTTTTTGCAAGCGACGACGCACGGCTCTCCGAGAAGAAGAGCTCGCCGTCGCGGATAGTAACGTTATCGGTCAGAACCGTTTCCATAAATCATATAATCCCTTCGTTTTTCATAATTCCAAGCATCTTGTCAAGATGCTCTTTTTCCATGGGTGTAAGCGGAAGCCTCAGCTCGTTTTCGCAAAGCCCCATAGCCGCCATCGCCGCCTTTGCGGGAATTGGGTTGACCTCGCAGAAGAGGGCATCTATAAGCGGAATGTACTTGAGTTGCATTTCGCGTGAACCCGCAACATCCCCCTCAAAGAACTTTGTGCAGATTTCGTTGGTCTCATGCGGAAGAACGTTCGAAAGAACAGAGATAACTCCCGAGCCGCCGAGAGAAAGAATCGGGACAATCTGGTTGTCGTTGCCCGAGTAGATATCAAGCTTGTCGCCGGCAAGAGCCGCAAGCTCCGCTACCTGAGAAATATCTCCCGATGCTTCTTTTATTGCGACGATGTTGTCAATCTCAGCAAGCCTTGCCGCAGTTGCGGGCTTGATGTTGCATCCCGTTCTTGACGGAACGTTATAGAGGATGCAGGGTGCGCCGCAGGACTCCGCAATGAGCTTGAAGCTCTGATAAAGTCCTTCCTGAGTCGCCTTGTTGTAGTAGGGCGAAACGAGGAGAAGTGCGTCCGCTCCCGCCTGAGTTGCGAATCTCGAAAGCTCGACGGCATAAGCCGTGTCGTTCGAGCCGGTTCCGGCAATTACAGGAACGCGGTGGTTGACCTTCTCGACGGTGAATTCGATTATTTTCTTGTGCTCCTCGTCGGTAAGGGTCGAGCCCTCGCCGGTGGTTCCCGCTACGACCAGAGCCTCAATGCCCCCGGAAATCTGCTGTTCGAGAATTCTTTCGTAGCTTTCATAGTCGACAGCCCCGTCCTTGAACGGAGTTATAAGAGCGGTTGCCGCTCCCCTGAATACAGTGTGCTTCATGATGATAACCTCTTATTGTTTATTTTGAGTTAGATTTGGATTACAAAACAAAAAGACAGCCGCAAAGAGCAGCTGCCGCCGATTCATTATAAGCGCGTACAGCCGCGCAGTATGAAACGTCGATAGCTCTCCGCACTTTTGGTGCGACAGCAAAACGGATATTAACCGCATTGCCGGATCACTTTTTTGCCGTAAAGCGTCCTCGGCAGTAGTCCCTTTCGCAAATGCCGACCTCGGCGGTCAACATGGCATCGCTACTCTTGGCATACCGCGCCTCTACCTCTTTTATATTATAAGCAGAGCGTGCCAAAATGTCAATAGTTATCTTATGCTGATTCAAAATTTATTTCGGGAAAAAGGCGGTGCGCCCGGCTCCGAAAAGAACCAAAGCGCACCATGGTGAGAGATGGAGATGGCAATTTTAATCTGACACATGTGTCAATCTGACGTATGCGTCAACCTGACACATGCGTCAGCGCCGCTTCCGCAATAGAGTAGAAGCAGGGCTTGACCGAGAGGTCTCTGTCGAAGAGCAGGGAAGCGTTTCTTCTTATCTTTGGGGTTGAGTTGAGCCACGAGTTCTCGTCGTCTGTGCCCCAGAAGATGATGGTGTCGATGACGCCTTCGTCGGCAAAGTCGAGGAACATGTCGATAAGCTCGGCATACTTTTCAGCCTGCTGTTCAAACTCTTCGTCCGACCAGACGTAATATCCGCCGTCGGAATTCGAACCGATGAACATGTCCATATCAAGCTCGGTAATTGTGATGCGGAAGTTTCCTGCATACTCGGGGAAGTACTCGTCGTAGAGGTCCGAAAGGCTTGCTATAAGCTCGAGATTCTGTCTGTAGGTCTCAACGTTGCAGTCGAGTTCGATGTGGGACTGGAAGCCGACGCCGTCGATTCTTACGCCCTTTTCGAACATTCTGAGAACGAGGTTATACATCTGCTGGCACTTGGCAGAAGACCATTCCATGTTGTAGTCGTTGATCATGAGGACTGCGTCTTCGTTAGCGGCTCTTGCGGCTTCAAATGCAATCTGGATATAGTCGTCAGAATAGCCGTCGCCGTCAAGGTCACCGATGATATAGGACCAGTAGGAGCTGTCGTTGATGCCTCTTACGCCCGTTCCCGAGTCGTTCAGGACTTCGTTGCACACGTCCCAGATGTCGATGGTGTCGGCATATCTCGTTACAACGGTCGTGATGTATTCCTGCATTCTTTCGATAAGCTGGTCGCTTGTCGCAAGAGTGCCGTTTGCAAGGCAATCTTCAAGTGAGCTCTCGTCTGAGGGGTCAGCCTTGAACCACCAGTCGGGAACCTGCGAGTGCCATACGAGAGTATGTCCACGGAGGGTGGCATCGGTGAGCTGTCCGAACTCGACAAATGCGTCCGCATCGTCAAAGTTATATTCTCCCTCGGAAGGGTTGACGTGGTCGGGCTTGAGCTCGTTGCCGAGAGTATAAACTCTGTAGTGCTTTAAGATGCTCTTGGTGATGTCGTCCTCGAGGTCGACAATCTGGTCGGATGTGAACGCCACGCCGATGTTGCAGAGCCCCTCGAAGTACTTATAAAGTGCCGGAAGCTCATAGTCGGCGGCATAAAGGGTCTCGGTCTCGATGTCATAGAGCTCGTCAAGAGTGTAGGTGAGCGATTGGTCGGTGAGATCCGTAAGGTAATCGACCTCAGCCTCTTCTCCGCAGGAGACAAGCGAGAGCATCATACAAGCCGAAAGAACAATCGCAAGGATTCGTTTGAATGAAGTTTTCATAATATGTATTCCTTTCACGAAGTGTGATAAAAGCATTATACCACACTTCACGGAAGAATGGAATATGGAAATCAAAAAAATTTTAAAAGCAAAGCGACACCCTCGGGGAGGATGCCGCTTTGCTTTATGTGGAAGGGAAGGTGATGGCAATCCGGTTAAAACCGGTTTTAGTCTCCGCTGTTGAACAGTGGCTCGAGTACGTCTCGGTATTCTTCAAGTATCTCCAGGAGGTAGGTGTCCCAGTGCCTTGCGTCCTGCTCGGTGTTGCCGAAGACGTAGTCCTCCTGACCGTAGTCGATGACGTCGAAGCCGGGCATTGCCTTGCTTGCGCCGTTGGTTCTGTAGGCTACAGCATCCGCCAAGCTGAATGATACCGTTCCGTCGTCATTAAGCGTAACCCAAGAACTGAGGTCGGTGCCACTGGCAGTTGTCGAACTGCCGTTAGTGGTCTGAGTTTCGGCTTCGGCTTTTTCAGTTGTCACGCCGCTTACATACTCGCCGTACATCTCATCGACGTAGAGCGCAAACGAGTCGCCGAGGATTTCCGACGGAACATGTCCGCCGTCCCACTGCCATTCGATGTTGCAGTCGATTCCTGCGTTGAGCATGGCAATCTGCAAGTTAAGAGAGTTGAACATCGAGATGTCGCCCTCGGAAGCACCGCAGAGGATTCTGACCCAAGTCGGGCTTTCGGTGTCGTCATCGCCGATATAATTAAGAGGATTATAGAGCGAAACAATGTTGTTTCCGTATTCGTCGCCCTCAAGGATTGATGCGATATCTGTCTCGTAAGCCTCGAGCATTTCGTCATAAGTCGAGTAGTTCGCCGAGTCCCGACTGCCGGAGGCAGACTGTGTCGTTCCCGCATCGGGAGTGCCTACGACCATAGAATCGCCCGAGCCTTCGGTGCCGACTTCGGTGGTGCCGATATCGATATCGCCGATTTCTCCGTCGGGAAGGTCACCGCCCGCAATATCACCGATTTCACCGTCGGGAAGATCACCGCCAGCAAAGTCGCCGGAGATATCTCCGGTGATGTCTCCTCGACCGCCTGTCATTTCGCCTCTGCCTGTTTCACCGTCCGAATGGTCAAAGTCAAGTGCTCCGTTCATTCCGCTGGGAAGGTTGCCGGTTGCCATTCCGGTCGAGCTCGATTTCGAGTATCTGCCCTCGATGAAGGCCTCTGCTTTTTCTTGAGTGGTCATAGCTGCAACCTCTTCGTCCGAAAGGGCGTTGCCGTCTTCGTCGAACCAGGTCCAGCCGTCGGCATAGTCTAAGTTCTCAAGATACCACTGCAAATTCTCGGTGAATTCCGCAAGATACAAATCGAGATAAGTTCCGTGATAGCCGTTTGTTTCGGAATATTCGTCCGGGTCGCACTCAATGGTAAGGGCAATCGTCGAATTCAGCTCTCCGTCGCCGTCGAGGTCAAAGCCGACTGCGCTCTCCTCAACAGTGAGGTTCTGCTCGTTGATATATTCCATATACGCTTCCGAGAGGTAAGCCGCCAACTGCTTCTGGAATGAGCTTCCGAAGTCATAGGTGGTGTCCATATAGTACTCGAAAGCGAGCGTCATGTCAGCTTCGTAAAGCGAAGTAATCGCGCTGTAGGCGATACAGCCCCAGGCACCGTCCGAAAGAGAAACCTCTTCGCCGTCTATGGTGACGGTAGTGGTGTATGTTCCGTTGTCACAGAGATAGCACCCGACCGCTCCGACCTCCTCCTGATAGGGATAGAAGTCCGGATTGTTCGAGGTCGCCGCAAACATCGTGGCATGAGCTCCGCCGCCCGAGCCGCCGGTTGAAACGAAGTAGTCAACACTTCCGGGAAGGTTGCCGAGGAGAATGTTGTACTTCACGAATCTTGCCGCCGCCTTCTGGTCTGCAAGACACGAAGGAGCGTCGCCGGTATAGTAGGTGTTGCCGTCTTCGTCGGTGGCAGTGTCCTGCTTTCCTCTGTTGCCGCAAGCGACATTGATATAGCCCTCTTCAGCATAGGTTGAAGAGGCAAGAGTATTCGTCGCATTGCCATATCCAGCCGCACCGGTATTGAGGATTACGGGAGCAGTAGCCGCAGTGTAAACCTGTCCGTTGGTGCTGGTAATTTCTGCATCATAGTCGATGACGAGAATGCCGTTTACCGGTTCTGAATAGTTTTCAGCCGTAACGTCGGCAGTGCCGTCGCCGTCAGTGTCGATACCGGTGACGTAAGCCGCCGGAATGCAGACCGAAACGCCTTCCTCGTCCTCAATTTCGGGATAAGCCACCGCCGAAACGATAGACATAACCCACGAGTTCGTCTGATAAGTCCAAGTGTAATCGGTGTTATTCGCCAGATTCAACGTGTATTCAATATATTCCTTGTCCGACACAACAGTCGCCTCCGATGAAGTTTCCCGAGTCTCTGTTTCTGCAGTGTTGTCAGTTGCTTCGGTTTCGGTAGATTCAGTTGAACTGCTACCGCAACCGACCAGCGTCAGTATCATGCAAAGACATGTGACTATGGAGATAATTTTCTTACACTTCATTATATCACCCTTCTTCAAAAAAGTAAATTCTATTTTATTATTTTGCTCTCTGAAACTTAAGCCAGCTTTAAGGATTTTGTGAAAGTTAAGTGAAAGCCGCCCACTCACAAGAGCAGGCGGTTTTTAGTATAGGAGAATTATCGGGGTTTACTCTTCTGTCTCTTCAGAATCCGCAGATTCTTCAGCTTCTGTGTCCTCAGCTTCAGCGTCCTCAGTGGTTGATTCCTCTTCGCTGTCCGAATCAGTTGCTACAGCATCTTCAGATTCTTCAGCTTCTGTGGTTTCATCCTCAGTAGCCTCAGCGTCCTCTGATTCTTCATCTTCGGTAGCGTCGGTATCTTCGGCAGTGCCGTCGTCGGTAGACTCTTCGGACTCTGTATCATCGGTTGATTCTTCATCTTCCGCAGAAGTGTCTTCGTCATCGACTGTAACATCGTCTTCGGTTTCTTCCGCTTCTGTCTCAGCTGTGGTCGCCGCAGTGGTGGTTTCGGCTTCGTCTTCGGTATCATCACCTGAAGTACATCCCACAAGCATCACCATCAGCGACAGGCTCATGAGTATTGCTAAAAATCTTTTGAGTTTCATATTTGCGTTCCTCCTTAGGAAGTTTATGCGCATATTATACTCACGGATTTTTAAAACTGCATTAAGCCAATAGAAAAGCCTTGTGAAACGTCTGAGAAAGAAATTATGTCCTATTTGATAACGAGCTTCGTTTTTATACACATTAAGTCGGGTTTCACATCAATTTCTTCTGTCATGTCGAGTACCGGCTCACCGTAGACATTGAAGTGAACTCTTCTTATTCCACTTGAACGTGGACCGTCGACGCCCGGTCGGGCATGATATGTGTTGAAGATGTGCTCGTCTTTATCTTTGACATATGCATTGTGCCCTGTTCCGAATTCGCCCGGAACGCTTCGTGAAGTCAGCAGGGGATAGTTCATCTTTCGCCAGCTTTTCGGGTCGAGTGGATTCTTGCCCTTGTCTAAAATCAGCGCCGAAACGACATAGGTCGAGTCGACAGCCGCACTCGAAAATGTGAGCCAGAGCTTGTCTCCCAGGTTCAGTGCAAACGGTCCTTCGTCGACAAACGTGTGGTTGTTCGCCCAGCCGGAGTCCGGCTTCGATATTATCACTGGCTCCGAGAGAAGCCTTGTTGGTTCATCGGGGTCGAGTTCCGCAAAATAGAGCCATGCACCCAAATCCTTCGGCAGAAACTCCCTCTGCGACCAGGCGACATAGTATTTTCCTTCCCATTCAAACTCGGTCATATCAAGCGTGATGGTTTTCCCAGCTTCCGCAAGGTCGCTTCCGTCCGCTTTCGTGACTCTTTCAGGACGAGACCAGTCATCCCGGTTCATCGGGTCGCCGCCATCACGCAACTCCATCACGTGGCTCTCTTCCCGGAAGAATTCTCCCGGCGTGCAGGCGTGGAAGATGTAAAGCCTTCCCTTGATTTCGTGGAACTCCGGCGCCCAGAGAAGTCCTCCGATGCCTTCGTAAGTTTCGGAATCGAGCAGTAAAACCTCCTCCGCCGTCACCAGTCCCTGAATCGTCTCCGCTTTCCTTATATAAAGAGTGTGGTTTCCGTCGGCATCGTTAGTCGCAATATAAAAATAGTACCCGCCCCAGAACGTAACGCACGGGTCAGCACGATTCACAGCAACCGGAAACTCAAAGTGCTCTTGATGAACCCTGCCCTCAATCTCATATTCGCCACTTCTGGAGAAATCGACATCGCCTAAATCCCAGTCAATCCGTTTCATATCCGTCGACCCGTCACTATAGACCGCCTTTGCCCGTATTTCGTCAAGCTCTTCTTTGGAAGAAACCGCAATTTCTTCTGGAAACTCGATAGCGATATTTTCCGGCGTCGTGAGTGTGTTGACAAGCCTTTCGGCAATTTCGTCCGGAATCTCGATTGTATCACTCATATCGAAGTCACCGATATGCCCATAGAGCTTATCCTCCTGCCCAAGCTCCTCATACCATAGAAAATCCCGTGTCCTTGCGAGAAGAGCTGTTCCGTCGCCACATCCGTCCGCCTCAGTCCTTATTGCCGAGATAAGATAGCTCCCGTCGTCCATCCTGACAGCCTTTGGCTCTTTCAGCGACTTTGCCGTTAAAGACCCATCAGGATTCTCCACAGCCTTAGCAAAGAACACCCCACTGTTGTGGTTGAGCGCCTTGAATTCCTCGCCATTCCAAATGGCAATATGCATACTGTAAGCCAGCTTCGCATCATAAATTGCCGTATCCATCGGCTCCCGGGTATATAATCGTATCGTCTTCATATCAAAACCTCCAAGCATTAATACTACCTTCAGAATACACTATTTTCCGGCAGTTTGCAATGATTTATAGTCGGGGAATTGTTGATTTATTGTAAGGGACGCTCGCCAATCCAACATTATATAGGGCTGGATATACAGTTATCTTCGCTAACTGCCCGCCCGAAGCCCTCTAGCATTCCAAAGTGGATTTTCCGATTTAAATCAATAAAAATATTTCAAAAACCTCTTGACAAACGGTTTATAACCGTATATAATCTATAAAGATGAACGAGGAATCGTTCTAAAACAGTATTTTACGGAGAGTTGCACGATGTCAAAACGAATTGCCGGTTTGTCCGGTGTTATCTGCTTTGCATATTATTATTACTTTACCATGCGCTAATCCCCAAGGTAAAGTGATTTGTGTTGCAACAAAAAGTTTTGTTTATCAGCTGCACAGGTTACTTGTGCAGCTTTTTTGTGAAACTGCTAAAGTTCCCGGCAGACTTCTTTCCGACAAAAAGAAAGGACAATTATTATGGTAGTAGCATTAAAGAAGAACGTATCAGAAGAAAAGCGCAACCAGCTTATCGAATGGCTCGGCGGAATGGGCATCAAGGTCCATATTTCCGAGGGCGAATTCACAACGGTTTTGGGTCTAATCGGCGACACAACAAAGGTCGATAAGGATTTGATAGAGAGCCTTGACATAGTCGATTCCGTCGCCAGAGTCACCGAGGCTTTCAAGTGCTGTAACCGCAAATTCCACCCCGACGATACCGTCATAGACGTTAAGGGCGTCAAAATCGGCGGCGGCAACTTCTGCATGATAGCCGGTCCTTGCTCCGTTGAAAGCGAAGACCAGATTGTCGCGGTTGCCAAGGCTGTCAAGGCGGCAGGCGCAAACATGCTAAGAGGCGGTGCCTTCAAGCCGAGAACCTCGCCCTATGATTTCCAGGGTCTCCATGCAAGAGGACTTGAGCTCCTTAAGATTGCCCGTGAGGAAACCGGTCTCCCGATTGTAACCGAAATCATGAGCACCAACGATCTTGATCTGTTCGAGGATGTCGATGTCCTCCAGGTCGGCGCAAGAAATATGCAGAACTTCGAAATGCTCAAGGAGCTCGGCAAGACCGACAAACCGATTTTACTCAAGCGTGGTCTTGCAAATACTTTGAAGGAGCTTCTCATGAGCGCCGAGTACATTATGGCATCCGGCAACGAGAAGGTCATCCTCTGCGAAAGAGGAATCAGAACCTACAGCGACTACACGAGAAACACGATGGACATCTCGGCAATCCCGATGCTCCACGAGCTCTCGCACCTTCCCGTAATCGCCGACCCGAGTCACGCAACAGGCATGGCAAGACTCGTTCCGCCTATGGCAATGGCGGCAACAGCGGCAGGAGCCGATGGACTTATTATCGAGGTTCATAACGACCCGATGCACGCTCTTTGCGACGGCGCACAGTCGCTTCGTCCCGAAGAGTTCGAGAAATTATCCAGTAAAATCACTGCTGTCAGGGAGGCTGCTCTCGGATGATTGCCGGAATCGTGGGCTTGGGGCTTATAGGAGCCTCGTTTGCCAAGGCTTATAAAGAGGCGGGACACACCGTCCTCGGCTGGAACAGAAGTAAATCCGCTCTTGATTACCTCAAGCTTGCGGGCGACGTCGATGACGAGCTGACTATGGATAATCTCTCAGAGTGCGACATAGTTTTGATATCCGTCTATCCCGACGCCTGCATAGAGTATCTCGAGAAAGCCGCACCCTATTTCGGCTCAAAGCCGGTTGTAATCGACTGTTGCGGCACCAAGCGAAAGGTCACCGAGGTCGGTTTCAGGCTTGCCGATGAATACGGCTTCACCTTCGTCGGCGGTCACCCTATGGCGGGAACGCATAATTCCGGCTATAAGTACGCCAGAGCGGACATGTACAAGGGCGCACCGATGGTGCTCGTCCCGAACGGCGAGCCGAGCATCAAGCTTTTAAGCCACGCAAAGGAGCTCCTGAAGCCTGCAGGATTCGGAAGCATCTCCGTGACGACTGCCGAAAAGCACGACGAGATGATTGCTTTCACCTCCCAGCTTGCCCACGTTGTTTCGAACGCATATATCAAGAGCCCCACGGCTCGCGAGCACAAGGGCTTCTCGGCGGGAAGCTATAAGGACATGACCAGAGTCGCCTGGCTCAACCCTGAAATGTGGGCGGAGCTGTTCCTCGAAAACGGCGACAATCTTATAAAAGAGCTTGATATTCTGGTCGAAAACCTCGACCAGTATCGCACGGCAATCCGTGAAAACAATAAAGAAGAGCTGATTAAGCTCCTCGACGACGGCAGAAAGATAAAAGCGGAGGTAGACGGAAGATGAGTGTTGTAAATGTTACGGCATCCCGAAGTTACGATGTAACCGTTTCGGACGGTATTTTAGACAGGTGCGGCGAGTTCTGCAAGCCCCTTGTCAAGGGCAAAACCGTCGTCATCGTCTCGGATGACAACGTCTTTCCTCTCTATGGCAAGAGAGTCACGAAGAGCCTCGAGAACGAGGGCTTTGTCGTGAAGGAATTCGTCGTCCCGCACGGTGAGCGCTCGAAGAGCCTGAGCTCATATATCAATCTCCTCGAATTCCTCTTCGAAAGCGGCGTCACAAGAAGCGATTTGCTTGTCGCTCTCGGTGGCGGAGTGGTAGGGGACCTATGCGGCTTTGCGGCGGCAACCTATCAGCGCGGAGTGCAGTTTGTCCAGATTCCTACAACCCTTCTTGCAATGGTCGATTCCTCCGTCGGCGGAAAGACCGCGGTAAACCTTGAGAACGGCAAGAATCAGGTCGGCTCCTTCTATCAGCCGTCGGCGGTCATCTGCGACCCGAAAACCCTCTCGACACTTCCCGAGGAGGAATATCTCTGCGGCTGTGCCGAAGTTATAAAGTATGCTGTTCTTTTCAGCGAGGAGTTCTTCTCCGAGCTTGAGGAGACCCCTGCCAAGGATCAGCTCGAAAACGTAATCACCACCTGCGTCACCATGAAGCGCGACATCGTCAAAGCCGACGAGTTCGACACCAGTGAGCGCATGCTCCTTAACCTCGGGCACACCGTCGGTCACGCAGTCGAGGGCTTGAGCGGCTTCCAGACTCTTCACGGTCAGGCTGTCGCCATCGGTCTTGCGACCATTTCACGCTCCGCCGCTAAGTACGGCTATCTGAGCGACGCTGATTGCGAGAGAATTATTGCACTCTTAGAGAAATACGGTCTCCCGACCGATACCGAATACACAGTTGACGATATGTACACATTGGCGCTTTCCGACAAGAAAGCCACGAGCGACACCATTACAATAGTAGTGCCCAGAAGAATCGGGCATTGCGAGCTCATGAAGCTCCCTAAATCTCAGCTTAAGGATTGGCTTTGATATGACAAGAGAACTCATCCCCGGCGAGAGAACAGGCTCAGTTCTGATACCGGCATCGAAATCTCAGGCGCACAGAGCCGTGATTTTAGCGGCTCTCGGCAATCATGATGTCGAAATCACCTGTAAAGGCATCTCCAATGACATCATCGCTACTGCCGACTGCATGAACTCAGCAGGCGCGAATATAGAGATTCAGGACAACAAAATACATGTCTCGTCGGTTTCAAGTCAGCATTCAAGCACTTTCGAGTGCGGAGAAAGCGGTTCGACGCTTCGGTTCCTGATCCCCGTTTTCGGGGCTTTGGGAGTTGAGGGAGAGTTTATCCCAAAGGGCAGGCTTATCGACCGCCCGCTGAGTCCTCTGGACGAAGTACTCACTGCTCATGGCATGAGCATTTCGAAGACCGAAACCACAATCCGGATTTCCGGCAAGCTCACCTCGGGCGAATACGAAATCCCCGGGGACGTTTCCTCGCAGTACATAACGGGGCTTCTTCTGGCATTGCCGCTTCTTGAAGGGGATTCGACCCTTCGGGTGACGGGAGTGCTCCAGTCAAAGGGCTATATCACCATGACCGAAGAGCTTCTTCGGAAGTCGGGCATCGAATACAATCACACCGGCGACACCTACTATATAAAAGGCTCGCAGAAGCCCGACTTGAGCGAGTGCTTCACCGTCGAGGGCGACTATTCCAATGCGGCGTTTTATTTCTGCATGGGTGCGCTTTCGGATGACGGAATCACGGTTACCGGCTTGAACCCCGACTCAACCCAGGGCGACAAGGAGGCAATCGAAGTCCTCAAGGAAATGGGCGCAGATATCGCGATAGACGGCAACTCGGTAACCGTCAGAAAGGGAAGTCTTAAGGGAGTCACGATTGACGCTTCCCAGATTCCCGACCTGATTCCGACCCTTTGCGTTGTTGCCTCCGTCTGCGAGGGCGAGACAAGAGTCATCAATGCCGAACGCCTCAGAATCAAAGAATCGGACAGAATCGCCTCCACCTGCGCGCTTATAAACAATCTCGGAGGCAATGCGAGTGAGCTCCCCAACGGAATTGTAATAACAGGAGTCAGAAATCTCACCGGCGGCATGGTCGACAGCTGCAACGACCATCGAATCGCAATGAGTGCGGCGGTCGCAAGCTGTGCATCAACCGGTAAAGTAACAGTGCTTGACAGCATGTGCGTAAGAAAGTCCTATCCCGACTTCTGGGAGGACTTCTCCACACTTAAGATAAAATCATAGATAAGGACGGTGCAAGATGGCAAGCAGTATCGGCAGTAATATCAGGCTCACCATATTCGGGCAGTCTCACTCGGCGGCTATCGGAATGACCCTCGAGGGACTCCCTGCGGGGATAAAAATCGACTTTGACAAGCTTGAAGCTTTCACATCCCGTCGCGCTCCAGGCAAGAATGCCTATTCCACAGCCCGCAAGGAAGCCGACAAACCGGAATTCGTTTCCGGACTTCGAGACGGCGTTACCTGCGGCGCACCGCTCACGGCAATCATAAGAAACACCGACACCCGCTCGAATGATTACTCGGAGCTTAAAATCCTACCAAGACCCGGTCACGCTGACTTCACGGCATCCGTCAAATACGGCGGCTTTCAGGATTATGCCGGCGGCGGGCACTTCTCGGGCAGACTGACAGCGCCGTTGTGTGTTGCCGGAGGAATAGTCCTCCAGATTCTCGAATCCTTGGGAATCACCGTTATTTCCCGAATCGCATCAATCGGCGATGTTTCCGACGACGGCGAGCTCCTTGAATCAACTGCCGATAAGCCCTTCCCGACAGTAAGCGACGAGAGCGCCGTTAAAATGCAGGAGTGCATAGCATCCGCCAAGAGCGAGGGCGACTCGGTCGGGGGAGTGGTCGAATGTAAAGTCTTGGGGCTTCCCGTAGGACTCGGAGACCCGGTGTTTGACGGAATGGAAAACAGGATTGCAAACATCGTCTTCGGAATTCCGGCGGTAAAGGGAATAGAATTCGGAATCGGCTTCGAGGCGTCAAAGCTACGGGGCAGTCAGAACAACGACCCGTTTGAAATCAAGGACGGCAAAATAGTCACTACTACCAATAACTGCGGAGGCATCCTCGGCGGCATCACAACCGGAATGCCACTTACGTTCAGAGCCGCATTCAAGCCGACGCCGTCAATCTCCCAGAAACAGCACTCAGTAAGGCTCGATTCCATGACTGAGGGCGAGCTTGTCGTAAAGGGTCGCCACGACCCCTGCATAGTGCCCCGTGCGGTTCCCTGTGTCGAAGCCGCCGCCGCAATCGCCGTTTACGACGCTTATCTCGAATATAAGAAATACTTATAATATATTTATAATAACAGACACGAAAGGACATGACATATGGCTATTGTAGATGAAACCGAGAAGATTACACCCGACACCGCCGACGGCAGAAAGGTCTATCGCAACAAGATTGATGAAATTGACAACGAAATAGTCAGACTTTTCGGCGAGAGAATGGAGACCGCCGCAGGTTTGGCATCCTTCAAGAAGGAGCACAGCCTTCCCGTCTTAGATATCCGTCGTGAACGCGAAAAAATTCAGGATGTTGTCGACAAGACCCCCGACGAGCTCAAGGAATACACCGAGCTTCTCTATTCGTTTATCTTGGAGCTCAGCCGCGGCTATCAGAATCGTCTCATCGGTCAGGGAAGCGAACTCAGCGCAAAAATTTCCTCGGCAATAGAGAACACCCCCAAGCTTTTCCCTGAGCGTGCAGTTGTCGCATGTCAGGGCGTTGAGGGCGCATACTCCTCGATAGCCGCAGGGAAGCTCTTCAAGTCGCCGAACGTTATGTACTTCTCGACCTTCGATGCTGTCTTCACCGCAATCGAAAAGGGCTTCTGCAAGTATGGCGTAATCCCTCTTGAGAACAGCACCGCCGGCTCGGTCAATTCGGTTTATGACCTGATGACCAAGCACAGCTTCAGTATTGTTCGCAGTATCCGCCTGAAGGTTGAGCACAATCTCCTCGCAAAGCGCGGCACCAAGCTCGAAGACATCACCGAGATTTACTCCCATCAGCAGGCGATAACTCAGTGCGCCGAATTCTTGTCCACCCTCAAGGGAGTCAAAGTCATTCCTTGCGAGAACACTGCCGTTGCCGCCAAGATGGTCGCTGAATCGGGTAGAAACGATATCGCAACCCTTTCCTCGAGCGAGTGTCGGAAGCTTTATGGTCTCGAATGCCTCAAGTCCGCCGTTCAGGACAACGACAATAACTACACAAGATTTATCTGCATCTCAAAGGACCTCGAAATCTATCCCGGTGCCGACAGAACTAGCCTTATGTGCGTCCTCGAGGATAAGCCAGGTTCGCTATATAAGCTTCTTTCAAGGCTCTATGCGTTCGGCATTAACCTTAGTAAGCTTGAAAGCCGCCCGATTCCCGACAAGGATTTCGAGTTCATGTTCTACTTCGACCTCGACACCTCCGTCTATTCTCCTCAGTTCCTTCAACTGATGAGCGAGCTCGGGGATATTTGCAGTGAATATAACTACTTGGGCAGCTACAGAGAGGTAATATAAAGTGTTATTGAAATGCGGTCTCTTGGGTGAAACTTTGGGACATAGCTATTCCCCGAGAATTCACGCCTACTTGGGCGACTATGACTACCGTCTCTACGAAGTGCCAAAGGATAAAGTCGAAGATTTCATCCTTCATGGCGACTGGGACGGCTTGAACGTCACAATCCCATATAAAAAAGTGGCGGCATCACTCTGTGACGAGCTTTCGGATATCGCAAAAAGCCTCGGAAGCGTCAACACTATAGTAAAACGCGACGGTAAGCTTTATGGCTATAACACCGACTATTACGGCTTCAGAAGCATGGTCCTTGAAACCGGCGTCGATATCTCCGGCAAAAAAGCCTTGGTTTTAGGCACCGGCGGCACCGGCGTGACCGTTCAGAAGGTTTTGAGCGAAATGGGCGCCGAAGTAATCCCGATAAGCCGTTCGGGCGAGGATAATTACGACAACATCGAAAGGCATTCGGATGCTGTCCTCGTAGTAAACGCGACACCAGTGGGAATGTACCCGAAAAACGGCGTTTCGCCATTGGATTTGACAAGAATCCCTGCTTGTGAGTGCGTCCTCGACGTAATCTACAACCCGATGAGAACCGCATTAATTCTGCAAGCAGAAGCTCTCGGGCTTAGGTACAAGAGCGGGCTCCACATGCTCGTGGCGCAGGCAAAATACAGCTCCGAGCAGTTCCAGAACAAAGAAATTAGTGACGATTCGGTTACATTTATCGAAAAATCGTTGACAAAAGAGCTCGAAAACATTATATTAATAGGTATGCCCGGCAGTGGCAAATCGGTTGTAGCTCAGGCTCTCGGGCAGAGGCTACATAGGCAGGTTATCGAAACCGATGCGGAAATCGTGAAGAATGCGGGAATGACCATTCCAGAAATATTCGAGCACTCCGGCGAAGAGGAGTTCAGAAGGCTTGAAACCGCCGAGATGCAAGCCTCCGGCAAGCTATCAGAACGAATCATCTCCACCGGCGGCGGAGTAGTCACGAGGGAGAAAAACTATAATCTCCTCCACCAGAACGGAATCATCGTCTGGCTCGAGCGTGACACCAATAAGCTCCCGACCGACGGCAGACCAATTTCCCAGAAGTCGGATCTATCGGAGCTTTACGCAAAGAGAAAGCCCATGTACGAGCGCTTCGCAGACATAAAGGTCGACAACAACGGAACGGTTGCGGAAACCGTCGACAGGATTATAAAAGAAATCGAGGGCATGGTATAATGAAAATACTCGTAATAAACGGTCCGAACCTGAACATGCTCGGAATCAGGGAGCCCGGAATCTACGGCTCCGAGACCTATGCTTCGCTTGTAAAGCTGATATCCGAATATTGCGACAGCAGGGGAATCGAAGTGGATTTCTTCCAGTCGAACCACGAAGGCTCGATCGTCGACAGGATTCAGGAAGCCTACGGCGTTTTCGACGGAATTGTCATAAATCCCGCGGCTTATACCCACACAAGCGTTGCAATCTTGGATGCCTTGAAAGCCGTGTCTATTCCTGCAGTAGAAGTTCATATCTCGGCTGTCAACGAGCGCGAGGACTTCCGCCAGATTTCCTATGCCGGCAAAGCGTGCGTAAAAACTTATATGGGACTCGGCTTTAACGGCTATATCGAAGCCGTAAAATTCTTAGAGAATTATCTCACCAAGAAGCAATAAATTTTTCATAACTAAAGGAGCAACCAAATGGCACTAAGACTCATAATCGACTCGGCATCAGACATAACTGTAGAAGAGGCAAAAGAACACGGCTGGTATCTCATCCCCCTGACCGTCACAATCGGCGACACGGAGTACAGAGACGGCGTCGACATCACCCCTGACAGATTCTATGATATGCTCGTCGAGTCGGACGACCTTCCCCACACATCTCAGCTCACACCGGCAGATTATGAAAAAGCTTTTGAAGAAGTTACCGCTGATGGCGACACGCCGTTTGTCATCACACTTTCATCAAAGCTTTCCGGAACCTATCAGTCCGCCTGTATAGCGGCAGACGCCTGCAACCCGAAGCCGATAGTGGTCGACAGCCTGAGTGCGGCATTAGGCGAAGCAGTATTTATAAGATACGCAGATTCTCTTATCAGAGACGGTATGGGTGCAGAAGAGTTAGAGAAGACCCTCAATGAAGTAAGACATAAGATAAGAATCTTAGCACTCCTTGATACTCTTGAGTACTTAAGAAAGGGCGGAAGAATCTCCGCGGCAGTCAAGCTTGCGGGAAGCCTTCTTTCTATCAAACCGGTTATCGGCGTTGTTGAAGGCGAGGTTGTCATGGTCGGCAAGGCGAGAGGCTCCAAAAAGGGCAATAACCTCCTCAATGAGCTTATCAACAAGGGCAACGGCATTGATTTTTCAAAGCCATATTCGCTTGCCTATACCGGCAACAGCAGGGGATACTTAGACAAATACGTCGAGGATTCAAGAGCTCTCTGGGAGTCTGAGACTTCGGAACTTCCCATCATGAGAATCGGCGCCACAATCGGCACACATATAGGACCCGGAGCGATAGGAGTAGTCTTCTTCGAAAAATAGAAGCAGAGGTATTCATGAAAGAAATTGAAACCACTATAGCCAGTAATATAATAGAGCTCAGAACCCGAGCGGGCATGACCCAGCTTGAGCTTGCCGAAAAGCTCAACTATTCCGACAAGTCCGTCTCCAAGTGGGAACGAGCTGAGGCTCTGCCGGATGTAATAGTTCTCCGCAATATCGCCGATATCTTCGGTGTGACGGTCGACTATCTCGTTCGCCCTCACGACCCGGAGGAGAAGATAAGCATCCTCGATTCTGTCAAGACCACTATTCCATATCAGATTATAATGGCAATCACTTCTGTCGGAATTATGACGGTTGCGACGATTCTCTTCATCATCTTCTGGTTGAGGGGCTTGATATATTGGCAGGTGTTTGTTTTTGCTCTGCCGGTTCTTTTCACGGCGCTGTTGGTTCTCAACTCAATCTGGCATGATGGCAAATACAACTTTGTAATAGTTTCGCTTCTGGTCCTGAGTATAGTCACAACCCTGTATGTCGTCTTCCTTAAGCACAACTGGTGGCAACTCTTTTTGATAGAGATTCCTGCGGAGGCATTGATAGTACTGAGCTTCCGACTGTTTCATGTGAACCATAAAAAAGACGAATCGAAGTAATAATTATGGCGGTAGAATTCCTTGATTTGGGACTCTACCGCTTCTTTTTTAAGAGTAGAGACGATTTTTTCGGGTACCGGTTGAAATTTTCAAGCCAAAGTGGTATTATAATCTGCGAGCAAAAATCCCATAAGACTATAAGGAGACAATATAAATGATAAGACTTTTCACCGATACCTCCGCAAATCTGAGCCCCGCGGTTCTTAAGGAGCATAATGTTGAGCTTGTACATTTTCACTATAGCATAAATGACGAGGTTATAGAGTATAACACCCTCGAAGGCTTCGACGGCAAGTCGTTCTATAAAGCCATGCGTGAGGGCGCAGACATCAAGACCTCGATGGTAAATATCGTCGACTATATGAAGGCTTTCGAGCCCGCACTTCAGAACGGCGACGACGTCCTCTATGTCGGAATGGCAGGGGGCATAAGTGGAGCGATTGCATCCGCCAAAATCGCCGCAAGCGAGCTTCAGGAATCATATCCCGAGCGCTCGATAGTTGTTTTCGATTCGTATGCCGCCTCTCTGGGCGAGGGAATGCACGTCCTCGACGCCGCCGAGCTAATCGAGAAGGGCGAAAGAATCGACGTTGTCGTCAACGAGCTCTATAACCGTCGTGAGCATCTTTGCCAGTACTTCACCGTCGATGACATGAAGTATCTCAAAAAGGGCGGAAGAGTTTCGGGGGCGGTTTCATTCGCCGGCTCGCTCCTCAATGTCAAGCCGATTCTGATGGGCGACAACACCGGTCACATTGTCTTCAACGGTGTCGCAAGGGGAGAGAAGAGGGCAATCGCCACTCTTGCCGACAAATATCAGAAGCTCTGTTCGGATATGTCTCTTGACATAAGCATCGCACATGCCGATAACGAAGCGGGAGCGATGACGCTCCTCGATCAGCTAAAAGCCATCGGCTTCACCGGCAATGCCATGATAGAGCAGTACGAGCCCGTAACCGGCGGCCATGCCGGACCGGGAACGATAGCGTTGTTCTTCAGAAGGATTCACAAGTAATAAATATTCGTCAAAAATCCGCCTTCGTGGCGGATTTTTTTCGTTTTCAGGCGATATTTAACATAGATTTAACATAACAGTGCTTTCAGACTTAACATTAACTGCGTTATATTAGAGCCATGGACGGCAAAAGTCCGTCTCACTTGTATTATCTGAAAGGATGTTATTTGAAATGAAAAAAGCAAGAATATTTGCGCTTATTATGTGCCTCGTAATGGCACTCGGCTGCTTCACCGCTTGCGGCGAGACCGAAGCTCAGTCGGTTTCCACCGACGGTTCCACCTCAATGGAGAAGGTCATGGGTTACTTCATGGAAGCCTTCATGGAGGAGAACGAAAACATCACCGTTACTTACAATCCCACCGGTTCCGGCTCCGGAATTCAGGCTGTAATCGACGGCACCTGCGACATCGGTCTTGCAAGCCGTAACCTGAAGGACACCGAGCTTGAGACCTGCGACCAGACTGTTGTTGCAATCGACGGCATCGCAGTAATCGTAAACACCTCTAACACCGTATCCGACCTTACAATCGCTCAGATTGCTTCCATCTTCACCGGCGAAATCACCAACTGGAGTGAAGTAGGCGGCGAGGACCTCCCCATCGTCTGCATCGGACGTGAAGCTTCCTCCGGCACCCGTGACGGCTTCGAGTCCATCACCGGAACCGCTGATGCTTGCGTCTACTCTCAGGAGCTCACCTCCACCGGTGACGTTGTCAGCGCAGTTTCCTCCAACCCGAACGCAATCGGCTATGTTTCGCTCGCTTCCGTAAACGATACCGTAAGTGCAATCTCCGTTGAGGGAGTATTCCCGACCAGTGCTACAGTCCTTGACGGCTCGTATGCAATCCAGAGAAACTTCATCTTCGTAACCAAGAAGGACACTGCTCTCTCGGATGCCGCTCAAGCATTCTATGACTTCTGCACCAGCTCCGCTGTAAACGAGTATGTAGAGGCCGCAGGTTGCGTACCTGTAAACTGATTCAGATAGTTTCAAAACCCGATATATGCTTTCATCTTCGAGAAGTGCTCTTGCCTCGGGCACTTCTCGGGGAGAACGGCAAACAAAGCTACAAAAGGATACTTAAGAATGGATAAAGTAAAAAAGACAGCACATGCCCTTGATAGGATAATGAACGCTATATTCATAATCTGCGGCTTCTTAGCTGTTGCACTTGTAGTAGTAATAACAGTATATCTTGTTGTATCAGGCATACCGGCAATAAAGGAAATAGGAGTCTTCAAATTCCTCTTCGGAACCGTCTGGAAGTCAACAGGCGAAAATCCATCCTATGGAATACTCCCGTTCATCTTAACGAGCGTCTTCGAAACCTTCGGAGCGATGCTCATCGGTTTTCCTCTGGGGCTTCTCTGCGCCGTTTGCATAGCAAAGATGTCCGGTAAACGTTTCTCCGGAATCATGAGATCTTTTGTCGACCTTATGAGCGGAATCCCGTCGGTAGTATTCGGACTCGTCGGAATGATTTATGTAGTCCCGGCAGTCAGAGAGATGTTCAACCTCCCCGACGGAGCGAATCTCTTCTCCGCAATGGTGGTCTTGATTATAATGATTCTCCCGTCGGTAATTTCGATGTCCGAAACCGCGATAAGAGCAGTCCCCAAGGAGTATGAAGAAGCGTCTCTGGCACTCGGCGCCAACAAAACCGAAACCATCTTCAATGTCACGATTCCCGCGGCAAAGAGCGGAATATTAGCTTCCTTGGTAATGGGAACAGGTAGAGCAATAGGAGAAGCTACAGCTGTAATGATGGTAGCCGGAAATGTTGCGAATATGCCCGGGCTCTTCAAGAGCGTCAGATTCCTGACAACGGCTATAGTAAGCGAGATGGCTTACTCCTCCGGTCTCCAGCGTCAGGCACTGTTCAGCATAGCATTGGTACTCTTCGTATTCATCATGATAGTAAATCTTATACTCAACCTTGTGGTAAAACGCAAGAAGGACAAATAACTTATGAAAGATTTGAAAAAGAGCAATGGTAGTATATCCACTTCCAGAAAAGTAAAAACAGCGATTCTCAAGGCACTTGTCTATCTTTCAGCGGTATTAATCATAGCCGCAGTGCTGTTTGTGGTAGTGGTAATAGTAATAAGAGGACTTCCGAATATCAGTTGGGAATTCCTTTCGAACGGCGTCAGCTACTTAAAGGGCATAACGGGAATTCTCCCGAACATCTTAAACACCATCTATGTGGTAATCATGACGCTTGTAATCGTTCTCCCCGTCGGAACGGGAGCGGCGATATACTTAAATGAATATGCAAAAAACAAGAAAGCAGTTGCGGTAATCGAATTTGCGACAGAAACGCTTGCGGGAATCCCGTCAATCATCTATGGTCTGGTCGGCATGCTTATCTTCGTCCAGACCTTCAAGCTCAAGACAAGCCTTCTTGCGGGTTCACTTACACTCGTAATCATGACTCTTCCGACGATAGTCAGAACAGTTCAGGAGAGCTTGAAGACCGTTCCGGACAGCTACCGTGAAGGTTCCTTGGCTTTGGGATCAGGTAAGTGGCACATGGTCCGCACTGTTGTCCTTCCCTCGGCAATAGACGGTATCGTCACCGGCTGTATCCTTTCGATAGGAAGAATCGTCGGTGAGAGTGCGGCGCTTCTCTTCACCGCAGGCATGGCGGACGTCATCTACACGCCTCTTGAGGCTATAACCCCGAACCACGCCGGCTCGACTCTGGCGGTTGCACTTTATGTCTACGCCAAGGAGCGCGCCGATTCCGGAACGGCGTTTGCAATCGCATTCATACTGCTTATTCTTACACTTATAATAAACACAGCCGCAAAGATTGCCGGCAAGAAGCTAAAGAGGAGGACGGAGAATGAAGGCTGAGATTGATATAACAAGGGTCGAAAACGACGACAAAGAAATAAGAGAAATTCAGAATACGGAGATTCTTTCCGACGGCGAAACCCTCATTGACGTCGAGCACATGAATCTCTGGTATGGTGAAAATCACGCAATCAAGGACGTGAGCCTTGCAATCCCGCAGAACCGTATAACCGCACTTATCGGACCTTCGGGTTGCGGTAAATCAACGTTTTTAAAGTCCCTCAACCGTATGAACGACCTGGTTGAAGGCGTAAAGATAGAGGGCAAGCTCACACTTGCCGGTGTAGACATATACAAAGACATAGATGTGTCGGTTCTCAGAAGACGTGTCGGCATGGTCTTCCAGAAGCCGAATCCCTTCCCGATGAGTATCTATGACAACGTCGCCTATGGCTTGAGAGTTCAGGGTGTCAGATCCCGTGTTCAGCTTGACGAAGCGGTTGAGCGTTCGCTCCGACAGGCGGCAATCTGGGACGAGTGCAAGGACAGATTAAAGAAGAGTGCCTTGGGACTTTCCGGCGGACAGCAACAGCGTCTCTGCATCGCAAGAACAATAGCGGTCGAGCCCGAGGTGGTACTCATGGACGAACCGACTTCGGCTCTTGACCCGATTTCAACATCAAAAATAGAAGAGCTCGCTCTGGAGCTCCGCAAGAATTACACAATCGTAATAGTAACACACAATATGCAACAGGCGGCGAGAATTGCCGACAAGACGGCGTTCTTCCTATTGGGCGAGCTAGTCGAGTACGGCGACACAAACAAGATGTTTTCCTCGCCCTCTGACGACCGCACAGAAGCATACATAACGGGGAGGTTCGGATGATGAGAGAAAATCTTTCAAGGCAGCTTGAACTTTTGAATAATGAGCTTATAGAAATGGGTGCCCTCTGCGAGGACGCAATCGCATCTGCTGTAAAATATCTTTCGACGGCTGACAATAAGCTTTTGGATAATGCCGCCGAGGCGGAGCGCCAGATTGACCGTCAGGAGCGCGAAATCGAAGACCTCTGTATGAAGCTCATAATCCGCGAACAGCCGGTTGCAACCGACCTGCGAGTTATTTCTTCCGCACTCCGCATGACCTCCGACATGGAGAGAATCGGCGACCAAGCTTTCGATATCTCGGATGTCGCAAAGAACATCGCACCTCTGAAGGTCGGCGGGGAAATTCGGATTTACGACATGGCGGAAGCAACCGTCAGAATGGTAACCGAGAGCGTCAACTCGTTCGTAACGAAGGATGTTGCCGCCGCAAAGGCAGTAATTGCAATGGATGACGTTGTCGACAGGCTTTTCGATGACGTCAAGAACGAGCTTATCGTCGCAATCGAGCAGAAGAGCGGCAAGGGCGAGCTCTATATCGACCTTCTGATGATTGCGAAATACTTCGAAAGAATCGGCGACCACGCCGTAAATATTGCCGAATGGGTTATTTACTCGGTGACTGGCTCACACAAAGCCTAGTTGCGGAGCAGTCAAAAATATGCTATAATCAAATTATAGCTTTGGATAGGAGTGATGGTCTTGGCGAGAATTTATCTGGTCGAGGATGACGACAATATAAGAAAGCTCATCTGCTACGCACTTTCGAAAGAAGGTCACGATATAATCGGCTTCCCGACACCTTCTGAGTTCTGGGAGGAATACAGGCTTTCTAAACCTGAGCTCATACTTCTTGACATAATGCTCCCTGAGGAGGACGGACTGTCAATTCTTAAAAAAGTCAGAGCAGAATCAGATATGCCTGTTATAATGCTTACGGCAAAGGGCTCGGAGTTCGACAAAGTCACCGGACTCGACTTAGGAGCAGACGACTACATCACAAAGCCCTTCGGCATGACCGAGCTTTCCTCCCGTGTCAGAGCTGTTCTCCGCAGAAGCGGCAAGGCGATTGACAAGTCGACCGAATATAATGTCGGAAACGTGCACCTCGATTCCGAAAAGCACACTGTCAGGGTCGGCGACGAGCCGGTGTCCCTTTCCTTCAAGGAGTACAGCATCCTTCTGATGCTCTTGCAGGCGAACGGCAAGGTTGTCGGCAGGGAAGAACTCCTTAACCACATCTGGGGCGAGTACTACGGCGAGTCGAGAACCCTTGACGTCCACATAAGGACGCTTCGCCAGAAGTTAGGCGAATCGGGAAGCCTTATCCAGACAGTAAAAAAAGTCGGTTACAGAATAGGTGAATAAAAATTGAGCACACTCAGTAAAAAAATATTTCATTCGGTAATTTTGGTGGCACTACTGGTGCTGATTGCCTGCATCGCCCTTATTATGGGCGTACTCTTCGACTACTTTGAAACGAGCCTCGAATCTCAGCTTCAGGAAAAGGCGGAGTATATCGCTTACGCCGTCAACCAAGATGGAATCGAGCTTATCGAAGGCTATGGCGACGAGGAATCGAGAATCAGCGTTATCGCCTCCGACGGAACGGTTATCTATGATTCTGCCGCCGATGCGGAAACCCTCGAGAACCACTCCGACCGCGAGGAGATAATCGAAGCTCTTGCGACCGGCACAGGTTCGAGCACCCGTTACTCCGAAACCCTCACCGAAAAGACAATCTATTATGCGATTCTTCTTGACGACGGAAGCGTCCTTCGTGTCGCGGCAACACAGTATACGGTTGTGACTGTTCTTCTTGGGCTTGTAAGACCGATACTCGTTGTCCTCGCGATTGCGCTTGTTCTCTCACTTCTTCTTTCGCTCAGGGCTTCGAAGTCGATAGTCGAGCCGATTAATAATCTCAATCTCGACTCTCCCGAAAAGAACGAAACCTACGAGGAACTTACGCCTCTTCTCAACAAGCTTTCGGCTCAGAGAAGGACGATAGCGGAGCAGATAAAGAGTGCCGAAAAACAGCAGTCGGAGTTCCGGCTCATAACTGAAAACATGACCGAGGGCTTCCTCGTCATTGACAAGGACCTCTGCATCCTGACATACAACAGCGCGGCTTTGAGCCTTCTCGGACTCAGCACTCCCGTTACAGGAAGTGTTCTCCGGTACAATCGCACAAAGGGCTTGAGAACAGCCATCGAGTCTGCGCTTTCCGGTGAGAAAGCCGAGAGCTCGATGGAGATATCCGGACGGTGCTATAGCCTGATTGCAAGCCCCGTATACGAAGAAAACGCCGTAATCGGCGCGGTAATCATAATCCTCGACGTGACCGAAAGTCAGGAGAGGGAACAGCTGAGACGCGAATTTACCTCGAACGTCTCCCACGAGCTAAAAACGCCGCTCACATCAATCTCCGGCTTTGCCGAGATGCTGATGGCGGGGGATGTGCCGGCTGAGCTTTCAAAGGATTTCTCGAAGTCCATCTATGACGAAGCACAGCGGCTGATAGCGCTTATTGGCGACATAATCAAGCTAAGTGAACTTGACGAGGGCAATGTCGGAGGGCTCGACCGCGAAGATGTTGATCTTCTGACCCTTTCCGAAAGCGTCAGACAGCGTCTTTTGCAGGAAGCCGAAAAGAAGGGTGTCGAGCTCACCGTCGAGGGCGAGAGCGCACACGTCAACGGAATTCTCAGAATCTTAGACGAGATGATATATAATCTTGCCGATAACGCCATCAAGTATAACCACCAGGGCGGCAAGGCAACGATAAGCGTTGAGAACGCTCAAGACAGCGTTATTCTCAAGGTCAGCGACACCGGTTGCGGAATTCCACAGTCAGAGACGGACAGAGTCTTCGAGCGGTTCTACCGTGTCGACAAGAGCCGTTCCGGCGAAGTCCCGGGCACAGGTTTGGGTCTCTCGATAGTCAAGCACGGCGCTATCTACCACGGCGCAAAAATCACCCTTGACAGTAAAGAAAACGTCGGAACCACGATAACAATCGAGTTCCCGAAAGTAAGTCAGTAACGCCAAAAGCCTTTTCATAAGTAGTGTGAGAAAACGCTCTTGATAGAATTCATAGTTCTATCAGGAGCGTTTACTTTGTATGATTTAATTTTCGGAGACAGGCACGCTATCCATATAACAACAGTCTGGACAAAGGTCGATTTTGTTTTCCCAGACGACGCTACTGTCGAGGTTCGGGTCAATATCCCAAGAAATGCTTCTGCTATCGTCTAAGTAGACCCTTTTGAATGTCTCTTTGTCAGAAAGCGCGCTGAATGCGTTGCCACCTAAAATCAGAGCTTTTACATCCAAAAGCCGTCTTTCGCCGTTGTCAAAGAGTATGGTCAAAGTATAGTCGTCATTTGCCGAGACATCGGAAATCTGCCTTCTTCCAGCCGCAAAATACTCTGCGGCTTTCCTGTCAAAGCCTTTGGACAGATAGTATTCAACACTCCCAGACATAATCTCACCTCAAATCTACTTCACTTCAAAGGCTCAATAGAGAACAAGCCCTGTTTTTGCCTTGCAAGCTCCCAATTCTCTCTCAGCTCTTCCTGATGAAATGCCGCCCAACCCAAAAGCATTTTTAGCTGTTTTGATGGCATCGTCCCTTCAAGAACTTCAAGCTCTTCTATTGATACTAGCACCTCGGAACCGCCGTAGGTCGCGTGAAAATGCGGCGGCATGTGGTCATTCCAGTAAATACTTATCTTTATACCTCTGAATGCACAAATTGTCGGCATCAAATCACCTCTTTCACATTTATTATAGCATATTTTCGGCGCTATATCAAGATAGTTTTTTGTTTGACGGACAAAGATTGCCTTTTGTCGATAATAAGTTGCTTTATGTCAAATAATGTGCTATAATTGTTGTCAATAAGGGGTGATACTATGGAAGGTAACGATGCGGCAAAAAAAGTCGTTCCTGTTTCGAATAAAAAATCAAAAGAAGCCGGTCATTCAATCACTCGAGGAGGCATAGCCGGCGTTTTGGTTCTCACTCTCTTGCTTCTCTATCTTGCAGGAGTGAGGGCGTTCGGTCTGCCGATTCCGTTCCTTGACGAAAATGTGGCGATAATGTCGCTTGTGCGGCTTGCGCTGTTCGTTCCGATTCTGTTTCTGGGGAAGGAAATCTATATCCGCGGCTTCGGAAGGCTCGTAAAATTCAATCCGAATATCGACAGTCTTGCGGCGATTGCGACAACTCTCGCAACGGCGACTTCTTTCTATTCCCTTGTCATGGTAATAATCAGTCGCGAGGAATACGCCGACAGAATCCACTTCGAAGCCTGCGCCGTGATAATACTTTTCATGATGTGGGCTGAGTATCTCGAGGAGAAGCTGAACAAGTCAAAGGGCTCAACCGCCGACAAGCTCCGGGAGCTTTTCCCAAAGAACGTCACTGTCGTAAGAAACAATGTTGAATATACCGTCTCCGTATCTGAGATTTCCGAGGGCGACACGATTCTCATCCAGCCTGGGCAGAGCTTCCCCTGCGACGGCTCGGTTCTTTCGGGAAGAGCGGGCGTCGACGAAAGCCTCTTCACCGGCGAAGCAATTCCGGTTGAGAAAACGGTCGATGACAGAATTTTTGCGGGAACCGTCTGCCGTAGCGGATTTATAACAATCCGAGCGGAAGTTCTCGGTGATGAGTCGAACCTTGGCAAGATGATAATCGCCGCCCGTAATGCCGAGGCGGTCAAGAGCACCGATTCAAAGGTCTATACTCACCTCCAGAGAGACGAGAGGGTTTATTCCTTGTGCGTCGTCGGAGTGTCGGTTCTGGTCTTCTTTATCTGGCTGATGGCTTCTGGCGATTTCGGCAGGTCTCTTGAAGTCCTTGAGAGAATGCTTCTCACGTCCTGCCCCTGTGCGGTCGGATTTGCAATCCCGTTTGCCGTGAATGCCGCCGTTTCCCGTGGCGAGCGTGAAGGCGTTGTTTATAAGAGCCCTTCTGCGCTCGAAAAGATTGAGTCTATCAACACCGTCGTCATGGACAAGACCGGCGTCATCACCGTCGGCAAGCCTTTTGTCACCGACGTTATCCCGTTCGGCACCGACGCCGTAGAGGTCGTCATGATAGCCGCTTCTCTTGAGTCCCACTCAACCCATCCGATTGCTTCGGCAGTTTTAGACTATGCCAAGAAGAACGACATCGAGCCGCTTGATTGCGACGTTTTCGAGTCGGTCGAGGGCTTCGGAGTCAAGGGCGTTATCGAGGAGGATTCCGTTTCCGTCGGAAGAGCGGATGCGGTGTTTATCGACGAATTTGAGGGCTACGCCGCCGTCTGCCAACATTTAAGCGACGATGGCAAGACGATAGCCGCCGTCACCAGGAACGGCACACCGATAGGTGCAATCGCATTTCAGGACAAGCTCAAGCCGACGAGCAAAGCGGGGGTTGAACGTCTCGCCAAGCTCGGAATTCGCACCATAATGGTCACCGGCGACAGCGAAGGCACCGGCAAATCGGTCGCCGAGGAAATCGGGGTTTATGACCATGCCGAAAACGTTTCACCGTCAAAGAAAGCTGAGATGATTCGCAAGCTTCGCTACGGCGGAAGAACCGTCGCGATGATAGGGGACAGCTCCAACGACGCTCTCGCTCTTGCCGCTGCGGATGTCGGAATTTCGATGAAGGACGGCTCGGACGTTGCGCTCGAAGCCTCCGATATAGTTCTTCTCAAGAATGACCTTCGGGATGCCTCCAATGCCGTCAGAATCTCTTCCGAGACGAAGAAGACTATTTCCTCGAACTTCCTCTTCGGAATGATATTCAACGCCGTGACGGTTCCGATAATGGCTTTCTCGCCGTTCATAATCTCCAACCCGACGATAGACGCGTTCATCTGCCTTGTCTGCCTCGCCGTCTCCACCGTCGCCGTCCTCTTCAACAGCGTCAGAATCAAAAAGATGGACCTGACCCTGCCGAAGGACTGACAGTAAGCATAATAAAGCCCCTTCCGATTTGTTGGAAGGGGTTGTTTTTGCGTCAGATTTTCTTATATCTTACCTGCCTGAGCGCTATCCCGTCATCCTCGCCCTCGACCGAAACCTCTGCCTGATACTTGGACTTATCGAATTCCGGGAAGAAAGCGTCCGCTTCGGGACATTCGGCACCTATTTCGGTTAGCACCAGCTCGTCGGCAAGCTCTAAAGCTTGCGAGTACACCTGCGCCCCGCCGATTACACAGCAATCACTATTGCAAAGCTCAAGGGCTTCCTCAAGCGAGCCCGCCATCTCAACGCCGTCAATCTTAAGGCTCTTGTCTCTTGTAATTACTATATTTCTTCTCTTCGGGAGCGGTCTGCCGATGGAGAGATAGGTGAGCCGCCCCATTACAACCGTCTGCCCGAGGGTTTCGGCTCTGAAAAGCTTCATGTCCGTGGGAAGGTGCCAGATGAGCGAATTATTTCGCCCGAGCTCCCGGTTTTTCCCGATAGCCGCAACAATCTTAATCATGCGCTTGTCTCCTCACTGCGCAATCGGGAAGGAAATCTTCCCCATGTGCCGATAATCCACGAGCTTGACGTCAAGGCAATCCGCCGAGTTGTCGAACTTATAGAAATCGTCGACCTCGGGGTTCAGCCAGAGCTTCGGGGCGGGATATCCTCCGCCGTTCTCGTCATAGCGCCGGATCTGTTCGTCGATGCCGGAAATCTGATTGACATAGATGTGCGCATCCTTTATGGACCAGTCGAGCGTTCCCGGCTTGAGCCCTGTGACCTGCGCCAGCATGCAGAGAAGCACCGAATACTGAGTCACGTTGAAGGGAAGCCCCAAAGGCACGTCACAGCTTCTCTGATGAACCCAGGCGTTGAGTTTTCCGTCGGTCACGTCCCACTCACTGCTCCAAACGCAGGAGGGGAGAACCGCAGTCTCGAGATAGTCGTTCTGCCACAGCGACATAACCATTCTTCTGTCGGTTCTATTGTATTTGAGCTTATTTATGAGCTCGTCAATGAGCCCGAATTTATGGACAATCCAGCCGTAGGCTGTGCCGATGGTGTGCGCCCATTCCTTGCCGAATTCTTTTCTGATTTCTTTTTTTATAAGCCCGCCGTTTCCGTCCGGAACCATCTGAGTGGCGGTCCAGAAGCCGTCCTCGTCAATCTCCCATTCGTTCCAGATGTTGACCCGCCTTTCCTGAAGCCACCTCACGTCGTTCGACTGCGCCTGATAAATCCAGAGCATTTCGAGCACCGCCTGACGGATAAAAAGCTGCTTCGTTGTAAGAACGGGGAACTCCTCACCGATATCGAGTGAAAAATGCCACGAAGGAATCTTTACGGAGTTGACGCCCGTGCGGTTTTCGACCTCGATTCCGTCCTGTCTTATTTTCTTCAAAAGGCGGACATATTCATCGTCCCACTTTGACATAGCACACACCTCTCATTCTATAACTATTATAACACACATGTCAAGCCTTCGCAAAAAATGCCGTCAAACGGCGTAGAATCACGGCGGAAAGCTAATAATTTTTTTCATTTTGTGCAAATTGCCTCTGGAATTTTGGACTGAAATGTGCTATAATTAATTCATAGTAATTGAAATACAGACAGTAAAGAGGTAGTAATGATGTTTTGTGTGAATGATTACGTTGTCTATGGCAACGAAGGCGTTTGCAGGGTTGAAGACATCGGCAAGCCCTCGATATCGGGGCTGGATAAGCAGAAGGAGTATTACACTCTCGTGCCCTTCTACAGAAAGGGCAAAATTTACACGCCGACCGATTCAACCATTCTTATGCGTAAGGTCATATCAAAGGAAAACGCCGAGGCACTGATTTCAAGAATAACAGAGATAAGTCCCGCTCTTGACGTCCCGAGGGATTCGAAGCTCGCGATGGAGTTCTATAAGTCCCTTGTCAAGACTCACGAATGCGAAAAGCTCATCAGCATTATCAAGCACGTCTTCGAGAAGCAGAAGGAGCTTGTCGCCGAGAAGAAGAACGTTCCGGCGGTCGACCTTCGGTACATGAAGATTGCCGAGGATATGCTCTACGGCGAACTCGGCTTCGCCCTGAACATCAAACCTGCCGATGTCAGAGGATATATAATTCGCAGTTGCGAGATGGAAAATTGAATTGATTCAATATAAAAAGCCCTATGGGGCTTTTTATTTTACTTATTACTTATGGTATCTGATTCCCGCATTAATAGTCAACGCCCTATAAATCTGCTCACTGAGCACTACTCTCGCAAGTTGGTGCGGCAGAGTCATTCTTGACATCGAAATTCTCAGTTTGCAGGATTTCTTGACACTGTCCGAAAGCCCAAAGGAACTGCCGATGAAGAAGTTGACGTTTGAGAATCCGTTCACTCCGGCGGAGTCGATTTCGCTTGCAAGCTCCTCGCTCGAGGTGAGCTTGCCTTCAACGCACATGGCAATGTTATAGGAGCCCTTCTTCTCGAGGTACGGTTGCATGAGTTTTGCCTCATTCTCGAGCCCCGAGAAAATCTCCGCGTCGGAAGGATTGTCAGAAAGCCTTGACTCGGGAAGCTCCACAATCTCAAAATGAGCGAATCGGGAAATTCTCTTCGAATATTCCGCTATAGCCTCCCGCCAGTAGCTCTCCTTCAGCTTCCCGACGGCGATAATGGATATGTTCATCAGAATGTCACCGCCATTCCCGTTGTTTCGACAGGCGCTATGTACAGAAGATAATCCCGGTTTCGCGTGAACTCGTCTCCGAGCTCCCTCATGAGCGAATTCTCGGCAATCTGCGGGGTGTTGTTCTCACGGCTCAGGTGCCCCAGAACTATCTTCGTGAGCCCGTTTTCTATTAGGCTGTGGAGCTCTTTTGCGCTCGCGCTGTTCGAAAGATGCCCGTCCGGCGAGGCGATTCTCTGCTTCAAGGCGAACGGGTAGGGACCGTTCCGGAGAAGATTCTCGTCGTAGTTTGATTCTAAGAATACGAGATCCGCAAGCCTTAAGTTCTCGTCGACCTCTTTTGTGACGTGCCCGAGGTCGGTGCAGTAGACGCAGGTCTTGCCATCCGGCATTTCAATCTTATATCCGACGCTTTCGATGGCATCGTGCGGCGTCTTGAACGACTTAATCGCAAAATCCCCGACGACAATCTCCTCGCCGACCTCCTGCTGACAGCATCCACGGCTCAGATGTCCGTGGTCGATGAGCCATCTCATCGTCTTCGCCGAGGCATAGACGGGGATGTCATAGTGCTTGTTGAAGACCTTCAACGCCGCAATGTGGTCGGTGTGGTCGTGGGTGATGAAGACGGCTTTTACCGCTTCTACGGGGATGTCGTTCTGCAGCAGTGCCTGAGTGAGCTTCCGACAGCTCAATCCGGCATCTATGAGAATCCCTTCGCTCGGATTTCCAATAAAGCAGGAATTCCCTGAGCTTGACGAAAACAGCGGATATATTCTTGACAACTTGACACGTCCCTTTCTGAATCCGGGCAAAACAAACCCTGCGTAAATCCCGCAAAGGAGATACGCAGGAGAATTATTATCTGTGGTATTTTATCAGCCGGTTCTCTTTACGGTGTCGTATTCTCTGACTCTGACGATGTCGGCACCGAGCCCCATGAGCTTGTCCTCGATGTTCTCATAGCCTCTCTCAATGTGGTAGATGTTCTCGACGACTGTCGTTCCGTTCGCCATGAGCCCGGCGATTACGAGCGCGATTCCGGCACGGAGGTCGGGTGCTCTCACTGCGGCTCCGTTCAGCCCGGAAACGCCCTGAATGACGGCTGTTGTGCCTTCGACGGTGATGTCTGCGCCCATTCTTCTCAGCTCATTTGCATATCTGAAGCGGTTGTCGAAGATGTCGTCCGTTACGACGCTTGTCCCTTCGGCAATCGTGAGAAGAGTCGAGAACTGCGGTTGCATATCGGTCGGGAAACCGGGGTGGGGAAGGGTCTTGAGTGTAGTTTTGAGAAGCGGACCATCGACATAAACATGAACACATTCGTCATATTCTTCAACCGTCGCGCCGACTTTCCGGAGTTTTGCGGTGATTGATTCAAGGTGCTTCGGGATTACGTTTTTAACCCACACGTCGCCCTTTGTGGCGGCGGCGGCAACCATATAGGTTCCGGCTTCAATCTGGTCGGGTATTACGGAATAGGTGATACCCTTTAGGTAGTCGACGCCTCTTATCTTTATAACGTCGGTGCCTGCGCCCATGATGTCAGCTCCCATGGAGTTCAGGAAGTTGGCAAGGTCGACAATATGCGGCTCCTTGTTGGCATTTTCGATGACAGTCAAGCCTTTTGCCTTGACGGCGGCGCAAATCGCGTTGATGGTTCCGCCGACGGTGTGCTTGTCAAAGTAAATCTGGTTTCCGATAAGCTCGTCAGCACGGAGCCTTACGATTCCGCCTTCGAGCGAATATTCGGCACCGAGGGCATTGAATGCCTTGATGTGCTGGTCAATCGGTCTGTCGCCGAGGTCACATCCGCCGGGGAGCGGAACGTCGGCTTTCTTGAATCTGCCCAAGAGCGTTCCCATAAAGTAGCTCGAAGCTCTGATAGATCTGGCGAGCTCATAGGGGACGACAGGGTCGGAGATTCCTCTTGTGTCTATTCTTATGGTGTTTTTGTCGATGATTTTGATGCTTGCGCCCATCTCATAAAGGATTTTGACGCAGATTCCGATGTCGCCGATTTCGGGGACATTCTCAAGTGTAACGGGCTCGTCGCAAAGGATTGTTGCGGCAACAATGGCTACTGCGGCATTCTTTGCGCCGCTGATATAGACGTCGCCCTTAAGGGGCTTTCCGCCGTTGATAACTAATTTTTCTTCCATATATGTTTATCTCCTGAGAGCAAATAAGCTAACGCAAATAAGCTAAAGCAATAAGCTGAAAATTCGGGTTCGGGAGCGGCTCAAAAAGCTGTAAAGCCGTTCCGCTTTCTCAATCCATTATATTGTATCACACTTCGGAAGAAATTACAATTACAATTTTGTTACAATTTCAGCCCTGATTTGTACATATTGCACAAAGGAAAATACGAAAACAAATCCCGAAAGATTTTCTCTTCACGATTGACAATAAGCGCTTTTACGGGTATAATTAAAGGTAACATTTTACTTTCGGAGGACTATGTAATGGCAACTGCGATAGATCAGAAGAAAACCTTTATGGGAATAGAATTCGGCTCCACCCGAATCAAGGCAATATTAACCGGCACTAAAGGCGAAGTGCTTGCGTCGGGCGCTCACGACTGGGAAAACCGTCTTGAAAACGGCATCTGGACATATTCTCTTCAGGATATCCACACCGGTTTGCAGGACTGCTACGCCTCGCTGGCAAGCGATTTTGAGTCGAAGTACGGCGAGCCCCTCACCACGATGGGCGCAATGGGCTTCAGCGCAATGATGCACGGCTATATGGCTTTCGACAAGTCGGGAAATCTCCTCGTTCCGTTCAGAACATGGCGCAACACCATCACGGCTCAGGCGGCAGGGGAGCTCTCCGAGCTCTTCGGATTCAACATCCCCGAGCGTTGGTCGATAGCGCATCTTTATCAAGCTATCTTAAACGGCGAGGAGCATGTAAAGGACATCTCCTATGTCCTCACTCTCGCCGGATATATCCACTACATGCTGACAGGGAACCGAGTTCTCGGCGTCGGCGAAGCTTCGGGCATGTTCCCGATTGACTCCGAAACCGGCAAGTTTGACGCCGGAATGGTCGCGAAGTTCGACGAGCTTGTCAAGCCATATGGCTTCTCATGGACGCTTTCCGAGATTTTTCCCGACATTCTCATGGCGGGAGAAAATGCGGGAATTCTCACTCCGGAGGGTGCCCGGTTCCTCGACCCGACCGGCAAGCTTCAGCCCGGGATTCCTCTTTGTCCTCCCGAGGGCGACGCAGGCACCGGCATGGCGGCGACAAACAGCGTAAGAGTGAAGACCGGCAATGTCTCTGCGGGAACCTCGGTATTCGCAATGGTGGTCCTCGACAAGCCACTTTCGAAGTATTATCCCGAGATTGACATGGTCACGACTCCCGACGGCAAGCCGGTTGCGATGGTTCACTGCAACAACTGCTCCTCCGACCTTGACGCTTGGATGAAGATTTTCATGGAGTTCGCAGACCTTTCCGGTCATCCGATGAGAAAGCCCGACCTTTATGACCTGCTTTTGACTCATGCGATGACGGGTGACCCTGACTGTGGCGGCGTCTGCTCCTGCAACTATTTCTCGGGAGAGAGTATCACCAAGCTTGACGAGGGCAGACCGCTCCTCGTGAGAGTCCCCGACGGCAATTTCACACTTGCAAATTTAATCAGAAACAATCTCTTCTCGGCGCTCGCAACCCTCAAGATGGGTCTCGATATTCTGGCGGCTGAAAAAGTGGAAATCGATCGGATTACAGGTCACGGCGGCTACTTCAAGACCAAGGGCGTCGGACAGAAGCTCCTTGCGGCGGCGATGAACACCCCCGTTTCCGTTATGGAGACAGCCGGCGAAGGCGGCGCATGGGGAATGGCGCTTCTGGCGCAGTATATGGCTCTTAAGTCCGAATGCGAAACCCTTGCCGATTATCTCGAGAATAACATCTTCTGCGGCGACAACATGAAGTCCACGACAGAGGCGCCCTCCGAAAGTGATATCGAAGGCTTCAATAGCTACATGAAGAGATACGAGAGCATGCTCCCCGCTGAGAGAGCGGCAGTAGAAAACTATAGGTAAACCCATTCAAATTGCGAAAGGAGTTACAATGAAAAACAAATGGCTGTTTTATGCCACGGCGTTCTTCTCGGGACTGTCGGTAATGGCGATAGAGCTCGGCGCGCAAAGGCTTCTGGCACCTTACTTCTCATCGAGTCAGATTGTCTGGACGATAGTCATCGGCACTATCATGATTGCGATGGCGATAGGAAACGTCCTCGGCGGAAAGATGGCGGACAAGCACAACAACCCTGACTATCTTTTCGGTTGGCTTTTCGGTGCGGCAACGTGGACGATGCTCATCCCTCTTGTTGGAAAGTTCATTATCGCCGGAGTCGCCTTGGTGCTTGCAATGTTCGTGACGACGAACTACCTTATCGTCGCGGCATTCGTCTCCTGCATAATCGTTTTCGTTTTCCCGCTTCTGGTTCTCGGAATGGTAACCCCGAACCTCGTCAAATATGCAACCTCGAGCCTTGAGGAGAGCGGCAGAACTGTTGGACGCATTGAAGCCTGCAACACAATCGGCTCGATAATCGGCACATTCCTGCCGACCTTCGTCACAATCCCGAACATTGGCACTGCGATGACCTTCGTTCTGTTCGCGAGCATTCTCTACATCGTCTGCATCGTCTACTGGATTATGAAGAAGAAAAAGTTTGTTGGAAAAGGCATTGCGATGGTGGTTGTGTTCGCCTTGGGAATTCTCTCGAACAACATCGGCGTCGCTTTCTGGGAGACGGATATCCTCTATGAGGGCGAATCAATCTATAACTACTTGAGAGTTGAGGAGGACGAGGACTCGATTTACCTGTCGACGAACGTCCTCTTCGGCGTTCAGTCGGTCAAGATGAAGACCACCGGTTTGACCGGCATGTATTATGACTACGCCCTTGCCGCACCGGTAATGGCAGGAGCCGCCGAAGATGAGAGCACCTCCGTCCTGATTTTAGGGCTCGGCACCGGCACCTTTGCCACGCAGTGCGAATACTATTTCGGAATCACCGACATCGACGGTGTCGAAATCGACCAGAAGATTATCGACCTTGCCTATGAATACTTCGACCTCTCCGACTGCGTCACGACCTACACTCAGGACGGCAGAGCCTATATCAACCTGACCGACGAGACCTATGACGTGATTATGGTCGACGCCTATCAGGATATAACAATCCCGTTCCAGATGTCGAGCGTCGAGTTCTTCGAAGAGGTCGCCGAGCATCTTAACGACGGCGGAGTGATGGTCGTCAACATGAACATGTACTCGACGGGTGAAGAGGACAGCATCAACGACTATCTCTGTGGGACGATAAAATCCGTCTTCGACAGCGTCTACACAGTCGCAACAAGCGGCTCGAACCTCGTTCTTTTCGCCTCGAACAGCTATGATTGCTATGACCAGCTCGGCGCAAGCCTTGACTCCCTCGACGGCACGGTCAACACCTTCATGACCAGAGTTTACAACCGCATGACCGAAGTCGAACCCAGCGATTTAATCCTGACTGACGATAAAGCTCCGGTCGAGCTCCTCGGCATGCAGGTTCTCGACGAGATGATTTCATCCGAACTCGAATCCCTGAAAAGGATGATGCAGGACATGAGCGTCTCGGAGCTGTATCAGTATCTGATAGCTTGATGTGATTCGAACATAAAAAGAACCGCCCCGAAATTCGAGGCGGTATTTTTATTTCACAATCAATTTTTCTTCTGCACCAGAACCTTGAGCCCCTTCTCCCTGACCTTAATCACCGACTCGGTGTATTCTCCGCCCTTTTCGCCGTCAACCGTCCACGCGATAGGTGTCTTGCACTTAAGCGTGAGCTTCGACGTCTTGAACCCGTCCATATACTCGTTGTCAAAATCGAGCTTCATGACCGAAGCGATTATGTGGTTGAGCTCTGCGGTGTTCTTTGGATTTTTGATGAGCAGAACCTCGAACTTTCCGTCGTCAAGGCGGATGTCGTCGACGCCCCGAATCTTCATCCCGCCGACGTGAACGGTGTTTAAGATAAGCCCAAGGAGATAGTCGCCCTTGCCGCTTCTTTCCTCAGATTCGAACGTGAGTTTATAGGAAGTCATCGCCGGAAGGGAAGCCAAGCCCTCCAAAATATATGCGCTGAATCCGAGCTGATTCTTTGCATTCTGGGGCGTGCTGTAGGAGACCTCGGCAAGCGTCCCGAAAGCCGCAACATAGGTGAAATATCTGCCGTTTAAGCTCCCCACATCGCAGACGAAGGGCACGCCTTCTATAGCCGTCTTCGCCGCATCAATCGTCCTCGTCGGAATTCCGACCGACTTCGAGAAATCGTTCGTCGACCCGCAGGGGATATAGCCGAAGCTGCTCCGGTAATCGGCTTTGATGAACCCGTTGACGGCTTCGTTCAGCGTCCCGTCGCCGCCGGCAATCACGATTCTGTCATAGCCAAGGTTACAGCGCTCGGAGACCGTCTCAAGACAGTCGAGCCGTCTCTGCGTCGGATGGACGGTGACCTCATATCCGCCTTTTGTGAAGGTGTCGACGATGTCCGAAAGCTTTTTCGCAATCGTTTTCGTCCCCGAATTGGGGTTATACACGAGTAACAGCCGCTTCTCGTTCATGAGATTCGCCTCCTATTTTCGGTAGTAGGAATAGTGCGCCGTGACAAAGCGCTTCTCGCCGGTGTAGTCGTCATAGCCGACTATTTCAACGCCGTTGCCGCTCAGTAGCTCGCCCATGGTGGCGTCCTTGATTCTGCATCTGAATACCTCGTGAGCCTCGCACATGACGACGATAACGTCGCCGAGGATTATAATCCCGCCGTTCTTCCCGAGAACCTTTTCCTGCCCGTCAATCCTCTCGACGGCGTACTGAATCGACTTGCCGTTGAACTTGGCTAAATCTTTCTGAGATAGTGCATACTTGTCCTTCTTCTTGAAGAGTCCCATCACTCAGCCTCCCGCCAGTCTCAGGAGCTTGTCGATTTCACGCTTGAGCTTCGCAATCGGAAGCCCCATGACGTTGTAATAGTCGCCCCTGATGCCCTTTATAAAGAGCGCTCCGCCGTCCTGAACGCCATAGGAGCCGGCTTTGTCAAGAGGCTTGAATTCGGCAATGTAGTTACGAATCTCAGAATCCGAGAGGGGATAGAACTCGACGTCCGTCTCCTGTGAGAAGGAAAGCGTCTTGCCCTTGTAGCAGATGCAGACGCCGCTGACGACTGTGTGTGTTCTCCCGGAAAGTGTCCCGAGCATGTCGTAAGCGACTGATTCGTCCTTAGGTTTCCCGAAGATAACGCCGTCGAGGATTACAACCGTGTCGCAACCGACGACAATCTCGTCGGGATGAGTCTTTGCGACGCTCATAGCCTTCCTGACCGCCAGAATTTCCGGAACCGAATAGGGTTCGGTCTCTTTTGGAAGCACTTCGTCGCAGTCGGGCGAGATAACCTCGAAATCTTTGGTGATGAACGCAAAAAGCTCGTGTCTTCTCGGCGAACTTGACGCCAATATGTATTTTATAGCCATACAGACTCCTCCATAGTACAATCTAAGACTATTGTAGCACAAAAAAGCGTGAAAATCAACTTGACAGCCTTACTCAATTAATGTAAAATGGAGAAGTTAGAAATTATAATAGGGGTTTGTATGGATTTAGTTATAGATGTACTCTTGGACGCACTTGTAGACACGGCGAAAATGCTTCCGTTTCTGTTCGGTGCGTACCTGCTGATAGAGTTTTTAGAGCACAAGGCGAGCGATAAGCTTGCAAATTCTCTTCGCAAGATGGGACCGTTCGGACCGATTGGCGGAGCGATAATCGGCTGTGTGCCGCAGTGCGGATTTTCCGTTGCGGTGACAAATCTTTTCTCTGGGAGGCTTGTGAGCCTTGGCACTTTGATTGCGGTCTACATCGCCACGAGCGACGAAGCAATCCCGATTCTATTGTCCGGCGGAAACGCCGCCGACGTCGGAAGACTTATACTTGCAAAGCTCATAATCGCCATCCTTGCGGGGCTTCTTATAGACACAATACTCCGGTTCTTTCATCGAAAAGGCAACGAGGAAGAGGAGCCCTATCGCGATCTTTGCGAGGGTTGCGGCTGTGAGGAGCACGGAGTGGTCTATTCAGCGGCTAAGCACACTGTCCAGATTTTCATATTCTTATTCATAACGTCGCTTGTCTTGGGCTTCGCAATCGAGCTCCTCGGAGAGGACAGGCTCGGAAGCATATTGATGACCGACAGCATCTTCCAGCCGTTTCTGGCGGCTCTTATAGGGCTCATCCCGAACTGCGCCGCATCGGTGCTTCTGACTAATTTGTATGCCGCAGGCGGTCTTTCCTTCGGCTCGGTGGTCGCGGGGCTCTCGACCGGAGCGGGCTTGGGAATCGTGGTTCTCTTCAAGACAAACAAGAGACTCAAAGAAAACATAGCAATCCTTCTGCTTCTGTACGCAATCGGTGCATTCAGCGGAATGATAATAAATCTTGTAATGTAAAATAGGAGGTTCACAATGGACGAACAGCTTAACAGTGAAGAAATAGAATTCAGGTATGACACCCAGCTCCTCATCGACGGCGAGAATCTTGACGAGGACGAAATCGACGATTATTTCGTCGAGCATTTCAAGGGCGACTGCCTCTTGGCATACGGCGACGAGGAGACCATCAAGATTCACTACCACACAAACGAGCCCTGGAAGGTTCTCGAATATTGCTCCACCCTCGGAGAAATCTACGACATAGTTGTCGAGGACATGGTTCGTCAGGCGAAAGGCTTGAAAGGCTGATAAAATCAAAGCGCAGTGCACCGTTCAAGATGCACTGCGTATTTGTAGAGCCCGATTATTTCACAGGCTCGATATAGGAAATCGGGTCAATCCATGTGCCCTCGTATTTGAGAGCAAAGTGCAGATGCGATTCAAGATCCGATTCTATATCCGCCGTGTTGCCGACCGTTCCGATAACCGTGCCGGATGCCACTTTATCGCCGACGCTTACGGAAATGTCATCCCCCAAGCCGCAATAGTAGCCGATAACCGTGTCGCCGTGGTCGATGACGACGCAGTTGCCCCATAGGGTGTCGTTATAGATGTCGGTAACGGTTCCCGAGGTCATCGACTTGACCGCTGTGCCTTCCGGGGCTGAGATGTCGATTCCGTCATGGGTCTTCCAGACGCTCCCCGTCATCTTCACAAGCTCTCCCCATGAGTATTCCGTCAGGATTTCTCCCGACACCGGCAGCATCTTCGCCTCCTCATAGAAAAGCGTCTCTAACTCTTCGGTGATGTCGGCGGCGGTCACTTCCGAAGCCGTGTCGTCTTCGATTACCGCTTCCTCCGATTTTACGGCATTGGTCACAATCGAGTCGACCGTCTCGTAGTCGTCAAGGTCGGGGAGCTCAAGCGTGTCGCTCACGTCGGGGATAAGCGTCTCCGTCAGAGACCCCACTGCCGTCCGGTAACCGACAGCCGTCGCCACGCCGACCGCCAGAATCCCCACGCAAAGAGCAATGTACACCCCGCTCGATTTAAGACTCTTCTTGACTTTATCATTCATACTGAATTTGCACTCGCTTTCTGCCCGTTCGGGCGTTCTTTAAAGCTAAGTATTAACAGATTTTTTGGAAATATACATGGAGGACATACATGGACAACTCAACTCTTTGTTACATCGAAAAAGACGACGCATACCTCATGATGCACCGCGTCAAGAAGAAAAACGATATGAACCACGACAAGTGGATTGGCATCGGCGGGCATTTCGAATTCGGCGAATCGCCCTATGACTGCGTCAGACGTGAAGCCTACGAAGAAACCGGCGTCATCCTCGTGAACCCGAAATATCGCGGCATCGTGACCTTCGTCACCGATGACTCTTATGACGAGCAGATGCACCTATTTACATGCACCGACTACGAGGGCGAATTGAGCCTCGACTGCAATGAAGGCGACCTCGAATGGGTCAAAAAATCGGAAATAAAAAACCTCCCCATCTGGGAAGGCGATAAGATATTCTTTGAACTACTCGACAGCGACGAGCCCTTCTTCTCGCTGAAGCTCAGGTACGAAGGGGATAGGCTTGTGGAAGTGGTGTTGAACGGACAAAAGTAGGGGCGGATATCATCCGCCCGCTTTTTTATGTCCGAAAACTTAAATTTCAATGCTGACCGATGTCGACCCCGCCGCACAAGCAACCGCCTTGTCTGTGCCACTAATCTTGACCGTAAAGTCGCAATCGCGCTTGTCATAGCTGACAGTAACGGTGTTTCCACTTCTCGAAGCAGTGATTTCGGTAATCTTGACAGCGTCCTTGTCGTAAACGACTGCCGAAGCGGTCTTGCCGTCGTCGAGCTCGTAGATAACTACTTCGGCGTTCTTCATGTAATCATACTCGAAATCTCTCTTGAAGTCGCCCCAGACGATGATGGAGTTGGGCTTGGCAAGAACCGGCATCTTGAAGTAGTTCATGGTTTCGCGGTGCCACTTTTCGCCCTCGTAGACCTCGCCGGTGATGATGTCTGTCCACTTTCCTGCGGGGAGATACCAGAGCGCCTCGCCACGGTCGTTCATAATCGGAGCGCAAAGAAGGTTGTCGCCGAGCATATATTGCATGTCAAGAGTTCTGCAGGTCGGGTCGTCGGCATAGTCCATAACCATCGCTCTCATCATCGGAACGCCAATCTTATGCGTCTTGACAGCCTGTGAGAAGATGTAGGGCATCAGCTTGCCCTTGAGCTTGGTGAAGAAGCCTAAGACATCGCAAGCCTCGTCATCAAAGAGCCACGGAACTCTGTAGGAGCTGTTTCCGTGAAGTCTTGAATGGGTAGAAAGAAGCCCGAAAGCGCACCAACGCTTGTAGATGTCGGGAGTTGCGGTCTGTTCAAAGCCTGAGATATCGTGCGAGAAGAATCCGAAACCGGAGAGTGAGAGGGAAAGTCCGCCTCTGAGGGTCTCAGCCATCGAGCTGTATTCCGCCGAGCAGTCGCCGCCCCAGTGAACAGGGAACTGCTGTGAGCCGGCGGTTGCGCTTCTTGCAAAGAGGCAAGCCTTGTTCTCGCCGTAGTAGTCTTTCAGAACGTTGAAAACGGTCTTGTTGTAAAGATATGTATAGTAGTTGTGCATCTTGATCGGGTCGGCACCGTTGTAGTAGACGCACTCGGTCGGGATTCTCTCGCCGAAGTCGGTCTTGAAGCAGTCAACGCCCATCTCGCAGAGGGCGCGAAGCTTCGAAGCATACCACTCGCAAGCCTCAGGATTCGTGAAGTCGACGATAGCCATTCCCGGCTGCCACATGTCGCACTGGAAGACGGAACCGTCGGGATTCAGGATGAAGTAATCGTTCTCTACGCCTTCGTCAAAGAGCTTCGAGCGCTGGGAGATATAGGGGTTAATCCATACGCAGGTCTTCAAGCCCTTGTCGTCGTGAAGACGCTTCAGCATTGCCGGCGGGTCGGGGAACTGCTTCAAATCCCACTCGAAGTTGCACCACTCATACTCCTTCATCCAGAAGCAGTCGAAGTGGAAGACAGACAGCGGGATGTCCCTCTCAGCCATGCCGTCAATAAACGAAGTGATAGTAGCCTCGTCATACTGAGTTGTGAACGAGGTTGTAAGCCAGAGACCGAAGGTATAAGCCGGAGGAAGTGCCGGTTTGCCGGTGAGGGTGGTGTAGTTAGAAAGAACCTCCTCAAGGTTTTCGCCGCCGATTACAAAGTATTCAAGGCTCTCGCCGGGGATGGTGATGGAGACTTTCGAAACGGTATCGGAAGCGACTTCAAACGAAACGTTGTCCGAAGAATTTACGAACACGCCGTAGCTGTTCGAAGAAACATAGAACGGAATCGACTTGTATGACTGGTCCGAGCAGGTTCCGCCGTCGGAGTTCCAGACCTGAACGGTCTGACCGTTCTTTACAAACGGGGTGAACTTCTCGCCGAAGCCGTAAACATACTCTCCGGCATCGAGCGTGAGCTGTTCGCGGATATAGGACGTGTGCGGGTCTGCGGGATAGGTCCAGAATGTGTCGTCAATGTGCGTCTGGAGCCTCTTCTCGGCGCGGCTGTTCTGCTCGGTGATGTAGCTCAATGCTCTGTAGCTTCCGCCTGTCAGGTGCTTGTCGCCGTAGTAATACTCGATGCCCCAGTTCTCTTTGTTAATAACAACTTTGGTGTTGCCACTCGTAATAGTGGCGCACTTCTCGCCGTTTTCGACCACGGGCTTATAGCCTGTGTCCTCGTTAAGCTCGAACTTCGGAGAATCATCGAGAGTTCCCTTGTAGTGGACAACCGAGACCTTGATAACGTTCTCCATAGTGGAGGTGATTTCAAGCTCGAGTGTAGGTCCTCCGAGGGTCTGACCTCTGTTCCAGATTTTAGCATTCGTAGCCAAGATTTTGACGCCGTTCGGGATTTCGTCAACCTCATAAGCCTGATTGGCATAGTTGACCGAATACCCGACCTGATTAAGCCAATATCCGTCTGCAAATTTCATTTGTTGCATCTTCCTTTCCTGATGAATGATTATATTTTGGTGTTATTCTATCGAGAGAAATTCTTCGGGGATGTAGCTCAGGACTTTGTCTATCGTCTCTTGCGTGAAGCCTGAGCACCCGTGTGACGACAGCAGGTCGTCGGTATAAGTCGCATACGGTTCGATGTGAATATTCGAGTAGTTATAGCCGTACTGGGTGATAATCGGAATCGCCTTGACGTTTTCGATGGTTACTTCTCCGGTGTCCATGTTCTTTGTGATTTCAAGTTTGCCTAAAATTCCGACCATCGCAAGCGGGTCAGCCATGGCGGAAACGAGGTTCCCGAGCCCATAGTATACAAACGCCTGTCCGCCGTCGGGCTTGTCTATGTATTCCATAGTCTCGACGGTGTGCGCCTGTGTCCCGATGATGAGGTCAGCGCCCCATTCAACGAGGTTCGGTGTTAAGGTCTTCTGGAGTGTAGACAGCTCGTTCGAGACCTCCGTGCCGTAGTGAACAGACACAATGACCACATCCGCAATGCTGTCGGCATACCGAACCTGTTCTTCAATCAGGTCCATATTCGCGTCGGTAATTCTGATAACCCAGCAATCTGTGTCAGACGGCAGATAGAGCCCGTTCGTGTGCTCGGTGTAGCCTAAGAAAGCGAAAGTAATCCCGTTAATCTCGGTGGTGCGGATGTTGTTCATATCCTCTTCGCTCTCGTAAGCCCCGTAGCAGATGACGCCGTCCTGCTCCTTCCAGAAGTTCAGGGTGGCAAGAAGCCCCGTTTCGCCTCTGTCAAGAACGTGATTGTTGCATATCGAGATGACATTGAACCCGAGGTCTACCATCTTCCGACCCAAGTCTCCCGGCGAGCAGAAGTTCGGATAATCGCTTGGCTCTAACTCGTCGGTGACGATCGTCTCCTGATTTAAGATTGCAAGGTCGACGTCCTCGAGGTAGCTCTCTATCTTCTCATAAACATAGTCGAAGTCATATCCGTCCTCATCGCCGTTCGCCTTCGCTCTTCTGTGCACCTGATTGTAGATGGAGGAGTGTATAAGGTTGTCGCCGGCGCAGAGAAGGGTTACAGTTCTTATGTCCGGCTCCGGCTCGGCGGTAGTGACGGTTGTCGCCTCGGTTGTGACGGTGGTCGGTTCTGTTGTCGCTTCTGTCGCTACGGTTGTAGCCTCTGTGACTTCGGATTCGGTTTCCGACGGGTCGCTTTCAACCAACTGTGTGCACCCGACGGCGGTCATCAGAAGCACGCCCGCCATCAAGGTCGCAAAAATTCTTTTCAGCATTTCAGTTCAGATACTCTTTGAGAGTAGCTCTGACCGCACCGGTGCCCGAAATCTCTTTCAGGAAGATTTCTGTAATCTTCTTCGAGAGCCCGTTCGAGACCAAATTGGTTCCAAAAATCTCGGAATTCGAGAGGATGCTGTCAAGCTTATCGCCTACGGTTTCCGGCTTGCCGAATTCGATTCCTTCGAGGTGAGCTTTTAGCTCGTCCTTGAGCGGGTCGTTAGAGATTTCCATCGGCTTACCTTCATCGTCAACCCCAAGAAGATATCTCAGCCATCCCGCAATCGCAAGGGGGACGGCAACGAGCTTGTCGACGTTTCCGTTAGCTTCATAGCTCTTGATGGTCTCGCCGAAGCGGATTCCAACCTTCTGAGAAGTATCTGTTGCGATTCTCTGCGGAGCGTCCGGCATGAACGGGTTCGGGAGTCTTTCGTTGATGACTTCATCGATAAATGCCTTTGGCGAGAGGATTCCCGGGTCGGTAACAACCGGCAAGCCTTCATCATATCCGAGCTTGCGGACGAGCTTTACCAAATCCTCATCCTTCATCTCTTCGCAGATAAGGGTATATCCGAGAAGGCAACCGTAAACAGCAAGTGCTGTGTGCAGAGGATTCAGGCATGTAGTGACCTTCATTCTCTCGACGTTGTTTACAGTGTCCCTGTCGGTCATATATACGCCGGCTTTTTCAAGAGCGGGTCTCGAATTCGGGAAGCTGTCCTCGATGACGAGATACTGCGGCTTCTCGGCGTTGACAAACGGAGCAATAAAGGTCTTCTTCGAGGTGACGATGGGGGACATCTCCTCGAGTCCGGCATCGGTGAGAATTGTTTCCACTTTCTCAGAGGGACGGGGAGTAATCTTGTCAATCATGCTCCACGGGAACGCAACGACGCTCTCGTCGTTAAGATAATCCACAAAGCCTTTGTCTGCGAATCCGTTCTCAACCCAGCCGTTCGCAACAGTCATAACAGAAGACTTGAGCTTCTCGCCGTTATGAGAGCAGTTGTCCATGCTCACAAGAGCGACGGGGAGCTTTCCGGCTTTATATCTTTCGAGCATAAGCCCGGTAACAAAGCTCATAGCGTGCCTTGCGTGCTTCGGACCTTCCGAAATATCAGCCAGAACAAGGGGAGTGAGCTCGCCCTGAGTGTTCTTAACGGCATAGCCCTTCTCGGTGATTGTAAAGCTTATCATCTGGAGTGACGGGCTCTTTGCAATCTCATAGAACCGAGCCATCTCGGTCTCGTCGGTGACATCAGCCTTAAGAGCCTCGCATACGGAAGCGATAACCTCGCTTTCGATCGAGCCGTCGGGGAGAAGGCTTGCGCTGACGGTCAGATTGTCGTGAGCCTTGAAGATATTGTCGATAATCTCATAGTCGAAGGTATCGGCGGCGATGATTCCCGTTTCGGAAAGACCGTTGTCGAGCAAGCTCTGTTGCAGGCTCGCAATGAACCCTCTGAAAATGTTTCCGGCGCCGAAGTGAAGCCAGACGGGGTTTTTATGTGTGTTCTCGGTTACTTTTTCAACGTCATACTTCGGGAGCTTGATTTCTCCCCAAGCGGAAGTATTCTTAAGCGAATCCAAAGAAAGCTTCATGATTATTTGCACTCCTTCTTACTCTTGTCAATAGCCTCCCAGAGACCGTTGAGGTAGCAAACGCCCAACGCTCTGTCATAGAGACCATAGCCAGGTCTGCCGGTCTCTCCCCAGATCATTCTGCCGTGGTCGGGGCGGATGTAGGTGTTGGGGCAGACTTCATAAATCGCCTTCATAATCTCGTACATGTCGAGCTCGCCGTCAGAAGAAAGATGACTTGTTTCGCAGAATCTGCGGTCAGACCCCAAGTGCTTTATGTTTCTTACATGCATACAGCCGATCTTGCCCATCTCGCCGAAGTGACGGATGATGGAGACGACATCGTTTTCGGTGTTGGAGCCCAAGGAACCGGTGCAGAGACAGAGGGTGTTGCAGGGGCTGTCGACAAGACCGACAATCTTGTCGTAGCCTTCCTGAGTGTGGGCAAGTCTCGGAAGACCGAAAATCTTCCATCCCGGGTCGTCCGGATGGCAAGCCATAACAACTCCGCACTCTTCACAGGTCGGGATGATTCCCTCAAGGAAGTATTTATAATTTGCAAGAAGCTGTTCTTCGTCGACGCTCTCATACTGCTTTAAAACTTTTTCGAGGTCCGCAAGTCTTTCCGGCTCCCAACCGGGAAGGGTGAAGCCGTTCGAACCTTCGGAGGTTTTCCGGACTATCTCGAGGGGAGTCATGCTTCCGAGCTCTTCTTCGTCGTAATACATGCTGGTTGAGCCGTCGGGATTGGGCTTAGCAAGGTCGGTTCTCAGCCAGTCAAGAACAGGCATGAAGTTATAGACGATGCACTTGACACCGTATTTTGCAAGGTTGCGAATTGTGATGCAGTAGTTCTCGATGTACTTGTCCCTTGTGGGAAGCCCGAGCTTGATGTCCTCGTGTACGTTTACGCTCTCGATAACCTCGCACTCAAGCCCAGCGGCATGAACCTCGTCGATATAAGTCTTAATTTCTTCCTCGGTCCAGACCTCGCCGGCGGCTTTGTAGTCGAGGACTCCCATAAGTCCGCTTACGTTCGGAATCTGACGAATCTGCGAAAGGGTAACGCTGTCGCTGTCGTGACCGAACCATCTGAATGTCATTTTCAATATAACCACAGCCTTTCAAATGTATATAGAGTCCGTCTGCGGATTTTGGGCACGCAAGCGAAAACTCAGTATTTCACAAGATAATAATAACATTTTGCGTGATTCTTTTCAAGACCTTTTTAAGTATTGCATAGACTTTTTTCTGAATTTGAATTCGGGATTATTGACAATTATCCCGCAAGCATTTATAATTAGGCTGTAATAAAATTTCAAAGGAGCGGATAAAGCGATGTCTTATCAAGCTATTGCAGATAAAATTTATAATCTCGGAATCCTCCCCGTAATCGCGATTGAGGACCCGGACAAGGCTGTTCCTCTTGCAAAGGCTCTTTGCGACGGCGGTCTGCCGGCGGCTGAAATCACCTTCAGAACCGCCTGTGCCAAGGAAGCCATCATGAGAATCAGAAAAGAGCTCCCCAATATGCTCGTAGGAGCGGGAACGGTGCTGACAAAAGAGCAGGTCGACGATGCCCTCGATGCAGGAGTGGAATTCATAGTCACTCCCGGCTTCAACCCGGAAATCGTCAAGTACGCACTCTCGAAGGGCGCAGTCATAATGCCCGGAACCGCAACTCCCGGCGAAATGGAGCAGGCTATGAGCTTGGGTCTCGATATCGTTAAGTTCTTCCCGGCGGAGCAGAACGGCGGTCTCGCCAAGCTTAAGGCAGTTTCGGCACCCTATCAGAAATTAAGATTCATCCCGACCGGCGGAGTAAATGCCACAAACCTGGTCGATTATATCAAGTTCAACAAGATAATCGCCTGCGGCGGCACTTGGATGGTCAAGAAGGATCTTATCGATGCCGGAAACTGGGCTGAAATCACTCGTCTTACCAAGGAAGCAGTTCACGCAATGCTCGGTCTCGAGTTTGCCCACATGGGAATCAACTGCGACGCTCCCGAGGAAGCACTCAATGCAGCGTCGCTTCTTGAGACGATGTTCGGCTTCGGCTATAACGAGGGCAATTCCTCCGTCTTCACAGCAGATAAGAAGATTGAAATCTGCAAGACCCCGAAGCCCGGCAAGTATGGTCACATCGCAATCGCAACCAACTCGACCGCAAGGGCAGTTGCATACTTCAAGTCACAGGGCTACGAATTTGCGGACGAGTCCACAGTCCCGACCGGTGCGGTATACTTCAAGGACGAGTTCATGGGCTTCGCAATTCATCTCGTACAGAAAAAGTAATATAGGAGGACACAGTAATGGGAAATAAAGCGGTAACCTTCGGCGAAATAATGCTAAGACTCAATCCGGAGGGATATTTAAGATTTTTGCAGGCTAATTCATACGAAGCTACCTTCGGCGGCGGAGAGGCTAACGTCGCAGTGTCGCTTGCCAACTATGGCGTAGACGCTTCGTTTGTAACCAAGCTCCCCAAGCATGAAATAGGTCAGGCGGCGGTAAACGAGCTTCGTCGTTACGGCGTTGACACTTCGGATATCATCAGGGGCGGCGACAGAGTGGGAATCTACTTTGCCGAGAAGGGCGCATCTCAGAGACCTTCCAAGGTCATCTATGACAGAGCCTACAGTGCGATTTCTTTGGCGAAGCGTGACGAATTCGATTGGGACAAGATTTTTGAAGGCGCCAAGTGGTTTCACTTCACCGGCATCACTCCGGCTCTCGGTGGCGAGCTCCCCGAAATCTGCCTCGATGCTGTCAAGGCGGCTCATGCAAAGGGCGTAACCGTAAGCTGTGACCTGAACTACAGAAAGAAGCTCTGGACAAGGGATCAGGCTCGTGAGTGCATGTCAAAGATTGTTCCTTACGTCGACGTCTGCATCTCGAACGAAGAGGACGCCAAGGACGTTTTCGGCATCGAAGCCGAGAACACCGACATCGACTCCGGCAAGCTCAACCACGAGGGCTACATCAGCGTCGCTCGTCAGCTCCACGAAAGATTTGGTTGCAGTCATGTTGCAATCACTCTTCGCTCCTCAATCTCCGCCAATGATAACGACTGGGCTGGCATGCTCTACACAGGCGACAACGCCTACTTCTCGAAGCAGTATCACATGCACATCGTCGACCGTGTCGGCGGCGGCGACAGCTTCGGCGGCGGACTTATCTATTCTTTGATGAACGGCTACGAGCCCCAGAAGGCAATCGACTTCGCTGTTGCGGCTTCCTGCCTCAAGCACTCCATCGAGCACGACTTCAACCTCTGCTCGGTAGCGGAAGTTGAATCCCTCGCCGGCGGCAACGCATCAGGACGTGTACAGAGATAAATAGTATCAGCACAAACAAAAAACCCGGACAAGGATTGTTTCCTTGCCCGGGCTTTTTTGAGGTATCTGAATATGGAATATGGAGGAGAGTTAATTTCTTGTTGAAGTATAGTAAAACCGCCCGGATGAACTAACAGGAAGTGAGGGTGAAAAAACGCTGGTTAAAATGTAGAAGACGTTCATCCGGACGGGTTTTACCCGTGATTAAGTTTGGGCGCCGCCTCGACCGCCGCCGAAGCCTCCTTGGTTGCCGCCCATGTTGCCTCCCATATCTCTGTCAGGAGTGGTACCGGTATCTGGAGCAGTCATGCCGCTATCGAAGCTGTTACCACTATCGCCTTTGCCGCCACCTATATTGCCGCCGGTCATTCCGCCCATGCCTGTGGTTTCGCTGTAGATAAGGCTTGAGAGGGTAACTTCGGTTGACGAACTGCCGTAGGTGACTGTATAGGTCGAGCCGGTAGAGAGGGAAGGACAGCTTATCAAGATGCAGGAGTAAGAAGAACTGCATGTATATGAGACAAGCACGTTGCCGCTTGAATCTTTAAGAGTAATGGTGTCGCCCGAGGAGCCGCTTGCCAAGAGAAGCATCGAGCCCTGAGTCGAGCTTGAGCCGAAGTTCTCCTGCATTCCCGAAGCGCCGACCGCTATGAGCGTTCCGCCGGTAATGGTTCCGGAAGCCTCCCAGTCAACTGGTGCATCGGCGCTCGTCGTGGGACCTGAGACATAAAGCTCACCGCCGGACATTGTGAAGGTTCCGTTCGAGTCGATTCCGTCGCCACTCGCCTTGACATAGATGACGCCGCCGGAAATCGTAATGCTTGAAGATGAACTGCCCGAGGAGAACGAGTCTCCGCCGAAGCCTCCAAATCCTCCGAAGCCGCTCGAATCGCCTCCGCCTGCGGCATTGATGCCGTCGTCGCTCGAAACGAGGTCTATATTTCCGCCCGAGATGGTGACCGTTTCGCCCTCGAGACCTTCATAGCTCTGTGAGATGCTTATTGTGCCGCCAGAAATGTTCAGCTCTTCATCAGCGTGCATTCCGTCGTCGCCGGTTGCGATGTCAAATGTGCCGCCGGAGATGGTAACGTCGCCGTTCGAGTGAACTCCATCGTCCTCGGAATCTATATTGAAGGTTCCGCCCGAAACAGTGACCGACGAGCCGCCCTTCAAGCCCTTGGTGCTCGACGAGTCATCCGAGCTTGAACCCGAGCTCCAACCGTCCCAGCTGAAGGCTCCGCCCGAGGTGTAAGAAGTCGAAACCTCTCCCGCACCGTCGGCTGTGGTGATGTCGAAATCGCCGTCTTCAATCTGGAGATATGTCGCCGCACTGATTCCGTCGCCGTCGGCGTTTATCGTGAAGTTGCCGCCCGAGATATAGACAAATCCTATCGAAGAATCTGTCGAATCCTCGGCGTGTATGCCGTCTTTTGTAGATGTTATGGTGTAATTGCCCTTAGCGATTCTCACGCTTTCGCCTGCCGAAAGACCGTGGCTGTCAGAGGTTATCCCGATTGTGGCATCTGTGATAACCAAAGTCACATCCGCTTTGATGCCCTCGTCGACAGAATCAATCGTGAAATCGCCGTCGTTAATGGTGATATTATTCGATGCGCTTATTCCGTCGTCGGAAGCAGTGATATCGAAGGTGCCGCCGGCGATATAGATATATCCGAGGCTTGTATCGTCCGTATTTTCCGAATGAATTCCGTCCTTGCCGGATGATATTGTGAACGTTCCGCCCGCAATATTGACACAGTCCTTGCCGCTCAAGCCGTGATTTGCGGCTGTAATATTGTAGGTTCCGCTTGTGATGACCAAATCATCTTTTGAAACTATGCCGTGCCCTGCGTTCGCGGTTATCGTAAGAGTGCCCGAGCCGTTCAAGGTTAAGTCGTCTTTTGAGTAGATGACCGCATCAATGTTGTTCTCGTCGATGGCAACATAGCTTCCGCCGTTCGCAAGGGTATTCGATGTTCCCGAGGCGGTTGTGATATAAACCTTGTCGGCGTTCAGAACGTATATAGCCGCTGAGGTCTTACTCGTGATCGAAACGCCGTTCAGAACAATCTGAACATCGTCCTTGCTGTCGGCGTCGACAATAATCATTCCGTCGTCGAGGGTTCCGCTTACAATATAGGTTCCTTCATCGGTGATTGTAACGGTGCTTCCCGAAATCGTAACCAAGGACGATGAGCATTCCGCTGAAGAGCCCGAAAGGGTAATAGCAATGCTTGAATCCTCATCATAGCCAATTTCATAGTCTCTGTCGGTGAACATTTCACTTGTGCCGGTACTCGATAATTCTGCTTCCACGAACATCTCGCTCGAGTCGATAGTCACGATGGGGTTGTCGGTGCTTGAAGCGCTCGACGAGCACCCCGAAAGACATGCAGTAAACAAAGCCGCTACACTTATAAGCGACAAAATTCTCTTTATCCTGTGATTCATATTCCTGTTCTCCTTACGCGGTTACAAACTGCGTATCAAAGCTCCGCAACCTGAGTTTCCTGCTTTGAGATGGAAATCTCAAGGTTGCCGTTGCGGCAACGGAGCTGGTCGATAAATTCTTTTTCCTTTGAGGGGTCTCTTAAGACAATGTCATAAGTAAGTCGATAAAGGCTTCCCATGTTGGTGGTCTTGACGTGGGTGAGCTCATGTTCGGAGGTGTACTCCTTCATGAGGTCGTCGAAAACTCCCGTGTAGTCAAGGTCCTCGGGGATGGTGATGTGAAGCGTCTTGTATTTCTGGGCTCTCTTCTTCACGCCAAAGTCAAGAGTCGAATAGAGCATGCTTACAGCTCCGAAAAGAACGGCGCACAGGAATCCGAATCCTATATAGCCCATTCCGACGACAAGTCCGGTGCCCATCGCGAGAAAGATTGCCAATATTTCCTTTGCTGTTCCCGCGGCGGAACGGAATCTGACGAGGCTGAAAGCTCCCGCAACCGCAACCGCAGTGCCGATATTGCCGTTTACCATCATTATAACAACGCATACAACCGCCGGCAAAAGTGCGATTGTCGCGACAAAGCTCTTTGTATATCTGGTCTTGTACATATAGCACAACGCCAGAATCAGTCCTATTAAAAGTGCGGAAACCACGCAAGTCAAGAAGTCGGAAACAGCGATAGTTGAAGTGGTGTCCGAGTCGAAAATTCCTTTGAAAAGATTGTCAAGCATAAAGACGTCCTCCGGTTGTTACTTGTATTGTGTTGACGGGTGCCGTGCGGCTCAGGCTGTGCTCCTCGAACATCTTGCGATAAGCCGTGCCGTATTTCGAGAAGGAGGTTTTGAAGATTCCAAGTCTGTTGAGCTCGTGGCTCATCCAAAGCGGATATCCGCCTGAGGTCTTAATTTCCATAAGTGTCATGCCGTCTTCCAGCAGTGAGAGCCCATAGGCATCGCTTTCCAGAGAGAAGTCGTCCTGACGGCAGAGAATGTTTTCGTCAAACGTGACTCTGAAATCCGAGCCGTCGTCCGAATAGTATGCTTCTCTTTCGTAAGAAATAAACATCGCCGGTCTTAAGTCGCCATAGTAGTTTCTGAAATATTCAATCTCGTTCGCAATCTGCGAGTGAACGGGAAGGGGAATGCCATGCAGTAAACAGAGTGTCGCTTCGCCTGCGGGAAGTTCGAGCCTTCTTTTATAGACGACCGACTTGTATTTCTTCTTGAGCTCCACGAAAGCGGGGTCCTCGGGACCGACCTTCTTATAGCTCCGAAGTCTTAATTTTTCCTTGTAAGTAGGGCTCTCGAGTGAGTGCCTTATGAGGCGGTAGTTTTCGGTATCGAAGTATATATTTCTGATTGTCGTTCTTCCGTACTTGTCGAGCTCCATATAAGGTCGCATTGCTTCCTTTATGGCGCACTTCTGGGCGCGTGTCAGCATATACTTGACTTCATAGCGCTTGAACGTGGCTTGATAGTCCATTGTGATCCTCCTTAAGATTTTGGAGTGTTTGCGAATTATAAATCATAAATGGGGGGATCCCCGGGCACATCCGCTATTGGGATTCCGAAAGGAGTTCAGAAAGAGTACGAATGGCGGATGTGCCTCAGGGATTATCTAAAGTATACTTTACATTCCTTAAGTCTGCCTTAAATGAAAGTGAAAATAAGGTTAAAATTTCATAAAGGAAATGTGACAGTCATCAGGAGCGATTTCTCGTCAGTGGTCGAGGCGGAAATCTTCCCCTTGTGGGCAGTGACGATAGCCGCGGCAATCGAAAGCCCCAGCCCATAGCCGCCTGTCTGCGAGTTCCGACTTTCATCCATCCGATAGAATCTATCAAACAGATGCGGCAGGCTTTCCTTCGGCATATAGGAGCAGGTGTTGAACACCGACAGCCGTATTGAGCCCCTCTGCTGTTCGAGGGTAAGACTTATGGTGCCGTTCTCGTCCGAATATTTCATTGCGTTGTCAAGAAGCACTGCAAGAAGCCTTCTTATCGCCTTTTCGTCTCCGCAGAGGCTTATCATCGGCTGAACGGAACCGGAAAGATTCTTCCCTTGAGTCTTAGCCAGAGACCGGTATTCTTCAAGGGTCTCCTCGACAATGTCCGAAAGAGGGAAGTCTATCATCTGATACTGCGGCTCCGGCTCTTCCATCCTCGACAGCGTTATAAGGCTGTTTGTCATGTCGGTAAGCCTTGAAACCTGATTTCGGATGTCGGTTATCCACTCGTTTTCGCCGACGTCCATTTCAAGCACTTCCGCATCCGCACCTATAACCGTCAGGGGAGTTTTGAGGTCGTGCCCGGCGTCGGTGATGAACCTGCGCTGTTTTTCATAGTTTTCCCAGAACGGCTTGACAATTCTTCCCGAAAGGAAAATCAGGAGGATAAGCACCATCACAAGCCCCGCAACCGAAATTCCGAGGCTCGCCGAGATAACCGTTCTGAACGTCGTAAGGTTTCTCGCACAGTCAAGGAACACAACCGTCGTTTCGGTTTCACTTATGTTCACGAGATATCTGTAATCGTCAGCAAAGCCTTTTGTCTTGCCTTCTGCGATAATGCTCTCGGCATACTCAACCGCTTCGGAAGTGTCAACGGCAGCAATCTTGCCGGTATTGACGGAAACAAGATTTCCCGAGCGGTTGTTGAAGGTGACGGTGAAATATCTCGTTTCATATTCGAGCTCGGGGGATTCAAGAATAGCAGTCTGCCTGTTGTTCGCACCGTCGTTTCCGTTGCTTGGGTCTATGCCGTCGCCCTCCGGCGGTTCTTCGTTCCTATCGGGAAAGCTTCCGCCGTTGTCCGCCAAAAGTGCCAGAACGGCATCCGCATCGTCGATAATTCCGCGATAGGTGGAATATGTGATAACACCGTCAACGATTGAAAGAACTATGATAAGAGAAAGCATAGTCGCGCCGATGAGCTTGAGGCGTAGATTATTAATCATCGGGAATCTCCTCCAAAGAGTAGCCTGCGTTTCTGACAGCCTTGATCTGGATGTTCGCCTTGAGCGCGTCAAGCTTCTTTCGCAGGTAGGAGATATAAACCCAGACAACGTTTATCTCCGATTCGCTGTCGTAGCCCCAGATTTTCTCTAAGAATCTCTCCGACGGAATGATGGTGTGCGGGTTGCTCATAAGAAATTCGAGCATCTGGAACTCTTTATTGGCAAGTCGCAGGCTTCCCGAGGGAGTCGAGAGCTCAAAAGTGGCTCTGTCAAGGGTCACGTTCCCGAATTTTATCTGCGAGCTCTGATGCTGTGTCGAAGTCCTTGTCATCGCCCTGATTCGTGCCAGAAGCTCCTGCGAATTGAACGGCTTCGTGAGGTAGTCGTTCGCTCCGAGGTCGAGCCCCGCAACCTTGTCGCTCACCTCCGAGCGGGCTGTGAGCATGAGAACGGGAATCTGGTTTCCCTTGGCTCTCATTTCTTTAAGGACGGTGAACCCGTCGACCTTCGGCATCATTATGTCGAGTATAACCCCGTCATAGTTGTCCGCCTCGAGATACGAAAGGGCTTCCTGCCCGTCATAAACGGCATCGACCGAGTAGTTGTTTCTTTCCAGAATAGCAACCAGTGCTTTCGATAAAGCCTTTTCGTCTTCCGCAAGAAGAAGTCTCATATCCTGTCCTCCCTTATTTACTGTTACTATTATAATACCATTCCAACTTAAAATCTACCTTAAATTTCGGTGAATATCAGAAAAAACAGAAGAAAATTCAAAGACCGAGGCTTATTTAAGACCTCGGTCAGATTGAATCAGGATATAATTTCATATTGTCCGGCGGCGGTTTCCTTCGTTGCGTATTCCGAAACGGACAGGACTCTCACCTTGAGCGGATTTTTCCCGAGATTAATCTCGATGATGTCGCCGACCTTCACTTCATAGGAAGCCCTTGCCGGCTTGCCGTTCGCTACGATTCTTCCCGCATCGCAGGCTTCGTTGGCAACGGTTCTCCGCTTTATAAGGCGGCTGACCTTCAGATATTTGTCAAGTCTCATATAATCTCTCCCTTTTTAATCTCAAAAAACAAAGCCGACCGAAGTCGGCTTTTGTCTTTCGTTATAAAATCAAACGGACTCCTTAAGAGCCTTGCCGGGCTTGAAAGCGGGAACCTTTCTTGCGGGAATCTGAATCTTCTCGCCGGTTCTGGGGTTGATGCCCTCCTTAGCCTGACGCTCTCTTACTTCAAATGTGCCGAAACCGATAAGGGAAACCTTCTCGCCCTCGGAAAGAGCCTCTGTGATTGCGGCAACTACTGCCGATACAGCCTTCTCGGAATCCTTCTTGGAAAGACCGGACTTATCCGCAACCTTGCTTACTAATTCAACTTTTGTCATGATGACTTCCTCCGTAATTATTTCGCCATGGCAAATACGATATCCATAAGCCGTATTTGCACTCGCAAATGCGTCGGCATACACCGACAACTTGATACACCTATCTTACACTGATTTTTTAAAAAATACAAGAGTTTTATTCAAAAATTTGCGTTCGAATTCGATTTTTGTGGGTTATGTCCAATAATTCGACCATCAAAATGTAGGTTATTACAGCAAATATAACAGAAATCAAGAGGGAAATTGTCAAGGATAAATATGTTATTGCATATCTGTAGACATAAGTCGAGGAAATGCAGGCAATAACGCCCAGAATTGTCGGTATGGCGACCGAGTAGAGAAGCCTTGGCTTAGTGCCCGTGAGTCTATAAAGAACCACTACGGAGGCTATGCACATCGCCGAATATGATACTACCGTCGCCACTGCCGCCCCGGAAAGCCCATATCTGCTGTTCGGGATAAAAATCATGTTTAAGGCAAGCTTTAAAATCGCGCCGCCGAGGTTGATTTTGAGCGGAATATCCGTCCTCCCGAGTGCCTGTAGCATAGAGCAGGCGGACCCCAATACCGTCATGAACGCCGTCGATGTTGACAGTATCGCCAGAGGCATCCACGAAACGGACACCTCCGCTGTTCTCGTAGGGAAGATAAGCCCGAGAATCTGCTTCGAATAGAGGCAGAGCCCGATTCCCGCCGGAATCGAAATATAGAGCGACAGGGAGATTACTCTTCTTATTTCTTTTGAAACGGCTTCTTTGTTGCCTCGGGAGTTGTTCTCGGAAACGGACGGAAACGCGCTCCTCCCGAAAACGGCACAGAGCGACGGCGCAAGCGTGAATATCGACATCGAAAGCCCGGTGAATGACCCGTAAAGAAAGCTCGGCAGGTCTTTTAAGCTCACACCGCTCTCAATCACGGCGGCGTATTCCGTCGTGTAGAGTTCAGGATTATTTCTTAGGCTGTTTCCTATCAGCATGACAATCGTCGACAAATCTATCGTGTTAAGAAGGCTCGAAACCACCGACGCAAGCGAAATCGGTGTACAGAGCTTCACGAGCCGCCTGATGATTTCCTTCTGCTCGGCTCTTTCGGGTCTCTCACAGATGACGCTCTTGTCTCTGCGAAACCTCCCGAAGATGCAAAGGCTCAGCATTCCCGCAAGGTCCGCCGCCGCAGTCCCAAGAACAGCGGCACATGCAATCACCGGCAAAGCAATTTCAATAGCTTCGGATTCTGTTGAGCAGTACACGCCGAAAACTGCTTCTCCTGTCTCAAACAGCCCCAAAGCATAGCCCTTCACCGCCATTGACAGCCCGAGCCCGACCGCAAGCTTTACAATCGCGTCGACCGTCTGCGACACCGACGACGGCGTCATGTCCCCGAGCCCTTCGTAATATCCCCGAAGGATTGCCGTAATCGTCCCGAGGAATACGCATGGCGAAATAGCCATAATCGACAGCTTCGCCTCGGGGATTCCTATCAGCCTTTCAGCGATGAAGCCCGAAAACAGCAGTGGAATGAGGGTAAGAAACAGCCCGATTGCCCCGAAGAATATGACGGAAAGCCGCCTTATAAGAAGCATTCTTCGCCTGTTTCCGAATGCCGAGCTTTCCGAAACCATCTGCGCCACGGCTATAGACAGGCTTCCGGCACACAGAGAGTAAAGCGGCATGAATACGGCGTAAGCTCCCGAATAGTAGCCCATTCCGGTGCCGCCCAAGAGGTTTGTAAGCGGAATTTTTAAAAGAAGCCCTGCCGCCCTTGAAATAACGACAGAGACGAGTAGTATAATTGAGCCCTTAAGTGCTGTTTTCCTGCCCGTAAAATAACACCCTTTCCTTAAAATAAGCTTTGTACAAGTTTATTTTGGGAAAGGGTGATATATTCTTTATTCCGTCTTTTTCGGCTTTCTTATGTAGGGAATGTAGAGAGCCGTTATTCCCACGGCGGCGAAAAGCACAATTCCGAGGAAGTAGAGTCGCCACTGATTGATATCGGTAAACGTCATCAGCCAGCTTTGACTGCCGGTAAAGAAGAAGTTCGTTGCGAAATCGACGCTCACGAGCTCGCCGTTGACATATGTGGGAGAAGCACAGAGCGCGTTAATATAGATAGACGCGAATCCCATAGAGAAGAAGAGCCCCATTGTTGTGGCATATTGCCTTCTCCCGAGGTGAGCCTCCCTTGACATCGGAATATACACTCCCAGCGTGAGGAGCATCGTGTGATAGAGGAAATACTGATATCCCAAGGGATGGGTGAACGCCTGCGAAGCGTCAATGCTGTAGGTGAAGATTGTCGGGAGCAGTATGGCGCCGACAGCTCCGCCAATGCAGGTGGGATACATGAATCCCAATGCGGTTCTCCTCAGGGTCTCGTTACTCGTCAGCCTTGCAATGAATATGAATATAATCTGCAATGAGCACGGGTTGAACGGAAGCTGGTTCAGTTCAAGGTACGGCGTCATCATCGAGCCGTCGCTCGACGGGACGAGCTTAATCATGCTCAGTACTTTCGTAACTTCGGATAATACCGCCATCACACAGCATGCCGTCAGAACATTTTTCATCGGCGGTCGGTATTTATGCAAAAGCGTGAGTGCAATTACAATCAGGGCAGCCGAGATTCCTATCCATATAAAGTGATTGAGAGAGAACATTTACGAGGGATTCCTTTCAGTATTGCGACAAAAGGGTTACAGCGTGTATTGGTTCGGGTCTTCGAGGTCCTTTGCAAAGGGTCCTGCGGCAGGAAGCGTCTTCGTGCGGTACTTCGAAAGCTCTTTTGCCTTCTCTTCCGGAACGATGACCGCCGAATCGATATAGCTTCCTTTAGCCTTGAGAGTCATCGCCTGAACGCCGATGGTGTTCTTCGTCGCCTTCGGGAGAATCATGCCGGTGTTGAAGAGAATCGCTCTGCCGTTCGAAGAACGGAGCATAACGTCAGCACCCTCGCCGACATCGAGCATTTCGACAAGCTCTTCCCTGTCGGAATAAGCGTTCTGGAGCATCTTGCGGTTGGTCTTCGTCTGATAGGATTCAAGCGGAACTTTGGCAACCTTGCCGTTCTTGTAGACAAACAGTAGGCATCCCGAATAGTTCTGCGTTACCGCCATTCTGACGACGGTCTCACCCTCCGAGAATTTGAGCGTAACGGGGATATAGTCTCCGAGCAAGCTCGCCTTCGAATCGCCAAACTGAGCGACTTTTGTCTTGTAGACGTTGTGGAAATTCGTGAAGAAGAGAAGCTCAGCGGAATTCGTCGTGTCGAACTCCTGCATCATGACGTCGTTTTCCTTCACCTTCTGCTCGCCGGACATCCTAAGCGACTGCGGAGTTATCTTCTTGAAGTAGCCTTCGCGGGTCAGGAACACTCTGCAGGGATAATCGGAAACGGTCTTTTCTTCCTTCGGAAGCGGCTCGTCGGAAACATAGATAATCTCTGTCCTTCTCGGCTGACCGTACTTCTCGGCAACCCTTTTGAGCTCGTCGATGATGATAAGCTTTACTTTTCTCTCAGAGCCCAAGATTCCGTTCAGTTCATCAATTTCAGCCTTCAACTGCTCGACATCGGCTAAGCGGTTTAAGATAAATTCACGGTTCAGGTGTCTCAGCTTGATTTCAGCGACATACTCCGCCTGAATCTCGTCAATCGAGAACCCAATCATAAGGTTCGGGACAACGTCCGACTCCTCCTCGGTCTCCCTGACAATCTTGATAGCCTTGTCGATGTCAAGAAGTATCTTTTCGAGACCTTCGAGGAGATGCAGTCTTTCGTTCTTTTTCTTTAAATCGAAAGCAGTCCTTCTCTTGACGCATTCAACACGGAACTTTATCCATTCTCTTATGATGTCGTTGACTCCCAAAACCTTCGGATAGCCGTTGACAAGGATGTTGAAGTTAGCCGAATAGTTGTCCTGCAGGGGAGTCTTCGCATAGAGCTTCTTCATGAGAAGGTCGGGGTCGGTTCCACGCTTGACGTCGATAGCAATCTTCAGACCGTCGAGGTCGGTTTCGTCTCGGATATAGGTGATTTCCTTCATTCCGTTCTTGGCAAGGTCTATGACTTTCTCGATGATAGCCTCAACCGTCGTGGTCGGCGGAATTTCGGTAATCTCTATGCAGCCGGCTTCTTTGTCAAAAGTATACTTTGCTCTGACTTTTACAGAGCCCCTACCGGTGTCGAAAATCTGCCGGAGCTTGTCCGGCTCGTTAATCATATATCCTCCGCCGGGGAAGTCGGGACCCTTCATCACTTCGAGGGCATCAAAATCGGGGTCACGGATTATATTAATCGTAGCCTCGCAGAGCTCACGCAAGTTAAACGGGCAGACCGAGCTCGCCATCGAAACGCCGATACCGACGTTGGAATTTACGAGTATAGAGGGGAATGTGACCGACAGAAGCTCCGGTTCGAGCATGGTGTTGTCATAGTTCGGGACGAAGTTGACGGTGTCCTTGTCGATGTCCCCGAAAAGCTCGTTGCAGATGGGCTCAAGCTTCGCCTCGGTGTATCTCGGAGCCGCAAAAGCCATGTCGCTTGAATACGCCTTGCCGAAGTTTCCCTTCGAATCAATATACGGGTGCAAAAGCGCTTCGTTGCCACGGGCTAATCTTACCATCGTTTCGTATATTGCCTGGTCGCCGTGGGGGTTCAGCTTCATCGTCTGACCGACAATGTTCGCCGATTTCGTTCTCGGACCGGTCAGAAGCCCCATCTTATACATTGTATAAAGAAGCTTGCGGTGAGAGGGCTTGAAGCCGTCGATTTCGGGGAAAGCTCTCGAAACGATAACACTCATCGCATAGGGCATATAGTTCTTTTCAAGCGTGACGGTTATCGGCTCGTCAACAACCGTTCCGGCTCCGCTGATATAGGCATCACGCTGTCTTTCCGTAAGCTTGACCGGCTTGTCCTCGGTCGGCTTTTTCTTCCTAGGCATATTTTCTCCCTCCCTTAGCTAATGTCAGCCATCTCAAGATAGTCGTGACCGTTATTGTTTATGAATTCTTTTCTGCCGGAAAGGTTGTCTCCTAAGAGCATATCAAACATAAACTTCGTGTGCTCCGCTTCGTCGGGCGAAACCTGAATAAGCCGCCTTGTCTCGGGATTCATGGTTGTTAAGGACATCATGTCCGGCTCGTTTTCACCGAGTCCTTTCGAGCGCTGGATGGTGAACTTCTTGTCGCCAATCATGTTCATGATTTCGGCACGCTCGCTTTCGTCGTAAGCAAAATAGGTTCTGTCCTTCGTATTTATCTCATACAGCGGCGATTCCGCAATGAACACATATCCCTTCTCGATAAGAGTGGGGCAGAGGGTGTAAATCATCGTGAGTACAAGGGTTCGAATCTGGAAACCGTCATAGTCGGCATCGGTGCAGATGATGACCTTGCTCCACCGAAGGTTGTTAAGATTGAACGAAGATAAATCTTTATTCTTCGCACTCTTGATTTCAACGCCACAGCCCAGAACTTTCATGAGGTCTGTTATAATCTCGCTCTCGAAAATCTTGTTGTAGCTCGCCTTAAGGCAATTAAGAATTTTGCCTCGGATAGGTATAACCGCCTGAAACTCGGCGTTTCTTGCGAGCTTTACCGAGCCTAACGCCGAATCGCCCTCCACGATGTAGAGCTCACGGCGGGAGATGTCTTTCGTTCTGCAATCGACGAACTTCTTGACCATGTTCGCCATGTCAAGCTTTTCGGCGTAGAGCTTCTTTGTGTTGATTCTCGTCTTCTCGGCGCTCTCGCGTGAACGCTTGTTTATGAGTACCTGATCGCAAATCTTCTGCGCATCGTCCGGCTTCTCGATGAAGTAGACCTCAAGCTGATGCTTCAGAAAAGCAACAGCCGCATCATAGATAAATCTGTTGTTGATAGCCTTCTTTGTCTGATTTTCGTATGAGGTCTGCGTTGAGAAGGAGCTCGAAACCATGACAAGGCAGTCCTCGATGTCGGTGAACTGAATCTTTGCCTCGTTCTTGAGATACTTGTTGTTATTCTTAAGATAAGTGTCGATATAGGATGTGAACGCCTGACGGACAGCCTTTTCGGTCGAGCCGCCGTATTCAAGGAAGCTCGAATTGTGGAAGTATTCCGCCTGCTTCACGGTTTTCGAGAACACAAAGGCGAAGTTGTACTTGACCTTGTATTCGTTCATGTCCTCTCTGTCCTTGCCCTTTCGCTCGGCACTCCAGAGCTGAGGAGTGGTCAGAGCCTCATCCCCGACAATCTCGGTGACGTAGTCGAGAATTCCGTTCTCATAGAGATATTCTTCCTCCGAGAAACCGCCCTCCTCGTCCTGATAACGGAGGACAAAGGTGATGCCCGGGTTGACGATAGACTGCTTTTTCAGAACATCGGTGAAATACTCTTTTTCGATAGCAATGTCGGTGAAGACATCGAGGTCCGGCTTCCATCTTGTCTTGGTGCCGGTCTTTCTGGTCGAGACCTTTTCTTTCTTGAGCCCTCCGACGTTTTCGCCCTTTTCGAAATGCAGATTATACTTATATCCGTCTCTTAAGACCTCGACGTCCATATATTCCGAAGAATACTGCGTAGCGCAGGCGCCCAGACCGTTCAAGCCGAGGGAATATTCATAGTTTTCGCCGGACACGTTGTCATATTTACCGCCGGCATAGAGCTCGCAATAGACAAGCTCCCAGTTATAGCGGTTCTCGCTCTTGTTGAAGTCGACCGGACAGCCTCTGCCCATGTCCTCAACCTCAATCGAGAAGTCATTATATCTGGTGACGGTGATTTTCGAGCCGTAGCCCTCTCTCGCTTCGTCTATCGAGTTTGAAATTATCTCAAAAACAGAATGCTTACAGCCCTCCAGCCCATCCGAGCCGAAGATAACCGCCGGTCTTTTTCTGACCCTGTCCGCTCCCTTCAAAGAGCGTATCGCTTCGTTTCCGTAATCCTTCTTAGGCATTATATCCCTCCGCAAATGTTGCGTCAAATTCGCATATTGAGCACTATATGTTGTTATTATAGCACAACGTTTTTTAAAGTGCAATACTTAATTTAGCGCAAAAAAAGGCTCCCCTTGATAAGGGGAGCTGTCAGCCGTCAGGCTGACTGAGAGGTTACCCAATAATCTCAATCTTCGCAAGCACGCCATACTCCACCGTCAGCGTTACCGTTCCGTAGTCGCTGTTAATGGTGATGACGCAGTCGTCGGCGAGGTTTTCGTCGGTTACCGCTACCGATGAAGTCGAGAGCTTTTCCTTGACCTCGTCGAGCGTGTCGCCGACGGCTATGCCCCTGAATTTGATGTCGAGGGGACAACCGGAGCTTGTAATCTCAATCTCGGTAACTCCGCCCGTAAACGGTGTTTCCGAAGAGAATCTGAGGTGTCCGCCGACGAACAGAACGGATGAAATTCCGGTTCTTGTCGTGGTTCCGGTCATTGAGCCCGAATAAAGCTCGCCGAGGCGCACGGCGGATGCCTCGTCATTCAGCCATATTGTCTCACCTGCGGCGGTCAGGTCGAAGTAGCTTGTCGACGAGCCGGCGTTGATGCTGAGCGTTGCCTTGGTGTCGCTCGAGGTCTCCGTTTCTTCTTCAGAACTGCTGTTGTCGGCAAAGGTGCTGTAGCCGACCAAGCCCATGCTGTACTGAGAAATCTTCTCGAGGTCTGCGATGTTGTAGCCCTCGCCGGTCACCTTACGTCTGATATATCTCGTCAGCTCACGGGCTGATGCCTTGTGGACGTAGATTGCCGGGTTGTTAGAGGTTGTCGTGTAATACTCTTCTTCGCTTGGGAGGATTCCCATATCGGTGCTACCCGGGTTGACGTTCCCATAAACTCTGTGGTAAGCGATGTCGACGCCGTTCAGTGTGTAAGCGTCATAGATAAGCTCATCCACAACTGTTATGCACCCGTTCTCGCCAAGCATCAGGGAAACTATCAACTCGTCTCCAACCTCATAAGTCGGCATGCCTTTGACCTGATTGTCATCCGTGCCCTTAATCCAGACATAAACATCTATGTCGCAGGAAACGGAGTTCAGATAATCATAGGTGATAGTTGCACTATACAAAGTGTAGCACCCGCTTGTCGGAGCAGGAACGTCGCTTGCATTGGGCGTGCCTGTTATCGTAATCCACACAAGGCTTACGCCGATGGTTTCCGATTCGTCTCCCATCTGGTTGTAGAGAATGTCGTAGAAGCTGGATGCTGTTCCATAATCGGTGGTTATCTCGGGAAGCGCTGAGCCTGAAGATGAGCTTGGGGGTACATAAGAATCTTCATATGGTCCATCATCCAGAGAGTCTTCAACCGGCTCTTCATAATCGGCATCGTCTCCATCGCCATAGTCATAGGTGATGTAGCCAACGTCAGCTACAAGTGCTGAGAAGGAGCTGTAAACGGTCGCCGTGTTCGAAGCACTTGTGTTGCTTCCGCCAAGGACATAGTCCTCGGTGTTGTATTCTCCGTCGTAGTCGTCGGGAGTGTAGCTGCTTGCGGGGTTCGCGGTGATTACGGAAGAGCTGAGTGAAGTGTCTTCAACAGGCTCTTCGACCGCTTCGTCAAATTCTTCATCCTCATATTCGACTGCAGAATCTTCGGGAATATCCATGTCGTCAACTTCCAATTCTTCCGTGTCTTCCTCAGCCCAGTTTGTATCTTCCACGGGATCGTCTTCTGCGGTATCGTCTTCCCAATCCGTGTCCGTGTCGTACAATTCCATCATTTCCTCATTCGCGGAATCTGAGCTTCTTGTGGTTGTCGAGAAGACGCTCGACATGATGGACGCTCCGCCGACAATGGACACAGCCGCCACGACGCATGCCGCAATGGCAACGTAACGGTAGACTTTCATCTGCTTGTAGATTTTGCCCGATTTCGATTCCTGAATCTCGGGAGTTTTTTCTTCTTCAGCTTCAGTCGCCTTGTCAAGTCCCGCCTCGGCAATGCACTGTTCTTTAAGCTTCGCCTTGAAATCCTCACTGAGAGTAAGGCGGCTTAATTCACTTTTATAGTCATCAGATAATTTCATTATCGCCAAACTCTCCTTTCAGCATTTCGCTAAGTTTCTTTCTTCCGCGCATGAGAAGAGAAAGCACCGTGTTCTGATTGGTACCTGTAATCTCGGCAATCTCCTTGGTGGGGTACCCCTCGAAGTAGTAGAGGTAGATAGGTGTCCGGTATTTCTCCGGAAGCTCTCTCACCGCGCTTAAAACCGAACCCTCATGAGCGTATTCGTCTGTCGTGGGAATCGTCTCGGACAGCTCGACGCTCGGGTGAGTGTAGGCTTTTCTGTTGTAGTTTTTGCACATGTTGATTGTTACCCTCAGAAGCCACGCCTTCTCGTGTTCCTCCGATTCGAAATCGGGGAGTGAGCGGCACAGCTTCAGAAATACCTCCTGCACGATATCCTCGGCATAGTGGGTATCGGATAGCGCGTGGAACGCCGTCCTGTATACCATGTCCGAATATTTATCAATCACGGAGGCTATGTAGGCATTTACATCCTTCTTAGCCATGATTTTTCCTCTTACCGCACCTGAATTCCTGCGGCAAAGAACTCCTTTCACACATATGTAATCGCGCTCCTGAATCATACTTTCACTACTAATACACATCAGAGCGGCGGATTATTGCATCCATACAAAATATTTTATCAGAAATTTTCGAAAAGTAAACCCATTTTCTTCGAATAGCCGAGATTTTTTCTTCTAAAAGCAGTTTTAATACGCGAATATCGCCGCGAATTTCGCAAAAAACGGTGAAATTAAAACTTTTTTCGCCCTATAGTATTGACAAAATCCAAAAAATATGAGATGATGTTCATGTGTATCTCAAAATCCGAGGGATGTGAAACTTTTGAATAAAGTTTTAATCGACGGGCACTATGGTGCCGTAAGTCTTAATATAAATGCAATGCTGAGCGGCAGGGACGACCTCGAAGTAATCCACCTTGAGGACAGAACCAAGTTCACCGAGGAGCAGAGGCTGAATCTTCTGAACACTGCGGATATAGTCATCCTCTGCCAGTCCACGAAAACCGTAACCGAAACGGTGCCTCTCATTCAGAATCCCACAACCAAGGTGCTTGACACGTCAAATGCCTACAGATTGTCGCCCCAGTGGGCATACGGTCTGCCGGAGCTTTCGCCCGACCACCGCAAAAAGATATCTCAGTCCCGCTATACAGCCCTTCCAAACCCGATGGCGACCGGTGCGGCTTTGCTTCTTGCGCCCCTTGTCAAGGCAAAAATCATGCCGCCATATCATCCTCTGATGATAAATTCCGTCATCGGCTATACCAACGGCGGCTCTAATATGATAGCTATGTACGAGAGCTCAAGCCGTCCCTATGGCTTCTCTTCGGCTCGCATGTATGCCCTTGAGCAGACGATGATGCTTCAGAAGGAGCTTATGCACGCCTGCGGACTTTCCTATAAGCCCGCAATCAGCCCGATTATCGACGACTACCCGAGCGGAGCGCTTATAACCGTGCCCCTTCACCTGAGAACCCTCGCCAAGCGCCTCCATTCAAGACAAATCTGGGACTACATCTCAAGAGCCTACGAGCACGAGCCGCTCATTGACGTCATGAACTTTGAGACCTCGATTCAGGATCTGGATGGATTCCTTGAAGCAAACGGCATGGCGGGCTCGAACAAGATGCAGATTTTCGTCTTCGGCGACAACGACATCTGTCTTCTGGCGGCGAGATATGACAACCTCGGCAAGGGCGGAGCCGGCGCCGCAGTCCAATGTATGAATTTAATGTTAGGTCTTGATGAATTAACAGGAGTGCTATAAAACAAGTTTTATGATAGAAAACAATCAGGAAAAACCAAGAGTAATACTCGTATCTGTCGATACGAACGAATTTGACGCAGAGCGCAGTATGGAAGAGCTCTGCGCTCTTTGTGATACCGCTGGAGCGGAGGTCGTCGCGACCGTTATCCAGAAAAGACCGTCTATAGAAGGCGCAACCTGCATAGGCTCGGGAAGACTTGCGGAGTTTGCCGAGCAGTGCGAAGCTCTCGAGATAGACCAGCTTATTTTTGACCGTGAACTGACGGCAACGCAGATCCGAAACATCGAAGATGCAACCGACACGTTCACCATTGACCGCACAATGCTTATTCTCGACATCTTCGCCCAGCGTGCCACCACCCGCGAGGGCAAGCTGCAGGTTGAGCTTGCGCAGAACAAGTACCGCCTGACAAGGCTTGCTGGAATGGGCATAAAGCTCTCCCGTCTCGGCGGAGGAATCGGCACCCGTGGTCCCGGTGAAACCAAGTTAGAGACCGACCGCCGCCATATCCGTTCCCGAATCTCGGCTCTCGAAAAAGACCTGAAAGAGGTCGAACAGCGTCGCGACATCACCCGCAAGCGCCGCAAGAAGGACGGTGTTCTCACCGCCGCCATCGTCGGCTACACCAACGCCGGCAAGTCGACGCTTCTGAATGCCCTGACCGATGCCGGAGTCCTCTCGGAAGACAAGCTTTTCGCCACCCTCGAGACGACCTCCCGGGCAATACTCTTGCCCGACGGCAGGAGCGTGACCCTTATAGACACTGTCGGGCTCATTTCGAGGCTCTCTCATCAGCTCGTCGAAGCCTTCAAGTCGACCCTCGAAGAAGCCGCCAGTGCCGACCTGCTCATACATCTTATAGACGCCTCGAGCGAGTATTACGAGGAAGAAAAGCATGTTACAGAAGAATTGTTGCACGACCTCGGCTGTGACGGAATCCCGACCCTGACGGTGCTTAACAAGTGCGATTTGATTCCCGAAATATCCGTCGCCGACGATTCAATCATCCGGATTTCGGCGAAAAACGCCACGGGCTTGGATTCTCTTCTTGACGGCATCGCAAAAGCCCTGCCCGAAACGGCAAGACGGATGAACCTTCTTCTCCCATACACCGAAGCCGGACTTCTATCGGAGATAAGAAAAGACGGCACCGTCTATTCGGAGGAATACACCCCCGAGGGCATAAAAGCCGATGTGCTTGTGGATATCAAGCTATGTAATATTGCAGAAAACTATAGAGTGGATTAACCCCCTCAGTCTGCCCTTCGGGCATCCAGCTCCCCTTTCAGGGGAGCCTTTTTGCATTCGTACAAACTTTTGATAGAACACAAATAGCCTCCCCTGAAAGGGGAGGTGGCACGAAGTGCCGGAGGGGTTTCCGTGCATATTTCGGAATTTCCTGCTTAACATATTACCAAAACCTGAAAGGAACTATGTTATGCAGATTATTATACTTGCGGGAGGAGAGGGGACGCGTCTCCGACCGCTGACTTTCGATACTCCGAAGCCCCTCGTGCGTGTTCTTGGAATCCCGGCAGTCGAGCGTTTGACGGCGCTTCTCTTCCGAAGCGGCTTCAAGGAAGCGACAATCGCCGACTTCTATCTTGCCGATAAGTTAGAGGAAACCCTTGGCAACTTTTCGAACGGCATCAAGCTGAATTACGTCCGTGAAGACGTGCCGCTCGGCACAGCCGGCTGTGTCCGAAAGGCGTGGAACGGCGACGATGTGATGGTTCTGAGCGGCGACGGTGTCTGTGAGTTCAACCTTCCGAAAATCGTCGACTTTCACGAGCGAAACGACGCCGACGTGACCATCGTCTCCCACGAGGTCAGCGACCCTCGGGAATACGGTCTCGTCACTTCTGATCCGATCGGCAGAGTTATCGGCTTCTCCGAAAAGCCCGCCTATGACTCATGTCTGACAGACCTCGCCAATACGGGAGCATATATCATCTCAAAAGATATAATCTCCCGAATCCCCGAAAGCGAGAAAGTCGACTTTGCTTCGGATGTTTTCCCTGAAGTCTTGGCATCGGGCGGCAGGATTTTCACCATACCCGAAACCGGAATCTGGTTCGACATCGGCGATATCTCCTCACTTCTCACATGCCAGACGGTGCTTCTTGACGAGGAAGACAAAGATTATCTCATATTCGAGGGTGCATCGGTCGGTCAGGGGACGACTCTGTCCGGCGGAAGCGTAATCGAGCAGGGTGCAACTGTCGGTCGTAACTGCCGAATCCAGTCCTCTTTCGTCATGAACGGCTCCTCGATGGGCGACGGCTGTGAGCTTAATAAGTGCGTCATCTGCGAGGACGTGACAATCGGCAGGGGAGTGCGCTTCGGCGAGCTCTCGGCGGTCGGAAGCGGAAGCGTGATCGGTTCGGCTGTGACGATAGACCCGGGCGTGAAGATAGCTCCGAATTCAAAAATCCCCGCAGGAATCAGGGTAAGGCGGGACGTGTCGCCCTCCGGCTATAAGCTCCTTGAGATGGGCGAGGGCGGTCGTGCTGACGGAATAGAGCTCACGACCGAAAATCTCCTGTTCCTGGGCAAAGCTATTGCCAGAGCATTCAATCAAGAGAGCATCACAGTCGGGTATTCAAGCGACAGCGGAAGCATGTTTGAGGCGCTGTCTTTGGGGCTTCGCTCCTGCGGCACGGTGGTGTACTATCTTAATAATGCCGCCTTCGGCGAGACTGTTTTCGCGGCAAGAAGGCTGAAAACCCGATATTGCGCCTATATTTCGGGCGGCACCGTCCGTATTTTCCGAAGCGGCAACTGTGAGCTTGCCCGTTCCGAGGAGCGAAAGCTCTGCGAAAAGTATAATCGAGGCGAGCTTGGCGACTCAGCAATCGCTCCCGAAATCAACGCCGATGCCGAGAGGAAGCTATATTTAAATGTACTTCGTGACACACTCCCGAAGCATTTTGCCGGAAGCGTTCAGATTTCTTCAAAAGATCCTCGTGAAAAAGAGATTTTCGCGGAAGCCGTGCAGAATCTCGATTGGCATGACTGCGAAAAGCTCAGATTCACGACAGGCAAAAGCATAGAAGATACCGTCTGTGAATTCCCGAGCGGAAAGCTGACCTATGAGCAGTTGCTTCTTTTGTCCTGCCGTTCGCATTATTTCGACGGCAAAAACGTCGTCCTTCCAGAGCGGGTACCTCTTGTCTGCGACGAGTATGCAAAACAATCTGATTGCGAGGTATTCAGGATATCTCCGCCCGACGATGGCGAGCTTTCGCTTTTCTCTCTGGACCCACTATTCTTGGTAGCCGAGACGGTTGGATATCTTGCCAAAAGAGAGATTTCTGCTTCTGTTGCACTCTCCGAGCTCCCGGATATCTGTTACTACCGCAGAACCGCCCGATTGGGCAGGGGACTGCCGAAGCTGTTGCACCGTGAATTTGCCGAAAACCGTCACGGCTCGGACATCATCGTCGAATCCTCCGGCGCAAGGGCATATGTCCGACCCCTGAAAAGCGGCAAAGAGCTCCGGATGTATGTCGAATCGGTGTCACAGGAGGCGGCGACGGCAATTTGTGATGATATAATATCGCGACTTCGGGCACATCAATCTTGACATTTACGAAGATTTGTAGTATTATATCAGATATATTTGTATTTTCATCATGGAATCTTATGCGCGGGCGAGGCGATGCTGAGCCGAAACCCGTGTTACATATTAAATATAACCTTAAAATAAAAATTTTTTGAGAAAGGAAATTCATGTCAACAACTGAAGAAAAGAAGATCAAGTCATCAAGAAAAAGCCGCTCCAAGTCAGAAGCAAGTGTGACGAGGGACAGTGCGCTCGATGCCGCAATAGCCGCGGCAATATCCGCACCGAAGCCCCCGAAGAAGGCGGCACAGTCCCAGAAGTCAAGAGGTGTTCAGACCTCAAGAAAAAGCCAGAAATCACAATCAAGCAAGAAATCAAAATCCCAGAAGACCGAATCACGCGAGACAAAACCAGCACAGACACAACCAACAGCACAGCAGGTCAATAAGCCTGTCCCAATAGTAAGCAACGCCGTAGCTACGAATTCCAAAACACCGCTCAAGATAATTCCTCTCGGCGGTCTCGGCGAAATCGGCGAGAATATGACCCTCGTCGAGTATGGCAACGATATAGTAATCATCGACTGCGGAATGACCTTCCCCGACAGTGAAATGCCCGGCGTCGACATGGTCATCCCCGACTTCACCTATGTCGAGAAGAACGCCGACAGAGTAAGAGGCGTATTGGTTACCCACGGTCACGAGGATCACATCGGCGGAATCCCGTATTTACTCAAGAAGATAAACGTGCCGGTCTATGCCACAAGGCTCACAATCGGGCTTATCGAAAACAAGCTAAAGGAGCACAACTTGGGCAAGTCCATGCTTCATGTTGTCACTCCGTCCGACAAGGTTCAGCTCGGCGTATTTACTGCCGAATTCATAAAGGTCAACCACTCTATTCCCGACGCCGTTGCCATTGCTCTTCACACCCCTGCGGGGACAGTCGTCCACATGGGCGACTTCAAGGTGGATTATACCCCCATCGAGGGCGGAATCATCGACCTCCCGAGGTTCGCACGCCTCGGCGACGAGGGCGTGTTGGCTCTCATGAGCGACTCGACCAACTCCGAGCGTCGCGGCTTCACCCCGAGCGAGAGAACCGTCGGCGAGAGCTTCGAAAAGCTCTTCAACAAAGCCGGCGACAAGAGAATCATAATTGCGACCTTCTCGTCGAATATCCACCGTGTCCAGCAGATTATCAACTGCGCCGCCAAGCACAACCGCAAGGTTGCGGTCTTCGGCAGAAGCATGATTAACGTAATCGGGCTCGCAACCGAGCTCGGCTATCTCAAGGCTCCTGCGGGCGTCATGATTGACATCGCCGATATGCACAACTATTCCGACGGTGAAATCGTTTTAATCACGACCGGCAGTCAGGGCGAACCGATGAGTGCCTTAACGAGAATGGCAACCAACGACCACCGTCAGGTGAGCATCACATCAAACGACTTTATCATAATCTCCGCCAGACCTATTCCCGGCAACGAAAAGTTTGTCGGCAGAGTTGTAAATCAGCTCCTGAAGCTCGGCGCAGAGGTCGTATATGAGGAAATGTATGAGGTTCACGTTTCCGGACACGCATGTCAGGAGGAGCAGAAGCTCATCATAAGCCTTGTCAGACCGAAGTACTTCATCCCTGTTCACGGCGAATATAAGCATCTTACACGTCACGCCGAGACCGCACGCGAAATCGGCATCCCCGATAAGAATATTCTCATCGCCGATGTCGGTAACGTAATCGAGCTTTCAAAGAACGGTATGAAGGTAACCGGCAGTGTTCTAGCAGGTAAGGTTATGGTCGACGGCTTGGGCGTCGGCGATGTCGGTGCGGCAGTCCTCAAGGACAGAAAGCGCCTTGCCGAGGACGGAGTTATCTCCGTAAGCGCCACCATAGACAAGATTGACCGCAAGCTTCTGTCGGGACCCGAGATCGTCTCGAAGGGCTTCGTATACGAAAAGACCAACGACGAGCTCTTTGCGGAAGTGAAGAAGAAAGCTCATCAGGTGCTCCAGCAGGAGCTCTCGACCAGGCACGACTATACAGCCATCAAGAACAAGGTTCGCGACGAAATCAGCGACTTCGTCTTCTCCAAGACCAAGCGCAGACCTACAATCATAGTAACCGTTCTGGACATTTAAAATATTGCTTTTCAGTTCAAAATCATCCTGAGTGAGGTGGGATATTATGAAAAAACGCTTTTCGTGGGTGCTGACAGTCGCACTGCTTCTCCTCGGAATAACATCACTGGCGCTTTGCGTCGTACTGTTTGCCGACGGAAGAACCGCAATGTGTGTTGCCGCCGGAATGGTGCTCCTTTGTGCACTTGTCATGTTCATAGTGATTATAGTCATGAACAAGGATATCGCAAAGTATGTCACCAAAATGGATAAGTCCGTCGAGGCTATCAACCGCGAGGCTTTCTATGATTTCCCCGAGCCTATTATCATAACCGACAGCGATGACAAGATTGTCTGGTACAACAAGCGCTTCGAGGAGAAATTCTTCGAGGACGACAAGGCATATGGAATGCCGCTTACGAATCTTGTCGGCAATAACGTTGCGAAAATCTATTCCGACACCGGCGCATGCGTAAGAATTTTCGAAAGATACTATAACGTCTATGCCAAGAAGTCGGACACCGGTCCTTTGTCGATAATAAGGCTTTCGGATGTCACCGACAGGGTTCTTCTTGAAGAGGAATATAACGCCCAGAAGAAGACGGTGCTCATAATGACCGTCGACAACTATGACGACGCCTTCCAGAACTCGAAGGGGAGCGACAAGGCGAGCGTTCAGGCTCAGATTGAGCAGATTTTTGAGCAGTTCATCGAGCACACAAACGGCGTGCTCCATAAAATCTCCAACGACCGCTTCTTTGCGGTAATAGAAGAAAGACATTTAAAGAAAATCATTGAGGGCAAGTTCGACATCCTTGACGAAATCCGTTCGATTCAGCTCGGCGGTCGTCCCTGCGTCACGCTTTCAATCGGCGTCGGCAGGGGAGCAAAGACTTTAGCCGAGAGCGAGGTCTACGCCAAGCAGGCGCTTGATATGTGCTTGGGAAGAGGTGGCGACCAGGCGGCTGTCAAGACGGAAAGCGGCTTCGAGTTCTTCGGCGGCATTTCAAAGGCGGTCGAGAAGTCGAACAGAGTCCGCTCCCGTATTATCGCAACGGCTTTGCGTGAACTCGCCGAAAGCTGTGGCACGGTTTACCTCATGGGTCATAACCTTGCAGACTTCGACGCCGTCGGCTCCTGCATAGGTCTTTGCGGGGCACTAAGAAGCGTTGGCAAGCAGGCTTATGTCGTTGTCGACCCGGAAAAGAACCTTGCAAAGAAGCTTATAGATTACATATCCGCAAGCGGAGAGGGCGACTATTTCAAGTCCTGCGAGCAGGCGGTCGGTGAAATCGCCGACGATTCGCTTCTCATCATCTGCGACACCCATAACCCGAACTTCCTCGACTCGAAGGAGCTCTACGAAAAGGCGAAGACGGTTGTCGTCATAGACCACCACAGAAAGATGGTCAACTTCATCGACAACTCGGTCATCTTCTTCCACGAGCCGTTTGCTTCGAGCGCATGCGAAATGGCGACCGAGCTCGTCCAGTATTTCGGAGTCGATTGCAGAATTTCCGTTGCCGATGCCGAGGCTCTTCTTTCGGGAATCAATCTTGACACCAAGAACTTTGTAATGCGTGCCGGTACCCGCACATTTGAAGCGGCGGCATACTTAAAGAAGCTCGGTGCCGATACGGTCACCGTCAAGGGCTTCTTCAATGACAGCCTAGAGACCTATCGCGAAAGAAGCAAGCTTATCCAGGCGGCTGAGCTCTTCCACGGCTGTGCCATCGCCACAACCGATTCGGAAAAGCCGGAGCTCATCCTTGCGGCGGCTCAGGCGGCTGACGAACTCCTCGGAATCAATGGAGTCAAGGCATCATTTGTCGTCTATCGGCTTGACGATCAATGCCGTGTTTCGGCGAGATCCCTCGGCTCCTTCAACGTTCAGCTCATAATGGAATCCGTGGGTGGCGGCGGTCACCAGACGATGGCGGGCGCACAACTTGACCTCTCCATCGAAGAAACGGTAGACAAAATCAAGTCCGCAATAGAGGACTTTATAATAGCATAGAAAGGATATACTCAATATGAAAGTAATTCTTTTAAAAGATGTAAAGGGCTCCGGTAAAGCCGGAACGGTTCTTGAAGTAGCAGACGGCTACGCAAGAAACTATCTTATCGTCAAGGGTCTCGCAATCGAGGCTACAGCAAAGAACATAAACGACCTTGAGGGCAAGAAGGCATCGGCCCAGTATAAGCTCGACACCGCTAAAGCCGAAGCGGAAGCGGCGGCAAAAGCCATCAACGGTGGGAAGATTGTAATCAAATCCAAAGCCGGTCAGAACGGCAAGCTCTTCGGCTCCGTTACCACAAGCATCATCAGCGACAAGATAAAAGAGCAGTTCGGCGCAACGATTGACAAAAAGAAGATTTCCCTTAACGGCGACATCAAGGCTTACGGCGACTATGACGTCGAAATCAAAATGACTCAGGGAGTAAACGCCAAGCTTACCGTCAGCGTTGTCCCGGAGGACTAAAAGTCCTCATGGACTAAAAGTCCTCATGGACTAAAAGTTCTCATGGACTAAAAGTCCTCGTGGAGTAATCAGAAAGAAAAATAATCAGCAAAGGAGGGAACAGCATGCCTGTAAATAACCTGACAGCCGCCGACCTGGGCGGGAGGGAGCTTCCGTATAACCTCGAAGCCGAGCAGACGGTTCTGGGCGCACTTCTTCTGAATCCGGACGCACTTCCGATTGCAATAGCTCACCTGAAGCCCGAAAGCTTCTATCGTGACCAGCACAGAGAGCTCTATTCGATAATCCTTCGGATGTTCTCAAACGGTCAGCGCTCGGACATCATCACCGTCATGAACGAAGCGGTCAACGAGAAGGTCTTTGAGACCCCCGAAATGGCTAAGGTCTATCTCAAGGGCATCATGGACAGCGTTCCCTCAACCTCGAATATCGAGTCATACTGCAAGATTGTCGAGGATAAATATCTGACCCGTTCTCTTATCAATGCATCGCGTGAGATTCTCGATACAGCAATGGACGGCTCTGAGGATTCAAAAACTCTTCTTGACATGGCGGAGCAGAAAATCTACGAAATCCGTCAGGGCAGGGAGGTCGAAGGGCTGACCAGACTCAGCGATATTGTCGTCTCTGCTTATGACCATATCCAGAAGCTTTCCGGAGATGATAAGGATTTGTACAAGGGCTTGAGCAGTGGTTTTTCACTCCTTGACAGCTACATATCCGGTCTTAATAAGTCGGATCTGATAATAGTTGCGGCTCGCCCTGGTATGGGTAAATCCGCATTTGCCTTCAACATTGCGGCGAACGTCGCCAAAAGAAACCCCGACAAGGCAATCTGTGCGTTTTCTCTTGAAATGAGCAAGGAACAGCTCGGTATAAGAATGCTGAGCTCCGAAGCTCTCGTTCCGAATACCAACTTAACATCCGGAAAGCTCACCCCCGAGGACTGGATTAAGCTTGCGCAGGCGGCTGAATCCCTCTCGAAGATGAATATCTATATCGACGACACCGCCGGCGTGACCGTCCCGCAGATAAAGGCGAAGCTACGCCGGGTCAAGAATCTTGGACTCGTCATCATCGACTATCTCCAGCTGATGGAATCGACCGGCAGCCACGCCAGCCGTGTAAATGAGGTCTCAGAAATCACGAGGCAAATAAAGCTTATGGCGAAGGAGCTCGACGTTCCGGTCATGCTTCTGTCACAGCTTAACCGTTCCGTAGAAGCAAGACAGGACCACCGTCCGCTTCCCTCCGATCTTCGTGAGTCCGGCTCAATCGAGCAGGATGCAGACATCATTCTCTTCATCTACCGTGAGGGCGTTTATAACAAGGAAGAGGAAAATCAGGCGGCAACCGAGTGCATAATCGGCAAGAACCGTCACGGCGGCACCGGCACGGTTCCCCTTGCCTTCATCGGCGAATACACATTATTCAGAAGCACCACACGGGAAAACGGCGATGCTTGATCTCGTTTCGGATACAATAAGAAAATACAATATGCTTTCTGATGGCGAGCGGGTCTTGGTCGCCCTTTCCGGAGGAGCCGACAGCGTTTCGCTTCTTCTGGCTTTCAGGGAGCTCGGCTATTCTGCTTTCGCAGTCCATGTGAACCATCACCTTCGGGGCGAAGAGAGCGACCGTGACGAAGTTTTTTGCAGAGATTTATGCCAAAGGCTCGGTGTCACGCTCTATGTCGAGCATGTCGATGTCAGAAGCTACTACAAAGAATCCGGCAAATCTGTAGAAGAAGCCGCAAGGGTTCTTCGCTACAAAGCACTTAATAAGCGTGCCGGAGATTGCAAAATCGCGACTGCTCACAACCTGGACGACTGCTTCGAGACGACGCTTTTCAATCTCGTCAGGGGTTGCGGCATAGGCGGTCTTACTGGAATTCCTCCCGTCAGGGACAACATTATCCGTCCGTTAATCGGCGTTTCGAGAGCTGAGATTCTTGAGTTCTTGGAATCAAGAGGCGAGACTTTCGTTACAGACAGTACCAACCTTGAGGACGACTGCTCCCGCAATATAATCAGGCTCAACGTAATTCCCGAGCTCGAGCGAATCAATCCGTCGCTACTTAAGACCTATAAATCGAGCCTTGAGAATTTCGAAAGTGCGGAAAATTACATTGACAGCGAAGCCGAAAAGCTTCTTGAGGGCTCGGAATATGCTTTTCCCGAGGATTGCGACGACTTTGTCTTGGCAACAGCTTTGGGCAAAATCCTGCGCAAGAACGGCGTTGAGCCTTCGAAGCAGAAAATCGACGAGCTAAAGAGTTTAGTTAAAACCGGCGGCAAGGTAAATCTGAAAAAAGGCGTTTACGCCGTCTGTAAAAACGGAAGGCTTGAAATCACGGGTGAACGGGAGTTTGCCCCCGAGCCGCTTCGACTGTCCGACACCGGCTGTTACAACTGGGGGACGGCAGTGATAGAATTCACGGAGATTTCACAATTTGATATATCGACTTATAACAAAAGAAGTTTAAAATGGCTGATGGATAAAGATAGGATTACTGGCGGTCTTACCGTCAGGAGCTATCGGGGATCCGAAAAAATAAAACTATCAGGAAATGGCTTCACATCCACGGTCAAAAAGCTTCTCGCCGATGTTCCCGCAGGGAATCGCCAGCTCGTCCCGATAATTTCGGACGATCTTGGTGCGGTTTTCGTAACGGGTCACGGTGTTTCCGAAAGGGTTTCATGCGGGGAACACACTACCACCGCTTTGAAAATAAACGTAAGAGAAAAATTTGACAAAAGGGATGATTGACATGGAATATTCAGATAATATTGAGGTCATGATTACGAAGGAAGAGATAGCCGAAGCTGTCAAAAAGCTTGGTGCGAAAATCTCCGAGGACTACAAAGACAAGGAAATCGAGCTTGTCGGCGTTCTCAAGGGCTCGTTTGTATTCATGGCAGACCTGATAAGAGCTATCGACCTGCCCATAACGCTTGATTTCATCAGTGCCAAGAGCTATGTTGGAACCCAGTCGGTTGGAGCAGTCAAAGTATATATGGACACCGAGCTTGACGTGGCGGGGAAGAGCATTCTTCTTGTAGAGGATATCCTCGACACCGGAAGAACCCTGAGCGTTCTCAAGGAAGCCATGCTTGCCCGCGGTGCCAAGGATGTCAAAATAGCCGCCTTCATGGATAAGCCATCCCGCAGAACGATAGAAATAACGGCAGACTATTGTTGCTTTACAATAGAAGACAGATTTGTAGTCGGCTACGGTCTTGACTACGACGAGCAGTACAGAAACCTCGATTACATCGGAGAGGTGATTGTCTGAACTGCCGCCAATTCCAACAAGAAATGAGGAGTAACATTTGAATTTGCGAAATAACCGTTCAAGAGGCTTGATTGCGTACTTCATATTTGCCGCAGTAATCCTTTTGATTATGATAGTAGCTTTCCAGAGCATGATGTCGACAGGGGAGACTTATTCCTATTCGGAGATAATGTCCTACTTCGATAACTACGAGGTCAGCTATTTCTCCCTTAATCTCGGCTCCGGCGAGCTCGAAATGACGCTCGACTCGGGAGAGCAGATAACCTACGACGTTCCAAGCGTAAATGCTTTTTATAACGAGCTCTTCAGCGAAGGGAACAACTATCGCGACGAGTACAATGCAACCCATTCGACACCTCTTGAGTACGATCTGGTTGCCGCAACCGACAGCTCCTTCTGGCTGAACCTTATCCCGACGCTTCTTATGATAGGCGTGATGATATTCCTTGTGATATCAATGTCAAGAAGCATCTCGTCGGCGGGCAAAATCGGCTCGGTCGGCAAGGCTAACGTCAAGGTCGAAAACGGCGGTCAGACAAAGGTAACCTTCGAAGACGTTGCGGGAGCGGACGAAGAAAAAGCTGAGCTTCAGGAAATCGTCGAGCTCCTTAAGGACCCGAAGAAATATCAGGATATCGGTGCAAAGATTCCGAAGGGCGTCCTTCTTGTGGGACCTCCCGGTAACGGTAAAACCCTCCTTGCCAAGGCTGTTGCAGGCGAAGCGGGAGTTCCGTTCTTCTCGATTTCCGGTTCCGACTTCCTTGAACTTTACGTCGGTGTCGGTGCCGCAAGAGTAAGAGACCTCTTCGACCAGGCGAAGAAAGCCGCTCCTTCCATCATCTTCATAGATGAGATTGATGCGGTCGGTCGCCGTAGAGGCACAGGTCTCGGCGGCGGTCACGACGAACGTGAGCAGACCCTTAACCAGCTCCTTGTTGAGATGGACGGCTTCGAGGGCAACTCAAACGTCATCGTCATGGCGGCTACCAACCGTAAGGACGTTCTCGACCCGGCACTCCTGAGACCCGGACGTTTCGACAGACAGGTTTATGTAAACTATCCCGACATCAAGGGAAGAGAAGCAATCCTCAAGGTTCACTCGAAGAACAAGCCTCTTGCTCCCGATGTTGACCTCCATACGGTAGCGGCGGCTACGGTCGGCTTCACCGGCGCAGACCTCGCAAACCTCGTAAACGAGGCGGCACTCTTGGCGGTTAAGTCCGGCAGAAAGGCTATCACCGCTCAGGACTTGAACGATGCCTCTATCAAGGTTATCGCCGGTCCCGAGAAGAAGTCCAAAGTCGTCACCGAAAACGACAAGAAAATCACGGCTTATCACGAATCGGGGCACGCCATCTGCCACTACTATTGCCCGACTCAGGATAAGGTTCAGGAAATCTCGATTATCCCTCGTGGTCAGGCAGGCGGCTACACAATGGCTCTTCCCGACCATGACAAGGCTTACGCCACCCGCAAGGAAATGGGCGAGGAAATTATCACTCTTCTCGGAGGCAGAGCCGCCGAAAAGGTTGTCCTCGACGACATCTCAACCGGTGCTTCGAACGACCTCGAGCGTGCAACAAGCATAGCCAGAAGCATGGTCACCCAGTACGGTTTCAGCGACAAGATTGGTCCCGTTGTATACGGCAGAGACGATGACGAAGTCTTCCTCGGTCGTGATTACAACTCTAACAAGGCTTATTCCGAGGTTATCGCAAGCGAAATCGACGAAGAGGTCCGCTCCATTATCCATGGCGCATATGACAAAGCACAGTCGATTCTCACCGAGCACATCGCCCAGCTTCACACCGTTGCAGGCTATCTTTACGAGCACGAAAAGGTCACCGGCGAGCAGTTCATGCAGCTCATGCAGGGCATCAATCCCGATGACCCGACACCCGCACTTACCGATGGCATAGCTCCAGAGCCCGCACCAGCACAGTAATCGAAATACACCAAAGCCCGTCTTCATGATGAAGATGGGCTTTTTTGTCGAAAAATTTTCAAATTAGTATTGACAAGATACCGAAACGTGTTATACAATAATAGTCGAAAAATATGCTTATTGGAGGAAGTATCATGAATCTTACCTACGGAATTTCAGACAAACCGAAATTCGGTCAGCTCATCGTCTTCGCTTTGCAGCAGCTTCTGGCTATCCTTGCCGCCACTATTGCAGTCCCCGCTATAGTCGGTAACGGTATGTCCCAGTCGGCTGCTCTTTTTGGCGCAGGCGTCGGCACAATCGTCTACCTCTTATTCACCAAATTCAAAAGCCCTGTATTCTTAGGATCGTCGTTTGCGTTCATCGGCTCTATGACAGCCGCATTCGCAGGCGGCGTTTCTATGTCAGTAGGATACTTAGGACTCCTGATTGGCGCTGTCATGGCGGGACTTGTCTATGTCGTCCTCGCAATCATCGTCAAGTTTGCGGGTGTCGGCTGGATCACAAAGCTCATGCCTGCGGTCGTAATCGGTCCGACGGTTTCGATTATCGGACTTTCGCTTGCGGGAAACGCGGTAAGCGACGCCCTTGACGCCACATACGACATGAACCTTCACAGCACCATCTGCCTCATCTGTGCTCTTGTCACACTCTTCGCAGTAGTCATCAGCTCGGTTTACGGCAAGAAGATGGCAAAGCTCATCCCGTTCATCATTGGCATCGCCTGCGGCTACGTCGTTGCGGCAATCTTCACCCTTATCGGAACCGCTACCGGCAACGAACAGCTTCTCATCATTGACTTCTCGCAGTTCTCCAACATGCAGTGGTACCCAGACTTCACCTTCCTCAAGGCTTTCAGCGGAAGCTATGACTTCGGCGAGGTTGGAAGCATCGGAGCGTATCTGGGAACAATAGCAGTAGCCTATGTACCTGTAGCCTTGGTAGTATTCGCTGAGCATATCGCCGACCACAAGAATCTTTCCTCAATTATCGGTCAGGACCTCTTAGAGGATCCGGGTCTTTCGAGAACCCTCCTCGGCGACGGTGTCGGCTCAATGGTTGGCGCAATCTTCGGCGGTTGCCCCAACACCACATACGGCGAAAGCGTCGGCTGTGTTGCAATCACCGGTAACGCCTCTGTAATCACAATCTTCACAACCGCAATCATCGCGATGGCGATTTCCTTCTTCGCCCCGTTCGTAACGCTTCTTGCGACCATTCCTTCCTGCGTAATGGGCGGCGTCTGCATCACCCTTTACGGCTTCATCGCTGTATCCGGTCTCAAGATGATTCAGTCGGTAGACTTCAACGATAACAAGAACGTCTTCACCGTCTCGGTAATCCTTATCTGCGGTATTGGCGGAATGGAGCTCACCTTCGGCTCTGTCACCATCACAAGCATCGCCTGCGCTCTTATCTTAGGAATTATCGTAAATCTCGTACTTTCCAAGAAGAGCGAAAAAACAGATAAATCTGACAAGTAAGCGCAAAAACAGCATAAACAAAGAGAGGAACCGGTTTTTCGGTTCCTCTCATTTATATAATGGGCAAGTGGGCTGTGCCCGTCGCAGGCGGATAATCTGGCGATTATCTGATTTCGAGCTTCTTTGTCTCGGGCTTTACCTCCTGAACCTTCGGCAACGTGAGCTTCAGAACTCCGTCGGTAAACTCTGCGTCGATGTTCTCGGTGTCAATTCCGGTGGTGTCAAAGCTTCTCTGATAAGAGCCGTACGAACGCTCACAGCGGACGTAGTTACCCTTCTTGTCCTTTTCCTCATACTCCGAATGTCTCTCGGCGGTGATTGTGAGGACGTTGTCGGTAAGTTCGAGGTTGATATCCTCCTTCTTTACTCCGGGAAGGTCAGCTTCGAGAACATAGTGGTCATCCACTTCCTTGATGTCGGTGGAGAAAGCTGCTCTCGATGCGGGAGTCTCCCCAAAGAATGCCTTTTCCATTTCGTCGATCTCTCTGAACGGATCGAAAACTGAAACATTGCGTCTGACGTAAGGTACTAACATAATAAATTCCTCCTAAAAAATCTTTCTATTATTTTGCGGCTGTTTCCTGAGTTTATTCTCAGAGCCGTTGCTTTTTATTTTTGTCCCCGGGAGCTCTTGTTCCCTTCAACGATTATTAGTATAGACCCCATATGTGACAAAATGATGTCGAAACGGTTATGATATAGTGAAAATTAGCAGTCAAATTGGTTAAGTGCTAACACTCGGATTTTTACAGTGCTAAAAATCGCTTTTCCCGGGTCTTGCAATCAGGCTCGAAATGTGCTATTATAAGAAATTAGAAAAGTATTTATATCACGCAAAGAACAGGGAGTATCAATTTTAATGACAACAGTTGAAAGACAGTATTTAACCGGCGAGAGAGCTTTGTTTATGAGCAGGGACCTCGCCATCAAGGACACTATATTCAATGACGGCGAATCGCCTCTCAAGGAATCAAGAAACATCACCCTCGACGGTTGCATGTTCAAGTGGAAATATCCGCTCTGGTACTGCAAGGACATCGAAGCCCGGAATTGCGTCTGGTTCGATATGGCAAGAGCCGGAGTATGGTACACGGACAACATCTCCGTCAGCGATTCGGCAATCGAAGCCCCAAAGAATTTCCGGAGATGCAATAATCTGAGCCTCAAGAACGTCAGCTTCTCGAACGCCGAGGAAACCCTTTGGGCATGCAACCGGGTGACCCTCGATAACGTCACCGCCAGGGGCGACTATTTCGCGATGAACTGCGACGGGATGGACGTGGACGGCTTGACACTCTACGGCAACTATTCTTTTGACGGTGCCAAGAACGTGAATATCCGCAATTCGAAGCTTCTCTCAAAGGATGCCTTTTGGAACGGCGACAACGTCACCGTCACGAATTGCTTCATCTCGGGCGAGTACCTCGGCTGGAACGCAAAGAATCTCACGCTTATCGACTGCACAATCGAGAGCTTGCAGGGGCTTTGCTACATAGAGAATTTAAAGATGCAAAACTGCAAGCTCATCAACACGACTCTGGCGTTTGAATATTCGACCGTCGACGCCGAAATCACCGGCGGGGTCGACAGCGTTATCAATCCGACTTCCGGCAGAATTAAGGCTGACCATATCGACACGCTCATCCTCGAGAAGGACAAGATTGACCCCTCTAAGACAAAGATTATCGTCAATAACAAATAGGAGACAAGAAATATGAACACTGAGTATGATTTCAACAGGATAACCGACCGCCGTAATTCCGACTCCGTCAAGTGGGACGTAGGCGAAAATGAGCTCCCCATGTGGATAGCCGACATGGATTTTCCGACCGCTCCTTCTATTATCGAAGCAATAAAGACCCGTGCCGCCCACGGAATCTATGGCTATAGCGAGGTTCCGGATGAATGGTATGATGCCTATATAAACTGGTGGAAGTCCCGCCACGGCTTTGAAATCAACAAGGACTGGATTGTTTATTGTGCCGGTGCCATTCCGGCAATCTCGAGCTCTGTCAGAAAACTCAGCTCTCCCGCCGAAAAGGTTCTCATCCAGTCGCCGGTTTACAATATGTTCTATAACTCCACTCTGAATAACGGCAGAGTTATCATCGACAGCTCTCTCGGCTATAAGAAGGAAACAGGGGAGTTCTATATCGACTTCGAGGACCTCGAGAAAAAGCTCTCCGACCCGCAGACTACTTTGATGATTCTCTGCAATCCCCACAATCCCGTCGGCAGAATCTGGACGAAGGACGAGCTTGCAAAAATCGGTGAGCTCTGCTACAAGCACCACGTCACGGTCATTTCCGACGAAATCCACTGCGACATCGTCGAGCCCGGGAAGCATTACACGCCCTTTGCGGCGGCATCGGATATTTGCAGAGATATAAGCGTCACATGCGTAGCACCAACAAAGTGCTTCAACATCGCCGGAATCCAGACCTCCGCGATAATCATCCCGAACGAGGGCATAAGAAACCGCGTTGTCCGTGCCATCAACACCGATGAAGTTGCCGAGCCGAACACGTTCTCCGTGACAACCGCCGTTGCCGCATTCAACGAGGGCGGACAGTGGCTCGACGACCTGATGGTCTATATCGACCAAAACCGCAAATATTGCGAGGACTATATAGATAAGAATATCCCCGACATTAAGCTCATCAAAGCCGATTCGACATACCTTCTCTGGGTCGACTGCTCGGATGTAACAGAGGATTCGCTTGATCTCGAGAAGTTCATCCGTGAAAAGACCGGGCTCTATGTCTGCGCCGGAACAATGTACGGCGGCAGTGGCAAATACTTCTTGAGAATCAACATTGCCTGCCCGAAGGCTCTTGTAGAGGACGGCATGGCAAGACTGAAGGATGGAATTGAACAGTACAAGGCAAGATAGACAGGTTGAGAGGAGAAATCAAGATGGCAAAGAACACCGGAGAAGCCGTTTCGAATGCAGAAGAATTCCACTTAGCGGACTTGCTGTATCCGTCGGCAGAGAAAAAGCAGGAACACATGAAGAGGGGAGCGGACCTCTCGAAGCTTCCGCAGGACTATGTCAGAGACCTTGAGCTTGAGACATTGTCGCGCCTCATCTGCCCCGAGAATTCGCTCAACGCAATGAAGGTCTTCACCCAGCTTTCGACCGACGAGGAAACCCTCAACTACCGCCTCGACATCTTGGAGGATTTCTTAAACGTCCCCTCACTCGAGGCAATCCTCTATGAGAACGTCCACAAGCTCTATATAAACGAGCATGTCAACATCCAGAAGCTCGGTCTCGCCGACAGCTTCTATGCCCTGAACACCCGCTTCAACTCGCTCAAAACCTATATCGAGTGCATCACCAAGTGCCACGAATTCTGCGATAAATATCGCAACTCCTTCAAGTCGAAGGCTCTTTGTGAGGTCGCCGACTACTTCGCCTCCGTCTATAACTCCGACTATTTCGCCGAGGTCAAGAAAGAAACCGACGAGTGCCTCGCAATCCTTGCAAAAGGCGTCAAGAGCGTCACCGTCGGCATCAACTTCGACGACATGATGCGCCCTGTTGAGGCAATGCTTTTAAGCGTCTCGACAGATTCGATAAAGAAAAAGAGCCGCTTCGACTGGCTCTTCAAGCATCTTGACGGCGAGGGCACCCGTGCCATCGGGAGAACCCACTCCCTATATAACGAAAACGGCGGCACCAACGATCTCGAAGCGCCTCTCTTCAGAGAGCTCAGAGAGGTCAACAGCGAATACATCACCCATCTTGATCGTGCAGTGAGGGCATATTTCAAAAAGAGCACCGAGGACATCCTGACGTTCGAAAGTCAGCTCAGCTTCTATATCGGCGCCAAAAAGCTCATCGAAGCTGTCAAGGCAAGAGGTCTCGACATGGTCAGACCCAAGTATCTTCCGATGGAGGAAAGAAAGCTTGACGCCAAGGGCACATTCGATCTTTCCTTCTATATTCAGATGACCTCTGAAGACCCGATGAGCAAGCTCGATAATAAGATTATCACGAACGACTGCACTATGGACTCGGACGGCAGGTTCTTCGTCCTGACAGGTGCCAACAACGGCGGCAAGACGACCTATACCCGTGCTATCGGCATTATTCAGGTCTTCGCACAGGCGGGGCTCTACGTCCCTTGCACCCACTGCGAGATAAGCCCCGTCGACTATATCTACACCCACTTCCCGAAGGAAGAGGAGGTCGGACTCAACACTTCCCGATTCACTCAGGAGTGCAAGCAGTTCAAGGTCACGCTCGACAACTGCACCTCTCACAGCCTCCTTCTTCTGAACGAATCCATCCAGTCGACCACCCCGACCGAGTGCGTCTATATCGCGACGGAGCTCGTGAAGTGCTTCCGTTGCATCGGGGTAAGAGGCATCTACGCCACGCATCTATTGGAGCTCGCAAGAAGCCTTGACAAGATTAATTCAGATGTCGAGGGCGACACCAAGCTTGTGAGCATAGTAACGACTGTCGATACTACCGCCGACAACCGCCGTCTATATAAGATAACCCGAGCTGAGCCCCAGGAATTCGGCTACGCGAGAAGCATCTACGAAAAATTCGGCGTCTCGTTCGAAGAGGTCCAGAAGCGGCAGAAAGCAGAACAGCAGTAAATCAAAAGCCCGAGCAATCGGGCTTTAATTATTAAGAAATCTCCTGAAATCTTAATCTCTTCGAGTATGGCGTTTTAATCTTATTTGTGCTATAATGTAATCGGAAAAATAATTATCGGGGGAATCAATATGAACGAAGCTTCCAAATCCATTCTGAAAAAGTCAATACTTCTGCTTTTAGTGATTGCGATTGGGATAACAGCTGCTTGTGCGGCACTTTCCTATGACGAAATCGTTGAAGTTTCAGTGCCGGAGCGGGTTGTGGGCAATGTGAACTATCTTCAATCACAGAAAACCGTTATGAAAAGCGGCGAGAGCATCGAGCTCTTTTGCAGTTACAGCCTCGAACCTCTTTCCGAAGAGGACAACGTCTATATCCTCAGGCTTAGTCTCTATCAGAGCGATACTGCGAGCCCCTACGATATCAAGAATATCAAGGCAAGCATTCAGCTTCCCGAAGGCACCATCTCCCGCATGGCGTATAGTTCCGACGGCTCGGAAGTCTCAAAGTCCGACATCACTTATAGCGACGGCTGTGAAGTCGTGAGATGTTCCGGCGACAACAGCATGGATGCCGAAATCCTCCTGACCGGTGAAGTCGGCACACGCATTGACGTGGTTGTCAGCTACGACATCATCGGGAGTGGCAGAAGGATGCTGATGAGGTTTACAGATGAAATCGCTACATTCGAGCTTAATATGTAGTTTTTAAAAAATTTTTTCACCACAATGCAATAATTCGCCCCTCTGATGTGTATTACATATAAAAGCAATTCAAATTGCAAAAATCAAGGAGGAATTACAATGAAAAAATTATTGGCAACCGTTTTGGCTGTGGTTTTGATGGCGGGGGTTTGTGCTTTGCCGGTCTGCGCTTATGGCAGTGAAGCGGCGACGCTTGGGGAGCTTCTTTCGGAGTATGATTACACTGCCGAGGGCTTGAGTTTTGAAATCAGCACCTCGTTCCATGAGAACGTCAACAGCAGTTTATATTATGACATCAGAAGCGACAACGCTGAGGCTCAGCTTGAGGGAACTTATTATCCCGTTGCGGATATTTCGGCGGTGATTGAGATACTTTCGGAGGATTCCGATTCCGTCTTTGAGGACGTTTACTACCGTGACGATAACGGCGACGTTTCCGTCGTCGAGCAATCGGAGGACTATTACTCTTGGGGGCGCGAAAGGGTGCTCATAAGAACCACCGACGGCTCTTTGCCGAGGCTCACAATCTTCCTCGATTCCTCGGGCGACTCCTGCCTTCTCTGCTGGGAGACCGGCAAGGGCTGTAAGCTCTCCGACGGCGCATATGACAAGGTTGTCGAAGCTTTGGGCATCGCAAATCTCTCGGAAGAGGACGCAATAACCTACACATACTATCCTCTCCCCGACGGTCTGGACGAAGATATTGTAGAAGATGTAAACCTCAGCACCAACGATGATGACTGGGGCACTCCGAGCTATGACGAGGATGGCGAGCCGATGGATATCGCCACCGAGGAGACCGACGAGCCTCTTCAGGTAGAGGACTACTACGATGACGAAGAGGAGACCAACCCTACCACCGGCACATTCTTACTGCTTTCAATGCCGGTTATGGCGCTTGGGGCAGTCTTTGCCACCAAAAAGCGCAAGTAAGTATTGCCAAAAGAAAAAGGAGAAATCAAAAAATCCCGTCCACTAATCCGGACGGGATTTTTAATGCTAATTTTACGTTACAGAAGCTTGATGCCGGCTTTTTCGGCGGTTTCGAGGGTGTCTTTGTCCCAGATGGAAACCTGCACCTCGCCGATGTGGGCTTTGCCGAGGAGGAGCATACAGAGGCGTGACTGCCCGATGCCGCCGCCGATGGTGAGGGGAAGCTCATTCGAGAGGAGCATCTTGTGGAACTGCAAGCCCGAGCGCCACTCGCAACCGGCTTTCTTGAGCTGAGCCTTGAGGGACTCGGCGTCGACTCTTACTCCCATCGACGAGAGCTCGAACGCACAGCCGAGGGTTTCGTTCCACATGAGGATGTCGCCGTTGAGGCTCCAGTCGTCATAGTCGGGGGCTCTGCCGTCGTGCTTTTCGCCGGACTTGAGCAGGTCGCCGATGCCTATGATGAAGGCGGTTTTGTGGAGCTTCAGATACTCGTTTTCGCGCTCTTTCGGAGTGAGGTCGGGGTACATATCCTCTAACTCCTGAGCCGTCACAAACGAGACGTTTCTTGAAAGACGGCACCGAACATTGGGGTAGACTTTAGTCACGATTTCAGACGTATCCACAACGCAGTCGACAATCTTCTGGACAATGCTCTTCAAGAAATCAAGGTTTCTGTCCTCGCGGGTGATGATTCGCTCCCAGTCCCACTGGTCGACATAGACCGAATGGAGGTTGTCGAGCTCTTCGTCCCGTCTGATGGCGTTCATGTCGGTATAGATGCCCTCACCCTCATGGAAGCCGTACTCTTTCAAGGCAAGCCTCTTCCACTTTGCAAGCGAGTGGACAACCTCGGCGTTCTCGCCGGTCTCCTTGATTTCGAACGAAACCGGTCTCTCGACGCCGTTAAGGTCGTCGTTCAAGCCCCTCATGTTGTCGACAAAGAGGGGAGCGGAGGCGCGCTTTAAGTTAAGCGCCTGACAAAGGCTGATTTCGAAGCTCCGTTTGATAAGCCCGATCGCCGTCTGCGTCTCGTAGGGCGTGAGACTGCTTGTGTAGCCTTCCGGAACAATAAATTTACTCATATCCAAAATCCTTTCTAAAGACTGACCGGCTCAAATCCGCCGTCAGTCAGAATGTACACTTCCTTGAATCCGCATTTTTTAATGAGCTCCGCCGCCGCATCGAACCCATAAAGAAGCTTCGAGCAGTCGTGGCAGTCGGACGAGATGATAACCCTGCCGTTCTTCTCTCTGATTCGCCTGAGGCATTTTTCGGACGGGTAGGGAACCGCCCGATATCCTCTTGCCATCGCGCCGGTGTTCACCTCAAACAGAGCATCGGTTATCAGAAGCTCATCAAGAGCCGCCATCTCGGCATCTATAAATCCACGATTTTCCCTGTCATCCATCCCGGAGAACAGAGTAATCAAATCAAAGTGCCCGATAATCTGGCAGTCGGTCATCTTAACTACATTACTTTCAAGCTCAAAATAAGCCTCGCAGAGCCTCGTCATATCGCCGCCGAAATACTTCTCGCAGGTGTTCTTGAGCCTGTCCTTCGACCAGTCGACCGCTTCGTATTCCTCGCCGATTTTCAGGTAGTGAACCGACCCGATTTTGTAGTCGTATTCACCCTCGAGCCCCGAAATTTCGGTGAAGCAGTCCCGCTCGACGCCCAAATATATCTTGATTTTGCCTTGATACTTTACTTTCAGGGCATTGATGCGGTCGATATATCCTCGCTCGTCCCGCATTCCGTCGACCTTCGGATTCCCGGTGAAGCTGTGCGACGAGAACCCGAGAGAGCTCATCCCGAGCCTCAGGGCTTCTTTAACAACATCTTCCGGCTCGTCCTTGCCGTCACAAAAGGTGCAATGGGTATGGAGATTCTGCTTGGGAATCATACCATCTTCTCCTGCTTGACCTTCTTGTCGACAACGAGGCTGTCCTTGACGTGTCTGCTTGCAAGCTCGTCCCAGATGTCGTCGAGGCTGATGCCCGATTCCGCCATCAGAACGAAGAGGTGGTATATTAGGTCGGAAATCTCGTAGACGGTCTCTTTCTTGTCCTCAGCCTTTCCGGCGATGATGACCTCCGTGCACTCCTCGCCGACTTTCTTGAGAATTTTGTCAAGCCCCTTCTCAAAGAGATAGGTGGTGTAGGAGCCCTCCTTCGGGCTGTCCTTTCTTCCAGAAATCTGGTCGTAAAGCTCCTGATAGCTGAAATCGCTGAGTGTTTCCGACTGATAGACCTTGTCGTTGAAGCAGCTGTCGGTGCCCATGTGGCATGCGGGACCGTCCTTCTCAACAGTAACGACAAGCGCATCCCTGTCACAGTCTGCGGTGATGCTCACGATGTGCTGATAATTGCCGCTCGTTTCGCCCTTGAGCCAGAGCTCCTGCCGTGAACGCGACCAGAAGCAGGTGAGCCCCTTCTCCATTGAAATCTCAAGACTTTCTTTGTTCATGTATGCCAGAGTCAGCACTTTGCCAGACTTAGCGTCAACCACAATCGCGGGAATAAGCCCCTTTTCGTCAAATTTAAGTTCGTCTATATTAAGCATTTTATCACCTATATTCTCATATTGATGCCGTTTTCGGCAAGATATTTCTTTAAATCTCTTATATCAATCGTCCCGAAGTGGAAGACAGAAGCCGCAAGCCCTGCGTCGACTTTGTCAAGTGTCTTGAAGAGCTCGAGGAAGTCCTCCTTCTTTCCGGCTCCTCCCGAAGCAATAACCGGGATGCTAACGGCGTCCGAAACCGCCTTAAGCATCTCGAGGTCGAAGCCGTCCTTCACGCCGTCTGTGTCGATTGAGTTCAGGACTATTTCTCCGGCACCGAGGCTTTCGCCATACTTCGCCCATTCGACAGCGTCGAGCTCGGTTCTGACTCGGTTGCCTTTGGTAAAGACGGTGAAGCCGCTTTCCGTTCTCTTTGCGTCGATGCTCAGGACCACGCACTGCGAGCCGTAAAGTTCCGCCGCCTCGCGGATGAGCTCCGGGTTCGCAATAGCCCCAGAGTTGACGCTCACCTTGTCGGCACCGCACTTAAGTGCCATGTCAAAGTCGTCTATTGAGTTGATTCCTCCGCCGACTGTAAGGGGGATAAACACATTCTCGGCAGTCCGCCTCAGCACGTCCCAGATAAGTCTTCTACCGTCGCTCGAAGCCGTGATGTCATAGAAGACGAGCTCGTCGGCTCCCGAACCGGAGTAGAATTCCGCGAGGGATACCGGGTCGGACACATCCGCCAGTCCCTCAAATTTCGTTCCTTTAACAACCCTGCCGTTCTTGACGTCCAAGCAGGGAATAATTCTTTTTGTAATCATCTTGCCGCCTCAATCGCCTTTCCTATATCAATCATTCCCGTGTAATACGCTTTTCCTATGATAGCCCCGGAAACTCCGGCACTCTTGAGCTCCGTAATCTCTTCGAGAGCCGTAACACCTCCGGAAGCGATTATCTCAACAGTGGGGAAGTCCCGGCAGAGCTTTTCGTAAAGGGCAATGTTCGTGCCCCTAAGAGCTCCGTCTTTCGAGATATCCGTGCAGATAACGGTTCTGACCCCAATAGCCTCCATGTTGGTCATGAAATCGGAGATTGTGATTCCACTGTCCGAAAGCCATCCCGAAATCCTGACGCTTCCGTCAAGGATATCGGCACCTACAGCAATCCTGTCACTGTAACGCGAAACAGCTTTACAAAGGAAATCTCTGTCCGTCACAGCCGCAGTGCCGATTATAACTCTGCTGAGCCCGTTGGACAGATATTTCTCGACCGTTTCAATCGAGCGGATTCCTCCGCCGACTTCGACAAAAATGCCGGTTTTCCTTGCAATTTCGGAGATGATGCCGAGGTTCGGCGTGTCTCCGCTCTTCGCACCGTCGAGGTCGACGATGTGCAAAAACTCGGCACCGAGCTCCCTTAATCTCATAGCCGCCTCGACCGGGTCGCCATAGTCGGTCTTCTCCGAATAGTCGCCCTTGTAAAGCCGGACAGCCTTACCGCCGAGAATGTCAACAGCGGGATAAATCTTCATACTAAAACCTCACTAACTCAGCTCGCAGAAGGCTTTCAGGATTTTAAGCCCCTTTTCGCCGCTCTTTTCCGGGTGGAACTGGCAACCATAGACGTTATCCTTCCACACGGTCGCCGTCACCGTCTTCGAATACTCCGTAACCGCCGCAGTGTCTTTCTCGCACTCGGTTGCATAGAACGAATGCACGAAGTAAACGTGGTCGCCCTCAGAGCTGTATTTGAATATCGGGCACTCTGGCTTGAATATCCGAAGTGCATTCCACCCGATGTGCGGAATTTTCAGGTTCTCGTCGACATAGCCCTTGAGCGGCACAACCTTGCCCGGAATAAGCCCGAGCCCCTTGTGGACGCCGTATTCATAGCTCTCGTCGAAGAGTAATTGCATTCCGAGGCAGATGCCCATCAGCGGCTTGCCGTTTCCGGTTTCTTCTTTAATCAAGTCCGCAAGCCCCGATTCGCGAAGCTTGTTCGCCGCACCCTCAAAGGCTCCCACACCGGGGAGAATGAGCCGGTCGGCGTTCTTAATCTTTTCGACATCGGCGGTTATCTCGGCACTCTCGCCGATTTTCCGAAGTCCCATCGACAGGGAAAACAGGTTCCCGACGCCATAGTCAATAATAACAGTTCCCAATTCAGATTACTCCCTTTGTTGACGGCACCGCACCCATAGCCTTGGGGTCTATGGACACCGCCGTTTTTAAACTTTTCGCAAGGCACTTGAACGTGCACTCTATAATATGGTGGCTGTTTCTGCCGTCAAGCTGACGGATGTGGAGGGTCAGCCCTGCGCTTCTTGCCAGAGCCGCCATGAATTCCTCGCAAAGCTCCGTGTCGAAATCCCCGACCTTCTGGGTGGGAATGTCAAGATTGCAACTTAGATATGCCCTTCCCGAAATGTCTACGGAAGTAAGGACAAGAGCCTCATCCATCGGAATAACTGCCCAGCCGTAGCGTGTGATGCCCGCTATGTCGCCGAGCGCTTCCTTCAAAGCAAGCCCCAAGCAGATGCCTATATCCTCAACCGTGTGGTGATAGTCGACAAGCGTGTCGCCTTTACAATTCACCTTCAGGCAGAAGCCCGAGTGCTTGGCAAAAAGTGTCAGCATATGGTCAAGAAATCCGCAACCGGAGTCGATTTCAGACCCGTCGGGAGCATCCAGATTCAGATACAGCTTTATATCCGTCTCGGCGGTCTTTCTCTCAATAACAGCTTCTCTCATGACTTACCTCCGTTCAATATTTCTTTTAGTGTATCGGTCAGTGCAAGCATATCCTCGGGAGTGCCAACGCTGATTCTTAACCAGTCGTTTGTCCGTTCGCCTGTGAAGTGTCTGACAAGTATTCCCGCTTCACGAAGCTTTTCGGAAAGCTCCGAAGCCGGAACACCCGGATGCCTGCAAAATACAAAATTCGTCTTCGAATCCGTAAGCTCGAATCCGAGCTCCTTAAGCTTTTCAGCAGTTCTGTCTCTCGTCTCAGCAACCAGTTTGCAGTTGTTACGATAGTATTCGATGTCCTTAACTGCCGCAACTCCCGCCGCAAGTGCTGTTCTGTTGACCGAGTAGGGATTGAGCGTATATTTCAGCGTTTCAAGCTCCCTGATTCTCTCTTCATTCGCAATCGCATAGCCGAGCCTTGCGCCCGCCAAAGACATCGACTTCGAGTATGTTCTTGAAACGATGAGGTTCGGATACTTCATGACGAGCCCGACACAGCTTTCGGCGCCGAACTCGACATAAGCCTCATCGATTAGAACCACGCACTTGGGACTCTCATTGCAGATTCTCTCGATCTCATCAACGCCGATGGCAATTCCGGTCGGCGCATTCGGATTCGCAATCACGATAAGCCCGCTATCGAGCCCGCAGTATTTGCCGATATCAATCGTGAAATCACCTTCAAGTGCAAAGTGCTTCGCCTTGACGCCAAATAGCCCGCTCAGAACGTCATAGAACCCATATGTAACATCTGCGTAATATGCCGGCTTCTCGTCGTGCGCATATGCCATGAAACTGAGGCTCAGAACCTCGTCCGAGCCGTTTGTCGGGAGGATATTCCCGGACCCGAGCCCGAGGCTTCCAGCGAGCGCCGCTCTTAAGTCTCTGCAAGCAGGGTCGGGATAGAGCTGCAGGCTCTTGCCCGAATCTCTGGTCGCCTTCAACACCGCCTCCGACGGAGGATAGGGCGATTCGTTCGTGTTGAGCTTGATGTATTTCTTGTCTCTCGGCTGTTCACCGGGAACATAGGGCTCAACATCCTTATATTTTGAAATCAGAAAGCTGTTCATATAAACTAAACTCCCGTCAGATATCTTCAAATCTTATAAGTGCGCTCTTGGCGTGCGCCTGCAAGCCCTCTTTTTCGGCGAAGTAGGCAACGTCGCCGTAAACTTTTTCAAAAGCTTCTTTCGTGTAGTAAGTGAACTGCGACTTCTTGACAAAGTCGTCGACCGAAAGGGGAGAGGAGAACCTCGCCGAGCCGTTGGTCGGGAGCGTGTGGTTCGCTCCGCTCAGGTAGTCGCCGAGAGCTTCCGGGCAGTACCTTCCCATGAAGATTGAGCCGGCGTTCTTGACTTTATCCAAGACGTCAAACGGATTGTCAAGGCAAAGCTCGATGTGCTCGGGAGCTATCAGGTTCGCAACCTCTATTGCCTCGGAAATATCTTTCGTCACGATGATTTTGCCGTTGCGCTCAATGGATGCTCTTGCGATTTCCTCTCTCGGGAGCTTAGAAAGCTGTACTTCTATCTCAGCCTGAACCGCATTTGCAAGTTCGCTTGAATCCGTAACCAGAACAGCGCTTGCAAGCTTATCGTGCTCGGCTTGTGAGAGTAAATCCGCCGCAACAAACCGGGGATTGCTCTTGTCGTCGGCAACTACAAGAATATCACTCGGACCTGCAATCATGTCTATAGCGACCTCGCCGTAAACCTGACGCTTCGCTTCTGCGACGAATGCGTTTCCGGGACCGACAATCTTGTCGACTCTCAGAATGCTCTCGGTGCCGTATGCCAGAGCCGCAACAGCCTGAGCTCCGCCGACCTTGTAAATCCTATCTATGCCGGCAATCTTAGCGGCGGCAAGGATATATTTGTTGATGCCACCGTCCTTCGACGGGGGAGTGACCATGACTATCTCACCGCAACCTGCAAGCTTTGCGGGAACGGCGTCCATAAGAACCGTCGACGGATAAGCCGCCGTGCCTCCGGGAACGTATAAACCGACCTTTGCAAACGGAATAATCTTCTGCCCGCATACGATTCCGTCCTTCTCGGAGACGACGAACGAACTCCTTAGCTGGTGCTTGTGGAAGTCGCGGATATTATCTGCCGCTTCATTAAGAATTCTTACGAATTCCGGCTCAACCGAAGCGTAAGCCGCTTCAATCTCTTCGTCCGAAACTCTGAAGTCTTCAATCTCGGTTTTATCGAACTTCAAAGAATACTCCTTCAGAGCCTTGTCGCCGTTTTCCTTGACGTTCGCGATAATCTCCGAAACGGTATCAGCCACGGACATACTGTCCACCGGCTTTTTGAATATCTCATCGCTTGCTTCCGAATAATTATAAATCTTCATCATACTTATGTCTACCCCTTTGCCTCAATAATTTCCGAAATTTTCGACACGATTCCCGAAATTTCGTCCGATTTGAACTTTGCCGCCGACTTGTTTAAGATCAGCCTTGCGGATATTTCAAATATCGTCTCGAACACCTCGAGATCGTTTTCCCGTAATGTGTCTCCCGTCTCGACTATATCAACTATTACGTCCGACAGCCCGAGTATCGGTGCCAGCTCAATCGAGCCGTTCAGCTTGATAACGTCGATTCTGCGCGATTGTCTTTCGTAATATTCCGATGCGATAGTCGGGAACTTCGTCGCAACCGAGAGCGTTCTGTTCGGGTTGTCCCGGAAGTCCTTCTTTGCGGCAACACACATCCTGCATTTGCCCATCCCGAGGTCCAATACTTCATAGACGTCGGGAGACGATTCCACGAGAATGTCCTTTCCGACGATTCCGATGTCGGCGGCGCCTCTTTCGACGTAAATAGCCACGTCGGACGGCTTCACCCAGAAGAACCGGACTACCGACTCGGGAAGCTCCAGAACCAGTTTCCTCGAACTGAATCCGATGTCTCCGTCGGGGATGATTTCCGACTCCTGAAACAGCTTTATTGCCTTTTCGCCCAAGCGTCCCTTGGGCAGTGCTATACTAATCATGCAAACTCAATGCCTCTCGTTAAAATAGATTATCTCGCCGAAGCGTGCTCTTTTCGGGATTTCATCGAGCACCCGAACCCGTTTGCCGTTTTCGGAAAGCTCTTTGGCGCGCTTCGCCACCTCTGCGGCGTCGTCATCTTCTGAATATACAAGCGCGATGTCCGCATCAAGCAAATCCCTCGCGTCAAGTATCCTCTCGAGCGATTCGACATTCAGAGCAAATCCGATTGCGCCCTTGTTCTTGCCGATACGCTTGAGGAGCGGGTCGTACCTTCCTCCGCTCAGAACCTTCTCGGGAATCCCTTCGATAAAGCCCTGAAAGACGATTCCGTTATAGTAGCTCATGTCCTGAACAACCGAGAAATCAAATCTAAGACTTTCGAATATTTCGCTTTCCCTGAGAACTCCCGTAACTCTTTCGAGCTCCCGAAGCCCCTCTTCGGCGGGAGTGTCAACGCAAATCTCTCTAAGGGAGGGGAGAACCTTGTCCGGCGAGCCCGACAAATCCGCAAGATCAATAAGCTTTTCTTTGGCTTCGTCGCTTGCCGGAACACCCGACAAGAGACTTTCAATCCCGTGAAGATTCTTCGAGCCTATAAGCCTTGTGAGCTCTTTTCTCTGAGATTCCGAAACGGGGAGATTGTCTATAAGCCCCGTGACGATTCCCATATGCGAGATGTCGAGTATGTATTTTCTTCCGAACAGCCCGAGGCTTTCGGCAGCAAGGCTCACGACCTCGCAGGTGTTGTATAAATCTATATTTCCGATGCACTCAAGCCCCGACTGGAGGATTTCCTTCAGCCTGTGCGAATCGTGCGAGACACGGCAGACGTTCTCGTCGTAATAAAGCTTTTCGGTCACGTTGTCCCGCTCCGTTCTCGAGCGGATTATCGACACCGTCACGTCCGGCTTCAGCGCCATCAGGCGTCCTTCGGTATCGGTAAATGTGATAACAGCTTCGCCGCCTAAGAAATCCTTATTCTGTGCGTATATATCGTATTCTTCAAAGCCGTTCATCTTGTAGCCCTGATAGCCCCGGCTTTCATAGAGGCTCCGAAGCTTCAGAACCGCTTCTTCATCTGTTCTAAGAGAGCTTATTGTGCTCACTTGTCCTTCATCCTTTCGATTACCGTTTTATAGCCGTCCTCGCCGTACATAAGACAGCGGTTGACACGGCTTATCGTGGTGGTGCTCGCACCGGTTCTGTTTACAATGTCAGAATAGACGAGCCCGTCATCAAGGAGCATTGCAACCTCGAACCGCTGACTCATATCCTTAAGCTCCTTCACGGTGCACAAATCGTCGAAAAAGTGCTTGCACTCTTCAACGTCTTCAAGCTTGAGTATTGCTTCAAAAAGCCTCAAGATGTTTTCTTCATATGCATCCACACGGGATGTATCCATACTGGATGTAGCCATACGGGGCACACTCCTTTTTGTTACTGTGCTATCATGTTACCATGTTAGCGTGATAAAGTCAAGAGGTATTTTCACCGAAATTTTTCCCGTAATAAGCCTGTGATTTGTGCCGAAAGTCGGCAGTTCTCCTGCAATCCGAAGAAATCTGCACCACTTCGACCGATTCGGGTATTGACAGAAGCAATAAAACTGTGATATTATTAACAAAACCGATTTTTTAAACAGGAGGGAATATAATGTTTTGTTCAAAATGCGGCACCAAAAATCCCGACAACGCAAATTTCTGTCAGGGTTGCGGCTCACCGCTTAATAATCCGTCTCAGGATAACAGTGCCAACACATACATGTATCAATCCGCACCGCCCCCGAACCCAAATCCCACCGTCTATAGCGAACCGAACCCCGAATCTCCGCTTGCGGCGCTCAGAAAAGTAGCTTCATCCGGCTTATTCAGATTCACGGCGTTTGCATTCTGTTCTCTGATACTCTCGAATATTCTGGCGATGTTCGACACGAGCTATTTCTGGGGAATATACACCGAGATATTCAACAACATCGACCCGGATATGGTAAGCGAGGCGTCAAGGTTTTTAGGCGGCTTCAGCTTGGTCACTGCAATCTTCTCTCAGCTTCCGAATATCCTAATAGCTGTCGGTCTCTGGATGACCTATGCCACCGCCGCCAGCAAGAAGGGCGAACGCTTCAACACCGCCGGTCTCACCATGATAAAGGTTATCTATGTCATAGAGCTTGTTCTGATGTGCATACTTCTTGCGCTTATGATGGTAGTGATGCTCATCGCCACACTCAACACCGATAACTGGTCCGATGCAATGATAGTTTTCTTGGGAGTACTGTTTTTGGACGTCTTCTTCGGAGTCATCATCCTGTGGCTCGCAATGATAATAAAGAGCCTGAACGCCGCAAAGAAAGCGTCAACCGAGGATCACGGCAAGCATCTCGGCAGGAACGCCTCGGCGTTCGTCGGCGTCGTATGCTTCATCGGCGGTGCGATAAATGTCATCTCCGCCATCTCAAACCTCGTAGTATTATTGACATCTATTTCAGATAACTCTGCCGTTATAATATCCACGGGTTCGATAACAGCCTTCTGCAACTGCGTCATCGGAGCGGCAGTCCAGATTTGCTTCGGAGTTCTGATATTCAGATTCCGCGGCGAAATGAAGAAGCTGAAATAATTCATCCTCAAAAAATAGGGCAACGTGCGATAATGCGGCGTTGCCCGTTTTTATGTGTTCAGATAGTCTCAACCTTAATAAGATTCGTATTTCCCGAACGACCGTTGGTCATGCCACCGGTGACGACAATCTTGTCGCCTCTTTCGAGGTTGAATACCTTGAGGGAGGTGTTCTTTGCGGTGTAGAAGAGAACGTCGGTCGACTCGTAGGTGTCGCACATATAGGGAGTTACGCCCCACGAAAGAGCAAGCTTATAGCAGGTTTTTACGTTGGTGGTGAGTCCCAGAATGTCTACGGGGCATCTGAATCTCGATACCATTCTTACAGTAGAGCCGGAAAGTGAGCAGACAGCAATAGCCTTGGCGTTTACGTCAACAGCCATTCCGCAGGTAGCGTGGGAGATAGCGTCGACGGTGTTCTGAATCTTGAATTCCGAGGTCCTGAAGAGCTTGGTGTAGTCGATGCTCTTTTCGGTGGTCTCGGCGATTTTCGCCATGGTCTGAAGCGCCAGAACGGGGTATTTGCCAGCGGCGGTCTCGCCGGAGAGCATTATAGCGCTTGTGCCGTCGTAAACGGCGTTCGCAACGTCCGAAGTCTCGGCTCTTGTGGGACGGGGATTATGAATCATCGACTCGAGCATTTCAGTAGCGGTTATAACGCGCTTGCCGAGGAGTCTGCACTTTGTGATGAGCTGTTTCTGAATTGCGGGGAGCTTCTCAAAGGCAATCTCAACGCCCATGTCGCCTCTGCCAATCATAATTCCGTCGGCAACCTCGCATATCTCCTCGATGTTGTCGATGCCCGCCTGATTCTCGATCTTCGCGATGAGGTCGATGTCCCCGCCGCCGTTGGCGTCAAGAAGCGTCTTGATGTCAATCATATCCTGCTTGCAGGAAACGAACGAGCAGGCGACAAAGTCAACGCCGTTCTCGATTCCAAACAGCAAGTCGGACTTGTCCTGTTCGCTTAAGTATTCCTGCTTCAGGAGCTTGGTCGGGAAGCTCATCGACTTGTTGTTCGAGAGCTCGCCGCCCTCGTTTACGACTGTATAAACGTTGGTGTCGTCAACACTGGTGACAGTAAACTTGAGAAGTCCATTATTAAGTAAGATTATATCGCCCTCTTCGAGGTCATGAGCAAGCCCTTTATAGTTGACGGTGACTCTTTCCTGATTTCCGACAACGTCCTCAGTTGTGAATATAAACTTGTCGCCTTCGTTAAGAGTAATCTTTCCGTTCTCAAAAGAACGAATTCTGTATTCGGGACCCTTGGTGTCGAGCATGATTGCGACCGGCAGGTCGAGCTCGGCTCTAAGCTTTTTGATAAGGTTTATTTTTTCGAGATGGTCTTCGTGAGTTCCGTGGGAGAAGTTGAGGCGGGCTACGTTCATTCCCGAGAGCATCATTTCCCGAAGTGTATTTTCATCACTGCAAGCGGGACCTATGGTACAGATGATTTTTGTCTTTCTCATAATGTATTCCTCCGAATAGTCTTGTAGTAATTGTCAAGAGTAATAAGCCGTCAAAAGTCTTGAAAGCTTGTTATTCCCGACAACCTGAAGTGTGCCCGCATAGGAAACCCATGCGGGCACAAGAGTTAAATCAGGCGAAAGGATTCTCGGTCGGGTAGGGAAGAGAAGCAGGCTGATTGTAGGCAATGTCCTCGATGCCGAGATACTTCATAACTTCGAACATGAGCTTGCCGCAATGGCTGAACGCAACCGCACCGTGGTGAGGATATCTCTTCTGGATGAGAACGTGGCGATAGAATCTGCCCATCTCCGGGATTGCGAAGATTGCGATGCCGCCGAACGAACGGGTGGCAACGGGAAGAATCTCACCCTCTGCGATGTAAGCATGGAGCTTGCCGTCGCTGTCGCACTGGAGGCGATAGAAGGTGATGTCGGAAGCGGCAATGTCGCCCTCGAGGGTTCCTCTTGTGAAGTCGGGGTCGCTGCCCTGAGGTTCAAGAAGTCTGTGCTGGATGAGCTGATACTTGACAGCTCTGTCGTCGCACATCTTGCAGGAAGGAGTATTGCCGCAGTGGAAGCCCATAAATGTATCAGTGAGCTTGTAGCCGAGGTCGGCAATCTTGTCTTCGTCATATATGTACTGAGGAACGCTGTTGTTGATGTCAAGAAGAGTAACGGTGTCGCCGGTCAGGCAGATGCCGATATACTCAGAGAGAGCACCGTAGATATCAACCTCGCAGGAAACAGGGATGCCTCTTGAGCAGAGACGGCTGTTTACATAGCAGGGCTCGAAGCCAAACTGACTCGGGAAAGCGGGCCAGCACTTGTCGGCGAATGCAACATACTGTCTTGAACCCTTGTGGTTCTCAGCCCAGTCAAGAAGAGTGAGCTCGAACTGAGCCATTCTCTCGCTGAGGTCGGGATAATACTTGCCTTCGCCCATCTCAGCCGCCATTTCAGCGCAGACACCGGGGATTCTCGGATCTCCCGCATGCTCCTTGTAGGAGACGAGAAGGTCGAGCTCGCTGTTCTCCTCAATCTCAACGCCCAGCTCATAAAGACCGTTGATGGGAGCGTTGCAGGCGAAGAAGTCCTGCGGACGGGGACCGAAGGTGATAATCTTGAGGTTCTTAAGACCCAAGACTACTCTTGCAATCGGAACGAACTCGGCAATCATCTTTGTGATATCCTCGGCGGTTCCGACGGGATACTCGGGAATGTAGCCCTTGAGCTTGCGAAGACCGAGATTATAGGAGCAGTTGAGCATGCCGCAATAAGCGTCGCCTCTGCCGTTAATCATGTCTCCGTCGCCCTCAGCGGCGGCAACGAACATGCAAGGACCGTCAAAGTTCTTAGCAATAAGGGTTTCGGGAGTCTCGGGACCGAAGTTACCAAGGAATACAACGAGAGCGTTGCATCCTGCCGCCTTGACGTCCTCGACAGCCTTAAGCATGTCAAGCTCGTTCTCGACGGTTACAGGGCACTCATAAAGGTCCTGATTCTTTGCCTTGCACTCGGCGGCGATTGCGGCGCGTCTCTTTTCAGAAAGCTGAATCGGAAAGCAGTCACGCGATACGGCAACAATACCGAGCTTTACAACAGGAATGTTTATCATACTATACCTCCAAATAAATATTTTCATTCTTTACTTCCGTATAAAACGGACAACAAAGAACGTGTATGCAATCATGCACCTATATTATATAATAAATCCGCACTCTTTTCAACTGTTTTCTTGAGAAAATGAGTGAAAAATGTTTGTATAGTCGCAGAAAAAGCCCCCTCCACTCCGGGAGAGGAATTTTTAGGTATTTGCGTATATGCGACTGTATCAATCATCAATAAGTTCTTCGGTCGCAACAGTCGCACCGTATATAGCCACGACATTATCCGGATTCACTTCCCGGTTCATTATCTCTCTGATGTAATCCGGTATATCCTCCTCGGCGATTTCATACGACCCGTTTTCATCTTCCACGAATTTCCATGCGGAAGTAGTGGTGACGAAATATCCACCGTTGCGGTCATCGAAGTAAACGAGCATAGCAGGATTCTCAGCAGAGGTCTCAATATAGTTCATGGCTGTCGCCTCCGAGCAACTGCCGAACTGGAAGCCATAGTTGCCATCGCTATTCGAGGAGATAGCCATCGAAACAACCTCATCACCATACATGATAGGGAAATAGTAAAATGTGTCGTAGTACTCTCCCGTACTGCCGTTATAAGGTCTTATGCCGGTCGCAACACTCATACCGTTCACAATATCCTCAGAGTAACCCAATGATGTGATAACTCCCGAACTCATGTGTTCAAGTTGGTCGATGACATAATTTATAGCTTCCTCGGAAATTTCTGCGGTTTCGATATAAATCGCATTGTCGCTGACGTGGTCCGGGTCAACTATGTTGATAGTGAACGGGCTTTCGCCGTCGTAAACTTCTTCGCCGTTCACGATTCCTATGACTTCTTCTTCCTCTGCGACCGGATCTTCAACCTCGATATCTTCGATAACGTCTTCTATGACGTCTTCCACAGCGTCTTCGACCGGGTCCTCGGGGCTCGGCTCGACGATTGTGCAGGCACAGAGGGTCAGGACGAGAGCCATCGCCGTCAGAATAAGTACAAATCTTTTCATTTTATTGCCTCCTTGGGTATATTTCTATACTACTAAAACACATCAGGGCGGCAAATTATTGCACTCTCCAAAAAATTTTTAAAAAACTTTTTCGTCAAAATCCGCCGTTGACAATTTCCCATCCAAGTGCTATAATGATCCCTGCGGGAATTCCCACGGGCAAGAGCAGGGAATGCACCTGTGGTGGAATTGGCAGACACGATAGATTTAGGTTCTATTGCTTTCGCGTGCAGGTTCAAGTCCTGTCAGGTGCACCATTTCTCCCGCCCCAACAGAATCGCAGATGTAGTTCAGTGGCAGAACATCAGCTTCCCAAGCTGAATATGCGGGTTCGATTCCCGTCATCTGCTCCAAAAATAGCCTCCGACCAAAGGTCGGAGGTTATTTTTGGAATAGACGACAGTCGCGAGGGCTCGTGACAAGTTGCGGCAAAGAGTAAAAAACTTATCTTCTAAAAGACCCATAAAGAATCCGAAAACTGCGTTACTCTACAAGCCGCAACTTGTTTAGGTTGCCGAAGGCAACCTGATGGGTTCAGATTCCCGTCATCTGCGGTCCTATCAGTATATCTTCGCAATAAGCTCCTCCGCCGCTTCCGGGTCGGCGAGGGATTCGTCGAGCGGAATCTCGAACAGGGTTGCGACTCCTTCACTGCCGATTACCGAAATAGTGCCGTCGTCGTTCAGAGAGTAGACGTCAGAAGTGGGAGCGAGCGCTCCGCTATAAGCGGCGATATAAACCGTGTGGTCGGCAAAAATGCTGACGTTAGTCGTCTCTACGAGGAAGTACTCGACGCCGTCCTGAATGAACTTGTGCCTTGAGCCGTTGTTGAGGGTGAAGATGTTCACGAGCCACGGCTCATAGCCGGAGATGACCGGGCTTACCATGATGTCGGTGTAATCGGTGATTGCCTCGCCGTCAGCTCTTTCGATAGAGCCGACGATGTAGGTCTTGTCGAGACCGATTTCCTCGTCATAGGTGCTCATGTCGTCGCCCGATGCGATTCCCAAGATTGTGATTGTGTAACCGCCGCTTGTCTGGGACTCGATGCTCCACGTTTCGCCTCCGTCGTTTTCAAAATATTCTGCAAGGGTCGTTTCACCAGACCTGTTTGCTATGTCGGAAGCAGTCAACAGTCCACCTGCGGCAAACGCTGAGACTGTCAGAATCACCGCCGCCACCACTGCAGCTATGACCCTCGTATGCTTAATTTGTCTTTTGGCGGGCTTATATTTCGCCGCTTCCGTAAGATACTTTTCATCCACCATATCAATGGCGGTGGAAAGCTTTTCTACATTTTTGTTCATTCAAAAAATCTCCTTTCGTTTAAGTAGCTTTTCAGCTTTTTCCGGATTCTTACCAGCCTTACCGAGACCGTCTTTTCCGTCAGTCCGGTGAGTTTTGCTATGTCCCTGAGCCTGTCCGAGAACCAGTAGCGTCGTAGGAAGATGACCCGGTTTTCCTGCGAGAGCGTTTCAAGAAAGCTGTCGACCGCTCCTGAAAGCTCTTTGAAGTCAAGCTCCGCCTCGACGCTCGAATTTCCGGGGAGGCACTCCTCGAGCTCGTCAAGTGCCACCTGATAGAAGCTGTCCCGCTTCTGAGCGCTCCTGTTTCTCAGGATGTTCAAAGACCGGTTCTTCGCAATTTTAAGAACATAGCCGAGCAGGTTCTCCGGCTTTTCGGGAGGAACTTGGTTCCAGACCGCCAGATATGTATCGTTGACTGCCTCGGCGGCGTCCTCCTCGCTCCCTAAAACGTTTTTGGAAACGCTTCTGCAGAGACTGCCGTATTTCCGGTCAAGTTCGTCTATAGCCGACTCCGACCGCTCGAAAAACAGCCCGATAATCCTCTCGTCATCCATGTCAATTCCTCCTTTCACTATTACAGTACCCGAATTTTTGCGGATACTACGCCCCGAGGAAAGATTTTTTGAAAAAAGTGCCTCCCGTTTCGTGTGGGAGGCGTTTAAGTTTAAAGAGCAATCTGCTTGTTCACGGCAACCGCGCCGTCGTCGATGTGCGAAATCCTGAAAATAATGTGATTCGCCCGGTCTTTATAGATAGTGTCGAGGAGCTCGCCCGCAAATTCACGGGTTCCGGCATCGAGCGCATTCTCGAGCTCGTCAAGGATTATGACCGACGAGCCCTGCCATCTTAAGATAAGGTTAATTAGCATGAGCTTCTTTCTCTGCCCGCCCGAAAGGTTCTTGCCGCCCATTTCGATGTCGGGGAGATCTTCTGGGAGGTCAACCTGCCTAAGAAGGCTCGAGAAGTCACCGTCCGAAAGCTCAACCCCGGTAATCTCTTCGATATAGTTTTTTGCGCTGTCGTTAAGGAGAATCTCGTCCTGACTGATGTATAAGATATGTTTGTAAAGGCTCTCCCGCCTGATTTCTTCCGCAGGCATTCCGTTCACAAGGAGCTCGCCGTCGGTGGGCTTGAGTAAATTCACGAGAAGCTTGACATAGGTCGACTTTCCGCTTCCGTTTGCGCCCGACAGCCTGACGATGTCACCCTTTTCGAATATCTGAGACTGGTTTTTTATGACATAATCGTCGCCGCCGTTATACGAAAACGAGACGTTTCTAAGCTCGATTTTGTCAATGCCCGAAATCTCTTTGTCGCCGTCCTCACGCTTCGTCTCGAAAATCTTGTTGACGTTTCCGAATGCCGGCGCCATCCGCATCACCATATAAACAGCCGTTTCGAGATTCGAGCTGTAGGAAATGATTTTCTGCGTCGCAAAGAGGAAGAACGCGAGGCTTCCGGCGTCGCTCCCATTGACGGTCATGCTTAAAAACGCCGCAACGCCCAAGTAAATCAGCTGATAGTAATTTGTGCTGAGTGTATTCAGCCCGACCATGACGGCATCGGCATCGAGCGAAGCATTAATGAATCCCCAGAGGCTCTTTTTCTGCCGCTCGACGAAGTAATCCCCCAAAGAATGAGTTTTGACAAGCTCGATAGAATCGACGAAGTCGTTGAGCTCGTTGTGGTCCGCCTTCATCATCTGATTTACTCCGGCAGAGCGTTTCATAATCAGCCTTCTTGAGAACCAAGAAATCGCAAACCCGATAATCGCCGCCACGAGGAGAAATACCGCCAGGCTTGCATTCACAAACGCCGAAACTATCAGGAAAGATATAAGCAATACTAAATTTAAGAGTATATACCCGATATAATTCCCGACAATTCGGAAGACATCGAGGACATCCGAATAAAAAATGTGCTTCAGCTTGTCCTTGCCGATTGAGATGAGCGACTGATAATCCGCCTTTTCGACGGCTCTGTACATGTCCGTTCTCATAGCCTCAAGAAAAGCCCCGCCGAGCCTGTCCTGCGCCCGATATTTTCCAATCGAGAGCAGGCAATCAAGCAACAGAAGCAGGAGAAATCCCCCGAGCGCCAACAAAAGAAACGCCATCGTCCCTCTTATTTCCGCCTCCGAAATAATCCTGCTCATGAGTACCGTGAGAGTTGCCTCAAGCGCCGTTATCGCCAATACATAAACGATAACCGCCGCAAACTCCTTCTTCGCCTTCGGAAGATATTTTTTGATGGTTTCAAATACGGTTTTCATGTTCTTTCCTCCAATTCCTTGCTCCCAAAAAACTCCGGCACGAAGCACTCGTCGGACGAACTCCTCTCCTGCGAGTACCCCTCAAAACCGAGCTTCCGGGCATAATCAAGCACACTGTTATATTCAAACGTCGACACACGACGGTTGATTTTTTTGAATCTTTCTTCGGTCGTCGCCCGATACATCGGCACATACTGGCACATGAGGCTTAAAAGTATCTCATTCGGCTCGAAACTCTCCCGGAGGGCTTTCAGCACCGCCATCGAATCCTTCCGAAGGGTCGGGAGCACCATGTGACGGGCTATCACGCCTTTCAAGAGCTTGCCGTTTTCATCGAATCTGGGCTTGCCGACCTGTTTTTGCATCTCTTTGACAGCCGAAATCGCTGTCTCAAAATAGATTCCCGCACAGCCGGAGAACTCTTTCGCATACTCATCCGAAAAGTATTTTACATCCGGCAGATAGATGTCGACATAGCCCTCAAGCGCCTTAATCGTTTCGACGCTTTCGAATCCTCCGCAGTTATAGACTACGGGAATCTTAAGCTCATCCCGAACTATATCGAGGACCTCAATAATCGACGGCACAAACGGTGTCGGCTCACTAAATTTATATTCTCGGCACCTTCACTCTGAAGCCTTAAGAAAATCTCCGCAAGTTCATTCGTAGAGACAGTATAGCCCTTGCCTTCATGCGAAATCTCGTGATTCTGGCAGAAACAGCACCGAAGGGTACAGCCGGAGAAGAAGACCGCTCCCGAACCGCTGCCAATGGAAATACACGGCTCTTCCCAAAGGTGGAGAGCCGCTCTTGCAATCTTAATTTCGTCGCTCTGCCCGCAGAAGCCAACGGCAACGTGTCGGTTTACCCGGCACCTTCTCGGGCAAAGCTCGCATTTTTCGTAACCAATCATAAAACAGTCACTTCTTCTGATGAAACAGGTTCGTAAACTCCTATGGTCGGATATTCCTTGATAAGCCTTCCGACGTGCTCTGCCACTCTCCTATACTCAAAAAGCCCGTAAACGCAGGAGCCGCTTCCTGTCATCAGGCTGTCCGAAGCGCCTAGCCTGACAAGCTCTTCTTTAAGCTCCAGAATCTCAGGATTTGCAACCGCCTTTTCGAGGTCGTTCGAGAGAAGCCCGTGGAAGCTCCCGCTGTCTATAACCGCCTTGGAAGAGTGCCCGAACGGTAGCTTCTTCTCATCAAAAAGCCTGTAAGCCTCGGGAGTGGAAATTCCGAAATCCGGCTTTTTAAGGAGCACATATCCGGTCAAGCCATTATCAATAGGCGTGAGAACTTCACCCACGCCTTCGCACAGCGCACAGCCTCCCGTAACGAGAAACGGCACATCTGCGCCAATCTTGACTGCAAGCTCACGAAGCTCGTCAAAGCTGAAATCCGTCTCAAAAAGCCGGTTCAGAAGCCTCAGGACCGTTGCGGCATCGGAAGAGCCGCCGCCCAAGCCAGCCTGAGAGGGAATATTTTTCTTAATATGTATATCGACGCCTTCTGAAATTTCCATATGCTCCAAGAAAACTTTTGCCGCTTTGTGGCAGGTGTTTTTTTCGTCAAGAGGCATGCCCTCGGCGAATTTTCCGCCGCCCGAGAATAGCCGAATCTCGCCTGAGTCGTTTTTCTCGACAGAAATCTCATCATAAAGAGAAATCGTCTGCATGACGGAAGCTATAGAATGGTAGCCGTTCTCAAGAATCCCTGTGATATCGAGAGTCAAGTTTATCTTGGCGAAGGCTTTAGCCTTGTAAGCATTGCCCTTAAGCATTTTCATTCCTCAGTTCTTCAAGAAACTCTTTGATTCTCGAAATTGCTTCCATCAGATGTCTCAGCGAATAGGCATAGGAAACCCTTATGTAGCCCTCGCCGCAGTTTCCGAAAGCATTTCCCGGGATGACGGCAACCCGCTTGCTGTGAAGAAGCTTGTCGCAGAACTCGTCGCTTGTCATCCCCGTCGACTTGATGGACGGGAAGACATAGAACGCACCCTCGGGGGTGAAGCAGTTGAGCCCGAGCTCGTTGAAAGCATTGACGAGGTATCTTCTTCTGATATCGTATTCCGAAACCATGTGCCTCACGTCGTTTTCGGAGTTCGTCAGAGCCTCGATGGCGGCATACTGGCTTATGGTCGGCGAGGACATGATTCCGAACTGGTGAATCTTCAAAGCCTGCATGGTAATCTCATGCGGGGCGCACATATATCCGAGTCTCCAACCGGTCATCGCAAACGCCTTTGAGAAGCCATTGACATAGATTGTTCTTTCCTTCATGCCCTCGAGAGAAATGATGGAAAAGTGCTTCTTTCCGTAAGTGAGCTCGCTGTAGATTTCGTCCGAAAGAACCGCAATATTCGTGTCTTTCAATACTTCCGCAATCTTCTCGAGATCCTCTTTTTCCATAATCGCCCCCGTCGGGTTGTTCGGATAGGGGAGAATAAGAAGCTTGGTTTTCGGGGTAATGGCGGCTTTTAGCTCCTCAGCCGTCAGCTTGAAGCTGTCTTCTTCTTTCGTCTCGATGATAACCGGCTTGCCGCCCGTGAGCTCAACAATCGGTTTGTAGCACACAAACGAAGGCTCCGGGATGATGACCTCGTCGCCCTGCTCGACAATCGCACGGATAGTCAGGTCGATAGCCTCCGAACCACCAACGGTGACAATAATCTCGCTTGCCGGGTCGTAGCTGATGCCGGTGTGCTTCTCGGTGTATTCACTGATGGCTTTCCTTAAGTTCATCAGTCCAGCATTGGCGGTATAGAAGGTCTTACCACGCTCAAGAGCAACGATAGCTTCGCGCCTTATCTGCCACGGAGTGTGGAAGTCCGGTTCGCCGACGCCGAGGGAAATAACATCGTCCATTGTGGCGGCGACGTCAAAATACTTTCTTATGCCGGACGGCTTAATCTCAGCGGCGGTCTTGCCGATGAGCTTTTCGTAGTCCATCAGTCTTGCCCTCTTTCGTCGCGCTCAAAATCGGCAAGGAGTATGCCGTTCTCTTTATACTTCTGCAAGAAGAAATGTGTGGAAGTGGAGACAACCCCGTCGATGGTCGCAAGCCTCTGCGCCACGAAGTTCGAAACGTCTCTTATATTCTTGCATCTGACGGTTACGGCAAGGTCATATCCTCCCGACATCAGGGAAACGCTCTCGACCTCTTCATACTGGGAGATATAGCCCGCAATTTCGTCGTAGCCGACCTGAGCCTTCGGGGTAACCGAAAGCTCGATATATGCCGTAACGCTGTCCTTGTTGACGATGTCGTCGTCCATAATGGTGGAATAGCCCTTTATAACGCCGGTTCTTTCGAGCTCCGCAATATCCTTTGCGACCTCTTCTTCGGTTCTGCCGAGGAGAGTAGCAAGCTCCTTGTTCGAAAGACGTGCGTTTGTTTTAAGTAAACTTAATAGCTTAGTCATAGTATCACTGCCTTTGCAAAAATTAATATACAGATATCAGTTTATCATATTGCACGGGATAAGTCAATCATGCGCCACACGAAAAAGCGGATAAAAACGGCGATTTTATCTCAAAAGTCCTTGACAATGATGAATACTCGGTGTATAATTTTGTTTCGTTAGTGAAGCATTGTGTCTGAAATATAGGAAGGTGATTTTATGAAGCATTTTGACGCATTGCCCGAGCTTGTCGCAGACGAGCTCTATAAGCGTGGCGTCAATACGGAAAAGCTTCTCTATTGCGTAAAGGCTGACCTGGACGGCGAGGGGAAATACTTCGACGTCTATGTCACTTTCGACGACAAGAAGCTCTACATAATCAGCGGCTATGAGGAGTATAAGCAGGCTACTTCGAAGGAAGAGCTTGCGGAGAAGATGCGCGGCGTCCCCGGCATCAGGAAGTTCTTCAAGGCTTCTCCGATAAGAGAGATGGTCTCATACCGCGTGGAGGATTTCAAGGAATACGAAATCGCAAAGATTAAGAATATGTATGTCGACCGCCACCAGAACACCGCAAGGCTTGTTATCGGCATGCTCCGTGAAGGCGAAGTTGAGGATTTCTCCGAAATGCCCCATGGTGGACATCACGGACACCCGCCGATGGGCTCTCGTCCCGATAACGGACCTCCGATGGGACCTCCTCCCGGCGGACCCGGAGGACCCGGTGGACCCGGAGGACCGGGCGGACCTCCTCCCGAAGGCGGCTTCGGCGGACCGAGCTTCGGTTGGTCTCCGAGCGAGTATGAGCACGACCGTGAGAATATCCTGATCGCAAGATTTTCAATCGGCTACTGCGAAAAGTTCGAGCGCTTCTGCGAGCGCCTCAACATGACCCACAGGCACGAGGAGATAGACGACACCCTCCTTGATCAGAAGAACACCGTCTGCCCGATATGCCATCAGCCCTATCCGAACCCCAACCGTCCCGTATGCCCACGTTGCGTCGACAAACGCTCGATATTCATGAAGCTCATGGGGTTGTTCAAGGACTTCAAGGTTGAGATTACGTTTATAATGCTGTCAATCCTTTTGTCGAACGTCATGGCGATAATCACGCCGTGGTTCAGCTCAAAGATGCTCTATGACGACGTTCTGAGCGAAACCGGAAGGTTCTACGGTCAGGTTCTGCTGATAGTATTACTCATGCTCTTCACGAACATCTTAAGCAAGCTGACGGGTCTTTTCTCGGGAATCGTAACGGCGAAGGTCGTTCCTCATGTAACGCATACCCTTCGGTCTAAGATTTACGCCTCGATGAACAATCTGTCGCTCCAGTTCTTCACGAGCAAGCAGACCGGTTCTCTCATGTCAAGAGTCGATCGTGACAGCAACAATGTCTATAGCTTCTTTGTTGATATCGTTCCCTACGGAATCGCAAATGTCGTAAAGATTGTCGGCATCGGCGCCATCATGATGATGCTCAGCCCGATTCTGACTGTCGGACTTATACTTCTTTTGTTCGTCCTTCTCTTCGCCGACAACTACCTCTATAAGAAGCAGAGGAAGCTCTATCGTAAGCTTGATGTTGCGATGAGAAGCCTCAACTCGGTTCTTTCTGATGTTATGAACGGTCAGCGAGTAGTAAAATCCTTCGCAAAAGAGCAGAAGGAACGCGACCGCTACAGAAAGAAGAACCAGGACGCCTACGAGGTCAACGAGCGAATCAACAACAAGATTACCAACACCAATCCGCTTGTCTGGGGCTGTTATAACCTGTTCAGCATCGGGCTCTTCTGCCTCGGTTGCTTCCTTATTGTCATGCAGGTCGAGGTCGGCGGAACAGTATTCACCTACGGTGTACTGACCGGACTTATCTCCTACACCGGCATGCTCTATGACCCTATCGACTTCTTCATGTGGATAGGCGACAGGTGGGCTCGGTGCGTCGATGCGGCTTCGAGAATGTTTGAAATCCTCGAATCAAAGCCGACCGTCGTCGAAGACCCGAACCCCGTTCGGCTCGAACACCTTGACGGCGATATCGAATTCAGAAACGTCTTCTTCGAGTACGAAGCGGGACACAGAATCCTTAAGAATGTTTCCTTCAAGGTTACAGCCGGTCACATGTTCGGCATCGTCGGCAAGACGGGAGCGGGCAAGTCCACCATTATAAATCTTATGGCAAGGCTTTATGACGTCATATCCGGCGAGATTCTCATAAACGGCGTGCCTATAAAGAAGATAGCGACTGAAGACTTAAGACGTTGCATAGGAATCGTTTCTCAGGAAACCTACATCTTCGTCGGCTCCGTTGCGGATAATATCCGCTATGCCAGACCGAACGCCACCATGGAAGAGGTTATCGAGGCGGCAAAGTCGGCAAACGCTCACGAGTTCATCACCAAGCTTCCCGATGGCTACAACACCAAAATCGGCTCCGGCGGAGTAACTCTCTCCGGCGGCGAGAAGCAGAGAATTTCGATAGCCCGTGCCATAATCCAAGACCCGAATATTCTTATCCTGGACGAAGCAACCGCTTCGATGGATACTCGTACCGAGCGTAAGATTCAGGTTGCAATCGACAGCCTGAAAGAGGGAAGAACCATTATATCAATCGCCCACAGACTCTCGACTCTTCGTGATGCCGACATGCTCTGCGTCATAGAGAACGGCGAGGTCAAGGAAATGGGAACCCACGACAAGCTCATCCGCGAAAAGGGCAAATACTTCGAGCTCTATAAGCTTCAAGCCGACGCCCTCAAGTTCATCGAAGACTGAGAAAGGAGATATAAAAAATGGCTAACAATACAGAATATGTCCCCGAAAAGTTCGAAGTGGACAGATTGGAGCTCCTTGATTGCTCAAAGCTCGACTTCTACCGCGACGATGCGGGATTCATCTCACTTAAATATGAGGGACAGGAGTATTTCAACGTCAGGCTTACAAGGCTTATGCCGTTCTACTCCGCCACCACCTACATAAGCGTCGCCTACGACAACGAAGATAAGGAATTCAAGGAGATAGGCGTAATCAAGGACATGAAGGAGCTATCAAGCGAGCAGTACAAGCTCGTTGATGAGTACCTCGAATACAAGTACTTCATGCCCGAGATAACGAAGGTTTATTCCATCAAGGATAACTCCCGTGGCTTTATCTTCGTCGACATCGACACCACCGCCGGAAGAAAGACCATCTGCATCCGCGACTGGTATTCAAACTTCCGCATGTTCACCGACAAGTATCTTTATGCCAACGATGTCGACGGCAACAAATACTGCTGTAACGACATAAATAAGCTTGACAAGAAGAGCTTGTCTGTTCTCGAGATTTATATCTAAAAGGGGGATTTTATACGAACCTGTTAATCTCCGCACCGGAAGGGAAGAGTCTTGACGACTTCGTTTTCTCCCTTCCCTTTAACCTGTACGACAAGGCAGAGAAGGTCGACGGGCATATCTGCGTCACCCACGAGGATATATTCGTCTATATCGGCTCCGAAATCAAGGAGAGCTTTCCGATAAAGAAATATGAAGAGTATGCCTGCGAACAGCTTGTCGGGTGCTCGATGATGGTCGCCCGTCACGACGACATCGACGACAAGTGCATCTGCTCCTTCACACAGGACAACTTTATCGCCTTTGCCGAGCTTTGCAAGCTCCTCAATCACTACATTACGACCGGTGATTTCATCGAGAAGAGCACCATCGACGAGCCGAAGTGCCCGAAATGCGGGCTTCCGCTCGACGGCTACACCGAGTGTCCATACTGCGCTTCAAAAGTAAAAGTATTCATGAAGATTTTCAAGCGCATCGGTCCCTATAAAAAGGCGTTCGGGATAGCGATTCTTTGCACAATCATAACCGAGATAATCGAGGTTATAAAGCCCTACATAAACCGCCTTCTCGTAGACAACTATGTCATTCCCGTACAGGAGGGGACCCAGTCTGCAAGTGATTTCAGCATGAGCGGCTTTGCACTTCTCTGTGCGTCTCTCTTTGTGACGGTTATAATCACGACAATACTTGACCGCATCAACCTCAAGAACAGCTACTATGTTTCTTTGAACTTAGGACAGGACCTCCGTCAGGACGTTTTCGACAAGACACTCGATCTCTCGATGTCCTCGGTTTCCAAGAAGACCGCAGGAGAGCTTATCTCCCGCGTCTCAAACGATGCAAACAAAATCCAGAGCTTCATCACCGATAACGGCAAGAACGCCGTCGTCAGGGTTCTGTCACTCGTCATCGTCGCAATAATCCTGTTCGTCATGAATTGGCGGCTTGCCTTGATGGTTGTGCTCCCGCTTCCGTTCGTTGTTATTCTTGTCAAGAAAATCGGCGACATAATGCACACATATTTCAGCCGTTCGTGGCGATTCTCGAATGCTCATTCAAGGCTTCTTCACGACACCCTGAACGGCATCCGTGTTGTCAAGTCCTGCGGAACCGAGAAAAACGAAGCCGAGAAATACGAAAAGGCTTCCGGAGCATGGGCAAAAGCCGCTTCCAAGGCGGAGGTCGTCTGGAATCTTCTGAACCCAATCTCCGACCTCGTTCTTGTAATCGGTAACTACTTCGTCGTCTTCTTCGGTGCAAGAATGGTCTTGGGACTCATGCCCCAGTGGGGATCGATGACCCTCGGCGAACTCACCCAGTTCACCTCATACGTCAGTATGCTCTACACTCCGCTTCGTTGGCTCATGCAGTTGCCGAAGTCGATAGCCGACGTTTCCGTCAGTGCCTCGAAGGTCTTCGAAATCTTAGAGGAGGAGACCGACGTCCGCGACAGCTCCGACTGTGTCGACCTCGATATCAAGGGTGACATCGAATTCGACCATGTCTACTTCGGCTATAAGGTATATAACCCCGTTCTCAAGGATATCAACTGCAAGCTCGAAAAGGGCAAGATGTACGGCATTGTAGGACATTCCGGCGTCGGAAAGTCCACTATGATAAACCTGATTCTGAGACTTTACGATGTAACCCAAGGGGAAATCAGAATTGACGGCGTCAACATCAAGGACATCTCACAGCAGAGCCTTCGCTCGCAGGTCGGCGTCGTCCTGCAGGAGACCTACCTCTTTGAGGGAAGCGTCCTCGACAATATCACCTATGCCAAGCCCGACGCCACTTTTGAAGAGGTTGTTCAGGCGGCAAAGGTTGCTCATGCTCACGAGTTCATAACTAAGCTTCCCGACGGCTATAACACCCGTGTCGGAAGCAAGGGCTACACCCTCTCGGGCGGCGAGCGCCAGAGAATAGCCATTGCGAGAGCGATTCTCCACGACCCGAAGATTATAATCCTTGACGAAGCAACCGCCTCACTCGACACCGAGACCGAGCGCCAGATTCAGGAGGGCTTGAACGAGCTCTGCAAGGGCAGAACGACGATAGCGATAGCCCATCGTCTCTCGACCCTTTCCCATGCCGACCAGCTTATCGTTCTTAACAAGGGCAGACTCGCCGAAATGGGCACCCACGACGAACTCATGCGCAAGCAAGGTGTCTACTACTCCCTCGTCATGGCACAGAGACAGACAACGAAGATGAAGAAGGCGAATGTCACTACACCCGCCACCGCTTCTCAGACTGTTTGATTAAAAAACACCGCTTATTCCGAAATGCGTCCTTGCGTTTTAGGAATGAGCGGTGTATAATATATGTGTGAGTTTAAAAAGGAGGTTTTCTCATGAGTACGATTGAACAGACCGTTTCCATGATGCAGGCTTATAGTCCGCTTTCAGCGGACAAGATTTTGGATAAGCTGGCTATTGGGCATGAGCAAAACGATTCGGGTTTAGGAATCCCTTTCGACAAAGCAATGGAAGAAATAGGCTCACAGTTTATTCTTGAAGGGATATATGAAAATGGAAAATTATCAGTTGGCGATTGATGAAGTCATTTTGTACGATGGTGAAACAACGAGCTCCAATTACAAGGGCAGGCTGAAGGTCACGCTGACATCGCAGAGAATCATTATAGAAAAAGAGAATATGTTTACTAAGAAAGCTACTGAGCTTCTTGATGAGATTCCAATAAGCACTATTAAGGTTTATAACGAGGCTCCTCAGGTCAAAAGGAAAGGGCACGAGGTAGATATTCAAACTGAATCAAAAAATCTAAAGATAGAGTTTTTCAGTTCTATCGAATCAGGTAAGTTTGAAAATAAAATCGTGGATTTAATGACTGGCACGACCGCAGGGGTCAGAACTTCTAACAAAGTAAAAGGTGCCTTGGATGTTGTTGACGATACTTTGGGGCTGAATACTCGCGAAACAGTCAAAGGAATACTTGAAAACGGCGTAAAAGGGACGCTGATTAATGGTATTAAGCACAAAAAGTGATCTTTTAATTCATTGGAGATAATTACATGCCCGTCATCAAAGTCGATAATCTGACCGACCCGAATCTCAAAATCTACACAAGCCTCACCCAAGCCCAGCTTCGCAACCGCTTGGAGCCCGAAAAGGGCATATTTATCGCCGAGAGCCCGAAGGTTATCGGCACGGCTCTTGACTGCGGATATGAGCCATTGTCGATGCTCACCGAGGAGCGGCATATAAACGGCGACGCAAGGGAAGTAATCGCCAGAAGTGGCGATATTCCCGTCTATACAGCCGACAGAGAGCTATTAAGCAGTCTCACCGGCTACGAGCTCACCCGTGGCGTCCTGTGTGCCTTCCGAAGACCCTTGCCGAAAACTCCCGAAGAAGTGACAAAGAACGCTTCAAGAATCGCCGTCCTTGAGGACATCGCCGACTCGACCAACATCGGCGCAATCTTCCGCTCGGCGGCGGCTCTGGGAATAGATGCGGTTCTCATAACCCCGTCCTGCTGTGACCCTCTTTGCAGAAGAGCGATAAGAGTCAGTATGGGGACGGTGTTCCAGGTTCCTTGGGCACAGATTGGTGAGGACTTCGCCGACTGGCACAGTCACGGCGCAGAGCTCTTGAGAAACCTCGGCTTCAAATCCGCCGCAATGGCGCTCTCGGACGACTCAATCAGCGTCGATAATCCGGTTCTGAAGTCCGAGCCGAAGCTCGCGCTTGTCTTAGGAACCGAGGGCGACGGTCTAGCGAAGCACACAATCTCCACCTGCGATTATACAGTCAAAATCCCGATGCAGAACGGCGTCGATTCGCTTAACGTAGCGTCAGCGGCGGCACTTGCATTCTGGGAGACAAGACCAAAGAACAAATAAAAAAGTCCCACAAGCTGAGAATTTCAGCCTGTGGGATTTTTATTGTCAGTTCAAGAGATACGCCGCCACGAACACTGCGGGCGAGTTCCAATATATCGTGACTTCGTTTACGGAGTAGAGATCCTGGACGTCCGCAAAGCTCTTCATCGGAGGCGTGCCTTTCGGAATATACTTCGAGGCGACATCCTCAACCGGTCGGCGGTTCGCTCCTCCGCTCACAAATCCGGGGATGCACTCGTCGATTCCGTCAGCCGCCGCAGGACGTAGATGTGGATGCCCGATAGCCCTTTCGCCGTTGCCGGAAACATAGCTCATCCCGACGGCATTCACACCCATCAGAACATCGAACTGCCGTTTTGCGTAGACTTCGAATTCATGAGTGCCGCACAGCGTATCGCATACGGCGAAAATCATTCCGTGCTTCATAAGCCCCATGTTGCTACCCCAGCCGTAGTCCCGTTCGTCCATAGCCGCCATATAGCCGCTACGGTCGGCGAGCCACCTGAGCCGTTGAGCCTGACTTATAAACATGGATTTGAACGCCTCGGCGAGTTTGTCGTTTTCGGAAGCTCTTCCGCTTGTGAGATAAGCTAACGCCCCGAGCCCTCCGATAGAGCCGACTCCAAACTCGGTTCTTGGGAAGTCGTAGACAAGAAGCTCTTTCGCTTTTTCAAGATACTTTTCGTCTCCCGTCGCCGCGAACATCTCGGAATAAGCCCAGAAGCGATTGTCCTTGTCGCCGCCTTCGCCATAGCCGCCCGTTCCGCAACCCTCGGGGTTCCGGAAACCTATAAACTGCGGATTCTCGTCGAGCCATTTTAGCGAAAGCTTCGCCGCATCAAGCAATTTTTCAGCATATTCAGCGTCAAATTCTTTATAAACCCGATAACCCAAGGCACAGACCGCCGCCAGATCGGCAGTAGCCATCGACGATATCGGCAGGAGATAGAGCGCTCCCATGTCCTTTTCCGGCATCACAAACCGTGCATGCTGAGCAGTCGAAACCTTGTGATAGACCGCACCATCCGCCTTCTGCATCTTCATCAGCCAGTCGAGCTCATACTTCACCTCCGACAGGAAATCCGGCATGCCGTTTCCGCTCTCGGGAATATTCAGGTCAAGATTCTTAAGCGCATTCGGATAGAGGATATAGGCATACAGAAGCTGAGCCGTCGCGCACGCTCCCGGCGTGACATATCGCCCGTAATCCCCGGCATCGTGCCATCCGCCCGAAACGTCTTTCTTAACGGTATGGTCAAACCATTCTGATGCCGGAGAAGTGTGGCAAGCGCCGTGCGTGAATTTTCCCGCATTTTCCGGCTTCAGTTCGCATCCGCATCTGAAATAGTAGTAAGCCCGAACCAAATCCCGAAGCGTCTTGTCAAGTGCATGTCTGCCGATTTTAAACAGTGGGGAAGTCGCATCTCCCGCAACAATCCTGTATTCGCCCTCAGTCTCGAATTCAGAGAAATCTGCTTTCCAGACCATATCTCCCGAGTTCTCATCAAACCCGAACCTTGTGCACTTGCCCTCGAAAGCGACATTGCCGTCGGCATCAATCACTTTGAAAGTCTCCGCCTGAAAGGGCAGAACAGCAATTTTCTCGGCTTTCGGGAGATACCCCGCCTGATTAACGTGTATCATATCAGCCATTAAGTGCTTCCTCGATAGCCCTGTTCTCGTCCTCACTGAAATCGAGCTTGTCTATTGCCGCAATGTCTTCCTCGACTTGTGAGAACCTGCTTGCGCCGATGATGACGGTTGCAACGGCGGGATTCTTCAGAACCCATGAAAGTGCCATCTGCGACATGCTCTGTCCACGGTTTTCAGCAATTTCCGAAAGCTTGTTAAGCTTCACTATGGTTTTCTCATCAAGCTGTCTGCCGAGGTATGAATCTCCCTTGCCGATTCTCGAATCAGCGGGGATATTTTTGTTGTACTTACCGCTCAGGAGTCCCTGCGAGAGGGGAGAATATACCGCAAGCCCGACGCCGTTTTCGATAGCCCACTTGTCGAGCCTGTCGTCTTCAATCCAGCGGTTAATCATCGAGTAGGAAATCTGGTTGACGATAAACGGTGTGCCGAGCTCTCTTAATGCGGCTGTAATCTCTTCCGCCTGAGACCTTGAATAATTTGAGATGCCGGCATAGAGTGCCTTGCCATGCCTTACAGCCGTGTCGAGCGCCATCGCGGTCTCATAAACAGGCGTCTCCGGGTCGGGAACGTGGTGATAGTAGATGTCGACATATTCGAGCCCCATTCTCTTGAGGCTCTGGTCGAGCGAAGCCAGAAGATATTTGCGGGAGCCGTTTCTGTCGCCGTAGGGTCCCGCCCACATCTCAAAGCCTGCCTTCGTTGCAACAACGATTTCGTCACGATGGGGCTTGAGATTGTTTGCATAAATCTTACCGAAGTTCTCCTCGGCTCTTCCGTTGTGAGGGTTTCCATAGTTATTCGCAAGGTCAAAATATGTAATTCCAAGGTCAAAAGCCCCGAGAGTAATCTCCTCCATCACGGAATAGGGGTTCTCGCCGCCGAAATTCCTCCAGAATCCAAGTGAAATCGCCGGAAGCTTCAAGCCGCTTTTACCGCACCTGCGGTAGGGCATATCGTCATATCTGTGTTCGTTTGGTGTGTACATGTCTTGCTCCTTTCAATGCTCTTTTAAAAGTATAATAGCGTAACCAAAGATAAATGTCAATGAGCATTTTTTGCAGGACTTGTTTGAATTTTCTCGGAAACGCATAAAAAAATAATGCCTGTTTCGAGCTTCACCGAAGTATCTAAAAAATCTTACATAAAAATTTTTCTAAAATACCTTGACAGACAAGGTAACATGTGATATAATGCAAACAGAAAGAGTAAAGGAGGCGGATAAATTGTCGGTAGCATCTGAACTTATAAGAGGACGGGTTGATGCCGTAATCCTTGCGAACCTCATGCAGGGCGACAGCTACGGTTACGAAATCAACAAGAGTATACTAAGAAAATCGTCCGGGATGTACGAGCTGAACGAAGCCACGCTCTACACCGCTTTCAAAAAGCTCCTCGACAGCGGCTATATCACCTCGTACTGGGGCGACAGCGAAACGGGAGCCAGAAGAAAATACTACCACATAACCCCGCTCGGCAGGGAAGCTTACTTCAGGATGACCGACGAGTGGGTCGAAGCCAAAAACATCATGGATAAAATCTTGTCCGTCAGCGGAGAGGGTTTCGAAAAAGACGAGGAGGCACAGCTATGAGAGATAAAATTGAAGCATATATAGAAGAGCTCTTTTGGAAAGCTCCAAACACTCCGCAGACCCGGGACCTGAAGGAAAAAATCCTCGGCAATACGCTCGAAAAATACGAAGATTTGCTTGCCGGCGGCATGGATGAAGATTCGGCTTACCGCTCCGCAATATCCGGCATCGGCGACGTCGACGAGCTTATAAAAGAGTATTCGGGCGACAGCGGAGAATTGATAAAAGTTGAATCGGCGGTTTCGAAGCCCGACCCGATAGTATCGAGCTATTCCGAGAAAAAGTCAATCCCGGACGAGGTTTCGGAAAAGTATTCAAAGCTTCGTTGGACATATGTGATAGCGGGCATCGTCCTCTACTTTGTAGGCATAATCTTCCCGGCGGAGTTCGAAGAGCTCGAAATCGGCAAGATAGAGATTGAATCCTTCGGAGTATCAGTCTTTCTCATCTTAGCCGCAATAGCAACCGGTCTCATAATCTACAGCACCTGCTTCAAAAAGCTTGCCGAGTTCTACGGTAATCCCGAGAAAGAGGAGAGTACCAGGCAAAGGGCAAAATTTCTGGCAGTCGGCGTTGGTCTTGTGATATCCTGCCTCGTTCCCGTGGCAATCTGCAGTGATTTGCAAGACGAGCTCAGAATCGACTGGCTTTTAAGCCTCGGGGTTATCATGATGCTTGCGATGCTTGTAGCGGCAGTCGGGGCATTCATCTGCCGGGCTTACGTCGGAAAGCCGATTGAAATCGAAACCTATCAGAAGGAAAAAGCCGAATCGGAAAAAGCCAATAATCCCGCAACTTCGGCTGAAAAGCTCGTGAAAATAATAATGTGGTGCCTCATCCTTGCGATATACATCGTGATAAGTATAATCACCGGCGCATGGACTGTCACATGGGTAATATTCCTGATAGGCGCGGCATTAACCTACGTCCTGGACGCAATATTCGAGATCTATAACTCAAAGAAATGAAAGGAGCACTAACATGACTAACAAAACCAACTCTATCATCAAAATAATCGCCGGAGCTGTAGCCGCAGTACTTCTTTTGGGAATACTCGTAGTTCTCATCCAGATTAACGCGAGCCTCAAGGCTCAGGACGACACCTCCGTGGCTACCAGAGCTACCGATGATGACGTCGACATCGTAGTCGCTTACGATGACGAATCCGCTAATGGCGATGTTGATGAACCCGCAGTAACCACAGCGGCAGACTTAGGGACTCCCGAAGTCACCACTACGACGGCGGCGACCACCGCAGAGCCTGAAACCACCACCGAAGCCACAACATCAGCGGCGGCAACCACTACAACAGCCCAGACCACCACAGCCGCAACCACAACCACAGCACCCACTACATCAAACGCAACCTCATCTTCAAACAGCAATTATTCTTCCGCAACAGGCGACTTCACGATGGACACCTCCGGCATCACCGACATCGAAATCGACTGGCACTCGGGAAGCGTAACGGTTATCCCATATAGTGGCACCACCATTCAGGTCAGCGAGACAAGCTCGTCCACGATAAGCTCTTCGAATGTCCTCTACTACACCGTAAACAAGTACGGCGAGCTCAAGATTAACTTCATCAAAGCTAATAACTTTTCTTCGGCTGGTATCTCGAAAGACCTGACCGTCTATATTCCGACTTCGATGAGCCTTGACGAGCTTTCTATCGAAGCGACCTCGGCGAACATAGTAATCTCCGACGCACAGGGAACTCTTTCGGTCAGAGATTTAAGTGTCGAGACCACCTCCGGCAATTCCACCATCAAGGGCATCACCGCCACCGAAATGAGCGCAGATGCCACCTCCGGTGCAATCTCTATCAGCTCATGCACTATTTCTCAGGAGCTCGATATCGAAATCACTTCCGGCAGTGCAACAATAGCCCTTCCGTCCGGCACCGGCTATACTCTTGAGTACGAAACCACCTCCGGCACAGTCACCGCAAGCGGTAGCTCTCTCAAGGGCGAAGGCAGAACCACAGTCGGCACCGGTAACCTGAAAATTGACGTCGAAACCACCTCCGGCAACGTCACCATCACAAACTGATTGGAAAAGTTTATGTAAGTCCCTTCGGAATCCCGAGGGGACTTTATTTTGCCCGAAAATTTCTGATACCCGAAACTTTGCTATTGTAATTTCCCGAAAAATCTGCTATCATAATATAAGTGAAATTGTGCCGTCAGCCTTTTGCATTTTTTCGGAAGGAACCTTAGCTATGAAAAAAAGAATTTTTGCCGTTCTGACATCCGCCGTACTCATGTGCTCTCTTCTCTGCGCCTGCGGAGACGAAGCAACCGTCGATGATGAAATCTATATCCCCATCAATACCGGCTCTGTCAACTATAATACCGCCGATGCCTATGTCGGAACGATTTTAGAGATCGTTACTCTCGACGGCACCGTCGACACTCCATACTATACCAATCTTTCCTTCTCGCTTGTCGGCGGAACCATTACCGAATTCAACGTCCACGAAGACCAGACGGTCAGCGAGGGCGACGTTCTTGTCCGCCTGAGCTCTGATGAGCTTGACGACGAAATCGAGGTTCAGAAAGTAGTTCTCGATTCTGCACAATCCACCTATGACGCTCTTGTAGCCGCCGGCGATGAGGACGAAGCCGCACTTGCGGCGATTGACCTCGCTATCGAGCAGGCTAATTACGACAACCTCGTCAAGCGCCTCGATTATCTCACGATAACCGCCCCCTGCGACGGCAAGATAACCTCCGTCGGCAACTACTGGGTCGGCGCAACCGTCTCAGCGAACTCTACAGTCTGCACTATTGTGGATTCTTCAAAAGTATATCTCACCGTAACCGATTCAAGAAACGAGCTTTCAAACGTCAGCTTCGGCACCAAGGTTGACATAGCGCAGGGAACCCTCGTGGTAACCACAGGCAAGGTCATAGACACCATAACGACAACCTCATACGACCGTTTCAGCGGCGAATCAAACACCATCACAAGCTATGTTATACAGCCCGACGAGGATGTTGACTTCGAGGACTTCGGAACCATTCAGGTCACTTTCACGACCCTACGAAGAGACGACGCCGTAATCGTCCCGACCGATGCGGTCTTTGAAACCTCAGACGGCTATGCCGTGAATGTCCTGATATCCGGTACCAAGGTCCAGATGGAAGTCACCGTCGGCATCATTTCCGGCGACAAGACCGAGATTCTTTCGGGACTCGACGGCACCGAGACTATAATTCTTTAAAACAGGGGAGAAGTATGGCAAAGCTTTATTTCCGCTACGGCGCGATGGGCAGTTCAAAAACCGCCAACGCCCTTATGGTAGCGTATAACTATTATGAAAGGGGAAAGCGCGCCCTTCTCGTCAAGCCTAAGCTTGACAATCGCGACGGCGAGGGCGTGATGGCTTCCCGGATCGGTCTCAACCAGAAGTGCGATTTCGTCGAAAATCTCGAGGCTATGCCAGAGGATGAAATCAAGTCTTACGACTGCGTCATTGTCGACGAAGCCCAATTTTGCACAAAAGAGCAGGTCGAGCTCTTCGTTCATATCGTCGATGATCTGGAAGTGCCCGTAATCTGCTATGGACTCCGGACCGACTTCCAGAGAAATCTCTTCCCAGGGAGCATGTGGCTTCTTGCGTGGGCTGATGTCATCGAGGAGATAAAGACCGTCTGCTGGTGCGGAAAAGCCGCCACCTGTAACGCTAGGTTCAACGAGCACGGTATGGTCACAGAAGGAGATCAGGTAGTTCTTGGCGCAAATGATAATTATATCGCTCTGTGCAGAAAGCACCACAGGGAGAAGAAGCTTAAACCATAATCATGTAGGGGCGGATATTATCCGCCCGTTTTTGTAATCGAAATCAAAATATCATAAACCGGAGGAATCAACATGCCCTACTCTATCAGCATTTCCGATTATCCCGCACAGCTTCGCGTTCACCAAAAAAATCTCTTTTCGATTGAAATCCCCGACGGCAGAACTCACCCCGACTCGGGCGCAATACTTCCTCTCCCCGAAATAGAAGGGGATTTTTCCGAAATCGGCAAGCTCATATCCGAAATGTTTGAATACACGAAGCACGACAGCGGCTTTGAGCTTAAGCTCAGGCTTTCGGACGGCGAGCATATTTACGGCTTGGGCGAGGACAACGATGTGGAGTTTGGCTCCCTCGACCGCAGAGGAACAATCCGAGACATGGTCACGGGTCAGAGGATAAGCAACAATTCTGTCACCGCCGAATATCCGATTCCCTTTATCCTTAGCAGCCGTGGCTATGGAATCTATCTCGACAACACATCAAATCTCGCCGTCGACATCGGATGCACGGTTCCCGACAAGCTGATTATCACAGCTCCCGACGGAGCCTGCAGGATTTATCTGATTCTCGGCAAGAATATCCCCGAGGTGGTCACTAAGTTCTCCGAAATCACCGGTCGCGCCAAGCTCCCGCCGCTGTGGGTTCTCGGCTACATGCAGAGCAAGTGCTCCTTCTGGAACTGGGAAGAGGTTGACGACGTCATCGCCACCTATAAGCACTTCGGAATCCCGCTTGATTCAATCGTCTTCGACTTCGACTGGGCACAGTATTTCAATAACTACAAGTGGGCGGACAGATGGGAAGGCAAGAGCCCCGAGAAGATAAGGGGATATCTTGAGAATGACGGAATCCATTTCATGGCTTCGAACTCGGGACCGATGCTCAAGAGCGACAGCGATACTTTTGAGAGCGCAAAAGAAGTTGGGATTCTGGCATACGATACCGACGGCAAACCCGTAATCTGCGGGCACTACAGCGGTCAGCTTATGGACTTCACCAATCCCGATATCGAAGAGTGGCTTTCTCCTCAGATTAAGCGCATCATGGATGACGGCGTTGAGGGTTGGTGGCTCGATCTGACCGAGCCGGAAGGCGATGCAGAAAACACCGCCTATCACGCCGGCAGTCGCTCGGAAATCCATAATATATTCAGTAACAACGTCACCAAGACCTACCACAGTATTGCAAAATCCCATTCGCCGAACAAGCGCAGTTTCGTCCTGACAAGAACCGGCACGGCGGGCATCCAACGCGAGCCCACAGCTCTCTGGACGGGCGATATATATTCGGAATACGGCACTCTTCGGGCGCACATTCCCAAAGCTCTCAACACCCAAATGAGCGGCATATCCATGTGGACATGCGACACCGGCGGCTTCATCTCGCCGACGAATAACGACGACTGCCCGTATAACCTTTATCATAACGACCGTACCGAGCATGCCGAGCTCTATGAAAGATGGATGCAGTTCGGTTGCTTTACGCCGATTTTCCGCTCTCACCACGCCGGCGGCGAAGCAGTGCCGTTCAGATACAACAAGCTCACCTTTGACGGCATGAGCCACTATATCAAGCTCCGCTACCGCCTGATTCCCTATATCTACTCGCTGTATTATGAGAACTACCTGACCGGCACGCCGATTATGCGCCCGCTTTTCTGGCACTATCCGGGCGACGAGAAAGCCTATACAATCACCGATGAGTATCTCTTTGGCGAGAACCTGCTGATAGCTCCGGTTATCGAATCTAAGAAGAACACCCGCACCGTTTATCTTCCCGAGGGCAGGTGGTACGATTTCGATTACGATTACGTCTACGAGGGCGGCAGGGAATACAAGGTTTATGCTCCGCAGAACCGCATTCCTGTTTTCGTGAAAGCGGGTGCAGTCATCCCGATGACCGACGACATCATGAACACCCGAGAGCTTGATTTCGGCAGGCTTGAAGCCGAGGTTTATCCCTCCGGCGGGTCGACGGCAAAAATCTATGCCGACGATGGTATTACCGACAACTACATTTCCGGCGAATACACCGTCACCGAAATCACATGCGAGGAGGCAGTTGACAGCCTCAGAATCAGCCTTAGCCCGGATAACGACAAGTTCCCGCTTCGCGAGTTCATCGCCCATATCCACATGTCGAAAACTCCCGCAGATATCCGCCTCAACGGCGAAGGTGTAAATTGGGTGAACCGCTACACCTCGGTTACTCTCAGCGAGAACAGCACCGCCTATTTCGATGAGTTCAACCGGATTTTGCATGTGAAGATGTATCTCGGACCGGGTGAAAACCATCTCGATATCAAGCTTGATGAAACCCGAACCTACTCGGATTTCGAGCCTTATTCAGATGACAAGAGCTTTGACCACCTCCCACACACCTACGGCTCGTATGTCGTCGCACCGTCAGAAGGACCAGTATGAGTAGGGGCGGATATCATCCGCCCGAAAAGTTGTTGCCGAAAGTACGGGCGGATAATATCCGCCCCTACATTAGCTCGATTTTACTCAAAATTTTCTCCATCCACCCTTGAAATCCCGTCTAAAGTATGCTATACTGTTAGCACGAACAAACTAAAAGTTTGTCAAAAGAAAATATATGTCAAAGGAGACATGGGAAATGAAAAATTATTTTGACCTCACCGGCAACGTTGCTATAGTTACCGGTTGCTCAACAGGACTCGGTGTCCAGATGGCAAAGGCTCTTGCCAATCAGGGATGCAATATCGTCGTTCTGGCTCGCCGTCAGAAGCTCATCGACGAAGTTGCCGCTGATCTCACCAAAGAATACGGTGTAGAGACTTTGGCAGTTGCTTGCGACATCACTTCTACCGAGCAGGTTCAGGCTGCTGTAAAGGCTGCAATGGACAAGTTCGGACGCATCGACATCCTTATCAACAACGCAGGCACCGGCGGAGTTGCTCCCGCTGAGGACATCACCGATGAAGTTCTCCTGAACGAAATCAATATCGACCTCGTCGGAACCTTCAAGATGGCTCGTGAAGTTGCCAAGAACGCAATGATTCCCGCAGGCTACGGCAGAATCATCAACATCGCTTCCATGTACGGTCTCGTAGGAAACAAGATTGCTCCTGCGGCTCCCTATCATGCTGCAAAGGGCGGCGTTGTAAACCTCACAAGAGCTCTCGCTTGCGAGTGGGGCGACAAGGGCATCACCGTCAACACCATCTGCCCCGGCTACTTCGAGACTCCTCTTACCAAGGAGACCCTCCAGAGCGAATTCTTCCAGAACTATGCTCACACCATGATTCCCGAAGCGCGTTACGGCGTTGATGGCGAGCTTGACACTGCCGCAATCTTCTTCGCTTCTCCCGCTTCCACCTATGTCAACGGTGCAGTTCTTCCCGTCGACGGCGGCTACACTTCTCTTTGATTTTTCGCAAAGAAATACAAAACCCTCCCGTGGGCTTTCCTGCGGGAGGGATTTTTCATATAGATATCGTAATATCAGCGAGCTCCAATGCTTCTCTGTCATGTGCCGAATAGATAACGGGAATAGAAAGGCTTCGTATGAACTTCATAATCCTGTGCACTCTTTCGGGGTCAATGCCTGTGAACGGCTCGTCAAGGAGAATCAGCTTCTTGTCGCAGACTTCCGCAAATGCAAGACATCTCGCAAGCGAAACTCTTCGTTTCATGCCTCCCGATAGCTTGTCAATCGGTGAGTGCGTCTCGGCTTCGAGCTCGACAGCTTCGAGATATTTCGCCACATCGGTGTTCTTGGGAAGAACCGCCTCAAGCTGTCCCGTGACATCGAGGCAGGGGAGAAGCCTGTTCTCCTGAAACATGACGGCGATGTCTTCTGGCTTCGGAGCTTCAAGAGTGCCGCTTTGCGGCTTTTCAAGCCCCGCAATCAGCCGGAGAAGCGTCGTCTTTCCACGACCGGATTCCCCGGAAATCGCAGTGATGCCGCTGTCGGGCAGGTTGAGCGAGAAGCTCTCGAAAACTGGCTTTTCGCCGTAGCAAAATGTAAGATTCTTAATTTTCAGGACTGTCACCGGCTTTCTTGTCTCTCAGAATGAGAAAAATGAGCTTTTCGAGTATCAGTGAAAGAAGCACAACCGTTATCGTCCACGCAAAGAGCGACGGCGTCTCGAGGTAAATCTTCGAGTAGTAAACCTGAGAGCCAACGGCGTTCTTCGGCAGGCAAAGCACCTCCGCCGCGACTCCCGACTTCCACGCCAGCCCGACGCAGTTGCGGATTCCGCCGATTAGATTAGGCTTCACAGAAGGCAGGTAAATTCTCCTGATTTTCGCCGTCCAATTCATACCGTAGCAGTCCGCCATCTCAAGAAGCTGTGGGTCGACAGACCTGATGCCGACCACGACACTTTCCCACATGACCGGCATGACCATCAGCCCTGAAATCACTGCCGGAACTGCGCCTTTTCTCACCCAGAGGAGAACCAAGATTATAAAGCTCGCCACGGGAATCGCCCTGATGACCCGAAGGGCAGGGGAAACTATCATGTCGACTATCGAAAACCGGCATGTCAGCGCCGCCGAGAGTATTCCAAGTAGTCCGCCTAAGAAAGCTCCCACAAAAATCCTGAGTAAGCTCATGCCTGCGGCAATCCAGAAGTCGGATGTGACAACGAGCTCGCAGAACCGCTTCAGGACTGCAATCGGCGTGGGGATAAGAAGCTCCTGCCCGACGACTGTGGCGGCAATCTGCCAGACCGCAAGCCAGAAGACCGTCGGGAGGAGTATTCTTAAAACCCGATTATTTCGCAAAGTAGAAGTCTTCATCGGGGATAGCTCCGCCTATAGACGAGGCGTTTGCATTATACAAAACTGTGTAATAAGGCTCGATGGTGCTCTTGATTTCGTCACCTGTGATACAGCAAAGGTTGCAGTCGGGGATAGCCTTCTGGGCAACAGCCGCTTTCGCTACTATTCCGTAGGTTTCGCAAAGCTCTGCGGCATGCTCAATGTTCTCCTGAACGTTTTCGATTGATGCCGCATATTCTTCGAGGAAAGCCTCAACGGCCTCGGGATTCTCTTCTGCAAACTCAGTTCTTACGACAACACAGCCCATCGTGAGCTCGCCCTCGTCGGTTACATTGTTCCACTCCTCGGTCATGTCAAGAGCGATTCTCAGGTCGGAATTCTGGATCATAACGCTTGTGACAGCTGGGACGGGGAGCATGCAGATTTCGGCTTCGCCTGTTGCCATCAATGTGACAAGTGCGTCCGAATCCATAAACTCGATGGTAACGTCGTTATCGGGGTCGATGCCGTTCTGGGTGAGGATATAGTCGAGGACATATTCGGGGTTTGCGCCCTGACCGGTGGCATAGATCGTCTTGCCCCGGAGGTCTTCAACGCTCTGGATGCCGTCGCCATTTTCGAGGATATAGAGAACGCCGTAGGTGTTGAGGGCGCAAATCTGGATAGCCCCGTCGGTCTTGTTGTAAAGATTCGCCGCAACGTTCGTGGCAACTGCCGCAATGTCATATTCACCGCTTGTGAGACCGGCGACAACGTCGTCATTTGCAGAGCTGACAGTGAAGTTGTATGAATTGGTAGTTTCGCCGGCATCGTTTGCTTCCATAAGGTAAACTGCCCCGATTCCTGTGGGACCCGAAAGCACTGCGATATTTATTTCCATTCCGACCTCCTTGCCCGAGCACCCCGAGAGCGCAAGAGCAAGCATAAGTGCGGTTACAAGTGCGATAATTTTTTTAAGTTTAGACATAACGATTTCCTTTCTTTATGGCTGAGACAATTTTTCGGGGTCTAAGATTTCAACGCCGTTCCGGTCCTTTCGGATAACTCCCGCGTCCTCAAGCTTCGTGAGCTCACGATAAAGCGAAGCCCTCCCGATTCCGAGCCGACCTGCGATTTCGGAGAAGTTACAGCCGCTGACATATCCTCTGTCGTCGGCATTCTTCAGGAGAAACCTCGTAAGCCTTTTTTCACTGCTGATCTCTCCCAACGTGTCGACCTTCTCGGACAGGAATCGAATCCGGGCAGAAAGATACCGGATATAGTTCATCCTGATTCTCTCGTCACGGTTGATAAGCGCCAAGACTGATTCCTGACTGAAGTAGAACACCGTTGCGGCGGTTTTTGCCGTAAGGGTAGAGGCGTATTCAGGCTCGTTATTGAAGAGCGCCGCCGCTCCAAAGAGGCTTCCTCGCGATAGCTCGCTCACCGAAAGTCTGCCCTTTGTAACGGCAATCCTTCCCGAAAGCACCACTCCCAAGACCCTTTCGAACTTCTCCGGCGAGAAAATAACCTCGCCTTTCGGATAAACCTTCTCCCCGCAGGAAAACTCTCGGGTAATCCTAAGAATCTCCTCCTCAGAAATTCCCTCAAAAAGAAAAGTCGAGCTTAAGATATCCGCCATCTTCTTCCCAGTCAAAAAATCACCCCGTTTTTGTCTCAAATGATACAAATACGAGGTGATTATATCACATAGCTTTCGCTATGTCAAGATTTATTTCCTATAGAACTCAGCCTGCTTATCAAACATCTCTGTATAGATGCCCTTTCTGGCATAGAGCTCATCGTGCGTGCCGTACTCCTCGACATGCCCGTTTTCAAACACAGCCACTTTATCGGCTAACTGAACCGCTGAAAGACGGTGGGTGATAAGAACAGCGCACTTGTCGGTGATGATGTTGTGGAACTGGGTGTAAATCTCATATTCCGCATTCGGGTCGAGCGCGGCAGTAGGCTCATCAAGGATATAGATGTCTCTGTCGCTGTATACAGCCCTTGCAATCGAGATTCTCTGGAGCTCGCCGCCCGAGGGGTTAACTCCGTCCTCGTCAATCCACTTATCAATAGCTGAATCGTAGCCGTGCGGAAGCTTCTTGACAAAATCGGTAAGCCCGATTCTTTCGCAGACGTTATCAAGCTTCGCTTCATCAACATCTTTATCGAGCGCGATATTCTTCGAGAGCGGCAGATAGAACTTCTCGAAGTCCTGGAACGCCGCCGAGAACATGTTCTGATACTCCCTGTAGTCATACTCGTTGATGTTCACGCCATCAAGGAGAATTTCGCCCTCAGTAGGGAAGTAGAGCCTTGAAAGAAGCTTGATGAAGGTTGACTTGCCCGAGCCGTTCTCTCCGACGATGCATAGTCTCTCGTCGCCGCGGATGGTGAGATTCATGTTCTTAAGAGCATAGTTCTCGCTTCCCGGATACTTGAACGAGACGTTTCTGAACTCGATAGTTGAGTTCTTCCCGAAGCTCGGCTTACGGGTGCCGGAAGACTGCTGTTTCTGCGGAAGCTCGAAAAATTTCTTATACTCTTCGACCTCCATGCAGAGCCTCGACAGGCTCAGATAAGAATTAACGATGCTTCCGATGTTGCTTGAGAACTGATTTGCCGCACTGATATAGATGGACATTGTACCGATAGCCATCCTGCCCAGGAGCACCGAGATAATCGAGTACCCATAGATAACTCCGTCCTTGACGATGTTGACAATCGCTTGCAGGACTGTGGTCTTGCTCCAGTTGACAGTCTTCTCGTGCTCAAGAGCGTTGCCTGTTTTTCTGACATTCCTAAGATTGTCAAGTAACATATCGCTGATGTCAAAGAGTCTTATCTCTTTAGCATAGTTCGGGTTTTCAAGCTGATAGCTCGCGCCCCAGTAAACTCTCCAATAATGATCCTGCTTCAAAGCTGTTTCGTGATTCTTTACGTTCAGTCTCTTTGTCAGAATCGAGTTGAGAAGCACAATAACGAGGATGAACACAAGCATCAACGGATTTATGTAGGCGACTACCGACAGAATGACTATAAAGCTTATGACAGAAGAAAGAATCGAGTTCAAGCAGTCGACGACTCCAAAAACGTCATCCTGAGCTCTTGAGGCACGACTCCTTATGTCGAGAACCTTCGGCGATTCGAAGTATTCATAATCAATGTGACAGCTGTAGTCGTCAAATGCCACTTCTGCTTCGGTAAACAGCTCATGTCTGTGATTGTCGGCGATAGTCGTAATCAGTGCATTCGCGGAATTCTGCACAAACGGCGTTGCCACTAAGGTTGCCGCCAGAATGACCACGGTTCTGATTTCTCCTGCCATCAGGTAGTTGATGATGAAGCCGGGGAGAAGGGTGTAGGACACGAGCGCCGCCGCATTTACGACCGACTTGAGAAGCGTCAGCATGATATATGGCAGGGCTCTGATGCCGCCGATGATATTAACAAGGGCGTAACGGGTGAGGTTGATAGTTTTTCTGAGTTCGTTAAAAAATTTCATTTCGAATTAGTCCTTTCATAAACAGATTCCCGAGTTGACAGCTTGCGTTCACTTGGCAAACCACCTGTAGACCTGTTTTTAAGGGGGCTAATCACACATCATTCGGGATAGCTAATGGTGAGAAGCACCCGGATGTGTTTTCGAAGAAGACGAACTTGTTCTGATTAATACTGCTTTTTTCATTAAAAAGACTCCTTTCGGTTTTCGCTCGGCTGAAAAATTTCAACCGTCACCTAAATAGTGTCAATTTTCGGGCAAAAAGTTTCACCGAAAGAAAAAATTTTACAGTAAGAGTGAATTTGTGTATTATTGGCGACAATAAAAACCGCATAACTGTGTATACAGCTATGCGGCTCGTTTGTTATGCCCTGTCAACGGGTACAAACTTGATTTCCATTCTCATTCCAAGCCCTTCTGCAAGCCTTTGAAGTGTTTTCAAGGAAGGGTTGCCCTTGCCTTGCTCAAGCTTACTGATGTCGCTTTGATTTATGCCGGTTCTCTTTGAAAGCTCCTGCTGTGTGATGCCTGAAACGCTACGGGCTTTTATCAAAGCTCTCTTGATTTCAAACTCCGATTCAAGAGCGTCATACTCCGCTTTGATTTCGGGGTCTTCAAGCTGTTCGGCTAAAAAGTCTTTGTAGTTTGTATATTCACTCATTTTAGATTCTCCTCTCTGTCTAAAAAATCTGCACGGTATTTCTTGGCTCGTTCAATTACATTTGCCGGTGTTTTCTGCGTTTTCTTCACAAAGCCATTTGTCAGTACTGCTTTGTCTCCATTGCCATCCTCACTTATTTGTTTTATCCCATATCATTATATCATCTGTCGTCCAATCTGTCAACCTATCTTTTACAAATTATTTCGTCAATTTGCAGTCCTGCCCTTGCAAATATTTAAAAATAGTGTTATAATATTTGTCGAAATGTTTGTATGAAAGGAAGCGTGATAGCTTGTCAAGACTTGCACTAATGACTGAAAGTCGTGCGGAGACGGTTGTCGAGGGCATTTACAAGGACATGGAGCGGCGTATTGCCGCAAGTTCTTCGGATGTCTGTCCCGTCGACCTGACACTGGCTTTTCTTAGAATGTGCCACGCCCAGACCTGCGGCAAGTGCGTACCATGCAGAGTGGGACTTGCACAGTTGGGTAATTTATTGGAGGATGTCCTCAACGGAAGGGGAGACGACTCCACTCTTTCAAAAATCGAAAAACTGGCACATGTAATCGCCGAATCGGCTGACTGTGCCATAGGATTCGAGGCGGCAAAGATGGTTCTCAAGGGACTCGACGGTTTCCGTGAGGACTACATATCCCATATCGAGAAGCATCACTGCTTCGCCGGAACTCCGATGAGCATTCCTTGCGTCGGCAACTGCCCCGCAGGCGTCGACATCCCGGGCTATATCGCTCTCGTAGGCGAGGGAAGATATGCCGATGCCGTCAAGCTCATCAGAAAGGACAACCCGTTCCCGACCGCTTGCGCTCTTATCTGTGAGCATCCCTGTGAGACAAGATGCCGCAGGACTCTTCTTGATGCGCCTGTCAATATCAGAGGTCTCAAGCGTGCGGCTGTTGAGGGAGCAGGAGTTGTTCCCGCACCCGAATGCGCACCGTCCACAGGAAAGCGCGTTGCAATCGTCGGCGGCGGACCCTCCGGTCTTTCATGTGCTTATTATCTTCAGCTTATGGGTCACCAGTGCACCGTTTTCGAGGCGCACTCGAAGCTCGGCGGAATGCTTATCTATGGCATCCCCGCATACAGACTTCCCCGTGAGCGACTCCAGAGCGATATCGACTGCATCCTCTCGACCGGCGTTGAGGTCAAGCTCAACACCAAGGTCGGCGAGGGCGAATACACAATGGAAAAGCTCCGTGAGGAGTATGACGCCGTATATATCGCAATCGGCGCGCATACCGACAAGAAGGTCGGAATCGAGGGCGAGGACGCCGAGGGCGTCTGGTCTGCGGTTTCCTTCCTCGGCGGAATCGGCGACGGAAATATCCCCGACCTCACCGGTAAGAAGGTCTGCGTAATCGGTGGCGGCAATGTCGCCATGGACTGCACACGTTCCGCTATCAGATGCGGTGCCGAAAGCGTTTCAATCGTCTATCGTCGCCGTAAGGAGGACATGACCGCACTTCCCGAAGAGGTTGACGGTGCAATCGCCGAGGGCGCAATCATGGTTGATCTCCACGCTCCTCTCAAGATAGAGACTGATGAAAAAGGCAAGGTTGCGGCTCTCTGGGTTACTCCCTATATGCCCGGTCTTATAAAGGGCGGAAGAATGAATCCTTCTCCCTCGGGTCTTGAGGACAAGAGAATCCCCTGCGACGTAGTTCTCGTTGCAATCGGACAGGAAATCGACTTCTATAAGCTCGAATCCTCCGGAATCCCGGTTGTAAGAGGTGTTATCAAGGGCGATGACTGGACAGAGGTCGAGAATGCTCCCGGCGTATTTGCCGGAGGCGACTGCGTAACCGGACCGAAGACCGCGATAAGAGCTATCGCCGCCGGAAAGGTTGCCGCCGCAAATATCGACTACTACCTTGGTTATAACCATACAATCACCACCGACGTCGAAATTCCCGACCCGAATCTTACAGATCGTCCGTACTGCGGCAGAATCAACATGTCCGAGCGTGAGCCCGGTGAGCGCAGAAACGACTTCGAGCTGATGGAAATCAAGATGACCGAAAAGGAATCAATGCAGGAAGCATCAAGATGCCTCCGTTGCGACCACTTCGGTTGCGGAATCTTTAAGGGAGGGAGAAAGAAACAGTGGTAAACGTAACAATCAACAACACCCCCGTTCAGGTTGAGGAAGGAACGTCGATACTCGATGCCGCCAAGGTTGCCGGCATAAATATCCCCACACTCTGCTTCCTCAAGGGCATAAACGAAATCGGCGCCTGCCGTGCCTGCATCGTCGAGGTCGAGGGAATCGACCGCCTCGTAACCGCCTGCGACAATGTCGTCAGCGAGGGCATGGTAATCCATACAGATACAACAAGAGTTAGAGAAGCAAGGAAGACCAACATCGAGCTCCTTCTTTCACAGCACAGAGTCAACTGTCCTTCCTGCTTCCGTAACAATAACTGCCAGCTCCAGAACGTCGCTTCGACTCTCCGTATAAGCGATTCTCTCAGCTTCAGGACCGAATATCCCGAAGATAAGTGGAACGACAAGCTCCCCATCATCCGTGATGAGAGCAAGTGCATCAAGTGCTATCGCTGCGTTCCCGTCTGCCAGAAGGTTCAGTCTCTCGGAATTTGGGACATGGTCGGAACCGGCGCACACACAACCGTTGGCGTTTCCAACCACCGCAGTCTCGAGGAAGCCGATTGCGCTTTCTGCGGTCAGTGCATCACTCACTGCCCGACAAACGCACTTCACACCCGTGACGATACGGAAGCCATCATCGGCGTAAACGGCGTAATGGACGACAAGGACAAGATTACAGTCGTTCAGGTAGCACCTGCCGTAAGAGCCGCATGGGGCGAGGAGTTCGGAATTTCTCCCGAAGTCGCCACCGAAAAGCGCCTTGCCGCGGCATTAAGACGCGTCGGATTTGACTATGTCTTCGACACCAACTTCTCCGCCGACCTCACCATCATGGAGGAGGGCACCGAGTTCCTTGAGAGAATCAAGCACCCGGAGGGCAAGAAGTTCCCGATGTTCACATCCTGCTGTCCCGGTTGGGTCAGGTTCTTAAAGAGCCAGTACCCCGACATGGTCGATCAGCTTTCAACCGCAAAGTCTCCTCAGCAGATGTTCGGCGCAGTCACCAAGTCCTACTTCGCAGAGAAGCTTGGCGTTGCCCCCGAGAATATTGTCTGCGTCTCTATCATGCCCTGCACCGCAAAGAAGGCGGAGCTCGATATCCCGAGCATCAACGATGCCGCAGAGGGTTGCAAGGACGTTGACTTCTCGCTCACTACCCGTGAGATGTGTCGCATGATTAAGGCGGACCAGATTGACGTTGCGGCTCTTCCCAAAGAAGATTTCGATTCTCCTCTCGGAACCGGAACCGGTGCCGCAGTCATCTTCGGAACCACCGGCGGCGTTATGGAAGCGGCTCTCAGAACCTGCTACTATATCTTGACCGGCGAGAACCCGAATGCCGACGAGACATTCAAGGCGGTCCGTGCTCTCGGAAGCGACAAGCCTTGGACAGAGGCTGAATATAACGTAGGCGGAATTACCGTTAAGGCGGCGGTCGTAAACGGTCTCGGAAACGCCCGCAGGCTCATCAGAGCCCTAAGACGTGGCGAGGTTGAATATCAGTTCGTCGAAGTCATGGCTTGCCCGGGTGGATGCGTCGGAGGCGGCGGACAGCCGATTCACTATAACGAAGAGCGTGCCGCTGAACGTGGACAGGTTCTCTATAACTACGACAGCGCCAACACCCTCCGCTTCTCCCACGAGAACCCCGAAATCAAGGCTATTTATGCCGACTACTTGGGCGAGCCCTGCGGAGAGAAGTCGCACCACCTTCTTCACACCGACCACCACGCTTGGGATATGCCCGAAGCCTCGGTCTATGACGAAGACGTTGTTCACTAATCCTAACAGACATAAAAAAATTCCCGTGTTACTTAGAGTAGCACGGGATTTATTTTTGTTAAGTTCAAAGCGTATCCGGCGGAATCCTCTTGTTGTCGGGATCCTGATCTGTTGTACTCTTGCCGGAATTCTTATCTGCGTATAAGTAGCGATACTCAGCCGGCGAAATCTTCTCCTGTCTCTTGAAGACAGCACAGAAGTAGCTGCAATCGTTGTAGCCGACGGCCTTGGAGATACTGTTGATGGAGAGCTTTGTGTCCATGAGAAGGTTCTTCGCCTCGAAGATTCTCTTCTTCGTCAGGTGCTCGAACGGTCTCATATTGAGCGTTTCGCGAAAGATGCGGCAGATATACTGCGGAGAGAGGTTGACGACCTTCGCCATGTCGTTAAGCGTAATGTCCTTCATGTAGTTCTGGTCGATATAGTCCATGATGAGCTTGATCTGATCCATGCGGTGGTTCTCTCTCGGAGAAACGGGGCAGGAGATGACCTTGTTGAGCTCGATAAGGAAGGAATAGATGAGCGAAGAATTGTGATGCCCCGAGTGAATCTTTGTCGAGTGGATGGTCTTGAGCATCTTCTCCCAGATTCTCTCTACGGAAGAAAGGTCGCCGGTTCTGAAGACAACAGGCTTTGAGAGCCCGAGACTTTCGAGAATCGGTTCGCAAGCGGCACCCGAGAAGGAGACCCAGTGAGTTTCCAAGTCAACGCCTTCTTTTGCGAGATAATCGTGAGGATAGTGAGCGGGAAGGAAGAATCCGGAGTTTTCGGGAATTCTATATTCCTCGCCGTCGATTGTGAGGACGCCCTCACCCTTGGCTGTATATATAACCTGATTGTAAACATGTCCGGTAGGTCTGACGCAATGCCTTTCGGGGTCTGTCGAGCCGACACCCGTCACATAAAGCGGCAGATTGACCTCGTCACCTAATAGTGCAAAATAAAATTCCTGCAAAGCTTATACCTCCAAATGCAAATTCATATTTTTTAGACATACCAATAGGATATCACTATTTTCGACAAAAGTCAATACGTTTTCATGGACTTTTTTCAGAAAAAACTTTGTCTAACCCCGCAAAACAAGCCATTTTATAAATTGGTTCAGCCTCGGGTTGAAATGTGAAAATATTGTATTACGTCATTCCTGAATTTCAATCCATCTGTCCATAAGCTCGCTGAGTTCGTTTTTTCTGTCATCAAGAGATTGGCACAGCTCGGTCATTTTCTGATAGTCGGAGGCAACTTCGGGAGTGCAGATAAGCTCTTCCGTGTCGGCGATTTCTTTCTCGAGATTCGCAATGCTCTTCTCCAGATCCGCAAGCTCCTGCTTCTTTCTAACGTCTTCGGCACGCTGAGATTTGGTTCTGTATTGCTTCTTTTCAGCCGGAGTGGGTGAGGGGACAGCCACCTTTTCCGCTTCCTCCTTTTCAAGCTCCCGAGCTTTCAGATAATCGTCATAGTTGCCCTTGTATTCGTAAGCCTTGCCGTCGCGGATTTCTATGATTCTGTCGGCAATCTTGTTGAGTAAATACCTGTCGTGCGATACAAAGAGTATTGTCCCGGTGTACTCCTTCAGAGCATCCTCCAATACCTCTTTTGTCGAAATATCAAGGTGGTTTGTCGGCTCGTCAAGGATAAGAAAGTTTCCTCGCTTCAAAGACATCAGAGCAAAGCTCAGCTTCGTTTTTTCGCCTCCGCTGATAACTCCGACCTCTTTGAAGACGTTTTCGCCCGTAAGAAGAACGCTTCCCAAGACGCTCCTGACTTCGTAGTCGGTCATTCTCGGATACCTGCGATGAATCTCCTCTATAACTGTGTTATTCGGGTTCAGATATTCGTTTTTCTGGTCGTAGTAGGCGAGCTTTACGTTCTGCGCCCAGTTGATTCTGCCTTTTGAGTGGGAATTGATGCCCTGAACAGTTTTGAGAATGGTCGTTTTTCCCGTGCCGTTCTTTCCGATAATTCCGACCTTGTCGCCACGTCTCATATTGAGGGAAAAGCTCTCGAGGAGCGTTTTTCCGCCAACCGAGACGTCTATATTCTCCGCCGAAAATACCTCCTTCGGTGGCTCGATGTCATATTCGAGTTTTATCTTAGCCGATTTTTCGTACATTTTCGGCTTCTCGACGGCGTTATCCACAATCCTGTCGAGCATGTGCTGTTTCGATTTCGCCGCCTTTGCGCTCGTCGCGCTGACACGGTTCTTGTCGATGAAAAATTGAAGCTCTTTTATCTTCTCCTGCTCAGCCTCGTAGAGCTTTTCCTGATGTAGATTATCTTCACGTTTTTGCTTGACATAAAAGCTGTAATTGCCGCTGTATGATTTGAGCTTGCCGTCCTCAATCTCGCAGATTCTCGTGCAGACCCTGTCCAAGAAATACCTGTTATGCGAAACTACAAGAATCGCACCCTTGTAATCTAAAAGATAATCCTCGAGCCATGTCATCGTGTCCAAGTCAAGATGGTTCGTCGGCTCGTCCAGGATAAGAAGTGACGGCGATTCCAAAAGCAGTTTAGCAAGCGACAGCCTTGTTCTCTCGCCGCCCGAAAGGGAATTGACCGACCTCGACAAATCCAGCCCCGAAAATCCCATGCCGTTCAAGACCGTTTTAATCTTCACGTCGATAAGATAGCCCTCGTTGTTCTCGAAGTGCGTGCTGATTCGGCTGTATTCCGATTCGGCTTTTTCTCGCTCACTGTCCGAAAGCTTGCCGGAAAGCGCATCCTCGAGCTCCGCTATTCTCTCATGCTCCCGGTCGAGCTCCGCAAACGGCTTCCGCATCTCTTCCGAAACAGAGCACTCCGTCGAAAGCCCGACGCCCTGCTCGAGGTATCCTATGCGGCAGTTGCCGGAAAAGCTCATCCTGCCGTCGTTTTCGGGTGACGGATCGTAGCCCAGATTCCCGGTGATGATCGAAAGAAGTGTGGTCTTTCCGCAACCGTTCCGACCGACAAGACCGATTCGCTCGCCCTCGTTTATCGTGAAATTGATATCCCGAAGAAGCGGCTCGCCGTTAAAGTATTTCCATATTTTTTCAAGAGAGCAAAGCATATTTTTACCTCTGTATTTTTGATGAATTTTTGACTTTCAGTACTAAAGAATCGACTTGCATAGAGCGCTAAAAAGTGATAAATTGGTACTTGTAAAACATTTACTCGGAATTCAACAATATATTTTGGTGTTTCCCCGTTCAAAAGAGAAAGCAAGGCAGTCCCAAAAGGGCTGCTTTGCTTTTTGTCTTGGTTTCGTTCATTCAGCTGACTTTTCGCTGTCGTCTTCCTTAGCCTTCTTCGCCGGATTCATGAACGATTCGCGGTACTGCGTCGGCGGCATGCCCTCGAGCTCCTTGAATCGCCTGTTGAAGCTCCTGACGCTCGAAAATCCGCATTCATAAGCAATCTCCGACATCGGCTTTAGCGTGGAGATGAGCATCGTCTTCGCCATCGCGATTCTCTTGGTGCCTATGTAGTGGTTCAGGGTCATGTTGAAGTTCTTCGAGAAGACGCTCGAAACATAGCAGGGGACAATGTTGAGAGCCTTCGCAATGCTCTTGAGAGACAAATCAGAGGTGATGTTCTCGTCGACATACGCAAGCAACCTTCTGCAGACCTGATAGCTCGAGAGCCTGTCCTCTCTTTCCTCGAACTCGCCGCCCGAGTAAGCCGGCATCATTCCTGAAAGAAGCACCGAAAGAAGCCCCTTCACGACCGTCTTTCCGACGTTGTAGCTGTGGGAAAACTCGAGCAAATACGGAATCTGTGCCAGGGCAAAAGCCGGGCATCTTTCCTTGTCGAGAATTACAAACGGCGTCTTGGTGCTCTCAAAGAACGACATGAAATCGAGAAGAAAGTCGGTCCCGAAAATAAACGTGCTCGTCGAGCCGGGGACGGTGTATTCCATCGTGTGAATGGTGTGCGGGCAGATAAGAATTCCGTTTCCGGCGCCGATGGTAAGCTCCCTGCCGTCGACCATGAACCTGACCTCGCCGCTTTCGACTATGTCAAGCTCCACCTGACTGTGAAGGTGCCCGCTCGTGCGCACATTTTCGCTACAGTAAGCGAAGATGCCGTATTTTGCAACCTGTTCGTTCCATTCCTCATATTTAAAATCCGCTGTGTCCTTCATAATATAATCGCTCCTTATTCGGGATCAAATCAAGCTCCATTATAGCATACTTGCTTCCGACTTTCAAGTGAGCTCGCCAAAATAATTCTAATATTCGTCCAATTCTTTTGGGACGTTCTTATAGCTGATTATCTGACAGTATTTCCTTGACTGCATCCATCAAGCCATAATACAAAAGAGAATCCTTTGTCCTTGCTTCGGGATGAGAATACGATATAACAACGGATTTTCCGTCGAGAAAATACCATATTCCTCTCGTTGTCATTTTCCATTCCGGCTCACTCCCTCTGTAGCAATGTTTGATATAGGGACCGGACGTGCCGCAACAGATGACAATATTAGGTCTGTAGATGTCGAGTTGTGCCTGAATGACTTGACTGTATTTTTCTGCGGCTAGATAAATTTCATCTGTGTTTGCCGTGTGACCGCCGGAGGTCTTTTTGAGATTAATTGCGGCAATCTTTCTCAAAAAGGTTTTTCGCCGGTTTTCGTTGTCTTTTTCAAGCTCACACCACGGAAGCTCAGCTTCCCACGACAAAATACCTTGCGTCCAACGAGCTATATTGTCCCACGTCTGAGGTCGACCGTACTCTTCCTCTTTCCTGACGAATTCTCTTAAGTCCCAACCGGCACCGCCGTTGACCTCTTTCAGAATATACGCAATTTTGTATCTTGCGGATAAGTATTCCTGCTCGTCTACAACGCCATCAAGTATTACAGCGGGATTATTTTTCCTCAACTCATCAAACAAGACTTGCTCTTCATTTCTCATTGACATATTGAGACACCCCCTATATGAGTCTTTTCAAAAGATTGCCATTTCCAACCCTTCGCCCGTTTTTGTCGGTGGTAACGTTTCTTACAGAGTCAAACTGCCCTATGCGCCTTCCGCCAGCATCAGTAAGTGTCTGAGTCCCGTTTGGCATTGTTGAGATATAGTAAGTCTTTCCACCGGACGAAATGCGCTCTTTGGATTGCGACCTCTGAATTCGGCTCATCGACTGATTTGCCTTTGCGGCTTCCCGTGCTTGTCGTCCCCTTTCAGCCGTTGTCGACGGATTGCTTCTCATGTTTGATACCGGGCGTGTGTTGCTGATTGCGTTAGTGGCGGCTTTTCCCATTGCATATGATGCGGCAATGTCAACAGCCGCCTTTCCGGCGGCACTTCCACTGTTGGAGGCTTTTACGTTTGTCGGGGCGAAATTTTGTTGTTGAGCTATAGGCTTCCCATGGGCAGCCATATAGTTCCTATATGCTTTATTGCTCTCGTTCCACCATTCTGCTGTGTTTCCGTTTGCTTCTATTTCCTTCTCTACCTGTTCAAGATATTTCTTTTGCTTTCTTGATGTGGCAATCATTGCAATCGTAATGGCAAGCAAAGCAACGATTGCGATAGGCAGTGCAAATGCCAGTAGCAGAATTGCAACCATTTCTAGAAGGAACAACCACAAAATCCGACTTGTATATTTCTTATACTCCGGACTTGCTTGTGCAATTATTCTTGATTCCTTGTTCCACGGATTCTCTTTGTCCTTGCTCATGCTTCTGTCTCCATCCCAAAATACTTAGCCGCATTCTTATAGCTTATGCCCTCGATGATATCCTTCAAAGCCTTCTCATCGCTCGGGTATTCTCCGCTTTCGACCCAGTCGCCGACTATGTCGCAGAGGATTCTTCTGAAATACTCGTGACGGGTGTAGGACAGGAAGCTTCTTGAGTCGGTGAGCATCCCGACGAAGTTGCCGAGGAGTGACAGGCTTGCCAGAGAGCGCATGTGAGCGTCCATGCCGACCTTCGAATCCTGGAACCACCAAGCCGCACCGTGCTGAATCTTGCCGGCGGCTTCGGTGCCCTGAAAGCTTCCGATGATGGTGTCAATCATCGCGTTGTCGCCCGGATTGAGGGAATAAACGATAGTCTTCGGAAGCTTATTGTTCATGTCAAGCGCGTTCAGGAACCCCGCAAGCTCTTTTGAGTTGTCTTTCGTGAGAATGCAGTCGAAGCCGGTGTCGGCGCCGATGGAATTGAAGAGTCGGGTGTTGGCGCTTCTCTGAACTCCGAAGTGAAGCTGCATGACGATATTCTTCTCGGCATACTGCTCGCCGAGGTAGAGGAGAATTGCGGTCTTGTATTTGTCTGCTTCTTCCACTGTAGCCTTTCCGCCGTTCATGACTTTTTCGAAAATTGCCTCTACTTCGTCGTCTGTGGCGGGGGAGTAGACCATATAGTCGATTCCATGGTCTGTGGCAAGGCAACCGTGAGCGATGAAGTGGTCTAATCTCAGCCCCAGAGCCTTCTTGACATCCTCGGCGGTCTTTATATCAACTCCCGAAGCTTCGGCGAGAGCATGGATATATTCGCAGAAGCCCGCTTTTTCGATATTGACGGCTTTGTCGGGACGGAACGACGGGCAGACTTTTGTCTCAAAACTCTTCTCTGCCGCAATCTTCTCGTGCCACTCAAGGCTGTCAATCGGGTCGTCAGTGGTGCCAATCATCTTAACGTTCGAGCGAGAGATAATCCCTCTTGCACTCATATCGGGCTCTTTAAGCTTCTCGTTGCAGAGCTTATAAACTTCGGGAGCGGTCTCGGCGTTCAAGATTCCGTCATAGCCGAAATAACGCTTCAGCTCAAGGTGTGTCCAGTGATACATCGGGTTTCCGATAGCCTTCGGAAGAGCCTCGGCGAATCGAAGGAACTTTGTGTAATCGTCCGCATCTCCGGTAATTTCACTTTCGGGAGTGCCGTTCGAGCGAATCATACGCCACTTGTAGTGGTCGCCGCCGAGCCAGATTTCGGTTATGCTGTCGAAACGCTTATCCTCGTAAATCTCCTTCGGGCTGATGTGGCAGTGATAGTCGATAATCGGCATATTCTCGGCGTAAGTGTGGTAAAGATGCTTCGCCGTCTCGGAATGAAGCATGAAATCCTCGTTTATGAATGTATACATATAGGAAATCCTCCGTGTCTTTTTTAGATTATTATACAACAACGTTTGCGCTCTTTCAATAGTCGTGAACAAAAAATAGTAGACAAAACCCGGGAAATGCTTTATAATTGAGAATAGAAACGGGGGGATTAAACATGGCAGAAAATATTCACGCAGGGCACCGCCAAAGGCTCAAGGACATCTTCGCTTCCGACGGCATAACAGCATTAACGGACGCAAGAGCTCTTGAGATGCTTCTCTTCTACGTTATTCCGAGATCCGACACCTATCCGCTTGCGTGCCGGCTTGTCGATACGTTCGGGAGCCTTCGCGCCGTTCTTTCGGCAACTCCCGAGGAGCTTCGCGAGGTCAACGGCTTCGGCGACAGTGCGGTTTTGTTCCTTGACTTTGTTCATCAGCTTTGCGAGCGTCTTGCCGAGGACGAAATGCGCCAGTACCAGACTCCCGAGGAGATGAAATACAATTCGCCCGACGACCTGTGCAGATACTTCCGGGACAAGCTTTCCCGCTGTCCTGTCGAGCAGGCGTGGCTCGTTTGCTTCGATGATGAGATGTATCTCAGGCACGCCTATCTTCTGGGAGAAGGGAGCGCCACCAAGGTCGTTTTCAATCCCCAGAACATCATAAAGTTCGTAAAAGATTCCGGTTGCAAAGTTTGCGCCATCGGGCATAATCACCCTGTTGACTGCTCCGAGCCGTCCGACCTTGACAGAGCTTCAACCATACAGCTAAAAGCGATGCTCAAGCAGGAGGGGATAACCCTTATGGAGCATGTTGTTGTCGGCAACGACGGCACATCCTGCATCATTGCCGAGGAAATCGAGCAGATGCTCCGCTGAAATGCCTTCTAAACCCCAAGCCCGAGCTTTTCGGGCTTCTTTTTTTCGGAAAAATACGAAAAACTAAAAATTTAGTATTGACAAACTTATACTAATAGTGTAGAATATAAGCGTAGAGTATACTACAACTTTAGAATAAATCGAAGGAGAAATTACTATGATCAAACTTACCGACGCCGAGCTCAGGGTTATGAATGTCATCTGGCACGACGGCGACTGCTCCGCCAAGCATATTGCCGATGTTCTTGCTGAAACTGTCGGCTGGCATGTCAACACCACCTATACCATCATCCACAAGTGCATCGAAAAGGGCGCTATCGAGCGGGAAGACCCGAAGTTCATCTGCCACGCCAAGGTCTCGAAGGAAGAAGCTCAGGCTGACATGACCGAGGATCTCGTCAATAAGCTCTACGACGGCTCGAAGAACAGCCTCTTCGCGGCACTTCTCGGGAAAGACACCCTCAGCGACGAACAAATCGCAAAGCTCCGCCGAATTGTCGCGGAAATGGAGTAAGCAGTGACCCTCACTCTTCTTGAAATGACCCTGACGGGCGGGATAATGATTCTTCTCGTCCTTCTCATCCGTGCAATATTCCTCAATCGTCTTCCGAAAACCGCATTTATTGTAATGTGGGCGGTGGTTCTCATCCGTCTTCTGGTTCCCGTCAGCTTCGTGGGGCTTTTCAGCTCAGCCGAGGTCGACGCTTCCGCTGTTGAGAGCATCTTCGTCGAAGAAGCTGTAGCCTCGCCGAACATCACAGATGTTAAAGAAACCTACACTTTCGAGGACGTCGTCGCCATTGCCGAAGCATCGAAGCAGGCAAGCGCCTTCCGCATAGTCTGGCTCACCGGCGCAATAATCTGCGCCATAGTCCTCGCTACTCTATACATACTCAATATCCGAAGCTTCAACCGTTCCGAAAACTTGGAATCAGATTTCATCTCCGCATTTCAGAGCTCCAACAAGCTGAGGCGCACCGTTACGGTGAAGCTCAGTGACAAGACGACAACTCCATTAACCTATGGTATACTTCACCCGGTGATTTTATTGCCGGCAGGCATGGATTTAAGCGACGAGAAACAACTCCGCTATGTCCTCCTGCACGAGTACATCCACATCCGCAAGCTCGACAACCTCCTCAAGGGCATCTCGAGTGCGGCGGTGTGCATCCATTGGTTCAACCCACTTGTGTGGGTTATGAACAGATTCCTCTCGAGAGATATCGAGCTACGGTGCGATGAAGCTTTGCTCAAACAATGCGACTCTGATTGCAGAGCCGACTATGCCCTGACGCTTATAGACCTCGAAGACAAGCGCCGTGGCTATGCTTTCGTAACTGCCTTCGCAAAAGAGCCTTCCGAGGAGCGCGTCAGAGCAATTATGAAGTTCAAGCCCGCTTCTGTCTGTAGCATAGCGATTGCCGCAGTCCTTATTATAGTAATAGTCGCCCTTGCCTTTACAGGACAGATAGGCACTAAAACTCCTTCTGACGAAATAACCAATGCGGAAATCGTCTCGCTTCTTGACGACTATTTCGACTGGGTATACTTCACGAAGTTCTCGGCTCCGGATGTTGACCAGACTGACAGTTACACTGTAGCAGGAACGACCTATTACCGTGTTCTGGATGAAGATTTCGACACTTGGGGCGAAGTGGTTGATTACGCCTCGGGCATCTTCTGCGGGGAGATGTCGGCATACGAGGACAGCGGCGAATGGTCAGGTTATCTCGAAGTTGATGGCGTCAGCTATAACCGCAACGTCACCAGCCCAAACGGCTCATACCCATACACCGACGAATACACCTACGAAATTCTTAAGAACGCCGACGGCAGAGCCCTCATCAGCATCGACAACCCGAGCCTGACAGGGGAGAACTCCTTCCACAACGTCCTGACCTTCTCACTGACCGAGAACGGCTGGCGCATCGGCGACGACTACTAAAAGAAAGAAGGAATCATTATGAAGAAACTGTTTTGCATCCTCCTGAGCCTCACCCTGCTCCTGACTCTCTGTTCCTGTGGTGCAACCGAAGAAGCTATCGACGACGAAGAAGTAATCGTCGAAGACGGTACTATCACCGACGAAGAGATAGTCGCTTTGATAGATGGTGATATCCAGATTGGCAAATATCTTTCAGTTGAACCTCCGACTTACGACTGGGAAAATTCGATAGACGGTAAATACGATTGGTTTCCTGTCGTTAAAGAAGGCTTTGAAACCTGGGATGAATGGGAAGCATATATCTACTCTGTTTATAGCGGCGAAAAAGCCGAATATGCCCTCAGTGATGAATCATTCGCTGATATTGATGGCAAGCTATATTGCACCGGTTTTGCGGGAGCCTACGTTCTGACTGATGACTATGTCTATGAAGTCTTGGAAAATGCAGACGGCACAGCAAAAGTCAAAATCACAAACCCTGATGTCTGGGGAGAATCCGCAAGGGAATACACCCTCGTTATGACCCTCACCGACGACGGCTGGCGTGTTAGTAGTCAAGAATAAAGGAGAAACAAATTTATGGCAACCCTACTTGAAATGACCCTGACGGGCGGTGTGCTGATACTTTTAGTCCTGCTACTGCGGGCAATATTCCTGAACCGCCTGCCGAAAACGGCGTTTATCGTGATGTGGGCAGTGGTGCTCCTGCGGCTCCTGCTCCCTGTGAGCTTTTTCGGGACGACTGCGACTGAAACTGCCTCCGAAGCTCCCGAAGTCTACACTCTCGAAGCTGTTACACCCACGGAAGAGACCGAAGTCAGGGAAGTTATAACCCTCAACAGCTATAACTCCTCAACCGAGCCCACAGCCGAGACCGCCGAGCGGGCAGACCTATTCGGAATCATCTGGCTTATTGGGGCGATAGTCTGCGCCGTTGCGCTTGCGCTCTCGTATATCCTGAGCATCCGCCGCTTCAATAAATCCGAGAACTTGGAATCAGATTTTATCTCCGCATTTCAGAGCTCCAACAAGCTGAGGCGCACCGTTACGGTCAAGCTCAGTGACAAGACCAACACGCCCCTGACATACGGCATAATTCACCCCGTAATTCTCTTGCCGATGAGCATGGACTTGTCCGACCAAAAGCAACTGAAATACGTCCTTATGCACGAATACATCCACATCCGCAAGCTTGACAACCTCCTGAAAGGCATCTCGAGTGCGGCGGTGTGCGTCCATTGGTTCAACCCACTCGTCTGGGTGATGAATAAATTTTTATCGAGAGATATCGAGCTTAGGTGCGATGAAGCCTTGCTTCGCCAGTGTTCCGGAGACTGCCGGGCAGACTACGCGCTGACGCTTATAGACCTCGAAGACCAAAGAAGAGGCTACGCTCCCGCCACCACGGCATTTGCGATGCGAGCCTCAGAAGAAAGGATAGTGGCGATAATGAAATATCGCAAGCTCACCCCGTCGTCAATTTTAGCGATGATACTCTGCATAGCTCTTCTCTGCACGGCACTCGTCGGTTGCGGAGCAGTGGGGAAGACGGAATCGGGGACTATTGACTATACGGAAGACGAAGCCTCTGACAGCATTGTGGTACTCTCTGAGACTACGGAAGTCACCCATTCCGACAAAATCCATACTCTTGAAGAAGCTCTTTCCTCAACAATCAGCGTTGAAGGCTTTATCGCTGAAGGTTACGAAGGCGGCGTGACTGACTATACTTTCAGGAGCGTTGAGTATACCGATACTCTACCCGACGGTATGTACATCTCCGACGGCGTAATTTATAACGCTGATGGTGAGGAAGTCGGCAGTCTCGCAGGACAGCTTGGTTATGAAGACATGGTAATCGACGGCACCGGCGAAGCGGCTGACGGCTTCACATTCGTAGTGATAGATTTCGACATGACGAATGTTTTGGAACAGTGGCACTCCGATGACAGCTTGCAGATCGTCTGCCTGGAGCTTTATCCGCTCTTTGTCGGAATGTCTGAAACGTCAGAAAATTACTTCTATCAGTATTATCCCATATACGACAACGCAGCTCGGGTGTATGAATATCATCTGACAAGCGAAACCGTGGTAAACTACGATGAAGTTGTGGCAGATGCCGCCGCAAAGGGTTATGAGATCCCGGAGTATACTGTTTACTCCTACACGCCGTTTGACGAGGGAATGACCTGCAACATAAGACTGATATACCTTATCGGAGATGGAGCTATGGATATGTCGCTGTATCTGGGATTACAAGAGTTCTCGGGCACTCTGCATACCATCGGACAATCATATGTCAAGCTCAATTAATGTTAATTTGCACAATCTGAAGCTTTTGAAAAGTCTGAATCCCGTTGATTTTCACAAAGTTGTGATTTTTCTTGAAAAATCGTGTAACCTTTCGGCTTAAAAAAGCGTCTTTAATAGTGAAAGCCCCCAAAAAGGAGAAATATATCTTATACCGCAGGTTCCGGCATGGGGCGACCCGTGCCGGAACGTACCTCTTTGCAAATACTTCCTTCACGTTTTGCCACCCACCACCGCCCACCCGGGCGGACGGCTCGGGCGGCTTTTTTTGCGCTTGCAAAAGCGCATCTCAGTAACATCATTTCACCTTGTCTCATACTATAAACAGAGGCTCGCCTTTGCGGGCTTCAATAAGAATAAGGAGATACAAGATGAAACTTACGAATATACTCAACGCAACTGATTGCTGTGATGCTTCCGACAGCCCGTCTCTTGACTGCAAACAGCCGACGACGTCTCTGCCCGCAAGCACGCCCATCGGGATGCTCTATGTGCCTTATCAGTCGTGGCAGAAGGTCTATGAGCCGCAGGTCGGACTGCCTCGGGGCACCATCTTTGAAGAGCTTGACAAGCCGTTTATAGGGGAGAGAACGATATGAGTAATACTAATCCTTTGAAGTATGTACAGCAGTACTCGTTCGCAGTCTTAGAGGCACAGCTTTTCCTCGACTCTCATCCGAACTGCGCCGATGCTCTTGCATACTACAACAAGTACAAGAAGCTTTATGAAGAAGCAAAAGCCGATTACGAGGCGACCTATGGACCTTTGACCGCCGATTCAAGTGCAAACGACGAATGCTGGCAGTGGGTAAAGGCTCCGTGGCCTTGGGAACTTTCCGCAAATGAGGAGGTGTGAGATATGTGGCAATATGAAAAGAAACTGCAATATCCCGTCAAGATAGCGAACCCTGACCCCGCGGCGGCGAAGATAATCATCTCGCAGTTCGGCGGACCTGACGGCGAGCTCAACGCCTCGATGCGCTACCTCTCCCAAAGATACACCGCACCCTGCCCGGAGGTCAAGGCTATTCTTAACGATATAGGCACCGAAGAACTGGGTCATATGGAAATGATCTGCGCCATCATCTATCAGCTCACGAAGAACCTCACCCCGAAGGAAATCAAGGAGTCCGGCTTCGACACCTATTTCGTCGACCACACGACGGGGCTCTATCCGATAGCCGCTTCCGGAACGCCTTTCTCGGCGGAGCTCTTCCAGTCGACCGGCGACCCGATTGCCGACCTGTCTGAAGACCTGGCGGCTGAGCAGAAGGCTCGTCTGACCTACGACAATATCCTAAGGCTCGTCGACGACCCTGATGTAAGAGACGTAATCAAGTTCCTCCGTCAGCGTGAGATAGTCCACTTCCAGCGCTTCGGCGAAGCGATGCGCCTCGTCACCGATCAGCTTGACTCGAAGAACTTCTACGCTTTCAACCCGAGCTTTGACAAATAAACTCGAAAAGTGAACTTTTCGAGGAAAAAAGCTTCGCTTTTTTCGCCTAATCTCCACTGCTTGCAGTGGAGGTTAGGTTTCGACAGACTTCTTATTTAGCTTAGACTAAAATTACTTTGACTAAGCGAAAGGAAGTATCAGTATGAAGCTCATGGAATCAGTAAAAGCCGTCCCGAAAACGAATGTAATCAAAGTCGCAAAGCCAATTTTCAGCTTTCTTGCGGGAGCCGTTCTCGCAGGCTCGGAGGTTTTGGGAGAAGACTCGGTGCTATGCGCCGCATTGATCGCCGCCCTGCCACCTGTTTGTGGCTTCTCGGCACTGTTGGGAGCACTCATAACGGCAATATTCACGGAAATCACTGCAGGCAAGGTGGCATCCCTCGCTTCTGCGATAATCGTCCTTCTGACCCGATTACTCTTTGAAGGGACAAGCCGCAGGCGGTATCCAATCATAGTCTCAATAGTTGCGGCAGTGTCATATCTCGGCTGTGCTGTATTCGCAGGTGCCACTGCGGAAGCAAGCTTTGCCTACTACATAAGAATCATCGCAGTAAGCGCAATACTTTGTGCCTGTACATATCTCACAACAACGGTATTCAAAACCGGCATCCGAGCCGCAACTAAGCCTCAGCTTCTTGCGCTCTTCGCTTTCGCTGTGGTGATAGCTTCTTCCTATCACCTTGGCGAGATTTTAAGCTTTCTTGTATGCGTTATATGTGTATTTAGGCTCACACGCAAGAATGAAGTTCTTTCGTCAGCCGCTCGTTCAGCTTCCCTTAAACTAAGCTTTCTTGAAGGCGCACTTGCGCATTTTCCGAAGTTCGTGACACCGGGTTCGGGCGAGCACGACTTCGGAAACATGGTTGAACTTCTCGCACTCACTGAAAGCGACCTCGGAAAATCGCTTATACTTGAGAAGAGCAATCCAAAAGTCTCCCGTTTGTCCGAAATCCTCTCGAAGAAAATTTCCGCCGAAGTTACCGTTGTCCCGATTCCCGACGATGCCGTCAAGCTATACCTCCCGAAAAGTGCACGGATATCCGAAAACGCCATTATTTCAGCCGCCGAAAAAGCCGGAATGAGGAGCGACGTCGAGCTTTTCAGAAGCGAGAATAACAGCCATATCCGTTTTACACTGACTCCCAAGCCCAAGTGGCACTTCGACGCCGGAATCTGTCAGATGTCTGCGAATTCGAAAGAGCTTGGCGACGGCATCTGCGGCGACTGTGCCGAAGTCTGGAATCACGGGGTTTATAGCTATCTTATCCTCTCAGATGGGATGGGTACCGGAAGTGACGCGAGAACAGTTGCGAAAAACCTTATCAGAGCATTCAAGAACCTCACCGAGGCGGGCTACTCCCTCGAATCGTCGCTTCGCCTTTCGTCCGAATATGTCCGCTCCTGTCAGCCGGACGAGTCCTTTGCGACTCTTGATATTCTCTCGGCGAACCTGATGACCGGCGAGGTGAACATAGTCAAATGTGGGGCGGGGAAGAGCTATATTCTCCGTGACGGCGGTATCACTCCGATACCGCAGGGCGGCTATCCAATCGGCATTTTGGAGGAAATCAGCCTCACGAGCACCCGCATAGCTCCGTCGGACGAGCTTTCGCTTCTCATGATGACCGACGGTGCAGACGGCATGGGAATAGAGAAGCTTGCGGAGATTTCACTTGATTCCGCCAACCTGTCAACCGACGACCTGGCGGCTCTGGTGACAAGCGAAGCACACAAGAGTCAGAAAGAAAATTATTGCGATGATATTACAGTAGCCTCAATCCGGATATCAAAAATACGATAAAATCTTTTGTAAAGTTTGCACAAAAAAAGCCGTTGAAAAATGTTAAAAACGTCAAATTGGTCTAAACTCCTTGCAATATCCGTCAAAGCTTGGTATAATGAATCCATAAGCGAGTAAACGGAATAGGTGCCGCCTCGCTGAATGAAAAAATATTAGTTTTCCACAACTTTTCACTTTAAGAAAGAAGGGGTATAGATATGAACAGCGTTAAACAGGCGGAGATGGTCTATGACGTGGATGCGGCAGTCGCAAGCTTCCTTGACGGCAAAAACTACGATTGCGCCGACTTCCTGGGTGCTCACAAAAGGGACGAAGGCGGCTATATTTTCCGTGTCTGGGCTCCTCGCGCCAAGCGTGTCTCGCTCGTTGGTGACTTCAACGGATGGGACGAAAATGCCAACCCGTGCCACAAAATCACCGGCGGCATCTGGGAATGCACTGCGCAGGCACTCGATACATATTCGACCTACAAGTATTTCGTCGAAGGCGCAGACGGTTCAAGAAGAATGAAAGCCGATCCCTACGGCGTCCACATGGAAACGCCTCCGGGAACCGCAACGAAGATTTTCGATATCGGTGACTACAAGTGGAGCGATACCGCTTGGATGAACAAGCGCAAGCGCTCAACTCCCTATGACAAGCCGATGAATATTTATGAAGTCAACCTCGGCTCGTGGAAGAAATATCCCGACGGTAACGTCTACAGCTACGAAAAAGCGGCGGATGAGCTCATCCCTTATCTGAAAGAGATGAACTACACTCATGTCGAGTTCATGCCGCTCACCGAGTACCCCTACGAGGGCTCATGGGGTTATCAGGTTATGGGCTACTTTGCTCCGACTTCCCGTTTTGGCACTCCCGAGGGCTTCATGAAGATGGTTGACAAATTCCATCAGGCGGGAATCGCCGTTATCCTCGACTGGGTTCCGGCTCACTTCCCGAAGGACGGCGCAGGACTCTTTGAGTTCGACGGCTCGCCCTGCTACGAATATGCCGACCCCCTTAAGATGGAGCACAAGGCTTGGGGAACAAGAGTCTTTGACTTCGGTCGTCCCGAGGTCCGTTCGTTCCTCATTTCGAGCGCACTCTTCTGGCTTGAAAAATACCATGTCGATGGTTTAAGAGTCGATGCGGTTGCGTCGATGCTCTATCTCGACTATGACAGACAGGGTGGCGAGTGGAGACCGAACAAATTCGGCGGACACGAGAATCTCGAAGCTGTGGAATTTCTGCAGATGCTCAACACCGCAGTCTTCTCAAGATGCCCGAACGCCATAATGATTGCCGAAGAATCTACAGCATGGGCTAACGTCACAAAGCCGGTCGACATGAACGGCTTGGGCTTCAACTTCAAGTGGAACATGGGCTGGATGAACGACATGATGCACTATATGTCTCTCGACCCCTATTTCCGCAAGTTCAACCACGACAAGCTCACGTTCTCGTTCTTCTATGCGTTTTCCGAGAACTTCATCTTGCCGATTTCGCATGACGAGGTCGTCCATGGCAAGCACTCACTTGTCGACAAGATGCCGGGTGATTCCGACTCAAAGCTTGCAAACGACAGAGCGTTCCTCGGATATATGATGGCTCACCCCGGCAAGAAGCTCCTCTTCATGGGAAGCGAGTTTGCGCAGTTCCGTGAGTGGGATTACAGTAACGAGCTCGAGTGGTTCATGCCCGAGAAGTTCGAGGCTCACCGTGATTTCCAGAGCTATGTCAAGAATCTGAATCAATTCTATCTTGATAACCCGCCGATGTGGCAGGAGGATTACTCGTGGAAGGGCTTCAGCTGGATTTCGGCTGATGACAACGAGCAGAGCGTAATAGTCTTCAGAAGAATCGACAAGGCGGGGAAGGAAATTGTGGTCGTCTGCAACTTCGTTCCCGTCGAGAGAAAGGGCTATCGCTTCGGCGTCCCCTACAGAGGAACCTACACCGAGGTTATGAACTCGGCATCAAAGAACGGTTCGCCCTATCTTAACGGCACCGTCAAGTCGGAAAATATTCCGTCCCACGGAATGGAGCAGTCGATAGCCGTCGATATTCCTCCGATGTCGGTAATGTATTTCAAAGTCAGAAAATACGGTGGCAGAAAAGCCACCAAGGCGATAGAGGAACAGTCGCCGGAGAATGCTGACAAATAATAGAGCGTTTTCAATCAAAATCTGAAAGGAAGAGTGTAATGTACAACAAAAAAGAATGCGTTGCGATGCTTTTGGCAGGCGGACAGGGATCAAGACTGTACGCACTGACAAAGAACGTAGCCAAGCCCGCCGTACCCTATGGAGGCAAGTACAGAATCATCGATTTCCCGCTGTCAAACTGTGTCAATTCCGGTATCGACACAGTGGGTGTATTGACCCAGTATCAGCCGCTCGTTCTGAACGACTATATCGGCAACGGACAGGCATGGAACCTTGACCGAATCCACGGAGGTGTGCATATCCTGCCGCCCTATCAGTCAAGCTCCGGTGCGCAATGGTATGAAGGCACAGCCAATGCCATCTACCAGAACCTGTCGTTTATCGACAGATACGATCCCGAGTATGTCGTAATCCTTTCGGGCGACCACATCTACAAGATGGATTACTCGAAAATGCTCAATTTCCACAAGGAAAAGAACGCCGTCTGCACAATCGCAGTACTCGACGTTGAATACGAGGAAGCATCCCGCTTCGGAATCATGTCGGTCGACGAGGACAACGCAATCACCAAGTTCGTGGAAAAGCCCAAGGCGCCCGAGAGCACGCTCGCATCCATGGGTATCTACATATTCTCATATCCGACCCTCAAGAAGTATCTCACCGAAAACGAGATGGACGAAACCGCCACCAAGGACTTCGGCAAGAACATCATTCCCGCACTCCTTGAGAACAAGGAAAGGCTTTATGCCTACAGATTCGAGGGCTACTGGAAGGATGTCGGAACGATAGACAGCCTTTGGGAAGCAAATATGGACCTTCTCAGCCCGACCGTGTCTCTCGACCTCTATGACCCGAGCTGGAAGATTTACTCGAACAACGACTCCCGTGCACCTCATATCATCGGCAAGAACGCAAAGATTCAGAATTCAATGGTAACCACCGGCTGTGTTATCGACGGTGCGGTTGAGTTCTCGATGATTTCCGGCGGCGTCACCATCGAGGAGGGCGCGGTCGTAACCGATTCGATTCTTATGCCCGGCGCAACCGTTAAGAAGGGCGCAATAGTCGAGTATTCGATTGTCGGCGAGTCAAGCGTTATCGAGTCGGGTGCGCATATCGGCGCAAGACCCGAGACGGTAGAGAACAAGGACGAGTGGGGCGTAGCGGTTGTCGGTCACGACGTAACCGTTAGCTCAGGCTCCGTTGTCAAGCCCAAAGAGATAATCTCTGCCGATATGTAAGGAGGAAGCCGAAATGAGCTATAATATGACAAATGTATTGGGCATTATCTTCGCAAATTCCCATGATGAGGCTTTGCCCGAGCTTGCATCAAACCGCACGATGGCATCCGTGCCCTTCGGTGGAAGATTCCGCCTTATCGACTTCCAGCTTTCGAGCATGGTCAATTCCGGAATGTCGACCGTCGGAATCATCACAAAGTCTAACTATGAGTCGCTTCTTGACCATATCGGTTCGGCAAGATATTGGGACCTCGCTCGCTCCTACGGCGGTCTTACAATCCTTCCGCCTTACGGAAATATCGACTCCGGCTTGTATGTCGGAAAGCTTGAAGCCTTAAGAGGCGCTCTCGGCTACATCAAGAAGACCGGCTGTGAGTATGTAATACTCGCCGACGGCAACGTCGTTCTCAATGCCGATTACTCGAAGATTATCGAAGAGCATATCGAAACCGGTGCCGACATCACCTGTGTAGCATCCACCGGCAACTATTCCGCTTCCGAAACCGCCGACGCTGTCGCTTTCGAGACAGATTCGACAGGTAGAGTCAAGGAGACAATCCTTAACGCCGCCAAGGCAGGAAAGTACACCTTGGGTCTTAATATCAACATACTTTCGACGGCACTCTTGGAGAGCCTCGTTATGGATCTTACGCCGAGAGGAAAGAACGTATTCGACCGTGATGTCCTGCAGGCTAAGGCAGGCAAGCTCAACATCCGTGTTCACGAATATACCGGCTACTACAGCAGAATTCACGATTTCGAAAGTTACTTCACCGAGAACATGAAGCTCCTCGACCCTGATAATCTCGGCAAGCTCATCCTGAAGAAGAGACCCATCTATACCAAGGTTCGCGACGACGCACCTTCGAAGTACGGTCTTGACAGCGCTGTCAACAATTCTCTCGTAGCCGACGGATGCGTTATCGACGGTGTTGTCGAGGATTCAATCCTCTTCAGAGGCGTAAAGGTTGCCAAGGGCGCGGTTGTCAAGAACTGCATCCTCATGCAGGACACCTCAATCGGAAAGTCAACCATCATCTCCAACATCATTACCGATAAGGACGTTGTAATCGGCGACGAGTTAAGAATCTCATCCGCCGTCGGAAGTCCTCTCTATATCGGCAAGAAGCGTGTTCTTTGATTAACATCGAAGGGAAGTGTGATTCAGTGAAAATTCTATACTGTGCAAGTGAAGCGCTCCCATATGTGGCATCCGGCGGTCTCGCCGATGTTGCGGGCTCCCTTCCAAAGGCACTTTGCGAAGCAGGACAGGACTGCAGAGTGGTTCTCCCTCTCTACGGCACCATCAAGCAGGAGCTTCGTGACAGCCTCGAGTATGTGACAAACTTCTTCGTCCCCGTATCGTGGAGAAGCCAGTATTGCGGCGTCTTCAAGGGCGTTTCGGCGGGAGTTACATATTATCTTCTTGATAACGAGTACTACTTCAAGCGTGGCACCATTTACGGTCACTATGACGACGCCGAGAGATTCGCATTCTTCGCAAGAGCGATTCTCGAGCTCATCAAGCATATCGACTTCAAGCCGGATATCCTCAACTGCAACGACTGGCAGACAGCTCTGACCCCTGTTTATTATAACCTCTTCTACAAGGGCGAAGAGGGGATGGGCAACATCAAGACGGTGTTCACCATCCACAACATCCAGTATCAGGGCAAGTACGGCATGGAGCTCTGCTCCGATCTCCTCGGAATCCCTGATTATGCAAGAGGAATCCTCGAGTACGACAACTGCTGTAACTTCATGAAGGGCGCTTTCGAGGTTTCGGACAAGATTACAACCGTTTCCCCGACCTATGCGTGGGAAATCCTCAACCCCTACTTCTCGCACGGTCTCGATCCCGTTCTCTGGAGCAAGCAGTATAAATTGACCGGCTTCCTGAACGGAATCGACCAGGATGTCTATAACCCCGAAACCGACCCGGCGCTTGCGGCTAACTACAGCGTAAACGATAAGTCCGGCAAGGCTATCTGCAAGAAGTCGGTTCTTGAGGAATTCGGTCTTCCCGACGGCAAGGAGCCTGTAATGGGCATCGTCACAAGACTTGTCTCCCACAAGGGCGTCGACCTCATAAAGAGAGTTTTCGAGGATATGGTTCACCTCGGCTACAAGTTCGTAATCCTCGGCTCGGGCGAGAAGCAGTACGAAGACTTCTTCCGCGAGATGGCATACAGATATCCCGACAGAGTGGGCGTCAAGATCGGCTTCATCCCGGATGTTGCACACAGAATCTATGCCGGTGCCGATATGTTCCTGATGCCGTCCCAGAGCGAGCCCTGCGGCTTGGCTCAGATGGTGGCATTACGCTATGGCACAATCCCGATAGTCCGTGAAACCGGAGGACTGAAGGACTCTATCGTCGACTGTGGCGGTCCCGGCGGCAACGGCTTCACATTCAAGACCTACAACGCTCACGACATGCTCGACGCAACGGTTCGTGCACGAGCCTATTACGATCAGAGAATGCAGTGGGGCAAGCTAACTTCTCATGCAATGCGTGAAGATTTCAGTTGGGCTCGCTCGGCTGAGCTCTACATGGGTCTCTACAGAGAGCTTGTTGGCGACATTTAAGCCAAAACAGATAATAAAATCCTCACCAATCGGTGGGGATTTTGTTGCATATGACCACGGCTTTGAAATAACAGTTGCAAACTGTGTGAAAAGGTGATAAAATAGTGTTGAAATCCGCCGAGCCTTGGCGGGGAAGGGAATATCGAGCAAAATGAAAATTACTGTTGCGGGATGCGGAAAAATCGGAATGGAGATTGTTGCGGCGTTGGCGGCTGAGGGTCATGATGTCGTTGCGGTCGATATTGATGCAGACGTAATAAACCTTATAACCAACGTCCACGATGTCATGGGCGTTATCGGCAATGCTTCCGACTATGAAACCCTTGTCGAGGCGAACGTCGAGAAAGCCGACATATTCGTCGCCTGCATGGATTCCGATGAGCAGAACATGCTCGCATGCTTCCTCGCAAAGAAGATGGGCGCCGAGAATACCATCGCCCGTATCAGAAACCCCGAATATAACGACAACAGCCTCGGCTTTTTAAGAAAGAATCTTGAGCTTTCGCTTGCTCTTAATCCCGAGCTCCTGACGGCTCAGGAAATGTACAATATCCTGAAGTTCCCTTCGGCGGTCAGAATCGAAAGCTTTTCGAAGAGAAATCTCGAAATGATTGAAATAATCATCCCGCAGGACAGCGAGCTCGACGGAATGAATCTTATAAAGATGCGTGAAAAATATAATGCCAACTTCCTCGTCTGCTGTGTACAGAGAAGCGGAAGCGTCTATATCCCCGGCGGTGCATTCGAGCTTAAGGCAGGGGATAAAATCGGCATCACGGCATCTCTTCCCGAAATGTCGAAGCTGCTTAAGATGCTCGGCGTCCTCAAGAAAAAGGCAAAGCACACGATGATTCTTGGCGGAAGCAAAATCGCATTTTATCTTGCCGCACTGATAAACCGAAGTGGCGGTTATGCCAAGATTATAGATAAAAACAAGGCTCGTTGCGAAGAGCTCGCCGGAATTCTTCCGAACACGTCAATCATCTACGGCGACGGCATGCAACAGGAGCTCCTCCTTGAGGAGGGAATCGAAAGCTCCGATGCTTTCGTCTCGCTCACAGGCTTTGACGAAGAAAATATCCTGACGGCAATTTTCGCCTCGATGCAGAATGTTCCGAAGGTTATTGCCAAGGTCAACCGCGATGAGCTTGTCGAGATGGCGACCAAGATAGGCGTCGAGTGCGTAGTTTCACCGAAGGACATAACCTCATCCGTAGTTGTAAAATACGCCAGAGCCCTCGAGAACAGCGTCGGCTCATCCGTTGAGACGCTCTATAAGCTGATGGATGGCAAGGTCGAAGCGCTCGAGTTTTTGGTGAATTCCGAATCCAAGCTCACCGGAATCCCGCTTAAGAGCCTCGAGCTCAAGAAGGGAATCCTTGTTGCCGGTATCATGCGTGGCAGAAAGACGATAATCCCGTCCGGCAACGACGTGATATCCGTCGGTGACAGGGTAGTGGTCATCTCCGGCAATCTCGGCTTGAGTGACTTGGTGGATATTTTAGCATAAGTTTTGACTGAACGTAAATAGCCTTCCCTGAAAGGGGAGGGGGACCGCCGGCGAAGCCGGTGGTGGAGGGGTTTCCCGGGAAGGCAACTTATATGAATCGCAGAATGGTTTTCTATGTAGCGGGACAGATGGTTTTGGTGGAAGCAGTTTTAATGCTTCTGCCTCTTATTGTTTCCGCAATCTATATGGAAACATGCGCTTTCGCATTTATAGCGTCAATACTCATAGCTCTCGTCCTCGGCGAAGCTATGGTTCTTATATTCAAGCCGTCGAATAAAGTCATCTACTCAAAAGAAGGATTCATAATAACGGCACTTTCCTGGGTGTTGCTTTCATTGGTTGGCTGTCTTCCGTTCGTAATCAGCCGGGAAATCCCGAATTTCGTCGACGCTTTCTTTGAAACGGTCAGCGGCTTCACGACGACCGGTGCATCAATTCTCACGAGCTACGACGGCATGAGCCACGGTATCATGTTCTGGCGAAGCTTCACTCACTGGGTCGGCGGTATGGGAGTTCTGGTCCTGGTAATGGCGGTATCGCCGACCTCGACAGACCGCTCCATGCACATTCTCCGTGCCGAAATGCCCGGACCGATTGTCGGAAAGCTCGTCCCCCGTGTCCGTCAGACGGCAAAGATTTTGTATCTTATATATGTCGGGCTCACGGTTCTTGAAATAGGCTTCCTCAGCCTCGGGGGCTTAAGCCTCTATGAAAGCTGTATCTATGCCTTCGGCAGTGCCGGTACCGGCGGCTTCGGCATCATGTCCGACAGCCTTGCAAGCTATAGCCCGTATATTCAGTGGGTAATAACTATTTTCCTCGTTCTTTTCGCAACGAACTTCAATGTCTATTTCCTCTTGCTTATGCGCAAGTTCAAGGCGGCATTCAAGTCGGAGGAGCTCTGGACATATTTCGGCATAATCATAGTTGCGATTACAGTGGTTTCCATCTCCATATATCCCTTGTATGACGGCTTGGGCGAGACCATAAGAACAGCGGCGTTTCAGGTAATGTCGATTCTTTCGACAACCGGCTTTGCGACGGCTGATTTCAATCTTTGGTCGCCCGTGGCGAAGGCTGTGCTTCTGGTTCTCATGCTTATAGGCGGCTGTGCAGGCTCCACTGCCGGCGGACTCAAGATTTCCCGTGTCGTAACCCTCTTCAAATCCGTCAAGCGTGAGCTCTACAGGATGATTCACCCGCACTCGGTCGGAGCCGTAAAATTGGACGGCAAAACCCTCGATGACGGCACCATCAAGGGCATCGGCACCTACTTCTCACTGTATGTCTTCATCATGATAGCGGCGTTCTTGGCGATTTCGTTTGAACCCTTGAGCTTTGAGGCAAAAGCGTCCTCTGTCATTGCCTGCTTCAACAATATCGGTCCCGGCTTCGCAGAAGTCGGACCTATGGGTAGCTACGCCGACTACTCAGCTTTCTCGAAAATCGTTTTATCTATAACCATGCTTTTAGGCAGACTTGAAATATATCCTCTTCTCTTCATCCTGATGCCTTCGCTCTGGAAGAGAAAGAGCAACGCATAATAAACCACCCGGAGACAATATGACCAGAGATCTTTCAAACCCAACCGTAATAAAAGAAATCCTCAGCCGCCACGGCTTCACCTTCTCGAAAAAATTAGGGCAGAACTTTCTTATCGATCCGACCGTCTGCCCCAGAATCGCCGAGGCGGGGAATGCCCGTGAAGGATATGGCATAATCGAAATCGGTGCCGGAATGGGCGTCCTGACGGTTGAGCTATCGAAGCGTGCCGACAAAGTCGTCGCCATCGAAGTCGACCACCGGCTTATCGAAGTTCTGCATGAAACCCTTGCGGATTGCCATAATGTAAAAGTAATCGAAGCCGATGTTTTGAAGCTTGATTTAAACAAGCTCATCGAAGAAGAATTTGCGGGACTCAAAATTGCTGTCTGTTCGAACCTGCCGTACTATATCACCTCGCCGATTCTGATGAAGCTTTTTGAGTCTAGGCTTCCCATCGAATCAATAACCGCTCTCGTCCAGAAAGAGGCGGGCGTCCGTCTCTGTGCGCCTGTCGGAACCCGTGAAGCCGGAGCTGTGACGGTCGCGGCAAGCTACTATTCCGAGGGCAAGGTTCTCTTTAACGTTTCAAGAGGCTGTTTCATGCCGAGCCCGAACGTCGACAGCTGTGTTGTCAGATTCGACATGCGAAAGACCCTTCCGGAAGTAAAGAGCGAAGATTTCTTATTCAAAATGGTCAGAGGCATGTTCACCCAGAGAAGAAAAACCACACTCAACGCCATCTGTGGCTCTCTCGGGATGGATAAGGTAATAGTCACAAATGCCATGAACGAGGCGGGGATAGCCCTCAATTCAAGACCCGAACAGCTCAGCATGGACGAGCTGATAGCTCTTGCAGACAAACTCTACAGATAAAAAAACAGCCGACCGATAAGGTCGACTGAATTTTATTTGTGTGGTTACGATTCTGAGTCTATCACGCACGGGTTACTTTTCCGGATCTTAAGCACCTCGAGCAGACATACATATGGCAGGGAGTACCGTTCTTGATAGCCTTTACTCTCATGATGTTCGGCTTCCAAGTTCTGTTGGTGCTTCTCATAGAGTGAGATACCTTATTTCCGAAAGTAACACCCTTACCGCAAATTTCACACTTTGCCATTGGGCTGCACCTCCTTCTTCAAGCTTCTGAGAGAGCCACAAGACGTGCCGACTCAATCAGCGTAGTTATAGTCATAATTCAACGTCATCTATCATATCAAATTTCCGCGACAAATGCAAGTGTTTTTTGAAATATTTTTTTCGTAGCCGCAAAAACCGCCTGATTTGTTGCCCGAATGTGTCAAAACTCTTAAATTTTCACGTCGAAAGCATTAATGTGGGCAAAGATTACTTGAAATTTTCACATAAATGGTGTATGATTAGACTGCGTGAATTTTGACGACCGCAAAATAACGAAAAGGAGCCAGATCAGGTGTCGATACTCTCTTACCTTAACGACCCTCAGCAGCTTATAATTCTTGTCGGAATCAGACTGCTTATCATATTTACAATTCTCCCTGTCCACGAATATGCTCATGCCTATGCCGCCCACAAGATGGGCGACGAAACCGCATATATGAACGGCAGAATGACGCTGAACCCGTTGTCGCATCTCGATATTTTCGGAGCCATCTTTCTTCTGCTTTTTGGCTTCGGTTGGGCAAAGCCGGTTCCCGTCAATCCGAGAAACTTCCGTGATTACAAAAAGGGAACCGCTATAACAGCCGCCGCAGGACCCCTTTCGAATCTTCTCTGCGCCGCAATAGGAATGTTCTTCTTAAGAATCATAAATTACATTCCCGTTTGCATTGCAATTACCGAGACGACCTATAATATTCTTTATTACGTCTTCCTTGCGGTTTACTATTTCGTAACTGTGAATCTTTCGCTCGCGATATTCAACCTGATTCCTATCCCGCCTCTTGACGGTTCCCGGATTCTGAGTGCATACGCTCCCTATAAAGTCAATGCGTGGCTTGCAAGATATCAGAGATATATCTACATCGGCTTTTTGATTTTGCTCTTCCTGGGAGTTCTTTCAACACCGATGAACTGGCTCATAAACATCTTCTATAAGGGACTTTACTACCTCTTCTTCTGGGTAGAACTGATTATGAAAGCGATATTTTAACATATGGGAACGGCTGTAGCAGGCAAAAGCGACGTTGTATACAGGCTCGAGGGCTTTGAGGGACCGCTTGATTTACTTCTCTTCCTCATTTCAAAGCACAAGCTGAGCATCGCCGATATCGAGATTTCGGCACTCCTTGACCAATATCTTGACTATATCGACGGTATCGAAGACTATGATTTTGAATATGCCGGAGATTTCCTCGAGATGGCGGCAAGGCTCATCTTAATAAAAACTCTCTATCTGCTCCCGAAGCACGAAGAGGCGATTGAGCTCAAACAGGAACTTGAGGGCAAGCTGACCCAGTATTCCGTCTGCAAACAGGCGGCGGAGAAGCTGTCACTCCTATATGTCGGCGACAAGGTCTTCGCAAGCAATCCGACGCTCCCCGAGCTCCCGAAAACCTATGTCGGTCACTGCGACCCTCAGGCACTTCTGGATGCCTACATCGGCATCTTCGACAAGAAGATGCGTGAGCGACCGGTTGAAGCGTCCGTCTTCAAGCCGCTTGTCTCACATCGTGTCGTGTCCGTCTCGACAGGAATAGTTTCCGTCCTGAAGAGGCTCTACAAGTCCGGAACCTGCCCGGTGTCGGTTCTGCTCGACGGAATCGACGGGAAATCGGAAAAGATAGCGGCTTTCTTGGCGGTTCTGGAGCTCGCCAAGTCGGGCAGAGTGAGCCTTAATGACGACAACACCGAGATAACTCTCAACAGGAGGAAGCATGAAAGTGGAATATAATGAAAAGCTCTCGGCGCTCGAAGCGATATTATTCGCCTTGGGCGAGCCGGTGGAGGACGAAAAGCTTGCTTTGTCCGCAGGAATAGAGCAGAGCGAGCTCGACAGCTTCATAAATCTTCTGAACGACAGATATTCCGAGTCGGGCTCGTCTCTTGAAGTGATAAAGTTAGATTCTTCAAGGCAACTCGTGACGAAGAAAGAATTTGCGCCCTACATCTCTGCGGCTGTCCGCTCGAAGAGAAGCTCGGCACTCTCTCAGGCGGCTCTCGAGGTTCTGACTATTGTCGCCTATAACCAGCCTGTCACCCGAAGCTTTATCGACGATGTAAGAGGAGTAGACAGCTCGGGAGTTGTCAATAATCTTTTAGAGAAAGAGCTTATCGCTGAAGCGGGACGTCTCGACATTCCCGGAAAGCCGGTTCTTTTCAAGACGACAGAGAACTTCCTTCGATGCTTCGGAATCTCAAACCTGGGCGAGCTTCCGCCTTTGCCGTCGGATGAAGGGCAGATAAGCATAGATGAAATCGAGAACGAGCAAGCAGAATAATCGACTGGAGGCGAAGCACTATAGTAATATTTCTTACGATATTGAAAATCATAGGCATAGTGCTTCTCGCTCTGCTTTTACTGATTTTCATATTAACACTGTTTTCGGTCAAGGTTTACGTCAGCTTCGACAAAAAAAGCGTCAGGCTCTCGGTCAAGTATCTTTGGTTGAAGGTTTATAGCCTTGACACCTCCGAGAAGAAAGAGGACAAGCCGAAAGACGAGCCCAAGTCTTCTGATGAGAAGCCTGAGCCCGAACCCGAGCCTGAAAAGCCCGAAATCGTAATAAGCGAGATTTCTGAAGTCACGGAGGAGCCAAAGCCTGAATCCGAACCCGAACCGGAGAAACCTGCGGAGAAGCAGGAAGAGCCCGAAGAGGATAAGAAATCGGGCAGTTCTCTTCTTGACAAGTGGAATGTGATAAAAGTTTATCTTCCGAAGGTCAAAACGGCACTCAAGAAGCTTCTCAAGCTCATCAAAATCAATGATCTGGAGCTTCACCTGACTGTCGGCGGCGAGGATGCCGCTACAGCCGGAACGAATTTCGGCAAAATAAACGCTGTTTTCTATAATGCGCTTGCGCTGATATGCTGTCTTTTCAGTGTGAAAATCAAGAAAACCGAAATCAAATGCGATTATGAAAATAAAACCTTCGATGCAGAGGGAAGCCTTTTAATCAAGGCAAGGGTCCTGTCTATATTGGCGTTAGCCGTGTATATACTTATAAACTATCTTAAAGTAAAATCAGCTCTCGATAAGCTCCCGAAAGCCGAGCCCGAGAGTAATTCCGAGAAAGAAGGATTAACATGAACGAAAAAAAAAGCAATCTTGAAGGTCTCGTCCAGACCGCAATCGAGAAAATCAAGGAGGTCGTCGACGTCGACACCGTTGTCGGAAGCCCGATAACCGTCCCGAACGGAACCACGATTATCCCCGTTTCCAAGGTTTCGGTCGGCTTCGGCTCCGGCGGTTCCGATATTCCCGCCAAGAGCGAAAAGGACCTCTTCGGTGGCGGAATGGGCGGCGGAGTAACCGTTACGCCTCTTGCATTCATCACAATCGCTCCCGACGGCTCGACAAAGCTCTTACAGCTCACCGTCAACGCTCCCAAGGAGAATGCGGCACTTGCCACAATCCCCGACGTTATCGACAAGGTCGTCAGCTTCCTTGACAAGAACAAGAAGGTGGAAGTTGTATGCAACGACTCTGACGAAGACGAAGAAACGGGCGAATAATTTTTGATGTATGTCCACAAACTAATCGTATCAAACAGTTGCTTTCGCAACCGGAAAGGAATACGAAAAAGTTTATGGATAAATATACAATCAAGCGGGTTGCCGTCTGCATGATATGTCTTGTTGTGATGGCATCCTGCATCTGCATAAGGTCGCGTAGCGCCTCGTCACAGGCAAGCTCAGACGTTTTGTCGGCATCCGTCCGTTCCGAGCCCCAGATAGCGGCAAGGGCGGCGGTGGTTGTCGAGTATGAAACCGGCAGGGTTCTCTATGAGAAAAACGCCGATCTTGAGCTCCCGATGGCAAGCACGACGAAGATAATGACAACCCTTCTGACGCTCGAATCGGGCGACATCGACGATTGGTTCACGGTCGACAGCGAGGCAATCAAGGTTGAGGGCTCGTCGATGGGGTTAAGTGAGGGCAAGATAGTCACAAAGAGGATACTCTCGTATGGCATGATGCTTCCGAGCGGCAACGATGCAGCAAATGCAGCCGCAGTGGCGGTTGCGGGGAGCATTGAAGACTTTGTCGACCTTATGAACGAAAAAGCCGAAAACTTCGGGTTGACGAATACCCACTTTGTCACGCCATCGGGACTTGACGACTATACCGACGAGCACTATTCGACTGCTCTCGACATGGCGAATCTGACGAGGCTTGCTCTTTCGAACGAAACATTCAGAGAAATCTGCGGGACGAAATCCATCTGCCTCGAGTTCGGCGACGGTGAGAGCTTCTGGCTTTCAAATTCGAATAAGCTCCTGAGCTCCTGTGACGGCGTTATAGGTGTGAAGACAGGCTTTACCGATAAGGCGGGAAGATGCCTTGTTTCCGCATGCGAGCGTGACGGAGTAACGCTTATTTGTGTGACATTAAGCGACCCGAACGACTGGTACGACCACACAAACCTTTATGATTACTGCTTCTCGATGGTAGGAGCAGTAACGCATATCGGCTGAAATATACAAAAATATGACGGTGATATAATGACGGAAAGAATACAGAAAATCATCTCCGACTGCGGAGTCACCTCCCGAAGGAAAGCAGAGGCAATGATTTCCGAGGGCAGAGTCAAGGTGAACGGCAGACCCTGCAAGCTTGGCGACAAAGCAGACCCTAAAAAGGATATAATCAGCATAGACGGCATAAATCTTCCAACAGACGAGAAGAAAAATAACGTCTATATCATGCTGAATAAGCCCCGAGGATACGTCACGACGATGAGCGACGACAGGGGCAGAAGATGCGTAACGGAGCTTCTTGAGGGTGTTGAAGAAAGAGTATATCCCATCGGCAGGCTTGACATGAATTCCGAAGGGCTTCTTCTTTTCACAAACGACGGTGCAATGGCAAACGCCATCATGCACCCGAGCTGTCACATCTCAAAGACATATCGGGTAACGGTCAGACCGGACATCACCGAGGAACAGCTTGTCGAGCTCTCCGAGGGCGTAGTCCTCGATGACGGCAAGAAAACTCTTCCCGCGACAGTTCTCGTTCTCACAAAGGAAGAGGGCAGGGTGGTTCTCCAGATAACCATCCGTGAGGGCAGAAACCGCCAGATAAGGCGCATGTGCAACGCCGTCGGGCTCGAGGTCGCAAGACTCAAGAGAACCGCTGTCGGACCTATAAAGCTTGGAATGCTGAAGCCGGGCGACTATCGGGAGTTGACACCGGCAGAGCTTACGGCATTAAGAAATGCTATTCAAAAGGGAAGCACGTCTTCCCAAAATAATAAATATCGAGGCAAGAGAAAATGAACAACGTAAATTACACAATGCTTTTTGACTACTACGAGCTGACAATGGGCAACGGCTACTTCGAAAAAGGGCTGATGGACAGGGTCTGCTATTTCGACCTCTTCTACAGAAGAGTTCCCGGCGACGGCGGCTATGTTATCGCGGCTGGACTCGAGCAGGCAATCGACTACATAAAGAACCTGCACTTTGACGATAAGGATATCGAATATCTCAGATCCAAGAACCAGTTTTCCGAAGACTTTTTGGAGTACTTGAAGAGCTTCAAGTTCACCGGCGATGTCTGGGCGGTTCCCGAGGGCACAGTGGTCTTCCCGAACGAGCCGATAATGACAATCAGGGCTCCCGCAATTCAGGCTCAGCTTCTTGAGACGTTTTTGCTCCTCACAATCAACCACCAGTCGCTCATCGCCACCAAGGCTAACAGAATCGTCCGTGCCGCCGAGGGCAGAGTAATCGCCGAGTTCGGTTCACGCCGTGCCCACGGTCCCGATGCGGCAGTTCTCGGAGCAAGAGCCGCTTATATCGGCGGAGCGGCGGCAACGGCATGCGCTCTTACGGACGAAGAGTTCGGCGTCCCGGCAACCGGAACCATGGCTCACTCGTGGGTTCAGATGTTTGACACCGAGTACGAAGCCTTCAAGGCTTATTGCGAGGTCTATCCCGACAACGCAACGCTTCTTGTAGATACCTATAACGTCCTCAAGAGCGGCGTTCCGAACGCAATCAAGGCTTTCGACGAGGTTCTCAAGCCCCTTGGCAAGCGTCCCAAGGGCATAAGAATCGACTCGGGAGATATAACCTATCTTTCCCAGAAGGCGAGAAAGATGCTCGACGATGCCGGATATCCCGACTGCAAGATTACAGCTTCGAACTCCCTCGATGAGTATCTCATCCGTGATATGCTTTTGCAGGGGGCGAAGGTCGATTCCTTTGGTGTTGGCGAAAGGCTCATCACCTCGAAGCCCTCGTCCGTCCTTGACGGCGTATATAAGCTCGTCGCATTTGAAGACGAGAACGGCAACGTCATCCCGAAGATAAAGATTTCCGAAAACGTCCAGAAGATTACGACTCCTCACTTCAAGAAGCTTTATCGCCTCTATGACAACGAAAACGGTAAGGCGATTGCGGACTATCTCTGCCTGCATGACGAAGCGGTCAACGACATGGAGCCGCTCGAAATCTTCGACCCCGACTATACATGGAAGCGCAGAACTCTTGAGAACTACACTGCCCGTGAGCTTCTTGTGCCAATCTTCAAGAATGGTGAGTGCGTTTACAACATGCCGACTTTAAGCGAGAGCAGGAACCACTGCATCCGCGAAATCGCCACAATGTGGGATTCCGTTCTCAGGTTTGAAAACCCGCATGTACACTATGTCGACCTTTCGCAGAAGCTCTGGGATATCAAGCAGGAGCTTCTTAACGAGCACTCGCACCACTTCTCGAAATGAGAAAGACAGCCTTCAACGTCGCATTCGGCGGGATAGTTTCGGCACTCTGCCTTGTACTTGAATTTTCGGTCGGATTTCTTCCGATATTTCTGTATGTTTTCCCGATGATATGCTCAATACTCATGTATATCCTCTATACCGAATGCGGCTTGAAAACGAGCCTTTGCGCCTATGTCGGGGTGTCTGTCCTTTCGCTGTTCATGTGCCCCGACAAGGAAGCGGCGATGATGTTCGTCATGTTCTTCGGCTACTATCCGATACTTCGGGTCTACATACAGAAGCTAAAGCCGAAGGTCCTGAAAACTCTTCTCAAGTTCGCGACCTTCAACGTCGCAATGATTCTTGCATATCTCATCATAATCTTCGTCTTCGGCATCACCAAAACGGACATGATGGGTGGGCTTTCGTGGTTCTGGATTCTGTTGTTGGCAGTAGGTAATGTTGTATTTGCGATGTTCGATATACTCCTTGACCGGCTTCTCTATATCTATGAGAAGAAGCTGAGGCACAAGCTTTTCGGACACGGAAAACGGCGGTAGGATTTTCTATGAAAAACATCTTCCAAAACAAAAAGGCAATCAAAATCGCGGCTGTTGTCATACTCGTCATAGTCATGGTGGGTCTGACAATAGCCGGAATTCCGCTTGTGAAATTGCTTTCAACCGACGAGGGCAGGGAAGCCCTTCAGGCTATAGTTGACAGCAACGTCGTCCTGGGCGTCATTGTTTACCTTCTTTTGCAGATGCTTCAGGTGGTCGTCGCCCTCATCCCGGGCGGAGTTATCCAGATCCTCGGCGGAGTTCTCTTCGGAAACTTCTGGGGAACGGTTCTCTGCTTCTTGGGAGTGTTCTTGGGTTCAGTTGTTGTATTCATGACTGTGAGAAAATTCGGCATGCCGGTGGTTGAAGCCTTCGTCGACGGCAAGGGCATCAAGCGGTTCGAATTCTTAAACGACGATAAGAAGCTTGAGGCGACCGTCTTTATCCTCTTCCTGATTCCGGGCATGCCCAAGGATGCCCTGACCTATATTGTGCCCCTCACGAAGATTAAGCCGTCCCGGTTCTTCTTCCTCTCGATGCTCGCAAGGACTCCTGCGATAATCCTCTCGACTGTTTTCGGTGCAAGCCTTAGCGACGGCAACCTTATCGCGGCGATTATATTGTTCGCAGTTGTGGCGGTTCTGGGACTGGTGGGGATAATCTTCAAGGACAAAATAATCGACAAGCTCAGGCGCAAAAAAGAAGACGTCTGAATTTGAAAAAATCCCGAAGAAAACGCTTGACATTTGCCTTTTCTTATGCTATAATATCGTTCGTTGCTGAGAAGTGAGCTTCCCGGCGACGGATAACCTGCGGGTGTAGTTCAATGGTAGAATTCCAGCCTTCCAAGCTGGTTGCGTGGGTTCGATTCCCATCACCCGCTCCATTTTTTATGCGTCCTTAGCTCAGCTGGATAGAGCAACTGCCTTCTAAGCCGTAGGCCACAGGTTCGAATCCTGTAGGACGCGCCAACAATGAAACGCCGAAAGGCGTTTTTTTGTTGGCGCGTCCGTGGATGCGGCCATATAACTCCTCCATGTCAAACCATTTTGACACCGAAAAATCCCGAAAGTAAAGACAAATTGATAGAAAAAATCCCGAAAATCGCTTATAATAAGCCTATAGAAAGGGAGTGCTCGCATGAACATCGGAACCAAAATCAAAAACGCAAGACTGGCGGCTGGGCTTACTCAGGAACAGGTGGCTGAAGCCCTTGGGGTCAGTCGGCAAACCGTCTCCAACTGGGAGAACGGAAAAACCTACCCCGACATAATTAGTGTCGTCAAAATGAGTGACCTCTATCACGTCACCCTCGACCATCTTTTGAAGGATGAATCTCCCGTGACAGAATACCTCGAATACCTCGAAGAAAGCACCGACACCGTAAAAAGCAAGCGAAATATCGGTAAGCTGATAATCATCGCTACGTATCTCATAATATATGCAATAGCAATGATATTTTTCTGGTGTGTAGCAGATAGATCGGATGCTATGGGCTACTATCTGATTGTTATCGGTCTTGTCCTGCCAATCACCACTTTCGTGCTCTCGATTCTCATCGGCATAAACGACTACTGGGGCAGATGGAAATGGCTGTCAGCAGTCATCTTCGGCGTGATGTACACCCTCGCCGAATACGCCACCTTCAAGCTCGCCAACACCATTGCTTTCGGCAGCTTCAATCTCCCGAACTTGACATTGTGGCTCATCGGTGCTATAATCTCCCTCGCCGGTCTCGGAATCGGGACTTTGGTCAAAAGACACATAAGAAAGAAGAGAATGAAATGCACGAACTCCTGAATATCGAGCTCCGGGACACCGAGTGGGAATACACCTACACCGACCACGACAGAAATATTGCCCGGGCAATAGTCTTTGACGATGAGGGCAAATTCTATTTCGTAAACACGCATCGTGACGATGCCTTTGGTAAGTGCTCCTATATAGAAACCTCCGGCGGAGGAGTGGAGCTGGGAGAAGACCTCGAAGAGGCAATCAAGCGCGAGCTTAGCGAAGAGCTCGGCGTGACAGTAGAGATAATCTGCAAGCTCGGAGTGGTCAGCGACTACTATAACCTCATCCACCGCCACAATATCAATAACTACTTTCTGTGCAAAATAACCTCCTTCGGTGAAAAGCACCTCATGCCCGACGAAATAAACGATTTTCATCTCACCACCGCAAAGCTTACATATGACGAAGCAGTTGCCGAATATGAGAAAGCCGAAGAGCACAAGCTCGGAAGACTTGTCTCCGCAAGGGAACTCCCGATTCTCAGGTATGCCAAAGAAATAATGGACGAATTATCATAAAAAATCAGCCGGCACAAACCGGCTGATTTGTTTTATGTGGGATTAAAGGGTTTCGACGCTGTCGAGCTCTTCACATTCGTCAAGCTGTTTCTTCGAGCCGACGATACAGATGCCGCCGTCGCAGATGACCTTGTCGATGTTGTATGAAAGCTCCGTTAGCTTCTCGGGTGTTGCACCGATGAGCTCGTGGTACTTCTCATTGACGCGCTCGGGAGTGATGCCCGTGAAGTATCTGTTGTCGGAGATAACGCCCTTCATGCTCGGAGTGGTGAGCTGGAACATGTCCGAAACACTGCCGATGATGAAGCCGGTGAGGTCGTCGTTATTCTTGAGGAAATCTCTTAAGAACTCACCGCTCTTCTTGAAGTAGCCAAGCGAACGGTTTGCACTCGGGTCACGATAGGAGTGGCAGGTTATATATCCCGAATCCCTTACGACGAAGCCGGTGCCATAGGCGCCGCCCTGAACTCTGATGACGTTCCAGAGGTAGCCATATGTCAGGATTCTTGCCGCAACGCTGTATTCTCCGGTGACCTTCTCGCCGAGAGCCGCGACACTGCTTCCCATAGCCGCAAAGGCGATTTCAGTGGGAACCGCAATGCCCTCTTTCTTGACGCCAAACGGCTTGAGGTCTGCCTTACTTGCGGACTTTCCGACAGCGGGGAGGGTGGAGCTGACGCAGTCAACAACCGTCTCAGCGGCTTTTGCCATCTCTCCGGTGATGCTTACAATAGCTCTGTCGGAGCCGAGAACTTTGTTCTTGACGCTTCCAAGAGCAGAGAGAAGTGACTTGCTTTCGCTTTCAAACTCGCCGAGGGTCTTGTAGTAGCTGATGCCGGAGGTGTACTCACCGACAACGCCTGCGGGCGAAATCTGGGCATTGACTCTGCCCAGAGCCGCCGAGTTTCCTCTCATAAGAATGCTCTGGAAGACGTCTGTCTTCTCCTGCCTGAGAATCTCCATAACGGAGGTCTCACTATCGAGCTTGGTTTCCGAAAGAATCTCGCAGACGAGCTTCGTAGCGTCTTCGAGCTTGGTCTCAAGAGCCGAGAAGGAAACGACAAACTTGACGTCATAATTGTCAGCAGACGGATAAGCCGAAACCTTCGCACCGAAGCTTCCGCAATAGAAGTTGAGAAGCGTCTGGAGCTTTTCGGCTGAGTGCGACTTGGTGTCGAGCTTTCCGAGTAACGAGCAAAGAAGCGAAGCCGCAGAGAGCTCTTTTTCACTCAGGTCGGTAGCGTCGAAATAGAGATTTGTATAGACGATTCCGGAAGTATTCAGCTTGTGCAGGAGCACCTTCATGCCGCCGATTTCAGCCTCTTCCATCGGGAACTTCTCCGGCTCATCGGGGAGATCCGAGAGCTTGAGCATCGGGAGCGTTGCCAGATTCTCGGGAGTATCCTCGCGGTGTTGCCATGCCTCAAGCTTCTTCTGCTTTTCGATAAGAGCCTCACGCTCTTCGGAAGTCCATGATTTTTCTTCTCTCTTAAGCCTTGCCTGTTCCTTTTCAGCGGTTGTTTCGGCATAGGTATGCGAGGGCTTAAGGACAACTTTGCAGGTGTGCTTGTTGTCAAGAAGAACGTCTCGGATGAGCTGTTCGAAGTAGCCTTCGTCAGCCTTCTTCTTCAGATTCTCGAACATGTCGCCGACAACAAGCTTGGTTGCCGGGTCGCCGCCATAGAGCCAGGTGCCAAGAGCGGTGAGCCCGAATACAAGACCCTTCGGTCCGTAGTTCTTCTCACGGAGCTTGAATTCAAGGTTCGCCATCGAGGACTCAAGCTGTTCGCGGTCAACGCCGTTATCGGCAATACCGGTAAGAGTGTCACGGACGAGCTTCTCGACCTTGTCTTTATTCTCATCCTTAAGATTTCTTATTTCAATAACTGCATAAGGCTGTAAAATTCCGTCGGAGATTCTGAATATAACGTCCTCGGCAAGACCTTCCGAGAGAATCGCTCTGCTCAAGGGCGAGTGGTTTGTTCCCGCAAGAACTTCCGCCAGAACATCCATAGCGATGAGCTTCTCGTACTCGTCGTAGGTTCCGATAACGTTGCCATAGGCAAGCCTTGTGTGACCTTCGAGCTCTTCGGAGGGTGAAAGGCCATACACATACTCGAGAACGCCGCCGTCAATCGGCTTCTGCATATCTATCGGCGGAATCTCTGGAGCGGCATCGTAGTGACTGAGATACTCGTCGTCGATGATGCCGAGTGTAGTGTCGATGTCAACACTTCCGTCGATGAAGATATAGGAATTCGACGGGTCATAATACTTCTTGTGGTTTGCGATGAACATCTCATAAGTGAGGTCGGGGATGCTCGCCGGTGCGCCGCCCGAATTATGCTTGTAGCAGTTGTCGGGGAAGAGCCCCTGCATGACAGCTTCTTCAAGAATGTCGTCCGGGTCGGAGGTTGCGCCCTTCATCTCGTTGAAGACAACACCCTTGTAGCTGACGGTGCCGTCCTCGGCAAATTCGTGGTGCCAGCCCTCCTGATAGAAAATCTCCGGCTTGGAATAAATAAGCGGATGGAAAACGGCATCGAGGTAAACCCTCATAAGGTTTATGAAGTCCTGATTGTTCTTACTCGAAACGGGATAAACCGTCTTGTCGGGATAGGTCATGGCGTTGAGGAAGGTGTTCATCGAGTTTTTAAGAAGCTCGACAAACGGCTCCTTGACGGGGTAACGGTCGGAACCGTTAAGAACCGAGTGCTCAAGAATGTGGAACACACCGGTGTCGTTCTCCGGCAGGGTCTTGAATGCGATGCCAAAGGTCTTGTTGTCGTCCTCGCGCTCAATCCAGATAAGTCGTGCGCCCGACTTAACGTGCTTCATTTCGTGGAGCTTCGCGTCGATTTCGGAGAGCTCTCTGACTCTCGTTTCGGCAAAGCCGTGGAATAATTCTGACATTTATTAACCTCCTATATGTAATCGTTATTGTAGGCTTTAAAAATTTACCAATAACGATTATACACCTTTTCGTGTCTAAAAGCAAGCCGCGGCGGTCAAATAATTCGATTTTACAGTGGAAACTTGCGCTGATTTGTGCTATACTGTATTTAATTTCAATGCGAAAGGGGACAGGCAAGTGACAGAATCGGAAAAAGAAAGATTTGCGAAGCTTCTTGAGCGCCCCAAAGAAGAGCTTTTAATATCCGCAGGTGTCGGGACTCTTTCCGAAAAGTATCTCCACGCGGTCCTGAAATATTATCATGAGCCCGACCCCGACTATCACGAGGTGGGTATCGGCAAATTCACTGCAGACATCTGCCGCGACAAGGACATAATCGAAATCCAGACCCGGGCTCTGAAACGCCTTCGGGAAAAGCTTGAGTATTACATATCCGAGGGCTACTATACCACCGTCGTCTATCCGATTCCGCATAAAAAGTGGATTTCGTGGCTCGACCCGAAAACCGGTGAGCTCACCCCGAAACGCCGCTCTCCGAAAACCGGCACGGCTTTTGATTGCATCTATGAGCTCTATAACATAAAAGACTATCTCTCGAGCGGCAAGGTGCAGGTAATTCTCGAGCTGATAGACGTCTGGGACATCAAGAACCAAGATGGCTACGGCAAGGGAAAGAAGCACCGCGCCACCCGCAACGACCGTATGCCGCTCGAGCTCTATGACGAGATTTTTTTAAGCGAGCCCACAGACTACCGCATTTTCCTTCCCGAAGCCCTGCCTGATACATTCACCCGCAAGGACTATTCAAAGCTTACGAGGCTTGACGGCGTGGTGCTTTACGGAGCACTCAAGATACTTGAAGAGATGGGGCTCATCAATTTCGAAGGCAAAGAGGGCAAAAAGTTTATCTATACGAAGGGATGATAACATGACAATCCAACAGCTTAAGTATGCAATCACAATCTCCGAAACCGGCTCTTTCAACAAAGCCGCCGAGGTTTTATACATCGCCCAGCCGTCCCTGACAAGCTCGATGCAGGAGCTCGAGAAGGAGCTCGGCATCACCATTTTCTATCGCTCGGGCAGGGGAGTGAGCCTCACAAACGACGGCGCGGAGTTTTTGCCCTATGCCAGACAGCTCTACAATCAATATGAATCCCTTGTCGAGAAATACGGCAACCAGAGCTATAAAAAGAAGTTCGGAGTTTCCACTCAGCACTATTCCTTCGCCGTAAAAGCCTTTGTCGAGCTCGTCAAGCACTACGACTCCGCAGAATACGAGTTCGCCATCCGCGAGACCAAGACGAGGGACGTTATCTCCGATGTTACCACCATGAAAAGTGAGATAGGAATCCTCTACTTATGTGACTTCAATCTTGCCGCAATCGGCAAGATTCTCAAGAGCAACAATCTCGAATTTCACCACCTCATCGAGTGCGCCCCTTATGTCTATCTCTGGAAGGGGCATCCCCTCGCAAATAACGAATCAATCGGCTTCGAGGAACTAAAAGATTATCCCTGCCTTTCCTTTGAGCAGGGCGACACAGGCTCTTTCTACTTTGCCGAGGAAATCCTCAGCACCTCGGAATATGCCTACACGATAAAAGCCAACGACCGTGCAACCATGCTCAACCTGATGGTGGGACTGAACGGCTATACTCTCTGTAGCGGCATAATCTGCAAAGAGCTCAACGGAAGCGACTATATGGCGATTCCGTTCAGAACTGAAGATGAATCGGGCAGCCGCATGGAAATCGGCTATATCACCAAGAAGAATATGCAACTGAGCTCTGTCGGTCAGAGATATATTGATGAGATACAAAATTATCTCGGACAAAATCACAGTGAAAAATAAAACCCTATAGGTAAAATCTATAACCCGCTATTCAAACGACGTATTAGACAAATCTGTCGGAAGGGTGTAGAATAGGGAACATCAAAACCGAACCGATTCAAGGTTGGTTCGCATAGAAAGGAAATCACACACTATGAAAAATTTCAAGAGATTTATATCGCTTCTTTTGTGCGCAGTTCTCTCGCTCACACTTCTGACCGCTTGCGGCGACACCGATGACGTTATAACCATCGCAGTCCCGAACGACACCACCAACGAGGCAAGAGCCCTCCTTCTCCTCGAAGAGCTCGGCTACATAACCCTCAAGGATGGCGCAGGAATCACCGCAACCGTTGCCGACATCGAGGACAACCCCTACGGCATCGAATTCAACGAAGTTGAAGCCGCACAGCTCCCGAATGTTTTGCAGGATGTTGACTATGCAATCATCAACTCGAACTACGCAATCGAAGCCGGTCTCAACCCTGTTGAGGATTCGCTTGCAATGGAAGGCTCATCCTCTGCATACAGCAATGTTCTTGTTGTAAAGGAAGGCAACGAGGAAACCGACAAGATCAAGGCTCTTCAGGCGGCGCTCGAAAGCCAGCAGGTTGCAGACTTCATCGCTTCAAGCTATGACGGAGCAGTCGTAAGCACCGTTGACAACCCCGGCGACGGCTATGATGAGACCGTTGACTATGATGCACTCGCAGGCACCACCATCACCGTTGCAGCTTCTCCCACTCCTCACGCAGAGATTCTTGCAGTAGCAAAGGAAATCCTCGCCGCAAAGGACATCACCCTCGACATCATCGAGTACACCGATTATGTTGTTCCGAACAACGTCGTTGAGAGTGGCGAGATTGACGCCAACTACTTCCAGCACACTCCTTACCTTGATGACTTCAACGAGCAGAACGGCACACATCTTGTTGCTGTTTCTCCTATCCATGTTGAGCCGATGGGTCTCTACGGAGGCAAGCAGGATTCTCTCGATGCCATCACCGAGTAATATCTATACCTAACTTAAACCCCAGAGAATACGCCGAATAACACTCGGCGTATTTTCGGGTTGAACCATATAAGGAGATAAAATGATAGAAATCAAGAATCTGTCGAAGACATTTACCACGAAATCGGGCGATGTCGAGGCACTCAAAAACATCTCCCTCACCATTCCCGACGGCGAAATCTACGGAATCATCGGCATGAGCGGTGCGGGAAAGAGCACACTCGTCCGATGTATAAACATGCTCGAACGTCCGACCGAGGGAAGCGTTCTTATTGACGGCGTAAATCTCAGTGAGCTTTCCGAGGCTCAGCTCAGGCAGGAGCGTCAAAAGATAACGATGATTTTTCAGGATTTCAACCTTCTTATGCAACGTAATTGCCTGAAAAACGTCTGCTTTCCGCTTGAACTGGCGGGAGTGAAGAAGTCGGAAGCCGTCAAAAGAGCCACCGAGCTTCTTGATATCGTCGGTCTTGCCGACAAGGCTAAGAACTATCCCGCACAGCTTTCCGGCGGTCAGCAGCAGCGTGTCGCAATCGCGAGAGCCCTTGCAACCCATCCGAAGATTCTTCTTTGCGACGAGGCTACGAGCGCCCTCGACCCCCAGACAACCCACTCGATTCTTTCGCTTATCCGCGACGTAAGGGACAGGCTCGGGCTCACGGTCATAGTCATAACCCACCAGATGAGCGTAGTTGAAGAGATCTGCGGAAGAGTCGCGATTCTCAACGGCGGAGAAGTCGCCGAGGAGGGACCCGTAAACGAGGTCTTCTCGGCTCCCAAGTCGGAAGCCGCCAAGCGTTTGGTTTACCCGGACGGCTATTCCGAGACTTTGGTTCCTACTCCCGGCGAACACTTTATCCGTGTAGTTTATAACGGCGCAGAGGTCAGCAAGACGCCTCTTATTGCCCAGATGGCGATGGACAAAAACATCCCGGCAAGCATTCGTTCCGCCTCCACCCGAAGCATCGGCGGCAAAGCCTACGGCAACATGCTCCTGAGCGTCACCGGCGACGAAGCCCTTGCAAACGAAGCCATCAGCTACCTAAGAAAAATCCCCGACATTATCGCAGAGGAGGTAAGACCAAATGCTTGAATTTTTCAGCTCTGAGGAAGTCCAGAAGACTATTGAAATATTCGTCAACGAGTTCCCGATGGCAATATGGGAGACAATTTATGTCACCGTTGTTTCAACCTTCTTTGCAGTTCTGATCGGTCTGCCTCTCGGAGTAATCCTTGTGGCAGGGGACAAGAAGATTCTGAAAATCCCTTCCGGTTTTCTCCACGTCCTGAACGTAATAATAAATCTGTTGCGCTCAATACCGTTCCTTATTCTTATGATAATGGTATTTCCGTTGACAAGACTGATTGTGGGAACTGTAGTAGGAACCGTAGCGTCCATTGTTCCTCTCGTAATCGCCGCATTTCCGTTTATCGCAAGACTTGTTGAGACGAGCCTGAGAGAGCTCGACCCGAACATCATCGAAATGGCACAGAGCATGGGTGCAAAACCGATTCAGATTATCGTCAAAGTAATGATTCCCGAAAGTATCCCTTCGCTTCTTTCCAACCTCACGACGGCAATGACCACAATCCTCGGCTATTCAGCAATGAGCGGCATCATCGGTGGCGGCGGTCTCGGCAAGATAGCCATCAACTACGGCTACTATCGCTATCGCTATCTGGTAATGCTACTTGCTGTAATCTTCCTGATTCTTCTTGTTCAGATAATCCAGACGGTAGGTACACACCTTTCGACGAGACTTGACCGAAGACCAAGAGACAGAGCGTAAATTGTACAAAACTGTAGGGGCGGATATCATCCGCCCGTCTTTTTTGCGGAGACAATTCTCCGTGAAAAATTTATTCAAAAATCCGTATTTGCCTATTGACAACGTAACAATGTTATGTTACAATAAGTGCGTAACATAACATTGTTACGAAAAAGCACCGTTTCATCCGAAGCCTTGGAAGCTTAAAGCCGCTTTTTCCACTTGGCGGCTTAGGCTTCTCAGGTAATAAAGAGAGGTAGTGATAATTTGAGTGGTTTGATTTCCAAAAAAGAGCTTCTGAACAAGTACAATATTTCCTATGGCACCCTTTACCGCTGGAAGCGGATGGGGTTGATACCTGATGACTGGCTTGTCAAGAAGTCCACCTACACAGGGCAGGAGACATTTTTCGATGAGGAGCAAATCTGTGAGCGTATCGAGGCGATAATCGCCCGCAAGGATCAGGTTCCGCTTGAACAGATTGCGCGTGAGCTTCAGGGCAAAACCGAGCATGAGGCGAAGCTCATCATCAATTCGAAGCACTGGTCAAAAGAGATAAATATATCCGATTTGGTTTCAGTCATCGTTAAGATAGGCAGTGATGAGAGAGATCTGACGGAGATTATCTCAGGCAACAACACAGTAATAAATAAATCTCAGGAGGAATAGTATAATGGCAGATTCAGTACATATCAGTGGCGCAGGCAATGTCGGCGGCGGAGAATATGAAAACATAAGCATAAGCGGTTCGGGTGAGGTGACATCAGATGTCAAGTGCCAGAGTCTCAAGAGTGCCGGCTCGGTGCATATTGCGGGTTCTGTAGAATGTTCAGGTGAATTCAAAATCGCTGGTTCTGTTCTGGTTGACGGCGACATAAAATGCGGAAGCTGTCATCTTGCCGGTTCCGCAAAAGTTAAAAGCATAGAAGCCAATGGAGAATTGTGGTTCGCCGGTTCAGTCATTGCAGACGGCAATGTTTCGGGCGAGAAAGTCATTATCGATGGTGTGGCAAATGTCAATGGACTTATTAACGGTGACGAAATAAGAATCGCATTTGATGGTGATGGTGTCAAAGCCAATGAAATCGGTGGTGGAACTATCAAAATAGCTCCCAAAAAAGAAAAGAAAGCATATTGGTTCGGCAAAAAGAAAATAAAGCGTTCAGAAATCGGCACTATCGAGGGCGATGAGATAAGAATTGAGCTTGTCAAAGCTGATGTAGTCCGTGGCGCTAATGTAACGATAGGCGACGGTTGTGAGATTGGAAAGGTGGAATACTCAGAAAGTCTTGAAATCTCCGAAAACGCCCATGTCGATTACCAAGTGAAAATCTGAGCTAAGCTTTTTATGCAAATCGCCCCAATGATGACTAACAAAACTCGCTTTCTTTCGTCTAAAGGGCGAAAATTCAAAAAAGCGTTGACAAAAAGATTTTTATGAGTATAATGTAACGCATAAGGCAAAGACGTCTTTGAGAACCCCGTATTGGGATGTTCCCAAGGACGCCTTTTTTGTTAATCGGGACCCGATGCAACCATCAGTATTGTATCCCGAAAATATTTAAAAGGAGCATTTCATATGAAAAAGATACCCGAGTATTTTGGATGTATGGTATTTGATGACCGCGAGATGAAGGCAAGACTCTCGTCAAAGGTCTACAATTCCTTGAACAAGACCATCGTCGAGAATGCAAGACTTGACATTGAGGTCGCCGATGCTGTAGCACAGGCAATGAAGGACTGGGCGGTCGAGAACGGCGCAACCCACTACACTCACTGGTTCCAGCCGCTGACCGGCATCACCGCCGAAAAGCATGACTCATTCATTTCTCCCGCACCCGACGGAGGAGTTTTGATGGAGTTTTCCGGCAAGGAGCTCATCAAGGGCGAGCCTGATGCTTCTTCCTTCCCGTCCGGTGGTTTGAGAGCTACCTTCGAGGCAAGAGGCTATACCGCTTGGGATCCCACTTCATACGCCTTCATCAAGGGCAAGACGCTCTGCATTCCGACTGCTTTCTGCTCCTATGGCGGCGAAGCACTCGACAAGAAGACACCTCTTCTTCGTTCCATGCAGGCTCTCAACAAGCAGGCTCTGAGAATCCTCAAGCTCTTCGGCAATGACGATGTAAAGTGCGTAAAGACCTCCGTCGGACCCGAGCAGGAATACTTCCTTATCGACAAGGAAATGTACAACAAGCGTAAGGACCTCATCTTCACCGGCAGAACCCTCTTCGGTGCACCGGCACCCAAGGGTCAGGAGCTCGACGACCACTACTTCGGAGTTATCAAGCCGAGAGTTGCCGCTTATATGGAAGACCTTAACGAAGAGCTCTGGAAGCTCGGAATCCTTGCAAAGACCGAACATAACGAGGTTGCACCTGCTCAGCACGAGCTCGCACCTGTTTACTCTACAACAAATATCGCAACCGATAACAACCAGCTTACAATGGAGATTATGCAGAAGGTTGCAGACAGACACGGTCTTGTATGCCTCCTCCATGAGAAGCCCTTCGCAGGCGTCAACGGTTCCGGAAAGCACAACAACTGGTCGCTTGCAACCGACACCGGTGTCAACCTTCTCACTCCGGGCGAAACTCCTTATGAGAACGCTCAGTTCCTCCTCTTCCTCTGTGCTGTAATCAAGGCAGTCGATGATTATCAGGATCTCCTGAGACTTTCCGTAGCGACCGCCGGCAACGACCACAGACTCGGCGCCAACGAGGCTCCTCCGGCAGTCATCTCGATGTTCTTGGGCGACGAGCTCACTGCAGTTCTTGACGCTATCGAGAACGATACTCCTTATAACGGAACCGAGAAGACCGTCATGAAGCTTGGTGTACATGTACTTCCTAAGTTCTTCCGTGACACCACCGACCGTAACAGAACCTCACCGTTCGCATTCACCGGCAATAAGTTCGAGTTCAGAATGCTCGGCTCTTCCAACAGTATCGCTTGTGCGAACATCATGCTCAACTCCGCAGTCGCTGAATCTCTCAAGATTTATGCTGACAGACTTGAGGGAGCAGAGGACTTTGAGACCACTCTCCACGAGATGATCAAGAAGACCATCAAGGATCACAAGAGAATCATCTTCAACGGCAACGGCTATGATGACGCTTGGATCAAGGAAGCAACCGAGGTAAGAGGACTCTCTAACCTCAAGACTACTCCCGATGCAATGCCGAAGCTTCTTGACGAGAAGAATGTGGATATGCTCACACGTCATAAGGTATATTCGAGACCTGAGCTCGAGTCCCGTTATGAGATTCTTCTTGAGAACTACCACAAGACCGTACATATCGAAGCCGAGACCATGCTCAATATGGCTCGCAAGGAGATTATGCCCGCGGTAAGCGCATATGAGGCAGACCTCGCAAAGGCTTTGAACGCTAAGAAGACAGCCGCTCCCGATGCCGCTTGCGGATATGAGACAAAGCTTATCTCGAAGCTTGCAGATCTCGAAGACAAGATTGATGCGGCGGCGGATGCTCTCGAAGAGGCAGTTGCTGAGTACAAGAAGTTAGACGACGTCACCGAGGCGGCAATGTGCATCAAGGATTCTGTAATCCCGAAGATGGACGCTTTGAGAGCACCTTGTGACGAGGCGGAAACCGTAACCGCCAAGAGTTATTGGCCATTCCCAACCTACGGAGATCTTCTGTTCGGGGTGAGATAAATTATACTTTTCTTTGAAGGTAACGCAAAAGGCTTTGGAATACCCTCAAAAGCCTCGAGCGAAACCTAATTCAACAAGGGGGAAAAGATTATGACAGTAGAATTTTGGTTTTTGATCGGAGCTGCTTTGGTATTCTGGATGCAGGCGGGCTTCGCGATGGTAGAAACCGGCTTTACGAGGGCAAAGAACGCCGGCAACATCATCATGAAGAACCTGATGGACTTCTGCATCGGTACCGTGGTATTCTCGCTTCTGGGCTACACGCTCATGATGGGCGAGGACACACTCTTCGGACTTATCGGACTTCCGAACATGGACTTGTGGACGAACTTTAAAGAATTTATCGCTTCGCCTGCTGACGGAAGCTTCACCGGAGCATCTACATTCGTATTCAACCTCGTTTTCTGTGCCACAACCGCAACCATCGTTTCCGGTGCTATGGCAGAGAGAACCAAGTTCTCGGCATACTGCATCTATTCGGCGGTAATTTCGTTATTTGTTTACCCGATTGAGGCACACTGGACCTGGGGCGGCGGCTGGCTTTCACAGCTCGGCTTCCACGACTATGCAGGCTCCTGCGCTATTCATATGGTCGGCGGTCTCGCCGCATTGGTTGGCGCAATCTTCCTCGGTCCCCGTATCGGCAAGTATGTCAAGGACGAGAACGGCAAGGTTACCAAGGTAAACGCCATTCCCGGACACTCAATAACCCTCGGCGCGCTGGGCGTGTTCATTCTTTGGCTCGGTTGGTATGGATTCAACGGAGCGGCTGCAACTTCTGCATCCGAACTTGCCTCCATCTTCCTCACCACCACCATCGCACCCTCAGTGGCGACTGTTACGACCATGATATTCACATGGGTCAAGAACGGAAAGCCTGATGTCTCGATGTGTCTCAATGCCTCTCTGGCAGGACTCGTCGGAATCACGGCAGGATGTGACGCTCTCGATGCAATCGGTGCTGCAGTCGTTGGTTTGGTCTCCGGCTTGCTCGTTGTATTCGTAGTCGAGCTTCTCGACCTCAAGCTTCACATCGACGATCCCGTCGGCGCCGTAGGCGTACATATGGCAAACGGCGTATGGGGAACATTGGCTGTAGGACTTCTGGCGAACCCTGACGCTCCTGCGGGACTTTCGGGTCTCTTCTACACCGGTTCGTTCAAGCAGTTCGGGCTCCAGCTTCTCGGCGTTGTTTCAGTAGGCGTCTATGCCGTGGTTATGATGGTAATAACTTTTGCACTTATTAAAAAGTTCCACGGTTTAAGAGCTTCTGCGGAGGACGAAGTCGCCGGTCTCGATATCAGCGAGCATGGTCTTCCCAGCGCATATCCCGACTTTGTTCCTGCTGTCAGCAAGTATTCCTCATACGCTCCTGCCGACGGAATTGTAGCTGTAACCTCCGATGTACCGGTTGCCGAAGCTATTCCCGTCAAGAAGGTTCCCACGTTTGCGGAGGACGGCGAGACACCCAAGTTCACCAAGGTCGAGATTATCTGCAAGGAGTCGAAGTTTGACGAGCTCAAGCATGCAATGATGAGTCTCGGAATCACCGGCATGACCGTTACCCACGTTTTGGGCTGTGGTCAGCAGGGTGGCAAGCCTGAGTATTACAGAGGCGTTGCCGTTGAGACAAACCTCCTCCCGAAGGTTCAGGTTGATATCGTAGTATCCAAGATTCCTGTTCGTCACGTCATCGAAACTGCAAAGAAGGTTCTTTACACCGGTCATATCGGCGACGGCAAGATCTTCGTCTATGACGTTGAGAATGTCGTCAAGGTCAGAACCGGCGAGGAAGGCTTCGATGCCCTTCAGGACGTTGAATAAAAAGCTATCGCAATTTATCCCTGATATAATAAAATCCTAAAAGCGTTTGAACTCGGATATGCCCTGCGGCACACAGTTTCAAAGAGAGCTGCACACGGTTTTTTACGAAACCGAGCTGAGAGTGCGTAGATATGCGCCGCAGTGGTAACCCCGAGTAAGCTGCAATCTGAACGGATTTATCCCAGTAGGTGCGCCGTAGTCCCTGCGTTACAGGGAAGGGCTTTGGCTGAAGCCCGGAGGAAGATACAAGCCTTGACCAAGGCTTGTAGACTGAAAAGATAGGTGGCACCGCGAGTAACAGCACTTGCCCTATCGAATGCTGAAACAGTATAGGAGAGATGTACTTATGTGTTCGATTATGGGTTACTGCAAAAGCGGTGTCTCTTTTTCGGAGTTTAAAAAGGGGTTCGACAGGACGATTTCCCGCGGACCCGATGATTCAAGAATTATTGATACGGGCTATGGACTTCTCGGCTTCCACCGCCTCGCTATTATGGGTTTGACGCCCGAGGGCATGCAACCGTTCGAATTGGACGGTTCAAGCGTTGTTTGCAACGGCGAGCTCTACGGCTTTGAGAAGCTCAAGGATGAGCTGATAGATCAAGGCTACAAATTCAAGAGCGGCTCAGATTGCGAGATAATTCTTCCCTTATATTTTGAATACGGAACCGACATGTTTTCGATGCTCGATGCCGAATTCGCAATGATTATCTTTGATGGCAGGACAAAAGAGTTCATCGCCGCCAGAGACCCAATCGGTATCCGTCCGCTTTATTACGGCTATGACCGTGATGATAAAATAGTTTTCGCCAGCGAGCCCAAAAACCTCGTGCCCATATGCGAAAGAGTCATGCCCTTCCCGCCGGGGTGCTATTACAAGGCAGGGGAGTTCATAAGCTACTGCGACATATCCAAGCCTGAGGGTGTTATAAAGGCTGACCTCGACGAGGTTTGCCAAAACATCCACGACAAATTAACAAAGGGGATCAAGAAGAGGCTTGTAGCAGATGCGAAGGTGGGCTTCCTCCTGTCGGGAGGGCTTGACTCGTCCTTGGTCTGTGCAGTGGCACAGCAGTGCTCAGACAAGCCGATTCGCACTTTTGCCATCGGCATGAGCGAGGACGCAATCGACCTCAAGTATGCGAAGCAGGTCGCCGACTACATCCACAGCGACCACACGGAAGTCATCATCAACAAGGACATCGTCCTGAGCTCTCTTGAGACCGTTATTGAGATGCTCGGCACCTACGACATAACCACAATCCGCGCGAGCATGGGCATGTACCTTCTCTGCAAATGGATTCACGAGAACACCGACATCCGAGTCCTTCTCACCGGTGAGATTTCCGATGAGCTCTTCGGCTATAAATACACCGATTTCGCTCCTGACGCTGAGGCGTTCCAGAAGGAAGCCGAAAAGCGTGTCCACGAGCTCCACATGTATGATGTTCTGAGAGCCGACCGTTGCATTTCCGTAAACTCTCTTGAGGCGAGAGTTCCTTTCGGAGACCTCGACTTCGTCAAGTATGTCATGGCGGTTGACCCGGAAATGAAGCTCAACACCTACGGCAAGGGCAAGTATCTTCTTCGCCACGCCTTCGAGGGCGACTATCTCCCGCACGACATTCTCTACCGCGAAAAAGCCGCTTTCTCCGACGCCGTCGGTCACTCGATGGTCGACTATCTGAAAGAGTATGCCGAGGAGACCTATTCGGATGAAGAGTTTGAAGCTCTCAGCTCCAAATACACCTTTGCGAAGCCCTTCACGAAAGAGTCACTTCTCTACCGTGAAATCTTCGAGAAGTACTACCCCGGCAACGCCGAAATGGTCGTAGACTTCTGGATGCCCAACAAGGAGTGGGAAGGCTGCAACGTCAACGACCCCTCCGCCCGAGTCCTCTCGAACTATGGCGCCAGCGGCGAATAAATATAAAAAATACCGGCTCAGTGGAACCCCACCGAGCCGGTTTTTATTCGTCGTAGTATACAATTCTTCCGCCGAGCTCATTAAATGTAGTTTCAAACCAATCCCAGCCCATTGTTACTGAGCTTCCGACATTGGAGTCCATGTAGTATAGAACATTGTCGATAGCGTTATATCCGTATACCACTACAGCGTGCTCATATGCAGGCCACTGTACTGTTTCACCCGTTTCGTAATCGAGCCATTCCCGCCTGCATTCAACACCACTTGAAATATTAGTGGTATACCATACGATAACGGGATTTCCGGTTGATACAATTCTCTTAATATCGTCGGTGGTAGCTCCTGTTACGCTGATTGCTCCTTCTTTGAATAAGTCAGCCATCACTTTTATAGGCTCGTTATAGACACCGTAAGAGCTTGAATCTCTCGGATCTCCTACAAACTCCTTTTCGGGATTTGCGCCGTACAGCACACCATCCACTTCGTATGGAGTCGGACCTTTCGGCAAAGCCTCCACAATTTCCTCCATAGTAACGTCCACATCGTAATATCTGAGTAGCATATACAAGCTTGCTGATTCACACCCTGTAGGGTAGTCGGGATATTGATAATAAACCTCTACCGGCAATTTAACGTAGATTCTTGTATGATAATATCTGTAACCGCCGAAAATCACCAAAGCTATGACAAGTATAATGAGAATAGGCTTCAATGCGCCCTTTCTTTTCTTCTTTTTCACAGTCATTTCATCCCTCATAATAAACAATCATCCCGCCAAGCTCCTCAAACGCTTCCTTGAAGGTGTCCCAGCCCATAGCATGGGAGCCTCCGGTGTTCGGGTCTTTATAGAGGACGTTGTTGTAGTCGTCGAAGCCGTAGATGACGACGGCGTGTTCATAGGCGGGCCAGCGGACGGTTTCGCCGGTTTCGTAATCTATCCATTCACGGCGGTACTGGATGCCGCCTTCGATGTTGGTCGTGTACCACGCCTCAACCGGGTTGCCACTTGCAATAATCTCCTTGATGTCCTCAAGAGTTGCGCCGCTCTTGGCAATGGCACCCGACTTGAACTGCTCGGCGGTTTCTCTTATCGGCTCGTTGAAAACGCCGTATGAGCTCGAGTCCCGCGGGTCGCCGACAAACTCCCTTTCGGGATTAGCGCCGTAAAGAACGCCGTCAACTTCGTAGGGTGTCGGACCCTTCGGCAGAGCTTCGACTATCTCCTCCATGGTGACGTCAACGCCGTAGTATTGCAGAAGTATGTAAAGCGATGCGCTTTCACACCCGGTCGGGTAATCGGGATGCTGATTGTAATCTATAACGTCGCTGAGATATATCATATTCTGTGGCTTTGTATTATCATAGATGTAAGCTCCCACCGCGATAATCACGACAAGTACAAGTAAATTTCTGAGTAAGTGCTTTTTCTTAGTTTTTGTTGTCATAGGCTTCATCTCCATTAATCTAATTTTAATGCCGATTAAGCCTCAAGTCAACAGTTCAATTCTTAAGATTTTATTAAGATTTCGCCGGAATACAAAAATGCCCCGCACTCGGCAGGGCATTAATCTTATTCTTCTTCGATAATTATATCATACTCGGTAGTCTCTTCCGTAGTTTCGTTTTCACCTTCGTTTTCGGAGGTGATAAGCTCAAAATCAACGAACGTAATCCGCATGTAGTTCTCGTCGTCGCTATTGCCGAGCTCCAGAATTTGCGGGATTCCGGTTTTAGAGAACGTCAGCGTATAGACTGTGCCGTTCGTCTCTCCGGAGCAGTAGTCGGACTCCGTGCCCTCGGTGACGTCAAGCTCAAGCGGCACAAGCTTGTCGAATGACTTTGTCACGAGTGCCACAACCGAGCCGACAGGGAACTTTGAGCTGTCAAAGCTGAAGTTCAGCCCCTTGAAGGATATCGTCGTCTCCTCGCCCTTGACGTCAAATATAAGTCCGCTGACTATGGCAGGGGAGGTGAGCTCAATATTCCACCAACCGTCGCTCCAACGCGTCAGGAGCATTTCATAAATTGTGTCGTCAAAGTCGACTTCAGCGGTCGCAGTGAAAGCGGTCGGAAGCGACTTCTCGTTTGTCACGACCGACTTAAGCAAGCAACCGCTCAGCCCCATCATCAGAATTACCGATAAAAATACTACAGTTATTTTTCTTAGATTTTGCCTCAAACTCAATCAAGCCCTCTCGAAGTTCTTGAAAAGCTCAGGCAGATAGGAAATAATGTCGCTTGCAAGCATCCCTGTTCTTGACAGCCGCTTTGAAACCTCCTCGCAGGAAGCTCCCATGGCGTATGCTCCGAGTATTCCGGCGGTAACGGGGGATTTCCCCTGAGCCGTGAACGAAGCGATGAGCCCCGCCAGCATGTCTCCGCTTCCGCCTTTTGAAAGTCCGTTGTTCCCGAACATCGTGACATACGATTCTTCCGAATTGACAAACAGCGTCGAGCAGGATTTCGAAATGACGGTCACACCATAGTCGGAAGCCAATTTGTTAGCTATCTCGTAACGATTGCTGACGGCAGTTCTTGTGTCGACCCCGGCGAGCCTTGAAAGCTCCGCCGGATGTGGTGTCAGGATGACATCTGTCTTTGCTTTTCTAAGGCATTCTATGCGCTTCGAGACAAGGTTTATGCCATCGGCGTCAATAATAATGGGACAATTTGCATTTTCGATAACAGCTTCAAGGACAGCCATAGTGCTCTCGGATTGCCCGAGCCCACAACCGATTAAAACAGCATCGGAAGCCTTGAGTAATTCAAGAATCCCTTCAAGCTCATGCCCGGTGGGATTGATAAACCCGTCCTCGTCCGAATGGCAGGGGAACAGGGTGCACTCCATGACGTTCGAAGAAAGCGAAATCGCCGACCACTCAGTCGTGCAGACGCTCATAAGCCCGACGCCGGAACGCAAAGCCGACATGGTCGAAATGACCGCCGCACCGGGATATCTGTCCGACCCGACTACAGACAAAAGTCTTCCGAAAGTGCCCTTATGGGAGTTCACGGGACGGCTCCCGATATTCTCACGCATCAGAGCTTCGGCGACATACTTATCGACAACTTTAATATCTCCGCCGTCCGGTTCGAGAACGGCAGAGATGTGGACGTTATTTTCTTTTGCGGCAAGCTCCGCATGATACAGGGCTTCCCATGAAATTGTTGAGGTAGTGTTCATAATTCAGTATGCGATAACAATCGCGGTCGCGACGGTGTCGGTGTGGGTGATGCTGACGGTGAACTGCGTGTCTCCCGCCAGTTCAGCCGCCTTGCCGGTGAGCTCTATGTAAGGAGCACCTAAATCATTTCTTAAAATAGAAACTTCTTTTAATTTGAATCCTCTTATGCCTGTTCCCAAAGACTTCGAAAACGCCTCTTTTGCGGCGAAGTTTCCGGCAATCGTCTGGGGGTTCATCTTCTTTTTAGCAAACATCGCGAGCTCGCTCTCGGAAAAAATCCTCTCAAGAAATGTCGGAATCCCGATGCTTTTCTCAATCCGTGAGATGTCTATGCAATCAATTCCAACTTTCATGACAGCCTCGGAAGATAGACGGAAATCATCTGAAGGGTTTTTTCGTCGGGGGTGAAGTAGAGATATATTTTTCCGTTCTGTGGGTCGCTGAACTCTATTGTATAGACATCGCCTTCGTCGCCCTCGACGCTGTAGGCAACAGCGTCGCCCTGATCTTTTCTTGAATGATAGAAGCCGGTTGCGTCTCTCAGATCAAAGCTGCAAAGAGATTTTCTCTTCTTTCTGTCGATAATTTTGTCGACGGAGATATTGGTCCCGGCAACGCAGTATTCATACTCAACGTTGAGCCTGCCGATGAGATAATATCCGAGATAGATTATTCCCACAGCCAGAAGGATTCCCAACACAAGCCCGACAAGAAAATATACGCTGGTGAATATGTTTATCATAAGTAACAGCACCGCCAGTCCCAATACAAACGAAAGGATGGTGATAAGATACTGTTTTGTTCTGTCCGATTTTGTGAATGGTCTTGAAACCAACTGCTCTCTTATAGTTTCCATAGTTTATAGTCCTTTCAAATTATGCCGCCGTTCACCGAGATAACCTGTCCCGTGATGAATCCGGCTTTATCGCTCGCCAAAAATGCTATCGTTTTTCCCACGTCCGAGGGCTTGCCGATCCGGAGAAGGGGAGTCTCCTCGCAGAGCTCGCTGATTGTTTCGTCTGTAAGCTCCGAGTTCATATCCGTATCGATAACTCCCGGGGAAACGCAGTTTACTCTGATTCCGGATGGACCGAGCTCCTTCGCAAGAGCCTTGGTAAACCCTATAATTCCTGCCTTGCAGGCGGAGTATACAACCTCACACGAGGCTCCCACTTCGCCCCACATCGAGGCGATGTTTATAATCACGCCGTCGTGCCGTTTAATCATGTCGGGCACGGCTCGCTTGGTGCAAAGCATCGCTCCCAGGAGGTTCACGTCGCTCAGGTTCTTAATCTCCTCGTCGCTCATGTCCTGCAACAGCCCGATATAAGCCACACCTGCGTTATTCACAAGCGCCGAAATCTCGCCGAGGTCGTTATGAATGTTCTCAAACATCTTATCAAGAGCATCCGAATCCGAAATATCAGCCTTAAACGCTTCAGCAACTCCGCCGAAGTCCGAAATCTCTTCGCAAACGCTTCTTGCGGCTTCATAGTTTGTCCTATAGTTCACAGCCACGGCATACCCGAGCTTTGCAAGCTCAACGGATGCCGCCGCACCTATTCCACGAGAGCCGCCTGTAACAAGAGCTACCTTCATCCAATCACCTCTTCATATTATTATAACGTATTTACTCACGGTTTGCAAGTATGAAAAACGGCGCAATATTGCGCCGCTTCTGAGATTCTATTCAAGATAGTAGATAACCACCGAATATGTGTCGAAATCGTTCTGCCAGTAGGCATAGATAGAGGCATTTTTCAAAGAGGGAATCCCGAGATCCTCGCCGAGAGGAACCGCAGCCTCAGCTCTTAAGTCTCCCGAGGCGATTTCGCTTTCTATAATCGCTTTCAGTTCTTCGGTTGTCTCTGCATAGAGATTTTGCGTGAAATAGTAGACGCAGTCTTCCGAATCAGCTGTGGGAGTGGAATCCATATCCCAAACATGGTCGATAGCCATAACGCCGTCGGTCACCATGAAATAGGTGTGAAACGCTCTTCTTCCTTCATAATCGGGGACAAAGTCGTCCCATGTGCAGTCGATGTGATACCACTTGTCATCCAGGCAGACCATATTCCATGCGTGGTCCTCGCCGTCCGAGGAGCCGCTGACGATTATCGACTCAACTCCGAGCATGTCCATCATGAGCTGAAATGTGGTCGTGTAACCCATGCAGATTGCCTCGCCATAGATAAGTGCGCCGAACGGTGTGCTTGAATCCGATTTCGCCGATCCGATGAGGTTGAGCTCGTCGAGGTCGTAGGTGACATGCGTCGTGATATAGTCATGAGCCGCCAGGATAATCTCATAGTCGCTCATCCCGTCGGTATAGAATACGGCTATAGCGTCCGAAGCCGCCTGTAAAATAAGCAGGTCATCGCTTGAAAGTGCACTCGTGTCGCCGGTCTTATATGCCTCGACAACAGCAGTGTCGTCATAAATTCCGGATTCGCTTTCCGGTTCTTCCGTGCTCTCTTCAGGCTCTTCTTCACTATCTTCCGAAGCGTAGGTATAGCCCGCTATGTCGGTAGTGACATCCGAAAAAGCGTCTGTATCTCCGCAGGCAGTGAAGATTGAAAGCGAAATTGCGGATATCAGCAGTATTGATATAAGTTTCTTCATAATTTTACGCAATCGTTATGCCGGTATAGTAGTGGTGCAGAATCTGGTCGAAGCTGTACCCTGCATAGATGGCATAAAGATTTGCTCCTTCCTGAGACATTCCGACTCCGTGACCGTAGCCGTAGGTGACGAAGGTGAATACGCCGTTCGAATAGCTGACGGTGAAGCAAGCCGAGCGGATATTCAGAATGTAGGTCCTGAACACATACGCTGTCAGAGTTCTTTCCGTTCCCGAAACGACAGCCGTTGTGTGACCGTCAATGGCGATGTTTCCGACATATCCGCCGTCGGTATAACTGAGTATCTGAATCCAGTTTTCGTAATTGTCCGAAAGAGTGATGTTTGTCTTCGATTCAATCTTCTTCTTGAGCTCTTCCGCGGTGTAGGTGGTGACTCTTCCGTAGTTGTCGGTGTCAAGGAAATCATATTCGCTAACAACCGACTGGAGATATTCTCTGTCTCCGCCCCAGACGTTTTCGCTTGAGCAGGTGACACCTGCGGTAGCGGCACAGTAAACCGACAGGATATATTCGCCGTCATAGTACATAGCCAGTCCGTCGACAGCCTCTACGCACTGGATAATCTTGTCGGGTACACCTGATTTGAGGGGAACGGAAGCATATTCGCCCTTTGCCTCGTAATACTTGATGTAGGTATAAACAGCGACTGCCTGAGCCTTTATCGTCTCTTCCTCCATCGAGGTTCCGACCTCACTGTAGGTGACCTGACATACTATGTCAAAGGCGTTGTCGGTGACGTATCTTCCCGAACTGCTGTCATATACGGTGACGATGTCGTCCTTGTAGCTCTTGCCGTTGTTCAGATTGTCGTTTGCATAACTGCTTGTAGAGCCCGAAGAAACGTACCAGATGTTACTTGATGAGTCGCTGTCGGTGGATTCTTCGTCTTCGTCAACATTGACATCCTCGTCAAGGTCAACATCCTCGTCGATATCAATGTCCTCTTCCGTGGTGGTTTCTTCGGTTGTGGTAGTGACCGTAGTGGTTGCTGCCGTTGTGGTTGTGGTAGTGCCGGCCGTCGTGGCTGATGTTTCCTCGGGAGCCGTTGTCGTGGTGACTTCGGTTGTTTCGGAAACCGTTGTAACTGCGGTTACCTCAGTTGTTACCGGCGCAAATATCTCATATGAGTCTATGTCCGCTTTCTGTATCTGGGAGTCGTAGTATTTGACGACTTCTGCGACTTCTTCCGTCAAGTTTTCGGCTTCAGCCACGTCTTCCGCTTCATCTGACAGCGCCGAAGCGGAATCGCTGTCGAAGGTTATGTCGTTCAAGACTGTGCTCTCAGCCAGGACTCTTATATAGTTCAAAGCGGCGGAATAAACGAGTACTAAGCTAAGTATGATTATGACCCGTTTAAGAGTAAATCTTTTCTTCAAAGCGTCAGCTCCTTTCTGTCAAAGATTCTTGCCAATAATTTCCTTGTTTATTCAGGATCAATAGTTGTAGCTTACGCTGTCCGGCTTGTGTCTTGAGGAGTTCTTCTCATATGTATAGCCGGATATATCCTCGCCGTCTCTTACCTTTCTTGCAACAACGACCCAACGTGAATCGCTGAAATCGTAGGCACAGGTGGAGAGGGTCAGGAACTCGTCGCCATACTCGCATTCGATATTGCTTGTGTAGTAGGTTCTGAGCATGATGTTTTCATAGAAATAGTTGTAATCTTCCTCGGTGTCGAAGTTGCGGCACTTGTAGTATTCGAAGAGCGGCTCGCTGTCCTGCCATTCGTAAATGCCGATAAGGAAGCAGGCGACGATGACATACTCGTTTTCTTCCCAGAGTGTGTCGAAATTGATGACGTAGTTGTTCTGAACGACGCTTACGCCGTCTTTATAGTCGAGAAGATGGCGGAAGAATGTGCCGTTTGCCATGCTGTGCCCATAAAGAGTGATGTTGTCCGCATGGCTCGTGGCGGTTATCGGAACCTTATAGTCGGCGTAAATACAGCCGGCAGAGGACTTTGTCCGCTCAAAAGAAAGCTTAAGATATTCCGAATTGTCGTCCGCCTGAACGACGGGGTAATCTATGTACGGGTCTCCGCTCGAATCAGTCAGTGTCGGGATGCAAATCCAACCAACGAAGTCGTTGTTAGTTTCATAGTACTCAACGTATTTTTCGAGCATTTCGGGCTCGGGCTCCGGCTCGGTGGTAGCCTCCGTGGTGGTTGTCGGAACGGTGGTAGCCTCGGTGACAGCGGTGGTTGTCCCTTCGGTGACCTCCGGCTCTTCAATCTGCTTTGAGCACCCTGTAAAGATGCTGATTGCCATCACTGCGGCAAGAAAAAGTGCTGTCTTATTGATTGGTTTTGCCTGATTCATTCAATTATACTCCTTATGGGTTGTGATTTATTCGTCGTCTTCCGTGTAATATTGATTGTCCGGTCCGTCATCGTCCGGCACGCTCATGCCATATGCAATGTAGTAAGCCGCCGGCTTTCTGGCGTTCGGATTTGATTTGTAGGTGTAAACGCTCGGGTCCTCGCCGTCATGAAGCTTTCTCGCAACAATAACGCAACGCAAATCCGAAATCTCGTAGGAGCAGGTGGAGAGGGTGATATATTCGTCATCCATCGTGCACTCGATATCGGTGGTGTAGTAGTTGCGATAGAGGATATTCTGATACCAATAGTCGAAATCCTCGATGGTATCGAAATCATAGATAGTGTGGTAAGCGAAGAGGGGATTGTCGTCCTGATAGTCGTAGATGCCGATTATGAAGCATGCAACCACGATATACTGGTTCTCCTCGTAGAGAGTAGAGAAGGTGATAACCCTGTTATTGGAAACGGTCGAAACGCTTTCTTTATAGTCCAGCAGGTGCCTGAAATATGTTCCGCTCGCCATGCTGTGCCCGTAGATAATGATGTTCTGCGAATTGCCTTCTGCGGTGATTTCCTCGTTATAGTCGACAAAGAGTGCACCGTAGGTCGCCTCACTTCCGAAAACATCGTGAGTGAGATAATAGTCGTTGTCGGTTGTCTGCATGACAGGGTAGTCGATATATGCGTTTCCGTCGCTGTCGGTGAGCGTGTCAATCGAAAGCCAGCCTACAACGTCCGGGTTTATGTCGTATATAGCCTCAAAGCTCGAAAGCATTCCAGCAGGGTATTTCGAGACGGTAGCTGTGGTGTCGCTGTCGGTGCTCGTATCGTCTGTGACGTCAACAGTCACGTCCGAGGTCAGGGTGTCATCGGTACTCTCGGTCTCTTCAGTGGTGTCAGAAGAGTGATAGAGGTTTGAAAGATACTCCTGATTCTCATACATGTCGCTTGTTCCGAACTCATAGACATAGACGGTATAGCCGCAATAAATAAGCGCACAGACTGAGCCCAGGTACACGACTTTTCTTATTATTTCTTTAATGCTGTCGCCCTTCCACGGAAGAAGCTCTTTGATTCTTCCCTTGAAGGAACGGTCCCGTTCCTGCGCTTCGGCAGGGCGAACCTCGTTGAGCATTGACATTATAATTCGATTCTCCTTTTAAGAGACGTGCCCGGATAAGCTATTTCAGAATTTCAACAGCCGTTTCGAGCGAATACAGAACAGCCATAAGGCGGTTTCTGAGCCTTACATCCACGTCTGCCTCAGGCTCGCTTAAGGCAAGATTTTCGGTGATTTCTTTGCCTTTTGTAACGACGGAAACATATATGGTCCCGACGGGTTGCTCTTTTGTTCCACCGGTCGGTCCCGCAATTCCGGTTATCCCGACTCCGACGTCCGCCCCGGACTTCAGAAGGACGCCTTTCGCCATCGCAAGGGCGACTTCTTTCGAAACAACGCCATATTCGGTGATTAAGTTCATAGGGATGCCAAGCAGCTCCGACTTGATTCTCTCCGAATAGGTTACGAGCCCGCATTCGAACATCTCGGAAGCTCCCGAAACGGAAGTGATCGAGCTTGCCAGCATCCCGCCCGTACAGCTCTCAGCTGTGGCGATATGAAGCTTATTCACAACATAATATTGTACTACATTTTGTGCCGCTTTGTCAATATATGTCGGGATTTCAGTGGGCTTCAGCCCGGAAATTCGTCTTAATTCACATGAAAGCATACTCTTTTCGCCTCAAAAATCGTACTCAATATAGGGCTTGTAGGTTTCGACGGTGATGCCCTCGACCGCTTCCTCAATCAGCGGTTCAAAGTCGAAAGCGTTCTGCGCCTCTTCAACATCCTTAAGAACCGGCTTGGTCTTCGGGTGCTTCGGGGTGAAGACTGTGCAACAGTCCTCGTAGGGTTCTATCGAAATATCGAAGGTGTCTGCTTTGTAAGCCCTGTCGATAATCTCCTGTTTGTCAAGCCCGATGCAGGGGCGGAAGACCGGCATCCTGCAAACGGCGTCGGTCGTGACCATAGCGGCGGTCGTCTGCGAGGCGACCTGACCGATGCTTTCGCCGGTGACAAGCGCCTGATATTCGTACTTTTCGGCGACCCTCTGTGCTATCTCCATCATAAGCCTTCGCATAATGATAGTGAAAAGCTCCTCGGGGCAGTTGTCTCTGATAGCCTCCTGAATCTTCGTAAACGGCACAACGAACACCGACATGGTCCCGCAGTATTCCGTCATTTTGCAGGCGAGTCTCTTTACTTTTATGAGTGCTCTTTCGGATGTATAAGGCTGCGATTGGAAGTGGATTCCTCCGATAACGACGCCACGCTTCGCCATCATGATTCCCGCAATAGGGGAGTCAATCCCTCCCGAGAGAAGGAGCAAGGCTCTTCCGGAGGTTCCGACCGGCAGTCCTCCCGCGGCGTCAATGTCGGGAAGATGGACATAAGCCGCTCTGTCTCTTATTTCACATATAACCGTGAGCTCCGGGTTCTTGACATCTACTTTCAGGTGTGGGAACTTCTCAAGAATCATCCCGCCGAGCTCCGCCATAATCTGCATCGAGTTCATCGGGAAGCTCTTGTCTGAACGCTTCGCTATGACCTTGAAGGTCTTTGCCCCCATTAGCTCGTCTGACAGATTTTCTTCCACAGCCTTGAATATGGCATCAAGGTTCTTCTCCGCCGGAATCGCGACACATATCTTCGAGAAGCCGTAGACTTTTCTTATTCTGTCGAAAGCCTCGTCAAAGTCGATGTCGTCGCTCTTCGGCTCGATAAACAGCGTCGACTGAATCTGCCGGCATTCGAATTCTCCGAGCGGAGCAAGCCTTCTTTTGACGTTTCTCATCAGCGTCTGCTCGAATGTCTGGCGGTTCAAGCCCTTCAGGACTATTTCGCCGTATTTGCACAGTATAATCTTCTGCATATTTTTACTTCCTTATTTTCGCAAGATTTTTCATTCCAATCGAAACGGCTTCCGCAAGTGTGTCGATGTCGCTTTCGCTCGTTTCGTAGGAAAAGCTCAGTCTTATGATGCTGTCAAGATACTTTTCCGGAACTCTGAACTCCGCCGGCACATCGCTCGTTTTTCCCTTGGAGCAGGCAGACCCGCTCGAAACGAAGATATTCTTTTCTTCGAGGAAGTGAAGCATCGTCTCGCTCTTGATGTTTGGCACAGCAATACTTAAGACATACGGGCTCGCCGAAACACCGGAGAGAATCACGGCACCTATCCCTGAAAGCTTTTCTCTTGTGTAATTGTTGATTTCGGTGGCGTGATTATATCTTTCGGCAAGATTTGCATTCAGAATTTCAACCGCCTTGCCGAAGGCGTAAATCATCGGCACCGGCTCGGTTCCGGAACGGATGCCCTTCTGCTGTCCGCCGCCGACCATCAGGGGACTGAGGCGGACTCCTTTTTTTATAAACATCGCTCCGATGCCCTTGGGAGCATGAATCTTGTGTCCGCTCACGGTGATTATGTCGGCGTTCAGCTTCTTCTGCGAAAGCGGAATCTTTTCGAACCCCTGCACGCAGTCGCAATGCGTGAAGCAATCGGGATAACGCTTCTTGATTCTCTGGAACGCCTCGCCAATCGGAAGTATATATCCGTTTTCATTATTGGCAAGCATTGCGCTTATCAGACAGGTATTTTCGTTGACGGCTTCAAAAAGCGATTCAGCCGTAATCTCGCCGTTCTCGTCAGGGCTGACCCGAACCACTTCGAATCCCTTCTCTTCGAGCCTGTTGAAAGCCTTCTCGACCGAAGGATGCTCAACTGTGGTCGTCACAACCCTTTTTCTGCGCTTGCCATAGGTCTCGGCGATTCCGAAGATAGCCGTGTTGTTGCCTTCGGTAGCGCCGGAAGTGAATATAATCTCTCCCTGCTCGGAAGTAACTCCGAGAGCCGACATTATCTGCTTTTTCGAGTATGCAATAAGCCTCTCCGCATCAATTCCCAATCGGTGCAGGCTTGACGGATTTCCGTAAACCTCCGTCATAGCATATACAGCCGCCTCGCTCACTTCATCCATTACCTTCGTAGTGGCGGCGTTGTCAAGATAAATACATCTGTTGTCACTCATATGTAATACAATTCTGTCTCCCGAATTATTGCATGGAGTCGCAAAAAATCCATAGCTTTTTGTATTATAACGCATCTTGCGAAAAAAATCAATTCTTGATGCCGAAGTTTCACAAAACCATCTACTTGTTGCTTGATTAATCCCGGGTATTGTGCTAAAATCGTCATAAAGAGCCCCAGAAAGGAGGGAAGACATGCTCGGAATTTATATCCATGTTCCTTTTTGCTCGAGAAAGTGCCCCTATTGCGCTTTCTATTCGGTAACCTATAGCGAAAGCCTCAAGGACGATTATGTCAACGCTATTGCGAGAAATATCCGCAGATATTCCGACATGCGTCTGCCGTGTGACACCGTCTATTTCGGCGGCGGAACGCCCTCGCTTCTGACACCCGGAGACGTGAATACCGTTATGGAAGCAATCCGTTCGAGCTTCAACCTCTCTCCATCAAGTGAGATTACCATGGAAGCAAATCCATGCTCGGTAACAGCGGACAGCCTTTCCGGCTACTACAGAGCGGGAGTAAATCGCCTTTCCTTCGGTGTGCAATCACTTAACGATAACGAGCTCAGAGCTCTCGGGAGGATCCACGACGCAAAAACCGCCCTGAACGCAATAGATATGGCACGAACAGCAGGCTTCGAAAACATTTCCTGCGACCTGATGATAGGCACGCCCTATCAGACTATGGACAGCCTTCTTGGCTCCTGCCGGCAGTTGACGAGCCTCGGCATCCCGCATATCTCTTCCTACATGCTGAAAATCGAGGACGGCACGCCCTATGATTGCAACGAGATTCGTAATTCCGTAGCCGACGAAGACACCGTCTGCGATATGTATCTCGCTCTCTGCGACGAGCTGAGGACGATGGGCTACGAACGCTACGAAATCTCGAATTTCGCGAAGAACGGGCTCCGCTCCCGCCACAACATGAAATACTGGACGGGCGAGGATTACCTCGGCTTCGGTCCATCCGCACATTCACTTTTCAATGGCAAGCGCTTCTATGTTCCGAACGACCTGCATGCCTATATCTCTTCCGCAGCTCAACCGGAGCTTATTGAGGACGCTTCTCCCGACCGTCTCGAAGAATACATCATGCTTTCGCTTCGGCTGAGCGACGGCGTGTCTCTCGAAAGAGTAAATGATCTCGGCGGCAACGCATACGCCGTAACCGAAAAAGCCAAGCCCTATGCCGATGCCGGATTCCTCAGCCTCACCGACAACCGCATCACCCTCATCGACAAGGGCGCACTGGTGTCGAACAGCATAATATTTGAGCTCTACTCCGCCGCAACAGGCGAGTGAATGAAATCCCTGCCGAAGTGGCGGGGATTTTTATTTGCATGAGTACAACCAACAGTTGAATTAACGCAAAATCAACTCCGTTGCGCTCAACCAACGATTGTGATATAATACAACCATCTCGAGATAACACGCATAAAATGCGTGGCTATAGCATTGCGCAGAAAGGCGGCTACAATCATGACAATAGGCGAAAGGATTTCGGATTTAAGGAGAAACAGAGGACTCACTCAGGAACAGCTCGGCGACGCCGTTGGCGTTTCGGCACAGGCTGTGAGCAAGTGGGACGCAATTTACTTCAGATCGATACTCCATATAATTTAAAAAAGCGTTCAAAAAGTACTTATAAAGGACTTTTTTGCGGTTTGCGATTTAAAAATGTGAAAGGCTAAAGTACAAGGCTTATGCCTTTATGCAACCATTAGGTAAAACTCTCAAACGATTGTATTTCTTATCGTTTGAGAGTTCTGCTATCGTTTAATGATATTAGTTTGTCCCTGAGAAGAATTTTGCCAAACTTAAACTCATAATTGACTTGATATTTCTTTAAAGTGATGGTAATATATAATCATGTCGAAATAGGTAAATTTCAGGGAGAAAGCGTAACTTACAGAGGGAGGAAGCAACGATGTTTTGCTATTTAACAATGTACTCGTTTGATACGAGTAAACCAGTGACTGGTCCTTTCACAACAAGGGATGAAGCATGGGCGTCAATGAGAAATGATGCAGAAAATGAGAAATCCGAATCAGAAGCACTTGGACGAATTGCCTCTCTCATCCGATATAGATAGTGGAGAGATACTTCTTTCTGAGAGCGGGGAATGTGATGACACATTGACAACATGGATTCTGTTTGAAATTAAGCGATAAAGATTAGGCTTGTTGTTTGCTTGAGATTTCTGTAAGACTTATTTCAGATGAATTCATCAGCTTTCGTAAATATATCTCCCTCAATCAGAATCACATCATCCATAGGAATTGTAATTCCGTTTGAGGTTATAAATGTCCTATCGTACACATCAATTTTCTTAAGACATACTTTTTCAGTTATATACTTACCGCCGTCCTTATTTCTGTCTGCGATGAAGTATGTTATATTGACCTCAGGTTCTTCGCTTATGACCTCAATCAGTAAATTAGTTCGCTCAGTGAGTATTTCAGCTTCATACTCGCTGAGCTCTATTTTTTTTGTCTGTAAGCCTTGCTGTTTCCTTGACGGCATCGTCGTAACCTGCAAGTGCAGCAAAAGGAGAGAACTGTGCCGCACGGTCTCGCATCGACATCCTCGGATGTTTTTCGGAGGTCGGATGTTGGAGGTTTATAATATCGCTGTAATCATTGTTCACTCTCTATGACCTCCTATCTGTTTGTTGCGCTCTCTTCCGGTGGCACCTTCTTCGAAGTTGGTGCCTTTGAGAATTGCATTCTTGCCGTATTTCTTCTTGATGTGGAGAACTGCCTCTTGAAGGCTGTGTTCTTTTTCAAAAGCCTCTTTTTCCTTTTCAGATTCCTGCTTGGATGAAAAGAAATCTATCTGCTCGTAACTATCCTCAGCAAAACTCTCACTCACCACATGATTTGCTGTGACGTTGATTCTTCTGATGAGAAGGCTTCTATCCACGATTCTATCATATAGAGAAAGAACGGCTTCGGTTATGAGCTTTGAAGATGACGTTTTCTTTTCGATGTTTGCAGTTCCGTGAGCATGCTTTGGAATCTTCCTGCCATAACGGTCGGTAGTTGTTTCTCCTTCATAGTTTGAATCAAATAAGCTTGTGGTATCGAATCCTATGGTGAGGACAATCTGGTCTGTTACAAGTCCTTTATCCACCAGATCCAGAACAAGAGCATCAATCATTTCTCGTAATACTATTTTTGCTTTTGAGAAGTCATAAGGCGACTTAAGAACTTGTCCGGAACCGAGGCTGTTTGATTCCGGCTTGTATGCCTTGATATCTGCAATAGTACAAGGTTCCCATCCCCATGCGTGATCTATGAGCAACTCTGCATTTACACCGAAAAGGTCGTATAGGATATCTTCCCCAGTATATGTTCCTGCTTTTGCAACAGAGAATCTTGCAACATCACCCATGGTTGTCATTCCGTGAGATTCAAGCTTCTTTGCATAGCCCTTGCCAACACGCCAGAAGTCGGTTATAGGGGTATGATTCCAGAGCTTTTCACGATAGCTCATCTCGTCGAGTTCTGCGATTCTTACTCCGTCTTTATCTGCCGGAATATGCTTTGCCTCTATATCCATAGCTATTTTTGCAAGATACATATTTGTACCTATACCGGCAGTTGCGGTTATGCCTGTAGTTTTAAGAACATCTTGAATAATCCTCATTGCAAGCTCATGTGCTGAGCATTTATACATTCCGAGATATTCAGTCAAATCCATGAAGACCTCATCAATAGAGTAGACATGTATATCTTCGGACGAGATGTATTTGAGATATATCTCATAGATCTTTGTGCTGTATTGGATATAGTAAGCCATCCTTGGAATTGCGGTTATATACGAAAGAGATAAGGATGGATTTGCCGATAGTTCACTTGCAAGATAGGATTCACCGGAGAAGTTGTGCCCCGGAGCCCTATATCTTCTGCTTGCATTTACTTCACTGACTTTTTGAACTACTTCAAACAATCTTGCTCTGCCCGGAATGCCATAAGCTTTAAGAGAAGGGGAGACTGCAAGGCATATTGTCTTCTCGGTTCTTGACTCATCTGCAACAACTAAGTTGGTATTCAGAGGGTCAAGCCCACGCTCTACGCATTCAACCGAGGCGTAGAATGATTTTAAATCTATACACAGATATGTTCGGTTCTGCATGGTGACACCTCCGTGATTAAGTCTATGAGGCTATTATATAATTTTGGGTAGGGAATTGTCAATGTGTAAAATCAGAATCACAACTTTTAAAGTCAGGGATGTATGATACAGATAAAGATTAATGAATCGCAGTCAACCCTTAGAGAATTTTTATATATCACATTAGTTACTAATTGTTCTCTTTTTTATTTGGCAACATAAAAATGTTGAGCTTAGAAGTTTAACTATTGTGTTGAATTGGCAAATGTTAATCTATATATGTACACTTTACGAAAGAGGTTCAAAACATGAAAAAAATCTATCGCTTATTTCTATTGCTTTGCATTGTCTGTCTTTTTGCTAGCTTGTTAACTGGATGTAGATCTTCTTTGTCGCTTATCGGTGCATGGACACCGGCGGGATGCGATTATGCCCCATATGGATACCCTGATTATTTGATACTTGAAAAAGATGGGTCATGTAATATCGAGGGAGGAACTGGAGTGTGGAGCGTGGATTCAGGGATTTTAACTATTCGTGCTAGTAATGGTTTATACAGCGTTGTCTGCAGATACAATTATGAGATAAATGGTTCTGAACTGACATTGGTAGATGTAGACGACAACTCTGATGATGCTGTAGTCTATGAAAGAAACTAGACTCCCATGGGAATGTTTGATGTCTTTCGACTGCATGTTCTTCGTCAACAATTCGTTGCTGATGCCTTGAAAAATCTGTCGGGAGGTTTTTGCAAAGACTATGTCGTCCTCCTTGTTCTTCAATGCCTTGGAAGAAGTAACCTCAGAGATCGCTTCCTTGAATTAGTCTGAATTATGTTTGTAAAATTCAAATCACAGAACTCAAGATTGCAGTGTTACGATACGCATAGAGGGTAATGAGCGTACCTCAAAAATACATTACACGAAAGGTGATAATAATGAAAACAGGAAAAAAACTTTTAGCAATCGTTCTCACATTGGTACTATGCATTGGGATGATTTCCCAAACTACGGTGATGGTCAGTGCTGCATCCACATTCACAAACAGCACAACATCTGCATTCTATTACTACACTCTGTCTAACGTAGGCACTGGCGGCTATCTCACCTACGGTAGCTCTGGGTTTACTGTTTCAAAGTCATGCACCAAGAACTCACAGAACTTTGCGTTTATGGGGAACTCCTCTAAAAAGATAATGTTGTGCGAATCGGACTCAGTCAAATATGTGGGAGCTTCTTCCATAAAAGAAGGCTCTAAGGTGACGAACTCCTCGGCAATCACGTATTGGGTGGTTCTGTCGGTTTCTGGTGGCGTAATTATCAAGCCTTATGCTAACCAGAATTTAGCACTTACTGCAAGCAGCAGTGGCGTAACCCTTCAGAAATTCAGTTCAAAGAATAAGAACCAGATCTGGAATTTGAGTTATGTGAAGACTACTTCGGACTCTGTGTCAATAAGTGGCAATCTCTCATCGACAACTATCGATTATGGAAATGCTCTGAGTATTTCTTCTGGCACAATTACCTCGTCTCTAACTATCCTGTCGTCGATCAAAGTCTCAGTTCTAAATTCTTCAGGCAAAGAGGTCGCCTCGAAAACGATCACTCCCAGTAGTGGCAAGACTTATAGCTTATCTTCCTGCGTGAATACTCTTTCAAGCCAGATCAAGAGCCTCGCAACAGGAACGTATACTATCAAAGTCACGGCTACTAATGCAAATAACAAGACAGCCACCTGGTCGAAATCGTTCACTATCAAACTAACGACAGCTAAAATTAACGACTACATGCAGACGTACTACGATATCGCTTTGAAGAATTCTAAAAAATCTTCATTCAGCGGTTACTGCGGTACCTGTGTCGCCTATCAGCTTAGTGCCTTGGGAATCACAACTAAAGTTATCAATCGTAATGGAAATGAGCTCTACGACTACTACAAGAATCTATCGAAGACAACCGGCGGTTATAAGGTAACTGCATATGCAGCCTCTAAATATAACATCAAAACTTTGCTGACAAATTTAAACAACGAGGTTTCCTATACAGACAACTCTTACCTCATGTTAGGATTCCAGACTGGCAGCGACTCTGCTAATGGACAACAGTATGGTCATGCATTACTGATATACAGGATTGCAGATGGTTACGTTTACTACACAGAGAGCTTTGGGTCAACCAATACTCTTTGCAAAACAATAGCACAGTTCAGTTCATATTACAGTAGCATGAGTTACGAAGGTGCGATACTGTTCAGCAAGTAACAGATAATCTTAAATCGCCAGTATCATTTCAGGCGAAACGGCACTGAATGTGGAAGAGTCATGCTTGCGTGACAATAACACTATCGGAAATCCCTAACTTCGGTTGGGGATTTCCGACAATCTCAACTAATCGAGTTTCATTTCAAGTAGTAAAATATCCCTTGTAATCAATCAAGAAATGTTTTTAATAAAATAAAGACTTCTGCTGGGAGGATACTCAAGTAGGAAATCTATTACGGCAAGGTTTACTATAGCTTTGAAAGTCTCAAGACGGCGATTCAGAAATACATAAAGTATCATAACGACGAACGAATCAAGGAGAAGCTGGGTTGGATGAGTCCTGTTGAGTACAGACTCAATCACGCTGCATAAATTACAAAAATAGCGCATCAGCTTAAGCTGCTATGCTACCATACAGGTCTAACTTTTGGAGGCACATCATGGGGTTGCTTTTTTGAATAAGTCTAAATTATGTGTGTGAAATTCAAATCACAGAATTCAAGATTGTAGTGTTATGATACACATAGAGGTTAATGAATCTTGACTTCAAAACAGTATTACATGAAAGGTGATTATAATGAAAATAAGGAATTTGAAAATAAAAAAGACAGTTGCGGTCTTCATGTGCATCATGCTTTTTACATTGTCCACTGGCTGTTCCGAATTGGAAGGACTAAATATAGATACTTCCACATTTTTCTCAGATCCCGTTACACAGGTTATTGAGGCAGTCAATCTTTCTGAGTACTCGACCGCCAATGAGATTTACAATGAAAAAATTTCCGGGAATCTCGAACTTGAGAAAGAAGTGGAAAGTCAGCTGTCCGAGATTATTTCCGAGGCTATTGATAGCTACAACAATGGAGAAATAACGTACGATGACGTAGCAATAATTCTTGAAACTATTGAGTGTGCTGGTATCTATAACTACACATCACTTTTGAACTCGTATACAGAGCTTGAAAATTTGCAGGAATCAAAGAATTATTATGAAGAAGCTGTGTTGCTTGAAGGAGATGGTGAGTATCTTGAAGCCCACAACGTGTACTCTCAAGTGTCCTCTGATGATACTAATTATGAATCTGCTCAGACAAAGAGCGAAGAGGTTCTTGAAACTTTGCTGGAAAAACTTATTGCAGAAGCGAATGAAGCAGTTGCTGATAGCAATTATGAATATGCTTTGTATACCATGGATAGGTCTTGCAGATAGTTGCACGGCTGATGAGTACGCGGCTGCGGCATCTGCAGGTCTCTCTATATATTCTCAGTCAAGTGGAAGTATCGTAATAGCGGCATATGGGGAAGTTCCTGATGTGGATATTCGCATAAGCATTATTCTTTTAGGATAGGGGAGGGATTAGAGTGATCGGAACAGTAAACTCACCCGGCGTATCCAAAAGACAATTAGAAGCCGTAGAGGCGATTGCAGAATCTGCAAAAACGACTGCCACGTCTGCATTAAGCACAGCAGGTTCAGCTAATACAACGGCAAGCAGTGCTTTGACCACTGCGAAGAGTGCTCAGACAACTGCAAATGAAACCAAGGAAACTGTCGAGTCTTTGGCTGAGTCACTGGAAGATAAAGCGAATCAGAGTGTTTCTGTCTCTGCAACATTATCCTCAGGTGGTTGGTCAAGCGGCTCACCCTATACACAGACAGTCTCGGTAGCAGGTCTTTCGGCTGACTCAAACGGCATGGTTGGTATTGCACAGGGAGCAACGGAATCTCAAAGAGTAGCGGCACAAAATGCATGTCTCTCGGTTGCATCTCAAGCGAAAGAAAGCCTGACAATAGTTGCAGATGGAACATTGCCGACAGTGGATATCCCCATAACCATCGTTATTATTGGATAGAGAAAGGAACATATATATGAGCATTATTTCAACGTTTCCTTCAGGAAACATATCTCTTCAGTCTGAGGGAAGTCTTTCTCTGAGTGCATCAAGTGTATCTTTGAGTATTTCTTCCTTATCCAAAACTGTGACCGCTACAAGAAGCGGTGACGGAGCTGTGAGTGCAGTAAGTAGTAAGACAAGCGTAGCAACGGTCAGCGTAAGCGGTACGACTATTACTATAAAAGCAGTTGCTACTGGTACTGCGACAATAACTGTATCGGTAGCAGAAACATCAGATTACACGGCTCCTGCAAGTAAGACAATCTCTGTTACGGTATCTTTGCCGAGTACCACTCTTGCGGACAATACGCCTGCAACAATTCAGGCGACCGCACAAGCCGGACAAGCTGAAAACTACTGGAGCGTAGGGGATATGATAGGCATCTCACTGAGCGGAACCGTAGGACAACTTGATCTGAGCGATACCTACTATGCCTTCATAATAGGCTTTAATCACAACAGCAGTATTGAGGGTAGTAACACAATCCATTTCCAGTTTGGCAAGCTGAGCGATGGAACAGACATCGCATTTGCTGATAGTTTGAGACGTGAAGCATCAAGCGAGACATTGCATTTTCAGATGAATCTATCCAATACGAGTGTAGGCGGATGGGAAGCATGTGAGATGCGTTCTACAATTTGTCCTCAGTTTCTTTCGGCTATGCCGACTTCATGGCAGAATGTGATTGCAAGCTGTACAAAGTATACGGACAACAACGGCAATGTAAGTACGGCTGCAAGCAATGTCACTGCAACAACAGATAAAATATGGCTTTTGGCAGAGTATGAGGTATATGGAGAGTGTGTCAATGCAAATAGCGCAGAGCAGAACTATCAGGAGCAATACGAGTACTATGCTGATGGAAACAGCTTATCTAAGTGTCCGTATGACGATGTTTCAACAACAATCATATGGAGACTTCGTTCTCCATTTATCTATGCTAGTACTGTGTTTCTCTCTGCAGGAGCAAGTACTTCAGGTTCTCCACCTGCGAATTACTCGTTTGGTTTTGCACCGGGATTTATGGTCGGATAGTAAGGAGAGAAGAAATGGAGTATATAACTCATCATAGATTCAAGGGAATAGGTCTTTGCGGAAAGAGATTGAATCTGCCCTATGCGACGAAAGTAACGTTAGAGGGAGATATTCTCAAGACAAAGGATGGAGAGCCTATCTGTTTTGTTACCAGTGAAAACTCTAAGCGACATTTTTCAAGGAATGATGATGGCTGTGGCATTGAAAGGGGAAAGCTCACTTATGCCATAGCCTTCGGAAACAGAGTATGTTTTGAAAATGGCAGGCGGCAGAAATTCTCTGACAGTGAGATTCTGATGCTTGAGAGACACTACTCCGAGTGGCTACGAAAAGATGTGTCTGTTATTCTTTTTAACGACTCATTCTTTTCGGCGGACGTAGGGGAGCTAGAACAGCTAGCCGAGAGGCTAAAAATACACATCTGAAGGAGAGATGACAATGTATGCAGTAATAAGTGAGGGTGCACTTGTTGCATTATGTGACAAGCCACGGTATGTAAAAATAAACGAAAACACAGGGCTCTATGTGAGAGCTGAAAAAGAGGATGCTATAGGCATCTCAGTCAACGGAAAGTTGTATAACCTTCCCGGTAGTTCTGTGATTGCAGGTGCACCTGAAGCTATAGTTCGAGACGGAGACGTTTCGGAGTATGTTTTCAGCAACCGAGCAAGGATAGAAGTAAATGCGGAATCTACAGAGACGGCGTTTGTTTCTGTAGAAAATGCGGTTTGCGAGTTGGATTCAAGTATACAGGACAGGCTTGCCGTTGTTGAAACGGCATTGTGTGAACTCGATACTTTAATAACCGGAGGTGAAGAAGATGAATGAAATATGGGCTAACAGGTTAGCGGCAGGAACACAACTATGGAGTGATGTTCCGTTTACTCGTAAGAGCGGAGTAAAGACTGTTCTCAAAAGCTTTGTTGCTTCCGGAGTCATATCTTCGGAAGAATACGAAAGCATAACCGGAGAGGAATACGAAGCACTTTAAGGACTGCACAAACCCAGTCCTTTTTTATGCCCTTTCGCAGGGTGAGAAAGGAGAATATTATGGACAAGATTGCAGACCTCGTAACCGGCGAGGCAATTCTTCAGTGGCTCATCATCTTTTTACTCTTAGCCTACTTTATTTACAAAGAGTACCCGGAGTTTAAGAGGCGTATTACCGGCGGGACGAAGAAGGAGATTGAGAAGGAAGATGCCATCGAACGTCTTTCCAAAGTGGAGCAGAGGCTTGATGATATTGACCGAAAACTTGAGAGTGATTTCAGAAGCCTTGAGCTTCTCCAAGAATGCGAGAGCGAAGACAAAGAGTTGATGAACGAATCTCTCACTGAGCGAGAAATAATCATCAGGGCTTTGCTTGCCATTATCGACGGCTTGCATCAGTTAGGGGCAAACGGTCCTACCACAGCGGCACATGAAGAGCTGACAACTTATCTGTCGAAGCAAGCACACAAGCTTTAGGGAGGATAGGTTATGCTCAAGCAGAGGCGCACATTGGCATATTACAACCGTCAGCTTAGTAAAGCTCGCAAGAAGAAAAAGATTTATGACAAGAAGCTTGAAATCCGTAAGATAAAACGCTCTATGCACACATGCACTTTATGCGGCGTATGGAAGAAGCCAACCACAACAAAGATAGTCATGGCGTACATCTTCATCAACTGCACAGTGGTCGAAATCTACTCGATGGTTATTATGTGGAAGCTTCAAAACATCGATGCGCTCTATGCCCTTATTACTGCGGTGATTACGGAATCCATCTCATTCGCTGTGTACTGCTGCAAGTCTTACAACGAAACCAAACAGGAAGAAATAATCAAGCTGGAGAGGGACAAGATGGATTCTGCTCCGGCTGTGTTTTTAGAGGAATCAGGTGATTCCGAGGAGGTATTTGGATGATAACATATCAGGTATTTTTGATGGGACTTCTCGTCTCATCTACAGTAACGGGTCTTGTTACAGAGGCGATAAAGAACATACTCGGTGAGTGCGGCAAATCCTACAAGGGCAATCTGCTTGCAGGGATTGTCGCACTTTTTGTATCCGGCGGTCTTGCCGTTGGGTACACGGTGTTGATAGGAATCGCATGGACAAAGCAGGTTGTAGTCATTGCAGTGGCTCTTGTTTTGTGCTCTTGGTTATGCTCGATGCTGGGGTATGACAAAGTAGTTCAGGCAATCAGTCAGTTTAAGCAGAATTAAGAAAGGGGCATTTTGCTATGAGTTATTTGAGAAGCAAGGTAGTCGCTCAGGCAAAGGCATGGCTTGGTTACAAGGAAAGCGATGTAACATACAAAGAAATAATCGACGTGTACAACAGTCATAAGCCTTTGGCGAGAGGTTATACCATGAAGTATACCGATGCATGGTGTGCCACCTTTGTATCTGCTGTAGCAATCAAGTGCGGGTACACGGACATCATGCCGACTGAATGCGGCTGTGAGAAGATGATTGACTTGTATCAGGCACTCGGCAGTTGGAAAGAGGATGATTCCTATGTTCCGAATACGGGTGATGTTATCTTCTATGACTGGGAGGACAGCGGGTCCGGTGACAACACAGGTCATGCAGACCACGTTGGTATCGTTGAAAAGGTATCCGGGTCGACCATCACGGTTATTGAAGGTAACTACTCCAATTCCGTGAAGAGACGTACTCTTCAGGTGAACGGTAAATATATCCGTGGTTTTGGACTTCCGAAGTATACCGACAGCACGACAACCACCACTACAACGGATAGCACCACTAAGAAGACGGCGGCAACTACGACTGCTAAGCCGGGAACTATCTGGAACCATCTTCTCGGCAAGATTGGCAACGCTTACGGTGTTGCGGGACTGATGGGTAATCTTTATGCTGAATCGGCTTTGCTATCTGTCAATCTTCAGAACACTGGCAATACCAAATTGGGAATGACGGACACTGAGTACACAGAGGCTGTTGATGGCGGGAGCTACAGCAACTTCGTAAAAGACGGTTACGGTTATGGTCTGGCACAATGGACATACTACACCCGAAAGCAAGCACTTCTGGATTATGCCGAGGAGCAGAATGCTTCCATCGGAAATCTGGAGATGCAGCTTGATTACATCTACAAAGAGCTGTCTAAGTCAACATACAAGACCGTACTTTCTAAGCTGAAGAATGCTACTTCTGTAAAGGAAGCTTCGGATATTGTTCTCACAAAGTACGAGAAGCCCGCAGACCAGTCTGATGCTGTAAAAACCAAGAGAGCTACATATGGACAGGCATACTATGACAAGTATGCAGGAACATCAAGCTCTGGGACAAGCACTACGACCGACACATCTACAGTGATCGAGAAGAAAGCGACAGAGTCTGCAAAATCCTACGACAAGTCTCTTGCCGGCACCTACGTTGTCACCGGGAACCTCAACATGAGAAACGGTGCAGGAACCGGAAAGTCTATATTGACGGTTCTGCAGAAAGGCGCAAAGGTGCAAAACTATGGATACTACACCATGCTTAACAGTGTCAGATGGTTTTCTGTGCAGGTGACCGTAGATAACGTGAAGTACACGGGTTTTTGCTGTGGGACGTATCTGAGGAAGCAGTAAACTGAATATGTTGCAGAAGATTTCCGCCGGGGTATGTGCCTCGGCGGATTTTTTATATCGTAAAAAACTTTCACCTAACCCTTGATTTACCCTCGCATTTATGGTAAGCTATAAGTAGTAAAGCAGTATCGTAGTCACGAGGAGGGATAGCTATATGGATAAAAAGCAGTTACCAATAGGCATTGAAGATTTTGCGAAGCTGAGAACCAATAACTTTTACTATGTCGATAAAACCGGCATGATAAAAGAATTGTTGAGCAATTGGGGCGAGGTGAACCTCTTTACTCGCCCTCGCCGTTTTGGCAAGAGTATGAACATGAGTATGCTCAAGTGCTTCTTTGAAATAGGAGCAGACAAGAGCTTGTTTGACGGCTTGGCTATCTCCAAGGAAACAGAGTTGTGCGAAAAGTATCTAGGGCAATACCCTGTAATTTCTATTACGTTGAAATCCACAGAGGCTGACAACTTTGAAACGAGTCGCAATCTGATAGCTTCCGAAATCCGTGACGAAGCTGAAAGAATGGGCTTTTTAGCTGATAGTGACAAGCTGTCCGCAAGTGAAAAAGAGTCCTATGCCCGTCTTCTACAATCAGATTCAAATGATGAGGTTTTATACAGGAGCCTTAAAACCCTATCAGGATTACTCCAGAAGCATTACAACAAAAAGGTTATTATTCTGATTGATGAGTATGATGTCCCGCTCGCAAAAGCGAGCAATCATGGCTTTTACAAGAAGATGGTCCTTCTCATCCGCAATCTATTTGAACAAGTCCTCAAGACTAATTCTAGTCTTGAATTTGCTGTCTTGACTGGTTGCCTTCGTGTGTCAAGAGAAAGTATTTTTACAGGCTTGAATAACACCAAGGTGTATACCCTCTTAGAGGCAGAATGTGACGAGCAGTTTGGATTTACAGATGAAGAAGTTAGAGAAATGTTGGCATATTATGACCTTTCGGAGTACTATGACCTAACCAAAGAGTGGTATGACGGGTACAAGATAGGTCGCACAAATGTATATAATCCGTGGGATGTCATAAACTGGTGCAATCAGCTGTTGAACAACCTAGATAGAATTCCAAAATGCTACTGGGCGAACTCCAGTAGCAACGAAGAACTAAAGAGATTCATTCAGCGTATGGGTGACGGGGTAACCAAAACACAGATTGAAAGGCTTATCTCCGGCGATACCGTCCAGAAGAAGATTGAAGAGCAACTCACATATGATACGATGTATGACAGCATTGAAAATATGTGGAGCTTGCTTTACGCTACCGGCTATCTTACTCAGAGTGAAACTCCGGTGGGAAATGTCGTTCGTCTCGCTATTCCTAATACTGAGGTCAGGACTATTTTCAGAGATTCGGTTTTGAATCTCTTTGAAAAAGAAGTCGCTCAGGACGGGGCGATGGTTACCGATTTCTGCAATGCTTTGAAAACCGGCAACGCTGAAGAAGTCGAGAGACTGTTCAACGACTTCATGGAGAAGACCATAAGCATCAGAGATACTGCTGTCAAAAAGTCGTTTAAAGAGAGTTTCTATCACGGTCTGCTTATTGGAATCCTCAGCTATAAAGACGGTTGGAGTGTCGACTCCAACGGTGAGTCCGGCAACGGCTATTATGACATCGCTGCAGAGATTGAGGAAGAAGAAATTGGCATAATCATTGAGGTGAAGTATGCTGAGAACGCTCAGTTCGAAAGCGAATGCCAGAACGCAATCAAGCAGATAAACGACAACGACTACACAGCAGAGCTTAAATCCGATGGCATGAGAACGCTTTGGAAGTATGCGATTGCTTGCTACAAGAAAGAGTGTAAGGTTGTAGTTGAGCGTGAAGATTACGAGCCGAAGTGAAGAATTGAATAGATTTTATAAGCCCAGCAGGTTATTCTACTGTAAGTAGTGGAGATGACCGGCTGGGCTTTTTTGCTGTATCGAATTGAATAAATGTGCATTGGCTCTGTATATGAGGTTGAACTCCTGGGGTGCCTTTTCTATTACAACTAGTAAGCTTGTACATGAGATACTTGCTGTAGAATTCAGAAATCTTTTGCAATACTTCGGTATATTTTTTCCTTTTGTAAAAATTCCGCTCCTTTAAGAAATGAGAAAAGTCGTTGTGGGCTTTTTGTGATATTTCGTTTTGACTGTTCTTTAAGAAGTGAGGGGGGTTCGCAAAAAATGACTGACGAACAGAAACTACAAATCAAGAAATTGAGAAAAGACGGGCATGGTTATGTTCGAATAGCAAAAGCACTAGGATTGTCCGAGAATACAGTGCGTTCTTTTTGTAGGAGAAATGAACTCTTGAAGAATTCTTCAGAAACACAAACTCCAGCTCAGAACTGTATATTGCACTTCTGCAGGTGTTGCGGAATTCCAGTTGAACAGAATCCAGGAAGAAAAGAGAAGAAGTTTTGCTCGGATAAATGCCGAATGAAGTGGTGGAATAGTCATCCTGAAGAAATACACAGAAAATCAGCAAGAGATATTGTTTGTAAAAACTGTGGTAAGGTGTTTTTAGCATATAACAGTGCCAGAAAGTACTGCTGTCACGAGTGCTACATAGAGGATAGGTTTGGGGGAGAAGAGCTATGAGTGAAAGACAGTTTGAAAATGAGAAAATGTATCTAGTGACAATGAGTATGGTCAAGAGCCTGAGAAAAAGGTCGTTGATAAGCGAAGAAGAATATTGTCAGATTGATACAATCTTCATCGAGAAGTACAAGCCCATTTTCGGCACATTATGTTCTGAAATATCCTTGACTTAAACCCTTTTTAGAGTGATTAATATAGATGAGGGAGGTTGGTCTTATGCCGAAAATAACAAAAGTAGAGTTTGCAAAGCCAGAAATCAAGAGGCTAAAAAAGGTTGCAGCATACGCAAGGGTCTCTATGGAATCGGAAAAAATGATGCATTCTCTTTCCGCTCAAGTAAGCTATTACAGCAGTCTGATCCAGAGTAATCCAGAGTGGGAATATGCCGGGGTTTATGCAGATAATTTTATCTCTGGAACAAGTATAGCTAAGAGAGATGAATTTAAACGTATGATCTCCGATTGTGAAGCGGGTAAGATAGATATTATCCTTACCAAGAGTATATCTCGTTTCGCAAGAAATACCGTTGACCTTTTGGAAACAGTACGTCACCTGAAGGACCTTGGTGTAGAGGTACGATTTGAAAAAGAAAATATAAGTTCTTTTAGCGGTGACGGTGAGCTGATGATGTCAATTCTTGCATCGTTCGCTCAGGAAGAAAGCTATAACATTTCTGAGAACTTGAAATGGGGAATCAGAAAACGAATGCAGGATGGGATTCCTCGTTCTCATTTTCGTATTCTCGGTTACAGATGGGATGGCGATATCCTTGTTGTCGAACCGGATGAAGCGGAAGTTGTAAGACGTATATTCCGGTCTTTTATTGATGGCAAATCAATAAAAGAAATAAGGCGTGAACTCGAAGCTGATGGCATCCGTAGCGTTAACGGATGCACAATTTGGGACTCCGGCATAAACAGGATTCTTACCAACGTCACTTATACGGGAAATCTCCTCTTACAAAAGAGTTATACGATAGGTACTACCGACAAGAAAAGAAAGAAAAATCAGGGCGAGTTACCACAATACTTTGTAGAAAATACGCATGAACCCATTATAGATATGCAAACATTTCAGATGGTACAAGATGAAATAAAACGTCGGAAGGAACTCGGAGTTTTTGCATACAAATCCTTGTCCTGTTTCACCAGAAAAATTAAGTGTAGCAATTGTGGTTGCAACTTTATTCATAGTCAAAGAGCCAATAAACATAAGGAATTTTCCTTATACGGGGAATTCATTGTTACTTGGCGATGTGGAACTAAAAGAAAAGGGGAGCGTTGCACTAACAAAGACATTCCGGAACATTGTCTTCGCAACGCCTGCGCAAATGCACTTGGCCTTTCTGATTTTGATGAAGAAGTCTTCCTCAAGAGAGTAGATTACATTGTTGCTATAGAAAATCAGACTCTGGAGTTTCATTTCAAAGATGGTACTACGTCAATGCAAAATTGGAATTCAACAGCAAGAGCTGACTGTTGGACAGATGAGTACAGAAGAAGGACATCTGGATATAGGCGAAACCATGCACCTTCAAAAAAAGGCGTAACTTGCTTTACGACAAAGATTAAGTGTGTTCAGTGTGGCTGTAATTTTCGCAGAGATATAAGTAAGGGTAAAAGCGGAACTACAGTGTATTGGCATTGTCATGAAGCTAAGAAGACTTGTGGAACTAAAGGCTTACAGGAAGATGCACTGAAGAAGATTTCTGCCGAGGTTTTAGGTATTGATGAGTTTGATGATGCTATTTTTCTGGAGCAAATTGACTATATTTCAGTTATCTCAGCGACAGAGATATGCTTTTTGTTTAAAGACGGCAGAGAAGTTTATCGGCAATTGATGCGTCCGAAGAGAAGAAGTAGAAATGATAAACAGGATAAGGAGTGACAAATATTGAGTACTAGTAAAAAAGTAAAGACGATTCCTGCAATAAAACCTATATTTACAGATGTTAAGTCAACTGAAATTCGAAAAAGAAGAGTTGCAGCTTACGCCAGAGTTTCTACTGATGAAGATGATCAGCTGAACAGTTATGAGGCACAGGTTGATTATTATGAAAATTACATCAAAGGACATGATGATTGGGAGTTTGTTAAAATATTTTCTGATGAGGGCATAACAGGAACTTCAACAAAACACAGAGATGGCTTTAAAGCGATGATAGAAGTAGCGATGCGTGGTGACATTGACCTCATTGTAACCAAGTCGGTGAGCAGATTCGCACGAAACACGGTAGATAGTCTGACAGCTATACGCAAACTGAAAGAAAAAGGTGTTGAGGTTTATTTTGAAAAGGAGAATATCTGGACATTTGATAGTAAGGGTGAAGTCCTTATTACAATTATGTCCTCATTGGCGCAGGATGAGAGTCGCAATATCTCCGAGAATACAACGTGGGGAGTACGTAAGAGCTTTCAAGACGGCAAAGCACAGATTCCATTTTCAAAATTTCTGGGATATGATAAAGGAGAGGATGGAAGTTTCGTCATAAATCCAGAACAGGCTAAGACGGTTCAGCTTATCTACAAGCTTTATTTAGAAGGATTGTCATGCCATTCGATTAAGAAGGAACTTACAGCAAGGAAAATCCCCACTCCTACTGGAAAAGAACAATGGAATATTCAAACGGTAAAAAGCATCCTTACAAATGAAAAGTATAAGGGTGACGCTCTTCTTCAAAAGCATTTTACGGTTGATTTTCTGGAAAAGAAAATGAAGAAGAACGAAGGTGAAATTCCTCAATACTATGTAGAAGGACACCATGAGCCAATTATAGACCCTGCAACATTCGAACTTGTGCAACATGAAATGGAGAGAAGAAAACAAAGTAAATACCGTTACAGTGGTGTAAGCATATTTTCTTCTAAAATTAAGTGTGGTGAGTGCGGCTGTTGGTACGGGAAAAAAGTGTGGCATTCTAACGAGAGCCGTAGAAAAGTAGTTTACCAGTGCAATAACAAATACAAAGGGGATGTTAAGTGCAGAACACCTTATGTTACCGAGGACGAGATAAAAAATGTATTTGTAAAAGCTTTAAATTTGCTACTTAGTGAGAAGGATGAGCTGATTGCAAATGCTAAGGCAATATCATCGTTATTGTGCGAAGACAAGGATTTGTTAGAGCGAAAAAATAACCTGAGTGAAGAACTGAATCGGGTAACAAAGGCTATAGAAAGTTCTGTGTATGAAAACGCTAGAGTTTCTATGATTCAGGAGGAATACCGGCTACGTTATCAATCGTTAGTAGAACAGTTCTCAAGAATTAACAAAGAATATGAAGCTGTCGATTCACAGATAACTGACCGTAAGGTTCGAAAAGAAATCATAGAGCAGTTTATCCATGATATTGAATCGCAAGAGTTAATCAACAGTTTCGATGAGGAATTGTGGACGGGATTGGTTGACTTTGTAACGGTTTACGATAAGGATGACATTAGAGTTACATTTAAGGATGGAACGGAAATTAGGGGATAAGGACGATATGCAATGTGGCACTCGGATTTAAAGCCGAGTGCCTTTGCAATATATAAAGTTTGTAACACTCAACATACGGTTGATTTAATCCAAAAACTCCTCCGTTGCACTCAACTACAGTTTGTGATATAATACAACCATCTTAAGATAACGCTAAACGAAAGGTAGCAACATATATGTTTACAATAGGCGAAAGGATTTCGGAACTCAGAAAAAACATTGGACTCACACAGGAACAGCTCGGCGATGCTGTTGGTGTCTCTGCACAGGCTGTTAGTAAGTGGGAAAACGGAGGAGCTCCAGATTTGGCTATTTTGCCATTTCTAGCAGATAAATTAGGAGTCACCATTGATGAGCTTTTCGGGCGTGATTCACACGACTCAAAGCCTATGTCGGACACTATCAGAGATTATCTTTCAAGCATCCCTGGCGACAAGCGTCTTTACGAGCTGTTTTCGCTCTCTTTGGCAATGTTTTCTGGACTTGAACCGATGGCAAACTTTATAGACGATGCTGACAAAACCGTCTTCCAGATTCGTCCGTCAGCATATGCCAAAGTGGGATTTGGCGACGACATTTCCTGGCTTCGCACAGTCGTTGCGGACGATAGTGGCATCATGCTTTCCATTTTCGCAGAGGATTGCCCGATGACCCTGATTCTGCCGGAGCCTGAGTGCGGTTACAAGCATAATCTTGCTTCGGAAGAGGAATACACCCGCCTTTTCTCGGCACTCGGCAGAAAGAATGCCATGAAGGTAGTTCTCTGGCTCGCTTCGGGTGATTCCGATAGTGGCAACTATATCCACGCTTCAACCGTTTCACAGGGAGTAGGGATTCCGGCTGACGAAGCCGAAGAAATTCTTTCGGATCTGGAATCTGCCGGACTCTTAAGTGCAATGAACATTGAGTACGAATCGAAAACTATCCGGGCATATTCCCTGAATGATTGCTGTGGACTTGTGCCATTCCTCTACTTTGCCAGATGGATTTCCCTTCGCAACAGTGCCATGTACTGCACTATCTACAACCGCAAAAAGCCATATTTTGAATCCAAAGAGGACGTATAAAAGCGAAGTTGTATGTGCGTTCATCGTTGAATAATGGTTCGTCTATCGTTGAGGGATTGTGCGTTCATCGTTGAGTTCGTATTAAAGTGGAAAGGAAATGGGAGAATGGCGGCACGCCTGACGTTATGCTCCTGCCGATTCTGGCGGACAAGCTCGGTGTCACCATAGACGAGCTCTTCGGCAGAAGTGCCCACGACTCAAAACCCATGTCAGACACCATAAAGGACTATCTTTCGAGCATCCCCGGCGACAAGAGGCTTTACGAGCTGTTTTCGCTCTCTTTGGCAATGTTTTCTGGACTTGAACCGATTGCAAACTTTATAGACGATGCCGACAAAACCGTCTTCCAGATTCGTCCGTCAGCCTATGCCAATGTGGGCTTCGGCAACGATATTTCATGGCTCCGCACAGTTGTTGCGGACGATAGCGGCATCATGCTTTCCGTCTTCGCAGAGGATTGCCCAATGACCCTGATTCTGCCGGAGCCTGAGTGCGGTTACAAGCATAATCTTGCTTCGGAAGAGGAATACACCAAGCTTTTTGCGGCACTCGGCAGAAAGAACGCCATGAAGGTGGTTCTCTGGCTCGCTTCGGGTGATTCCGCTGGTGGCAACTATATCCACGCTTCAACCGTTTCGCAGGGAGTAGGGATTTCTCAGGACGAAGCCGAAGAAATTCTTTCTGACCTCGAATCCGCCGGACTGTTAGGTGCAATGAACATTGGGTACGAATCAAAAACCATCCGGGCTTATTCTTTGAATGATTATTGCGGTCTCGTGCCGTTTCTTTACTTAGCCAGATGGATTTTGCTTCGCAACAGTGCCATGTACTGTGCCATCTGCAACCGCAAAAAGCCTTATCTGAAATAATTTAAAATACCTATTGACACCAGAAAAAAATAGTGTATAATACAAGTTAGCGTGCGCTAACTGAATTCTCGGGAGGAATTATCATGAAAAACAAAACAGCCCCAAAGAGCAAAGACTACTTTCGCTCATTCTACAAGGGAAACAAGCTACTATTCGTCGCAGTTCTGCTGATAACACCATTCTTAACAGCCGCATATCTTTCAATAACCGTTCTTATAGGACAGCTCTTGGACATAATCACTGACGGGACCGAAGCCCAACTTCTGAGGGTAGCGCTTCTGATTCTTGTCGCAATAGCAGCTTACTTCGTCCTCGGTATACTTGAAGGAAGACTAAAGGCTAAGTTCATTCAGAAAGCCGTCAGGAACTATCGCAATTTCTGCTATGGCAAGCTCACTGCTAAGGCAATCTCGGCGTTCTCGAAAGAAAACACCAGCAGATACCTCTCGGTTCTGACAAACGATGTAACCGCAATCGAGGACAAATATCTTGCCAACATCTTCGATGTCGTCTTTGACCTGTTTCTCTTTGTCGCAACGCTTTGCCTGCTGATGTATTATAGCCCTGTCCTGACGGTTGTCTCGATAGTTCTTTGCATACTGCCTTTGGTAGTTGCAATCTCGATGGGTGGGAAGATGGCTGAAAACGAAAAAGCCGTCAGTGAGCAGAACGAGAAGTTCGTCGGCTCGCTTCAGGATTTGCTCAGGGGCTTCTCTGTCATCAAGAGCTTCAAGGCTGAATTGAGAGTAAAAACCGTATTTTCAAGCGAGAACGAACAGCTTGAAGATAAGAAATTCTCCCGCCGCTGGTACCAAAGACTTATGTATGTCTCCTCAGTCGCCGCATCGCTTTTCATGCAGTTGGGACTTTTTGCAGTCGCAACTTTTCTTGCACTCAGAGGCAACATCACCGTCGGTACGGTTCTCATATTCGCAAACGGTGCAAACTACCTCGTCAGCCCGATAAGGGAGCTACCTCAGCTCTTCGCCGGTATCAAATCCGCCAAGGCGCTCGTTGTCAAGATGTCCGAGGTCGCCGAAGAAAATGTTCGCAATGACGGCTTGAAGATAGATGCAGACCTCAAAAACGAAATCGCTCTTAAAGATGTCACATTCGGCTATGGTGAGGACACGATTCTCAACGGCATCAACTTGAATCTCAAAAAAGGCGGCAGATATGCTATTGTCGGAATGTCCGGAAGCGGCAAGTCAACGCTTCTTAATCTCCTGATGGGTGCAAATTCAACCTATACAGGCTCAATCACTATTGACGGCACCGAGCTCAGAGATGTCAACGCCGACAGCCTCTATGATTTTATGAGCCTCATCGGTCAGGACGTTTTCTGCTTCAACGACACTATCAAAAACAACATTACCATGTTCGGCGATTTCCCCGAAACGGAAGTCAGAACAGCCGCTGAGCGTGCCGGTCTCGACAAGCTTATTTCAGAAAAGGGCTACGACTATATCTGTGGCGAAAACGGCAACGGTCTCTCCGGCGGCGAACGCCAGAGAATCTCGATTGCGAGATGTCTCCTCAAAGGCACTCCGGTTCTTCTCGTTGACGAAGCCACCGCCGCTCTCGACGCCGAAACCGCCAAGAGCGTCAACGAATCTATACTTAATCTTGATGACGTCACCAGTGTAACAGTTACTCACCGTCTCGAAGAAAGCATATTGAAGTTATACGACGAAATCTTTGTCTTAAGGGAAGGCAAAATCGAAGAGCAGGGCGACTTCGCCTCTCTCATGCAGGAAAACGGACTGTTTTACTCTTTGTATACTCTTTCAAATACATAAAATGATAATTCGGTAGCAAAAAGCCCTTGCATGAAAATGCAGGGGCTTTTAAAGTTACAGGGCTGTTTTCTTCCAGAGAGTACTCGAAGCTCTCAGCTTCTCCACTATCTCAGCAATCATCTCGACAATATAGTCGACATCTTCTATGGTGTTGTCTTCCGAAAGTGTAATCCTGAGCGCACCCTTCGCCCATTCGTCCGTCATCCCGATAGCCTTGAGAACATGCGACGGCTCGGTGTCGCCCGTAGTGCAGGCAGAACCTGAAGATACGCAGATGCTCTTCATGTCAAGGAGCAGTGCGAGGCTTTCGCCCTCAATCCCGTAAAACGAGATATTTGCGTTTCCGGGAAGTCGGCTGTTTCGGTCGCCGTTAAGCCTCGTCTTCTCAATCTTAAGAAGCCCGTCGACGAGCCTTTCTCTGAGGCTTAGAACATACTCCGAACGCTTCTGTATATCCGTAGTTGCATCCAAGATTGCCTGCCGAAGTCCCATTATGTAGGGGACGTTCTCCGTTCCGGCACGCTTGCCGACCTCCTGCTTGCCGCCGTGAATAAACGACGGCAGATTGATGCCATTTCTCACAATAAGCGCCCCAACGCCCTTCGGCGCATGAATCTTGTGCCCCGAAAGGGAGAGCATATCAACGCCCAGAGCCTTGAAATCAACGGGAATATTCCCGACAGCCTGCACGGCGTCGGTATGTATGAGGACGCCATATTCGTGGCAGATTTCCGCCATCTCCGAAACCCTCTGAATCGTCCCGATTTCGTTGTTCGCAAGCATGATGCTGACAACGGCGACGTCATTTCCGATAGCTTTTCTTAAATCCTCGGGCTCGATAATGCCGTTCTCGGGGCAGGGGAGATATGTAATCTCACACCCCTTGGCTTTCAGATATTCGCATGTCTTGAGAACCGCATGGTGCTCAAGCTTAGATGTAATGATTCTTTTCCTGCCCGTGAGCTCAACCGCAGACTTGATTGCCCAGTTGTCCGCCTCGGTTCCGCAGGAGGTGAAAAACACCTCGCCCGGTTCGGCACCCAAGCACTTTGCGATATCCGCTCTTGCCTGCCTTATGGCTTTTACGGAAGCGGTAGCGAGGGAGTAGAGCCCAGAAGGATTCGCAAAGTTCTCCTGAAACCAAGGCATCATCGCATTCATAACGCTGTCCGAAACCCTTGTCGTCGCGGCGTTGTCGGCGTAGATATATTGCTTATCCATTCTTAAGCCCTTCTTTCAGCTTGGTGTATGCTCCGACCGCCAGCCGGTCGCACCGTTCATTTTCCGGGTGTCCGGCATGCCCCTTCACCCAGACGAATTTTATATCATGAATCCCGTCGAGCTCGAGAAGCCTCTCCCACAGGTCGGAATTGAGAGCCGGTTTCTTATCGGATTTAACCCAACCGTTCTTCTTCCATGACTTCGCCCAGCCCTTGGTCATGCCGTTCACGAGATACTGCGAATCGGTAGTGAGAATAACCTTGCACGGCTCATTCAACGCTTCCAAGGCATAAACCGCCGCCGAAAGCTCCATACGGTTGTTGGTCGTGGATTCCTCCGCACCGCTCATCTCTTTTTTTATTCCCTTATAGTCGAGTATCGCGCCCCAACCACCGGCTCCCGGATTCCCCGAGCAAGCTCCGTCGGTGTATATATTAACAGTTTTCAAATTGTCACCGCCATTTCATAAGAGCTATTGTACTCTAAATTATCCCCAAGTTCAAGTATTTTAAGAGAATTTCGTTGACATCAACCTCCCACGGGTATATAATTGAAACAGCTTTAATACTTCCGGGAGGTCAAAGAATGAATAATTATAAAGAAATAATGCGTCAGGAGTGCGAGGATAACCGCTTCACCGCCGGCGTGAATATGCTCGTCCTGCAAAACGGCAAGGAGCTTATCTACGAAGATTTCGGCTACAGGGACATGGAAAACAAGGTACCGTTCTCGAGAGACACCATAATGCGCCTCTACTCAATGAGCAAGCCGATAACTGCCGCCGCAGTCATGATTTTAGCGGACAGGGGACTCCTCGACATCTCGAACTGTCTCTGCTGGTTCTTCCCGGGCTTCAAACCCGCCTATACCTATAAGGACGGCAAGCGCGTAAAGACTCAGAACGAGATTATGGTTAAAGATTTGCTCAATATGACCTCCGGAATCCCTTATCCCGGAGAGGGCATCGCCGAGCAACAGGTCTCGGAGGTCTTCTGGGAGCTCGGTCAGCGCATCGCAGGCGACAACCCAATGACGACTATGGAGTTTGCCAAGAGAATCGCTGAGTGTGATCTCAGCTTTGATCCCGGCGAGAAGTTTATGTATGGTTCATCCGCCGATATCTTAGGCGCCATAGTCGAGCTTATTTCCGGTATGAAATTCGGTGAATTCCTTGAAAAAGAGATTTTCGAGCCCCTCGGCATGGTCGACACCGGCTTTTGGGTTCCGCCGGAGAAACAGCCGAGGCTCTCGAAGATATACCGCACCAACTACGAAAAATGGTGCATAGAGGAAGAGGACAAAGACCGCAACCACCTCGGAATCAGATACTCGATGGTCAAGCCGCCGGAGTTCGAATCGGGCGGAGCGGGACTCGTCTCGACCCTCGACGACTACGCTAAGTTTGCCACCATGCTCCAGAACGGCGGCGAATACAACGGCAAGAGGATTCTCTCAAAAGCCGCCGTTAAATACATGACGTCCGCAAGCCTCATGCCCTGGCAACAGAAAGATTTAAGCGAGCACTGGGGCGGGCTCCGTGGCTACAGCTACGGCAACCTCATGCGCAACTGCGTCGACCCCGGACAGGCTCTCATCTTCGCCGAAAAAGGCGAGTACGGCTGGGACGGCTGGCTCGGACCATACTTCTCGAACAGTCCCGAAAGCGGTCTGACAATCCTAATCGGTATGCAAAGAGTCGACTGCGGCACCTGCGGCTTGACAAGAAAGCTTATCAACGCTGTCAGAAGTGATTTGGACCTGTAATACAAGCAATAAAAAAGCACGGTGAGCCGAAACTTTGCCGTGCTTTTTGTTGCGTTCAGTCCTTAAACGGACGTCCAATTACTTTTCCAGCTACTTCAACAAGTTCTTCTAAGTTATCAGACTTAAAGTCTGAAACTTTGAACCACTCTTTTTTAAATCTAAAATGGAGAACGCCATTAATATACTTAGTTGGGCAAGTGTGCCTTATGCCGTTGCTAACAATTTGACACCAACCAAGTATTTTGTTGACTCCTAACACTAACATTGCTTTCACCCTTCTCTTAAATATATGATGTCACTTCTCCAGCGTCCCGCTCGAAAGAGCTTTAAGATAAGCGTTTATGAACCCGTCAAGCTCGCCGTCCATGACTGCCTGAACGTTGCCGTTTTCGTAGCCGGTGCGGTGGTCTTTGACGAGGGTGTAGGGCATGAAGACGTAGGAGCGAATCTGCGAGCCCCAGGCGATTTCCTTCTGGACGCCCTTGATGTCTTCGATTTTGGCGAGGTGCTCGCGCTCCTTGATTTCAACCAGCTTCGCAACGAGCATCTTCATGGCGTAGTCGCGGTTCTGGACCTGACTTCTCTGGGTCTGGCATGACGTTACGATTCCTGTTGGGATGTGCGTCAGTCTTACCGCCGAGCTCGTCTTGTTGATGTGCTGACCGCCTGCGCCGCTCGAGCGGAAGACGTCCATCTTGATGTCCTCGGGTCTGATTTCGACGCTCATGTCGTCGTTGATTTCCGGCATGACCTCGACCGCCGAGAAGGACGTGTGCCGGGCTCCCGCCGCATCAAACGGCGAGATTCTGACGAGCCTATGAACTCCCGCCTCACTCTTGAGGTATCCATAAGCGTTTTCACCTTCGATGATAACCGAAGCGCTCTTGATTCCCGCATCGGTGCCATCCAATACATCGAGAACCGACACTTTGTAACCGTGTGCCTCGCCCCAACGGGTGTACATTCTGAGTAACATCTCCGTCCAGTCCTGAGCCTCGGTTCCTCCGGCTCCCGCATGGAAATTAAGAATTGCGTTTGAGTGGTCGTATTCGCCGGTAAGAAGGGTAGAGAACGTCAGCTGATCTATCTTGCTCTCAAATTCGTCAAGCTCCGATTCGATTTCCGTAAGAAGCTCCTCGTCGCCATCTTCTGTGTACATTTCAATCATGGTCTCGATGTCGTCCGCCTGGGAGAAGAGCTTGCGGTCGTTCTCAACTGCATTCTCAAGGGACTTCGTTCTCTGCAGAATCTTCTGCGACTTCTCCATGTCGTCCCAGAAGCCGGGCTCTGCCGCCTTGTTGTGTAACTGTTCAATTTCTTCCTTTGCCGACTCGATGTTGAGAGCCTTGTGGAGCTCCGAAAGCTTCGGGCGGTATTCGTTCAGCCTGCGGCTGAGTTCATCTATCAAAAGCATATTTTCCTCCGTGGTATTTTAATATAATTTGTCCGTGCGCTATTGTATCATATCTTCGCACTTATTTCAAGGGATATTTCAACATTTCCCGCCGGCGCGGTTACCACAGAGTCTGGAAGTTGCCATTTAAGAAGTTCACAGCTATAACCGAGCCGTCGCTTGAACCGGGATTTACCCAGACAAATACTCTCTGACTGTCATTTCCGCAGATAACGGCTTCAATCTCGCCAGAAAGCGCGATGTCGGTTACAATCTTGTCGTTTCCGTAGATGTCTTTGACATAGAGGTGATACCCGCTGTCGTCGCTGTATCCTGCGAAGACGTAATATTCGGCAATTCCTCCTATCTCATAAGCTGTGGTCTCATCTGAGTTGAAATCAAACGATATCGCAATCTCGCCGGTCGTTACGTCATAAGCATATATCGCTCCGCCTTCGCTCATGTATGCCGCCTCAACGGTCGCTCTGAAGAATGGGTTTGTAAACACGCAGTCTCCGGAGCTGTAGAGTACGCTCGTCTCCGAAGATTCCAGATCATATCCGCAGAGCTCGGTAATCCCGGAATTGCCGGATAGTATATACAAAACGTCCGAATAAGGGCAGAGTCTGACGTAGTCAGTTTCCGCAAGCTCGTAGACCGTCTCGCATTCTCCCGACTCAAGAGAATATGTCAGAACTTCTCCGGTTGCATCGTCCGAAATTCCGCAGACTATAAGCCAGCCCGAGTGCATGACATATTGCTTGCCGCTGAGATTCCCGGCTTCGGAAATCTCAAACTGCTTTACCTTGATGTTCTCGGAGACGGAATAAAGCGTGTTGTCGCTGACGGCATAAACCCCGCCGTCATAGTAGCCGAGATAGTCTATGCTCCCGAAGCCTTCGCAATAGATTGCCGTTTCTTCCATGTCGATGTAGTAGGTGAAGATATTTTCGCCGTCAGCATAGTAGTAGGCGTCGTCGCCATCCGCAATCTGAGGATAGCCCTCGCCATACTGGTCAAAGTCCATATTTGCGTCTGTGCTTATGTTGCTTGTCATCGAGCACCCGCAGAGCGACAGCCCGAGAACCATCGCCGTAATCATGATAAGTATATTTTTAATTTTCATTGTGTTTTCAAATCCTTGCTATAAAAAGTTGCGCTACATATCATTATAATCCGCTTTTGCGATAAAGTCAACTTGCAAATCGGGCGATAATGTATTATAATGGTTGCATCAATGAGATTGGGGGCTTCTGCGTGCCTTATTTATCCGATACTGAACTCATAAAGTCAATAAGAAAGGGAGATATCCGAGGAGTATATTTCTTCTGGGGCAAGGATGTCGCCTCGTCTGAAAGCATCGCAAAAAAGCTCCGCGACAAGCTCCTGCCGAAAGAGCAGAGAGACCTTAACTATCACTTTATAACCGGTGCGGACTTTTCGGCGTCCGAGCTTTCCGACATCGCCGAGGCACTGCCGGTATTCGTCGACAGAACTGTAACTCTTATTAACGACCTCAACGCTGACAATCTCAAAAAAGACGAGCAGGACACGCTTATGAAAGTCATCTCCGACCTCGACTCCGAAACCACAACATTCATTTTCTACACAACCGGTGTCGACCTCGCCGCTGGGAAGAAGGCACTCACGCCGAAAAACAAGAAGCTCTGCGACCACATTTCAAAGCTCGGCGGTATAGTCACCGAGTTTCAGCAAAAGAAGCCGAACGAGCTTGTAAATCATATTCAGTCCCGGCTCACCCCCGCCGGCTGTTTCATGTCCCCAAAGAATGCCGAATATCTCGCAAGCCTGCAGAATTGTAGTATCTTAATGATAGACAACGAACTCGACAAGCTTTCGGCATATGCGGGCTCGGGCGAGATAACGAAAGAAATGATAGACCTTCTCGTCTCCGACCAGCTCGAAACGGACGCCTATAAGCTCTCCCGTGCCGTCCTGTCAGGGAAGGGAAGCGAAGCCTTCAAAACTCTTGACAAGCTGTATTCACGGCAAGCTGAGCCTATTGTGCTTCTGTCCGTGATTTCCGGCTCGTTCATGGATTTATACCGTGCCAAAACCGCGGTGATAGGCAACCGTTCACAGAGTGATGTTGTGGGTGACTTTGCATACCGAGGCAGGGAATTCGCGGTCAAAAACGCTTTCCGTGACTGCATGAATATCCCACTTGAGAAGATTCGCTACGGTTTGGGGATTCTCTCCCAGTGCGATATCGACATGAAGTCGAAGCGCACCGACCCGAAGATTCTTCTTGAAGAAGCCATCAGCAAAATTCTCTCCTTCAGGAGGTAAATATGCTCCACATAAATGGCGCAATAGTAGTCGAGGGCAAGTATGACAAGGCTAAAGTCGCACGCCTTGTCGACTGTCCGATAGTTGTTGTGAACGGCTTCGGCGTTTTCAAAGACAATGAGACGGTAAAGCTTCTGAGATACTATTCCGAAAACGGCGGTCTCATAATCCTGACCGACAGCGACTCGGCAGGATTCCGAATCCGTGGACATATAAAAGGCATCGTCAAAAACGGCAACGTCCGCTGTGCATACATCCCCGATATCTACGGCAAGGAAAAGCGCAAGCCTGCGCCGTCTGCCGAGGGCAAATTAGGAGTTGAGGGCATGCCCGACAGCGTGCTACTTGAAGTCTTGAAGCCATTTTCAGAAGAGCAGGAATCGTCAGGCGACCGTTTTGTCACGAAAACGGATTTCTACGAAGACGGCTTCACGGGTCGACCGGATTCTTCTTCACGTCGGGACGAGCTCAAGCGCAGGCTTAATCTCCCCGAAAGGCTCAACGTAAATTCGCTCCTCGAAGCAATCAACCGCACCGTCGGCTATGAAAAATACCGTGAAACAGCGGACGAAATAAACAAAGGACAGTAACCGAAAATGGTATTCTCAAGCGTAGAATTTCTTTTTTACTTTTTGCCGGTGGCAATTCTTCTCTGTTGCGCCGTGCCGATGAAGTTCAAGAACCCCATGCTCGCACTCACGGGGCTTGTTTTCTATGCGTGGGGAGAGCCGGTTTATGTCGTCGTCCTGATAATAACCTCTATAATCAACTATGTCGCCGGTCTTCTGATGCCGAAATTTCCGGGGAAGCGCAAGCTCGTCCTCGTTCTTTCGATAATCCTTGATCTGGCGATTCTTTTCACATTCAAATACACTTCTTTCGCCATCGCAACTATTAATTCTGTTTTCAGTCTGTCCATACCCGACCCGGGACTTCCGCTACCGATTGGCATCTCGTTCTTCACATTCCAGAGCATGTCCTATACTATCGACGTTTATCGAGGCACAAGCAAGCCGCAACGAAATTTCGTCAGCTTCTTCGCCTATATCGCCATGTTCCCGCAGATAGTGGCGGGTCCCATCGTCAAGTATCAGGACGTTGAGGGACAGCTTAATCAGCGCACCGTAACCCTTTCGAAGTTCTCCGAGGGCGTGACAATCTTCGTCATCGGTCTTGCGAAGAAGGTCCTCCTTGCCAACAACATCGGCACTGTCTGGTCGCAGATCAAGGCTATGGACTATTCCGAAATGCCGGTGCTCACGGCGTGGATCGGCATCATCTCCTTCACGTTCCAGATTTACTTCGACTTCTCCGGCTATTCGGACATGGCAATCGGACTCGGCAAGATGCTCGGCTTCGACTTTATGGAAAACTTCAACCTGCCGTACCTCTCAAAATCCGTTTCCGAGTTCTGGCGCAGGTGGCACATCAGCCTCGGCTCGTGGTTCCGCGAATATGTTTATTTTCCCCTCGGCGGGAGCAGGGAAGGAACCTTCAAGACCGTCCGCAACCTTCTCATCGTCTGGCTTCTCACCGGCTTATGGCACGGCGCAAGCTGGAACTTCGTCCTCTGGGGCTTATGGTTCGGCGTGCTTATCGTCATCGAACACCTCGGCTTCTCGAAAATACTTAAGAAGCTCCCGAAGCCGGTTTCGTGGCTCTACACCATGCTCGCCGTGGTAATCGGCTGGGTGTTCTTCGATACGGATTCCCTCGCCCTCGGTGTGCAGTACCTCGGCGCCATGTTCGGCGCGGGCGGAAGCTTCATCACCTCGCAGGCAACGGCGCTCCTCTCCGAGGCGGCAATCCCTCTTGCATTCTGCCTCTTCTTCTCGTCGGGAGCTACCGGCAACTATATCTCCCGCCTCGGCGGCAAGGATTCGAAGGTTGTGATGGCTATCACTCCCGTCCTGACCGCCGCTCTTCTCATAGCCTGCACAGCTTATCTCGTCAACTCGAGCTACAATCCGTTTTTATACTTCAACTTCTGATGAAATGGAGGCGCAACTCACGATGAAAAAAGTCACCCAGATTCTAAATATCGTCGTTTTCCTCGGCTTTCTGGTCATCCTTGCCATGGTTTCATTGGTTGTGCCCGAGGACGACTTCTCCGAAACGGAAAACCGCTACCTTGCGGACATGCCCGATTTCTCCGCCTCCGACTGGTTCTCGGGGGACTATGCTGAGGACCTGACCGACTGGCTCGACGACCACTTCGCCATGCGCACAAAGTGGATTTCCCTTCACACAAGCCTCGAGCTCTTCCAGGGGAGAAGCGAGGTCAACGGCATTTATATCGCCGACGACCGTCTCCTTGAGCTCACCGACGAAATCGACTATAGTGTCGTCGACAACTCCCTCGAAGCTATATCGTATCTCAGCAACCTCTCCGACACCCCCGTCTATGTCATGATTGTTCCGACCGCAGCCGAAATCTATTCGGACGAAGTCGACTACACCGAGAAAAAAGTCAGTCAGCGGGAGCTCATCAGCTATGCCTACTCCTATCTTCAGGAAAACTCCTCCGCCGAGCCGATTGACGTCTACAGCGTCCTCTATTCCTCCCGCGAAGAGTACATCTACTACCGCACCGACCACCACTGGACCTCGACAGGGGCATACCTTGCCTACATCTCCGCCGCCGACGTCATGGGCTACACCGCTTCGACCCTCGACAAGTTCGACGTCCGTTATGCCTCGCACAGCTTCTACGGCTCGCTCCACTCGAGCGTCCTCTACAGCGGCATCGAGCCCGACACCATCGAGTTTTACCTGAGCAACGCCCGCACGGTTTCGAAAGTCTCCACAGACGAAGAGGGGAACACCGTTTATTCAAGCGTCTTCGACGAAAGCTATCTCTCAAGAAAAGACAAATATCTCTGCTACCTCGGCGAGAACGTCGGAAAGACAGAGGTCGTCTCCGACGCGACCGGCGGCAAGCTCCTCGTCATCAAGGACTCCTATGCCAACTGCTTCGTCCCGTTCCTTGCCGAGAACTACTCCGACATCACCGTCCTTGACCTTCGTTACCTCACGAACCCCACCGCCTCCATCGGCGACCTCGGGGACTACGACGCCGTCCTCATCCTCTACAACGCCCAGAACTTCGCCGAGGACACCAACCTTCCCAAGCTGAAGCTTGTTAGCTGAAGCTGATTAGCACAGGCTAATAAACAGGCTTTTTCAAAAAATTTGCAAATCCGACCAAAAAGCGCTTGACAAACATGCTTTTGTATGTTACAATAATCCCAGAAACCACCCGAGCCCAACCCCCATCCACCCAACAAAAGCTTCGTGCTTGGAGGCGACCCAGAACAATTCCTCCTTCACGAAAAGTAAGGAGGCGTTTTTTATGGCAAAAAAGCTTTTATCTATTGTACTTGCAATTACAATGGCAGTATGTCTGCTACCCACCAATACGTTTGCGCATGTATACTACGGCGGCACAATCAGTTCTGATGTTGAGGAAAGAGAGGATACTATCCTCTTGAATGCCGATACAACGATAGCGGAAGGCGTAACTTTTGCATTAACACTTTCAGCTTATCAGCATATAGAATTACATGGGTATACTCTAACAAACTATGGAACGATAACAACAGCTTATTCAACCAACGAGTTTGATGGAGGCACATTTTATAATTACGGCGTATGTGAAATCACAGGTTTTTATAAGGTTACCGTATATGACCTAACGCTAAGTTCTATCGCCCTGTCCTCTGGCTCGATTTCTGGATTTTCGGCGGGCACACGGGCATATTCCGTGACGGTAGACAACAGCGTGACAAGCATTGACATTACGCCGACGCTAAACACAGGAACAGGCGTAAAATCTATGACCGTAAATGGTGTGACAGCAACAAGTGGAGTTGCATCAACTGTCAGCTTGAATGTTGGCGAGAATACTATTCCTATTGTTATAACTGCTGACGACGGGAGCGATACAGCGAATACTTACACCCTGACAGTTACGAGGGCGAGCGCAGTAGATTATACCATTAGTAATGCGCTTTTTGTCAGTGCTGGAACCTTGGGAATAAGTCAGGATATGTTACAGTGGAGTAATGTAGATGCACCCGGGGGATATAAGCTTGAGATATACACTGAATCAGGAACACAGGTTTATAGTGGCACTTTAACAAATAATTATACTCCTGCATCCGAAGTGTTGACTACATCCGGCAGTTACTACTTTATAGTTTATGCTTTGGATACAAGCAAAAATGTACTTTCTGGAAAACAATCAAGCACTTTTACATTTACGCATACGCACAGCTTGACGCATGTAGAAGCACAAGCGGAGACTTGCACAGATGACGGAAACAGTGAATACTGGTACTGCTCTAGTTGCGGGAAGTATTTC
>JAJQIF010000009.1:239791-691193 GCA_021199355.1 Oscillospiraceae bacterium
AGTGATTCTGCGGCTACAGCGGAAATAAGTTTGAGTGATACGGTGCTTTCTGCGAAGGGGCACACTCTGACACATGTAGAGGCACAAGGGGCGACCTGCACGGCAGATGGGAACAGTGAATACTGGTACTGCACGGAGTGTGGAAAGTATTTCAGTGATTCTGCGGCTACAGCGGAAATAAGTTTGAGTGATACGGTGCTTTCTGCGACCGGGCACAGTATGACTCATTACGAAGCGGTTGATGTTAGTTGCACCACGGATGGAAATATTGAGTATTGGTACTGCGCGAATTGCGACAAGTATTTCAGCGATGAGGATGGCAACAGTGAAATTACCGATACGAGCACTATTACTATAGCGGCAACGGGGCATAACTACGTTGACACGGTGACTGACCCGACTTGCACGGAGCAGGGGTATACTACCCATACTTGTGATAATTGCGGCGAAAGCTATGTTGATACTTATGTAGAGGCAACGGGGCATAGCTACGGCACACCTGTTTGGACTTGGGAGAGCGATTACAGCACTTGCACGGCAACGTTTACCTGTGACAAGGGCGACGATACGCAGATTCTGACGGCGACGGTTACGAGTGCGACAACCGATGCCACTTGCACAACCGATGGCGAGATTGCCTATACTTCGACGGTCACGTTCAACGGAAACGAATATACGGACACCCAGACCGAGGCTATAGCGGCGACGGGGCATACCTATGGCGAGCCTGTGTTCACATGGAACGGGAACACCTGCACGGCGACGTTCACCTGCACCGAGTGCGACGATACCCAGACGGTTGACGCGACGGTTACGTCAAAGAACTTCTTCGGAATGGTCACGAGAACCGCTGAGGTCACGTTCGAGGGCTTAACCTATACCGATACCAAGACCACCGGCAGAAGCCTGCTGACCATCATGGCGGATTACACATCCGTGAATAACGCGATTGCGAAGGCTAATGCCCTGAATGCAAGCGACTATTCGAACTTTGCGGATGTCACGGCGGCGATAAATGCGGTGCAGTGGAACTTAAACGTTTTGAACCAGTCGACGGTCAACGGCTACGCCGAGGCAATAGAGACGGCGATTGCGAACCTCAAGGCGGCAGAGCTCACCGAGGAGACGGTCACTATCAACGAACCTATAGAGGACACCAACACCGAAACCGAACCGGACGACATCGAAGTCGATGATACCGATGAAGAAACCAACCCGACCACGGGAATCGCACTTGCAATGCTCCCGATGGCGATAGCATTGGCGGCAACTGTGGCAAATAAGCGAGGGTAAACCCCTCAGTCGCCTTCGGCGACAGCTCCCCTTTCAGGGGAGCCTTTTTGCGCCTGTACAAACTTACGAGAGAATTCAAATAGCCTCACCTGAAAGGGGAGGGGGACCGGCGAAGCCGGTGGAGGGGTTTTCGCCGCAAACTTTTTTTACAAAACCCCTTGCAATCTCATAATTCCCGTGATATAATATTACCGCAATTCGCACGCATGGGTTTTGCTGTGGTTCCCGGGTTCCGGGTGAAGGCAAGGTAACCTGTGCGGAGGATTAAATTAAAAACCAAATTAGGAGGAACTACAATGTCAGTAGTATCAATGAAACAGCTTCTTGAAGCCGGTGTACATTTCGGTCACCAGACAAGAAGATGGAACCCGAAGATGGCTCCCTACATCTTCACAGAAAGAAACGGAATCTATATCATCGACCTTCAGAAGACAGTAAAGAAGCTCGATGAGGCTTACATGTTCTTGAGAGACGTTTCCGCAAACGGCGGCGAGGTCCTGTTCGTAGGAACAAAGAAGCAGGCTGGCGATTCCATCAAGGAAGAGGCAACAAGAGCCGGTGCACACTATGTCAATGCCCGTTGGCTCGGCGGTATGATGACCAACTTCGAGACCATCAAGACCAGAATCGCCCGTCTCGAACAGCTCCACAAGATGGAGACCGACGGCACCTTCGAGCTTCTCCCGAAGAAGGAAGTTGCAAAGCTCACTCTCGAAATCGAGAAGCTTGAGAAGTATCTCGGCGGTATCAAGACCATGGAGAAGCTTCCTGCAGCGCTCTTCATTGTTGACCCGAAGCGCGAGAAGATTGCCGTTTCCGAAGCAAGAAAGCTCGGTATTCCGATAGTTGCTATCGTAGATACCAACTGCGACCCCGACGAGGTTGATTATGTAATCCCCGGCAACGATGACGCTATAAGAGCTGTCAAGCTCATTTCCGGCGCAATGGCAGACGCCATCATCGAGGGCAGACAGGGCGAGGCTGATGCTCCTGTTGAAGAAGCTTCCGAAGAAGCTCCTGCAGAGGAAGCTCCCGTCGAAGAGTAATTTAGATATAACGATAGCAAGAAAGGAATCTTTACTATGGCTAATATAACCGCAAAGGACGTTGCATCTCTCAGAGAGAGAACCGGCGTCGGCATGATGGATTGCAAGAAGGCTCTCGTAGAGGCTGACGGCGATTTCGAGCAGGCAATAGTTATCTTAAGAGAAAAGGGTCTCGCATCTCAGGCTAAGAAGGCGGGAAGAGTTTCCGCTGAGGGCTTGGTTGAGGCTTTCGTTGAGAATGGCGTCGGCGTAGTCGTCGAAGTCAACTCTGAGACCGACTTTGTTGCAAATACCGACCAATTCAAGGCTTTCGTCAAGACCGTTGCAAAGACCATCGCCGTTGAGAATCCCGCAGATGTCGAAGCACTCAAGGCTTGCAAGGCTGTCGGCAGTGAAATGACCGTTCAGGAAGAACTTCAGGAACTCTTCTTAAAGATAAGAGAGAACATCCAGATCAGAAGATTCACCCGTCTCGAGGGCGACCTCGTTTCCTATGTTCACGGTGAAGGCAGAATCGGCGTTCTCGTACAGCTCGACACCGACCTCGGCGACAAGGCTTATGCCTGTGGCAAGGACTGCGCTTTGCAGATTGCCGCTATGAGCCCCGCATACCTCGACAGAGCTTCCGTTCCCGCTGACGTTCTCGAAGGCGAGAAGAAGATTGTCATGGCTCAGATGGCTGAGGACCCGAAGATGGCAAATAAGCCCGAGGCTGTCCTTGCAAAGATTGCGGAAGGCAAGCTCGGCAAGTACTACACTGAGAACTGCCTCGTAGAGCAGGAGTTCGTCAAGGACAATGAGTACACTGTCGGCAAGTATGTCGAGAAGTGCGCCAAGGATCTCGGCGGCAAGATTGCAGTCAAGCAGTTCGTCCGCTATGAGAGAGGCGAGGGCATCGCCAAGAAGGAAGAGAACTTCGCTGAAGAAATCGCTTCCATGATTAAGTAATCAAAACTTATAGAAAGAGCTTGCCCGGGCGGCAGGCTCTTTTTGTTATGTTGACTTTTAAGCCTGAGTGTTATAAAATGGATATGGATTATAAGAGGGGAGGCACCGACATGTATAAGATAGCAATCTGTGACGATTCACAGGACATGACGAATCTTGTTCACAAACTCACGCAAAAATGGGCGACCGCCAGAGACCTGACAACCGAAATCAATATTTTCGACTCTTCTGAAGCTTTCTTGTTCTCGTATTCCGAGAGCAGAGATTATGACATACTTCTTCTGGACATAGAAATGGGCGGCATGGACGGGGTCAGCCTCGCAAAGAAGCTCCGTGAGGATAACCGCTATGTTCAGATTGTCTTCATCACCGGCTACTCAGATTATATCGCCGAGGGTTACGATGTAGACGCACTCAACTACCTTATGAAGCCTCTGAAGGAAGAAAAGCTTTTCGAAGTCCTCGACAAAGCCATAGTCCGAATCGCCCGAAGTGAGCGTATGTTTACACTTGAACTGACAGACGAAACCGTCAAAGTGCCTCTCATAGAAATAAAGTACCTTGAAGTCATCAAAAACTACGTCACTGTCCATGCCGACGAGGATTACACCGTCAAGAAAACTCTCGGCGAATTTGAGAGCTTATTAGATGAAAACTTCTACCGCACCGGACGTTCATATATCGTCAATCTTCGCTATGTCAGAAAAGTCACCAAAACCGAAATCTATCTGAAAGACAATATCGTAATTCCGTTGCCAAGAGGGCAATATGAGCCGCTTAACAGAGCACTGATTCATAGAGTAGGGAAGGAGTGAACGCGATGCCGAAGCTTTCAAAGAAAATGAACAGGAAAATAGACGCCTATCAGCAGGAGCTCCTTAAGACCCACTATGCCGAGGTTGACAACATGTACAGGCAGATTCGGGGCTGGCGGCATGACTATCGCAATCATATCCAGATTCTCAAGACCCGTGTCATGTCCGGCGATATGGATTCTGTCATGGCATACCTCAATGAGCTCGAAACCGACCTCAACACCGTCGACACTGTTATCCATTCCGGCAACGCCATGTGCGACGCTATTTTAAACAGCAAGATTTCCCTCGCCAAGGCGGCAAAAATCCCCGTCAAGGCAGATGCCGAAATTCCCGTGAAGCTCTCGGTTTCCGATATAGATCTTTGCTCAATAATCGGAAATCTTTTCGATAATGCAATAGAAGCTTCAAAGAAACTCCCCGAAGACAAGCGCATGATTCGCGTCTATATGGCAGTCCGAGACAGTCAGTTTTACATCTCCTTCACCAATTTCACCGCCGACAAGAAGCGTTTAATTTTCGACACCACCAAGGGCGAAGGTCACGGCTTGGGGCTTGCCCGTATTGACTCTCTTGTCAAAAAGTATGGCGGCTATATCTCCCGCAACAGCGAGGACGGAGCCTTTTCGACCGAAATTCTCCTCCCGCAATAGCTGAAATTTGCAATTCGTCCCCCACAGAGAGCGTTTCGTCCCCAAAACGTGCGCTCTTTAAAATTTCCGCTATAATGAAATCATGAAAGGCGGTGCCAATATGACAAATACCAAAGATAAGACAAAAGACAAAATTAAAGAAAAACCAAAGTACGGCATCCTGAGTTGTGTCTGGTTCATGATTAAATGCGCCTGGACTAACGGCGAGAAAAAGGTTGTAATCTTAGGGCTTCTCTTCTCGCTTGTAGTAACAGGTCAGAGCGTTGCGGGACTCTATATCTCGCCATCGATAATTGCAGTATTGGAGCGAAACGGAACGGTGTCCGAGCTCCTCATCACAATAATCGGCTTCACACTGATTCTCGTGTTCCTCGCAATGGCAAGGCAATACATTGACACTAATATCCTCTACGGCAGGATAACAACCCGTTCGGAAATCATGAACCTTATCAACACAAAGTGTGCCGAAACCTCCTACCCGAATTTGGGCAATGAAAAATTCCAGACGATTCTCCAAAAAGCCCTGCCAACCACATACTCTAACTCTGCGGCTTGCGAGGCTATCTGGAAAACGATCTGCTCATTCTTAAGCAATCTCCTGGGACTTATCATCTATGCCTCAATACTTTCGACGGCAAACGTCTGGATTCTCCTTCTTGTGACAGTGACCGCTCTCGTCGGCTATTTCGTCACGAACAAGCTCAACAGCTACGGCTATAATCATCGTGAGGAAGAAGCTAAGATCAATAAGACGCTGAGCTATGTCCGCGAAACAGCCTCCGAAACGAGCTTTGCAAAGGATGTTCGGATCTTCGGCATCAAGAGCTGGTTCACCGAGCTTTACGACAAGCAGTGTCTTCTCCTCGAAGCCTTCCATCGCAAATGCGAGAACGTCTATATCTGGGGCAGAGTTGCCGACCTCGTTCTGAGCTTCCTGAGAAACGCTGTAGCCTATGCCTACTTCATAGCCCTCGTTCTGGACGGTTCAATCGACGTTTCGATGTTCATCCTCTACTTCTCAACTGTCGGCGGATTCACCGATTGGGTAACAGGAGTATTGGGAGACCTCACCACAATGCACAGACAGTGTCTCGAATTATCAAACGTCATCGAAATTATCAACTATCCTGAACAGTTCAAGTTTGAAGACGGTTCCGAAGTTCCTGTTCCTGCTGACGGCAGATATGAGATAGCCCTTGACCACGTCTGGTTCAAGTATCCTTCATCCGACAGCTACACTCTTGAAGACATCAATCTGACACTTCACGCCGGCGAAAAGTTAGCAGTAGTCGGACTCAACGGTGCAGGAAAGACGACCCTCGTCAAGCTCATCACCGGCATGGAAGACCCGACAGAGGGAAGAGTGCTACTCAACGGCGTTGACATCCGTGAATTCAATCGCCGTGAATATTACAAGGTCTTCTCGGCAGTATTCCAGAACTGTGTCCTCTGGGCGGGTTCGGTCGCCGAAAACGTTGCCCAGACCGACCACGACATCGACTATGACAAGGTTAATTCCTGCATCGAAAAAGCCGGACTCACCGAAATGGTCAAAGGCTTCAAGGACGGTCTTGAGGAAAAGCTCAATCGTGAAGTCTATGAGGACGCCGTGAACCTCTCCGGCGGTCAGACACAGAGGCTTATGCTCGCGAGAGCTCTCTATAAAGACGCTCCCGTAATCGTCCTTGACGAGCCGACTGCGGCTTTAGACCCGATTGCAGAAGCAGACCTCTATAACAAGTATAACGACATGACCGCAGGGCGTTCCTCAGTCTATATCTCCCATCGTCTCGCTTCGACCCGATTCTGTGACAGAATCATCCTGATAGGTGACCATAAGATTTTAGAAGAGGGAACCCACGAGCAACTGCTTAAACAAGGCGGAAAATATGCAGAACTCTTTGAAGTTCAGAGCAAATACTACAGGGAGGGTGACATCAATGAGTAAGAACAATGACAAAATCACCTATCGCCGGATGGCATCCAAGACGATACAGGGTATCAAAATTCTCTATAAAAACAGTCCCCACTTGGTTATCTCGACAATACTTGGTTCCGTCTGGACTGCTCTTAGCCCCTACATCGGAATCTATATGTCGGCTCTCATCATAACAGAGCTATCAGGCAACAGGGACAGAAGCAGGCTTACAATGCTTGTTCTGGTAACGCTTGCTTTGGCGGCAGCAGTTGCGCTCATAAGCGGACTTCTGAACAAGTACAAAAACACCTACGGTGGCATGGCAAACTTCTTCAGGGGAATGGGCAACTACACCAAAAAGCAACTCGACATGGATTTTGCCGACGCCGATAACCAGAAGACAAAAGATACCTATTCTACAATTGCTCAGAATGTCAACAGCGCAGGTTGGGGACTTGTGTGCCTGCTCAGTTGGGTTGAAGACCTCATCAAAGGCGTTTTCACAATCATAGGTGGTGTTGCCCTGACTGTAACTCTCTTTACAACAAGAGTTCCTGACGGCTCATCCCTTGCGTTTCTCAATAATCCCATCTGCATAATTCTTGTAGTTGCAGTAATGATCGGTGTTACACTTTTAGCGCCGATGTGTTCCAACAAAGCTTCAAGCTATTGGTCAAAATATATCGGTGACCACAACTTAGCCAACAGACTTGCCGCTTTCCACTCATTCTTAGGAACCGAAGAAAAGTATTCTCTCGACGTGAGAATGTACAATCAGCACAAGATGAGTGAGAAATACAACTGCGACAAAACGGGGATATTCATGTCCGATGGCATGTTTGCTCACTTTGCACGAAGAGGAATGGGAGCCTTCAGCGCTCTTGGAAGCGGAATTGCGACAATGTTCTCAGGGCTTGCCTATGTCTATGTCTGCCTGAAAGCTCTCGGTGGTGCATTCGGAATCGGCTATGTCACACAGTATGTCGCCGCAATCACCAGTGTTTCAGGCGGTCTAAGCCAGACCCTCTCAACTCTCGGTCAGCTAAAAGCCAACACTCCGTTCCTCGAAATGTCCCTTGAATACCTCGACATCCCTCACAGCATGTACAAGGGCTCCCTGACGGTTGAAAAGAGGCTCGACCGTGACTATGAGATAGAATTCCGTGACGTGTCCTTCAAGTACCCCGGTAGCGACAACTATGCTCTCCGCCACGTCAACGTCAAGTTCAGAGTAGGTGAGCGACTTGCAGTCGTCGGCGAGAACGGCTCCGGCAAGACAACATTCATACTGCTTCTCTGCAGACTTTATGACCCGACCGAGGGCGAAATCCTCCTCAACGGCATCAACATCGCGAAGTATAACTACCGCGAATACCTCGATGTTTTCTCGGTCGTATTCCAAGACTTCAAGCTCCCTGCATTCAAATTGGGCGAAGTTGTCGCCTCAAGCATGACTTATGATAAAGACAAAGCCACCGATTGCCTTGTAAAAACCGGCTTCGGGGACAGGCTGAAGGAGCTTCCTTCCGGTCTCGAAACTACTCTTTATACCGAAGTCGACCAGAACGGCGTGAACGTCTCAGGCGGCGAGGCTCAGAAGATAGCCCTTGCCAGAGCTTTGTATAAAGATTCTCCGTTCATAGTCCTCGACGAACCGACAGCCGCCCTCGATCCGATGGCGGAAGCCGAAATCTACTCGAAGTTCAACGACATAGTAGGAGACAAGACCGCCATCTACATCAGCCACAGGCTTTCAAGCTGTCGCTTCTGCGACGAAATCGCCGTCTTCGACCACGGCTCAATCGTACAGAAGGGAAGCCACGACGAGCTTATCTCTGAAACCGGCAAGTACAGTGAACTCTGGAACGCACAGACTCAGTATTACACAAAAGAAGAGCAGGCATAAACAAAGCCCCGGGATTTCCTCGGGGCTTAAAAATTGTCCTTCTGTGAAATACAATATAGCGAAATTGCCTCTTGATTTCAACGGTGCAATGTGCTATAATCGCCTTTGAATTTTGTAATTTTGGAGGGATTATATTGCTTTTCGGAAAGCACATAAATCGCTACTACATAAAATATGCCTATCTTTTATTAATCGGCATTGCCGCGCTGGTTCTCGTCGACTACCTACAGCTTGTCATTCCCGAGCTTTATCGCGATGTCATCAACGGTCTGAATCAGGGCTATGTCACTCTTGACGACGGCACAACAGCGGCATTCGATATCGACTATCTCTTGGACAAAATCTGCCTGCCGATGATAGGCATCATCGTCGGAATAGTCTGCGGGAGATTCCTTTGGCGCGTCTGCTTCAACGGAAGCGGAAACAAGGTTGCGGCGGATTTGAGATTCCGTATGTTCGACCACTGCAAGGACCTCTCTCAGCAGTATTACCAGAAGAACAAGGTCGGAAACCTGATGTCGCTCTTCACAAACGACCTCGAAACCATCCGCGACTGCTATTCAAACGGAGTCCTTATGACCTGTGATGCCGCATTCTTAGGAACTCTCTCATTCATAAAGATGCTCAGAATGAACGCGCTCATGTCGCTTCTTTGCATGATTCCGATAGCTCTTCTTTTCGGCGTCGGCTTGACGCTTATGCAGTACATGGAGAAGAAGTGGGAAGTCCGTCAGGAGGCATTCTCGAAGCTCTCCGATTTCTCTCAGGAAAGCTTTTCGGGAATCACCGTAATCAAGGCATTTGTAAAAGAGAGTAAAGAGCTCATGGCGTTCCGCAAGCTCAACAAAGAGAATGAGGACGCCAACGTCGAATACACCCGCCTTTCAACCCTTATGACGATTTTCGTAACCCTTCTTGTCGAGTCTGTAATCTGCGTCATCCTGGGCTACGGAAGCTATCTTGTTTATAAGGGTACCTTCAACGCAGGACAATTAGTCGAATTCATGGGCTACTTCAACTCAATCGTCTGGCCGGTAATGGCAGTCGCCGAGCTCATCAACATGCACTCTCAGGGCGCTGCATCGCTTAAGAGAGTCAGTGAGCTCCTTGATGCCGAAGTGGACGTAAAGGACGGGGAAGGCGTTGCGGATATCGAAGATGTTAAGGGTGATATCGAATTCAGAGACCTTACATTCAGATACCCCGACGGCGAGTATGACGTCCTCAAGAACGCATCGTTTAAGATAAACGCCGGTGAAAGCGTCGGCGTAATCGGAAGAACCGGAGCAGGCAAGACCACCCTTGCCGACCTGATTTTAAAAATCTACAACGTCCCCGACGGCAAAATCTTCGTCGACGGCAAGGATGTAAATTCTATCTCAATAGCATCTCTCAGAAAATACTGTGCCTATGTCCCGCAGGATAACTTCCTGTTCAGCGACACGATAGAGCACAATATCGAATTTGCAACCGACGATGTCAGTCACGAAAAAGCCGTTGAGGCAGCCAGGCTCTCGGCGGTCGACGACAATATCGTTGAATTTGCCGAAGGCTATGATACAGTATTGGGCGAGCGCGGCGTGACCGTCTCCGGAGGACAGAAGCAGAGAATCTCGATTGCAAGAGCACTTATGAAGGATGCTTCTATTCTCATCCTTGACGACTCCGTTTCGGCGGTAGATATCGAGACAGAGAAGGAGATTCTTTCCGGTCTTAAGACTTCGCGCAAGGGCAAGACAACGATTCTCATCGCCCACAGAGTCACCACCATCGAGCATATGGACAAGATTATCTTCATCGACGACGGCAATATCCTTGCAGTCGGAAACCATGAAGAGCTCTATAAGAGCTGTCCGCAGTATAAGCTGACAGTCGATCTTCAGCGTCTTGAAAACGAAAGGGGTGTCGTAAATGCGTGAGTTTTATCCTCTTTTGGCGGTCGGAGCGGTAATCGGCGTCGTCTCAATCGTCTTTATAGTCGCTTATCTTTCCGTCAAGGATAGAAAAGAAGCTATGGGCTTCGATCGTAACATGTCCGACGGTGAAATACTCAAGAGACTTCTCAAGTACGCCAAGCCCTATCTGGGACAGTTCATCTTCGTTCTTTTTGTAATGCTTGTGTCCGTTGCCTACGACATCATATCCCCGTTAATCATCGGCGAAATTGAGGACATGATAGTCGGCGACTTCGAGATGCGTGAGATTTTCGCCTACATCGCAGTCTATGCAAGCATCCTCATCATCTCGATGATATGCACCTATGTTCAGGCAATAGTACTCCAGAAAATCGGTCAGAAGATTCTTTCGGCGCTCCGTGAAGACCTCATGAAGCATATCGAGAGCTTGTCTCATGCACAGCTTAATAACATCCCTGTCGGAAAGCTTGTAACCCGTGTTACAAACGACACCAACGCAATTTCCGTCATGTTTACGAATATCCTTGTAAACCTTATAAAGAACTTCTTCGTAATCGTCGGTGTACTGGTTGCCATGCTGATGCTGAACTATCTGCTCACATTGATGGTTCTTTGCTTTGTGCCGTTTATCCTTCTCTTCACGGTTATATTCAGAAAGTTCTCCCGCCGTGCCTACAGACGTGTCAAGGACGGCACAACCGAAATAAACACCTTCATCTCCGAGCATCTTTCCGGCATGAAGATTATTCAGATTTTCAACCGTGAGGACAGAAAGCTCGGCGAGTTCCAAGAGCGCAACAGGAAGCTCGAGAAGGCACAGACTCAGCAGATATTCACATTTGCGGTCTTCCGTCCTCTTGTCTACATGCTCTATGTTTCGTCTATACTCTGCCTCTTCTACCTCGGCGGCAGGGGATACATAAAGGAAACTGTTTTCCTCGGTCAGACTATCACGAGCGGTACTGTAGTATCCTTTTATATGTACATTTCGAAGTTCTATAACCCGATTCAGAACCTTGCCGAGCAGTTCAACTGGCTTCAGTCGGCGTTCGCTTCCGCCGAGAAGATTTTTACCATCTTCGACATGGTTCCCGAGATTCAGGATGAGCCGGACGCTGTAGATCTCGAAACCTGCAAGGGCGATATCGAATTCAAGCACGTCTGGTTTGCCTATAATGAAGGCGAGTGGGTTCTTAAAGACGTTTCGTTCAAGGTCAATGCCGGCGAAACGGTTGCATTTGTCGGAGCAACAGGCTCCGGCAAGACGACGATACTCTCCCTCATCTGCCGCAACTACGACATCCAGAAGGGTCAGATTCTCATCGACGGCGTCGATATCAAGCACTACACTGTCTCAAGTCTCCGTCGACACTTCGGTCAGATGCTTCAGGACGTCTTCCTCTTCTCGGGTACTATCCGAAGCAACATAGTTCTCCGTGAAGACAGCTTTACCGATGAAGAGATAATGGACGTCTGCCGTTATGTCAATGCCGATAAGATCATCGAAAAGCTTGATAAGGGTCTCGACGAAGAGGTTCGGGAGCGTGGCAACAACTTCTCTGCCGGTCAGAGACAGCTTCTATCGTTTGCCCGGACCATTATCCACAAGCCCGAGGTCATGATTCTTGACGAAGCGACCGCCAATATCGACACCGAGACGGAAATCCTTATTCAGGATTCACTCGAGAAGATGATGAATATCGGAACGCTTCTTATAGTGGCGCACAGACTTTCGACCATACGAAAAGCCGACAGAATTATCTATCTTTCTCACGGTGAAATACTCGAAAGCGGCAACCACAACGAGCTCATTGCACTCAAGGGTCACTATTATGAGCTCTACATGTTGCAGTTTGAAAAAGAAAACCTCTTACAAAATAATTGACGTGGACGAAGTAATGTGCTATAATTTCGTTAGTTGTTGGCGGCTTGCCGCAGAACCCATGTCATGGAGGACATAAAATGAGTATTTTAGACGGAAATAACGAAACCTACGAAGTCAAAGAAGAATATGCCCCGACCGAGGACACCAAGCTGAAGCGGTTCCTCTCCGGCAAAACAATCTATATACTTCTGATTGCGGCTATCATATGCCTTATTGCATTCCTGCCGACTGCGGCGACCATCGGAACTATCTATGGCAATGTTAAGACGGCAGAAAACGTCATAGCTCTTTCGGATGTAACGCTTACCTACGACCTTACCGATCAGTATGTAACCGGCAGTGCTTATAAGTTCCTGGCGCAAATCGGCTATATTGCCGCAACCGAGGATGCCGCAACCTATTATTACTATGTCATGTATCTTGATATCGACGGAGAACAGGTTGCAACTCTTGTCCAGGCTGACAAGCGCGGTGATGACGAGATTCAGGAGGTCATAGACGCCTATCTCGAATATGCCGCCGACCCGGATGCGGGCTATCAGGGAAGTATCGTTGAGATAACGGGACGCTTCAAGACAATGACCTCTTCCGAGGAGGAGCTCTTCACCGAAGGTCTTTCGGCAATGGGCTTGAGCGGCACGGCTCTTGGCTATACCCTTAAGATTCAGGCTCTGCCCGAAGCCTCCGACACCATTCCTTATTGGTGCGTAGCTGTTCCCGCGGGAATCGGATTTGTCGTCTTCGCCGTTCTCACGATTTACGGCTTCATCCTTGACGACAAGAGAGAAAAAGCTCAGATGAGCCCTTATCCTTATCAGAATCAGAAGAAAAAGAAAGCTAAGAAAGACAATAAAAAGAAATAAGCTCATAACAAAAGGGACATCGCATAGTGCGGTGTCCCTGTTTTTTAGCGTAGATTATTCGGCTTTGATATACGCAAACTGCCATTCGTCAAACACGAAGCTCCCTCCGAAAACGAAATATAAATCGTGTGTCCCTGAAACGGTCTTGTCAAGATTGCAGACAATCGTCTCAAAGTCGCTCCCTGTTTCAAACTGAACGCTTCCGACGACTTCACCATCCGTGGAATCAAGCCTTATCTCGATGATGCCTTTTCCTCTTACGGTAGCCGCAAAGGCGTTGACGCCGTTTCCGAAATCTACCGACGATACTGCAGACCAGTCGCCGTCTGAGATATTTGTGATAAACGTCCTGTCTTCACTCGTGTAATATGTGATTCCCGCGGTAGTGACGGCAGTCTCTGCCTGATTGACATCAAAAGCATCCAAATCTTTGAGCTGGCTTACGCCCTCTCTTGTCATGGTGGCAGGGGAGATGGTGACGGTTTCCTCGTTGACTTCAATAACATCAACTCCGATGCTTCTGTAGCCACTTGCAGATGAGCTCATATTGTCAAGGAGCATTACCGTCTGATATAGGATATAGTATGTGTCTCCGAACTTCTGGAGATGCGAGTGGTTGTTGCTGAATGAGAAGCCGTATTTCGACGGATTCGAAAGGTATTCGCCGCCGTAAACCCAACTGTCCGGGTCGAGAGGATCGGTCGAAGTCATATAGACCATCGAGCAGGTGGTCGGAGCCTCCTCGTCCGAATCGTAGGAATCCCATTTGTACCTGTCCTCATAGTTAGAGCAGTAGGTCAATACATAGGTGCCGTTGATATAATTCAGCTCATTTGCCTCGAAGTGGTATACAGCGTTTACCTTTGTTATCTCGCTGTCGAGAGAAACCATATCACTGCCGAGTTTCACGATACGGCAGTTGCCGGTGTACATTCCGTCCTCGTCGTCGTGCATAGCGCTTCCGCCGCCGAATGCAAGCCATCCCACGCCGTCATCGTCGATAACGACTCCCGGGTCAAAGCACCAGTAAACAGGGTCGTCGGCGAGTGCGCCTGTAGTCGGGCTTATCAGAGCCTCGCCGATAGGATCTTCCCATGGACCGGTGGGGGAGTCGGACTTGAGAACTCCGATGCCGCTTCCGCCGTTCGCAAAGTAGAGGAAGAATTCCGTCTTGCCGTTCGAAGTTTCTCTCGAAACAATCGACGGCGCCCAACTGCATCCCGCCCACGTCGCGATTTCAGTAACCTCGATAGTGCACTCATACGTCCAGTTCACCATGTCGTCGGTGGAGTAGCAGACAAGTGAGCCGATTGAGCCGTAGGTGTTTTCGTCGTTCCCGGTTCCGGCTTCATACTGCTCGCTGTCGTTTGTGCCATAGACATAGAGCCTGCCGTTATACTCAACGGAGGTCGGGTCGGCAAAGAAGGTGACCGATGAAATCGGGTTGTTCTCGCCGACATACTTGTTTGCTTCCGCCAAAGTGTCACCGACGCTGTAGCCAAGCTCCTCGGTGTAGACGAGGTCTTTCGAGATAGTAAAGTCAGATGTTGTTGCACTGCCGCAGCCGGTAAGGGTTGCGCCGAGAATAGTAGCTGTTGTCATAAGGCTGATTATCCTTTTCTTCATTTTGATGCTCCTTTCAAAAGGTGATAGTAAAATTATACTATATACTGAGCCAAAATTCAATGACCGATAGAAAGACGGATATTGACTTATCCTGATATTACGAGATCAAAATCTCGGGGAATAACAAAAAATCCCGGATTGAAATCAATCCGGGATTTTTTCTGGTTGCGGGGGAAGGACTTGAACCAACGACCTCCGGGTTATGAGCCCGACGAGCTACCATCTGCTCTACCCCGCGATATATCACAAGGGGCTCTCGCCCCGAGTGCGTTACTTATGATAACACACCCAAGATGATTTGTCAAGGCTTTTTTGAAAAAACTTTCTTCCGGTTCCCAAAAAAATTTTCAAAACTCGCCCCAAACCCCTTTACAAATCGGAAATTTTGTGATAACATATATCAGTCTGTGCAGGAGAAATAATCTGTGCGGACAATACCGCAGACTCGGGTAGCGGATTCAGCCCCAAAGGGGAGAGATACCTGCCGCTGTCCATGCTGACGGAAGTAATTTTGAAAGAGGTATTACAAATGCTCAGAAAAGAAGAAAAAGCCGCAATTATTGAGGCTAACAGACTGTCCGAGAACGACACCGGCTCACCCGAGGTCCAGATTGCAATTCTCACCAAGAGAATCGCCGACCTCACCGAGCATCTCAAGGCGAACAAGAACGACCACCACTCAAGAAGAGGACTTCTCAAGATGGTAGGTAAGAGGCGTAACCTTCTCAACTATCTCAAGAAGAAGGATGTCAACCGCTACCGCGAAATCGTTGAAAAGCTCGGCTTGAGAAAGTAAATCACGACTCATAGGGCAGTAGCGGCTTTCTCGAGCGGCTTACTGCCCTTTGAATAAGTCTTGAGAGACATGAAATTGTATTGACAGGCGATGTTTTTTAGTAATAAGTTAAGTCCTTTGGAGTACAAAAGCCTTAACTTATTGCTAAAACATCCGCTTGAAAATATAAAAACCTATTTTTAAGGAGGATATTCACTATGGCAATGTCAGAACTCAAGAAGTTTGACAAGTACAGAAAATACGAAACCACATTCGCCGGACGCCCCCTCACCGTTGAGACAGGCAAGACCAGCGAATTAGCAAACGGCTCCTGCTGGGTCACCTACGGCGAAACCGTAGTTATGGCTAACGTAACCGCCTCGGTCAAGCCGAGAGACGGTATCGACTTCTTCCCGCTTTCCGTTGATTACGAGGAGAAGCTCTATTCGGTAGGAAGAATCCCCGGCTCCTTCACAAAGAGAGAAGGCAAGCCTTCCGAGAAGGCTATTCTTACCTCGAGAATGGTTGACCGCCCGATTCGTCCTTTGTTCCCGAAGGACATGCGTAACGACGTAACTGTTGTAATGACCGTTATGTCGGTTGACCCCGATTGCTCACCTGAAATCACAGGTATGCTCGCAACCTCAATCGCTCTTTCTATCTCGGATATTCCGTGGGCAGGACCGATTGCAGGTATCAGCGTAGGTCTTGTTGACGGCGAAATCGTCCTCAACCCGACTCTTGAACAGCGCTCAAGAAATCATCTTAACCTCACCGTTGCCGGAACCATGGAGAAAATCGTCATGATTGAAGCCGGTGCCGATGAGGTCGACGATGAAACTATGCTCAATGCCATCAAGACCGGACACAAGGAAATCCAGAAGATGGTTGCATTCATCAATGACATCAAGGCTGAGATAGGCAAGCCTAAGTTCGAATTCGAGTCTATGGAAGTTGACCACGACCTCTTTGACGCTATCGAGGAGATGGCGGCGGAGGACATAAAGGTTGCTCTTGACACCGACGACAAGAACGTAAGAGAGGCAAGACTCCAGCCCATCAAGGATGCCATCCACGAAAAGTATGACGAGCAGTATCCCGAGCAGATTGCAATGATCGACGAGTGCATCTATAAGCTCCAGAAGAAAATTGTCCGCAACTGGCTCTATGAGGGCAAGCGCGTTGACGGAAGAAGCCTCGACCAGATTCGTCCTCTGGCGGCTGAGGTCGGTCTTCTCCCGAGAGTTCACGGCTCCGGACTCTTCACCCGTGGACAGACTCAGGTTCTCTCAATCGCAACTCTGGCTCCCGTAAGCGAGTGCCAGAAGCTTGACGGTCTTGACGAAGAGACCGAGAAGAGATATATGCACCAGTACAACTTCCCGTCCTACTCGGTAGGCGAGACCAAGGCTTCCCGTGGACCCGGACGTCGTGAAATCGGCCACGGTGCGTTGGCTGAAAAGGCTCTCGTTCCGGTTCTTCCTTCCGTTGAAGAATTCCCGTATGCTATAAGAGTTGTTTCCGAAGTTCTTTCCTCCAACGGCTCCACCTCACAGGGCTCCATCTGCGGCTCAACACTTGCGCTTATGGATGCCGGTGTTCCGATAAAGGCTCCCGTAGCCGGTATTTCCTGCGGTCTTATCACCAAGGAAGACGGCTCATTCGCCACAATGGTTGACATTCAGGGTCTCGAGGACTTCTTCGGTGATATGGACTTCAAGGTCGGCGGAACCCACAAGGGTATAACCGCTATTCAGGTAGATATCAAGGTTGACGGTCTTACTTACGAGATTATCGAGGAAGCATTCGCCAAGACTCACAAGGCAAGAGATTATATCCTTGATGAGATTATGGCAAAGGCTATCGACGCTCCGAGACCTCAGGTTTCGAAGTATGCTCCCAAGATGCTCACCACCAAGGTTCCCGTTGACAAGATTCGTGAAGTCATCGGCTCCGGCGGAAAGGTCATCCAGAAGATTTCCGCTGATTACGACGTCAAGATTGATATCAACGACGACGGCAACGTATTCGTCTCCGGTCTCGACCTCGACAAGGCAAAGGCGGCTATCTCCGTCATCAATACCATCGCTTTCGACCCCGAAATCGGCTCTATCTACAAGGGCAAGGTTGTAAGAATCATGAACTTCGGCGCTTTCGTCGAGATTGCTCCCGGCAAGGACGGTCTTGTTCATATCTCCAAGCTTGATATGCAGAGAGTAAACAAGGTCGAGGACGTTGTCTCCATCGGTGATGAAATCCTCGTCAAGGTTATCGAAATCGACGATCAGGGCAGACTGAACCTCAGCCGCAAGGACGCACTTATCGACCTCGCCGCTAAGAGAGCTCAGAAGAAAGACTGATATTAAAATAATGCACAGTGCTTGGCGACAAGAGCTGTGCATTTTTCTTGATTTCCACGAAAAATCGGATTTTAAAATTTAATGAGAATTCGGTGGTTGACAAGTGACGAAATAAGGGATATAATATACCTATCGAGTCACCAAATCGACATTTAAATTTCACCATGGTTTGAAGGCTTCCTTCGGAACCTGTATTATATCATCAGAAGAAGATAGCAGTTTGCATGGGGCAGTTGTTTATACTTGCCGGTCCGATTTAACATATTCTTAACCGGACTGCAGTTGAGATTTAACCCCAAAAAGAGTATTATTATTGTGTCAATGACCGGTTTCCGGCATATGATAAAAATCAGCGGTGTATAAGAGGTGCTTGAATGAAAATTTCAATCCAAGGTCTAACCAAAAAGTATGGTGATTTTAAAGCTGTTGACAGCCTTACGCTCGATATTGAGAGCGGCGAGCTGGTCGGTCTTCTGGGACCGTCCGGTTGCGGCAAGTCAACAACGCTGTTTATGCTCTCCGGTCTTACTGACCCGACGGAGGGTACAATCCTGTTCGGCGATACCGATGTCACGAGAATCCCTCCCGAGGACAGAGAAATCGGTCTCGTCTTCCAGAACTACGCTTTGTATCCCCACATGAGCGTACTCGACAACATAATGTTCCCCCTAATCAACCGAAAGGTTCCTAAGAAAGAGGCGAAGGAACGTGCAGAGGCAATGGCTAAAGTTGTCCACCTCGAAGGTCTTCTCGGACGTAAGCCGAAGGCTCTTTCCGGCGGTCAGCAGCAGAGAGTTGCAATAGCGCGTGCTTTGGTCAAGGAGCCCCAGGTTCTTTTATTGGACGAGCCTTTGTCGAACCTTGACGCCAAGCTGAGAGTGGAAACCCGTGAGGAAATCCGCCGTATTCAGCAGGAAGTCAAGATTACAACCATTTTCGTAACCCACGATCAGGAAGAAGCAATGAGTATTTCCGACCGTATCGCGGTTATGGATGCCGGAGTTTTACAGCAGTTCGAAAAGCCTCAGGATATGTATCTTAATCCTGTCAATACCTTCGTTGCGAACTTCCTCGGCACTCCTCAGATCAACATGTTCGACGGTGAAGTCACCGACAAGGGCGTCTTCCTCGGCGGCAATCTCCTGAGAGCAAGAGAAGATTTTGCGGACAAGTCTAAGGAAATCCCGAACGGTACATATAAAATGGGCATCCGTCCCGAGCAATTTGAGCTTTGCGATGACGGTGTTCCCGCAACGGCTGACAGAGTTCTCATGACCGGTCGTGAGCTTCAGGTATTCTTCACCTTGGGTGAAACTCCGTTCAGACTTCTTACTTATTCTGACCAGAGACTTTCTCAGGGCAGTGAGTTCAATTTCAGAGTAAGAGCTTCCCAGCTTATGATCTTCAGCGAGGATAATCTGACACTCGCTAAGGTTTAAATAGGGGAGGGATAGTATGAAAGATTATTCGTCTCCCGTTTATACGGTCAGAAGAAAGCTGAGACCTTTCAAGGGATTCCTGTATCTTCTCCCGTCAATTATCATATTGTGCGTGTTCACAATTTATCCGCTCATAAAGACATTTATGATGAGCTTTATGGAGGATTACAATCTTGTCAACGGCACATACACGGCAATCAACCTTGAGAACTACAAGGAGCTCTTCTCCGATGCCACATTTCTGGCGGCTCTCAAGAACACAGGAATCTATGTAATATTCGTGGTTCCGATTTCCGTCGTTCTTTCGCTTATAATCGCAGTTTTCATCAATGACGTAGTAAGAGGAAAAGCAATCTTCCAGACCCTTTACTTCCTGCCTTATGTAACGAGTGTCATCGCTATCGGCTTGGTATGGAGATGGATGTTCAACTCCAACTACGGTCTTATCAACAGCATTCTCAATGTTTTCGGAATAGAATCAATCGGGTGGCTGAATGAGACAAAATACGCCATGCCCGCGTTGATAATATTCAGTGTGTGGAAGAGCCTTGCGTTCAACATACTGATTTTCCTCTCGGGTCTTCAGACAATTCCGCAGGATATCTATCGTGCGGCAAGAGTGGATTCAACTCCGAAGATGCGTGTATTCTTCAAGCTCACCGTTCCTCAGATGAGACCGATTATCGTATACGCATTCATGATGGGCTTTATAAGTGCTTTCAAGGTCTACAACGAGGTCTACTCTCTGTTCGGAGGAACCCGCGCGGGACCGGCAAACAGCGCAATCACGGTTGTTTACTACATTTACTCGAAGTTCTACAACAGTTATCGTTACGGTATTGCGGCGGCTGCGGCAGTCGTACTGTTCGTGATTATCTTCGTCTTCACTATGATTGAAAGATATGTCACGAGAGATAGGGATAAGGTGAAGAGCAAATGACAATGACTAAAGCCACTAAAAAAACTCATTCACAGCATATCAAGATGAAGCCGTCTGCGATAGTCACAAAGGTTATCGAGTATGTGGTGCTCATTCTGGGAGCTGCAATGACCCTGCTTCCGTTCCTGTACATGATTCTTTCGAGTCTCAAGACCTATCAGGAACTGAATGCGATTCCGCCTGTGTTCTTCCCGTCGATTCCTCAGTGGTCAAACTATGTTGAGGCGTGGAACTCGGCACCGTTCGCAAGATATCTTCTGAACACAATCATAGTTGCGGTCTGCACAACAATCGGAGTGCTTATCACTTCAACACTTTCCGCGTTTGCATTCTCAAGACTTAACTTTCCCGGAAAGAATCTCGTGTTCTCCATCTTCATGGCAACGCTTATGATTCCCGGCGAGATGCTTGTTATCACCAACTACCAGACGGTAAGTAATTTGGGATGGATAGATTCCTACGCCTCCATGATTGTTCCTTATATCTCGAGCGTATTTTATATCTATCTTCTGAGTCAGTTCTTTGAGCAGGTTCCGAATGAACTTTACCTCGCGGCAAAGGTTGATAAGTGCAGTGATTTCAAGTTCATGGCAAAGATTATGGTTCCGATGAACAAGAGCTGTCTGGCTTCCATCGCGATACTGAACTTCATCAGCTCGTGGAACGCCTTCCTCTGGCCCTTGCTCGTCACCAACGACCCGAATATGCGTGTCCTCTCAATCGGACTCGTAAGATTCCAGACCGAATCCGGCGCGGATTATCAGCTGACAATGGCGGCATCCTGCATGCTCGTAATGCCTGTTGTAATCCTCTTCCTGGTTCTCCGTAAGTACGTTCTCGAGGGCGTTGCTTTCAGCGGCGTAAAAGGCTGATGGCAATTCCTCGTCTACGATATAAACCGATGCTCACGGAATCCTATACCGTGGGCAGGAAAAATTCTTTAAGTTAGGAGAAAAAATCACATGAAAATGAAAAGAATTCTTTGCGTGCTTCTCTCTGCTATGATGCTTCTCAGCATACTCACCGCTTGTGGCAGCACATCTAACGATGACGACAGTAGCGGCACCACTACTCCGACGGCTGATCAGATTATTGATAGCGCAGATATTGAAGCTTGCGAAATCGTCTTCTGGCACGCAATGTCGAACAAGCAGGAAGAAGCTCTTACTGCCATCACCGATGAGTTCAATGCAACCAACGAGTGGGGAATCACCGTTACCCTTGTAAACCAGGGCGCATACACTGACCTTTCCACCAAGCTCACCGCAAGCGCAGCATCCGATACTCTTCCCGATCTCTCACAGGCTTATAACAACTACGTCACATCTTACCTTGACAAGCTTGTTCATCTTGATGCATATGTTGAGAGAGACTATGACGAGATGAATTATGAGGATATCCTTGAATCCTATCGTAATGAAAACAGCGAGTTCGGCTTCATCAGCGGTATGCCTTTCAACAAGTCCACCTACCTCTACTTCTACAACAAGACCCTCTTCGATCAGCTCGGACTTTCCGCTCCTGAGACCTGGGACGACCTCATCACCATCGGTCAGACCTTCCAGGAAGAGCTCGGTATGGTTTCCCTCGGTTATGATGACCTCGCCGGTCTTATCGAAGCAACCCTTCTCCAGAATGGTGCTGAGTACATCAGCGAAGACGGTGCAGAGTTCGACACTGAAGAAGGACTCGAGGCTATCACTTACCTCATGGACCTCTACAACAACGGCTATGCTCGTCTCGTTGGTGAGGATCTCTACTTCTCCGGACCTCTTGGCAACTGTCTTGTTGGTGCTTATGTCGGCTCTTCCACTGGTGTTTCCTATATCACCATGAACGAAGGCTATGAACTCGGCGTTTCCACTCTCCCTGGCAACACCACCAAGGCTGCTAACACTGCTGGTACCAACGTAATGATGTTCACCACTGACCTTAACAAGCAGGCTGCTGCTTGGGAATACCTCAAGTTCCTTACCAACACTGAGAACACTGTATACTGGGCTATGGCAACCGGTTACATGCCTATCCGTACTTCAGGCTTCGAGTCTGACGAGTATCAGGAATACATGGCTTCAAGCGAGGCAGCTCAGGCTTGCTACGCTCAGCAGGATGCTTACTTCTCGTCACTCAACTTCGATGGAAGCTACGATGTCCGTAACGACATTGGTTCCAAGTTCGAGGAATTGGTTCTTGCAGGTGCTGAAGGACAGACTGCTCTTGATGAACTTGCCGCTCTCGTAAACGGAATTTTGCAGTAACTCTGTAATCGTCTACAACAACCATTAGCACGAAAGGGACTTGCCGCAAAAGGTGAGTCCCTTTTTGACCCCATACTTTATCCGAAAGATATTCATACTATGACTAAGATAACATTTTATAAAGGACTTAATGTAATCGGCGGAACATTTATCAAAGTTGAGACTGAAAAAGCCGTGATGATGTTCGACTTCGGCTTTACCGTCATGCGCGATATTGACAGCAATGTCAGACTCCGTGACGGACATATCCCCGAAGACTTTGTAAGAATCGGTCGTCTTCCTGCCGCCGACGGAATTTATGAAAACAGCGTTGCATCAAAAATCGGATGCGTGCCCTGCGGCAAGACGGAAAAGCCTCATTTCTTTATCATCTCACATATGCACATCGACCACATGGGCGGTCTCGACATGCTCGACCCGGAAATTCCGGTCTACATGAGTGAGGATTCCTTAAGACTCTATCGCAAGCTCTGCAATCAGGGCGAATTTACATACCGTGCCCACAAGAACTGCATCGGCATCCCTTATGGTGACAATTTCACAGTGGGGGATATCAAAGTGAATGTTCTTCCCATCGACCACGACTGCACGGGAGCAACCGGCTTCATCATCGAAACTCCCGACGGCAATATCGCCTATACCGGCGACTATCGTTTCCACGGTCTTAATCCCGAGTATACCGAGGGCTTTGGCAAGACCTGCCGCGAAGCCGGAATTGATATAATGATAACCGAAGGAACAAATGCAAGTTGGGAAGAGTTCGACATGCTCACTCTTGAAAAGCCCGTCGATGAGCCAAGAACCGAGTATACATTGATTTCGGAGGTCGATGAGATTCTTGAAAGCTCTGACAGTCTGATTATTATAAATCCCTACGAGAGAAACGTCGGCAGAATCCATAATCTTTATAATCTTTGCGTAAAGCACGATAGAAAGCTCGTTCTCGACAACGCACAAGCCGATTATCTCGGCGAATTCTATTCCGACGATAAGCTCTGCGTCTATGCAGAAACAGTAGGCGAAAGACCTGTTCCGACCGGTGCGGAGCTCATCTCGAGAGATGAAATCCTTGCAAACCCGAGTGGCTATATGCTACAGATGCCCTATCACAACTCTTATGAGCTGTTGGATCTCTCAGGCGTTGCCAAAGTATATCTTCATATGGACGGCTATCCCTTGGGCGACTACGACCCTTCATATACAAAGATGCAGGCGCTTCTTGAAAAAGCCGGAATCGAGTATGTAAAACTCGGCTTGGGCGGTCATGCCAGCCCCTGGTGCTTGAGACATATGATTGACACCGTCTCGCCGAAGTGCCTGGTACCTATCCACAGCCAGCGACCCGAGAATGTCAATTCCAATAATGCGGGATGCCGCATACTCCCCACAGAGGGACAAACCATCTTTCTTGATAAAAAGGAGATTCGTCGATGATGCGAATTTTAGTTACAAATGATGACGGAATCAGCTCCGTAGGACTTATCGAGCTTGCAAGAGCCGCAAAAGAACTCGGCGAGGTCTGGGTCGTGGCACCCGCAACCCAGTGCTCTGCCATGTCCCAGAGAATCAGCGTTTTCGGCGATATGATTCTCAAACACGAAACCGATTTCCCTGTTGAGGGCGTAAAGGCATACTCCATTACAGGCACACCTGCCGACTGCGTCAAGGTTGCACTTATGAACGTTATGCCCGAGGCTCCCGATGTCGTATTCTCGGGAATCAACAACGGCTACAATGTCGGTATCGACATCATGTATTCCGGCACTATCGGAGCCGCAAAGGAAGCCCTTGTCAGAGGCATTCCCGCAATAGCTTTTTCGAACAGTATGAACGGAGATTTTGAGGTCATCCGCGAAAAGCTTGTCCCCATTGCAAAGGATTTACTTACCCGTCCTATTGAGAAGTATGAGCTCTGGAACGTCAATTTCCCGGGCTGCTCGCTTGATGAACTCAAGGGCATTCTTGAGGACAGACGCCCCGAGGGCAAGTCCTACTACACCACCGAGTTCGTTCCTTCCGAAAATCCCGACGGCACAATTACCCTCACTGTCACCGGCGACCCCTGCCTCGAAGCGGGAGAGGGAAGCGATACTCTTGCAGTCGTCAACAACTATATCTCTATCGGCAAGGTTCGCTCCGGTGTTCTTAAGGACGGCGTTTTCGAATGAGCACGCTGCGTTTTCGAAGAAACACGCTTCTTCACATTTGCTGTGCGCCCTGTTCTCTTATGTGCATTGAGACCCTTCGGGCTGAGGACATCGACGTCACCGGCTTCTGGTACAACCCAAATATTCACCCATACACTGAATATAAGGCTCGCCGTGACACCCTGATTTTGCATGCTCAGAACGTCAACATGCCTCTTGTGACCGTCGACGACTACGGGCTTCGCGAATTCGTCCGCCTCGTCTATCCCGACCTTGAGGACAGGTGCGAGAAGTGCTATGACATCCGTCTCGACCGTGCGGCAAAATATGCCTCCGAGAATGGTTTCGACAGCTTTTCGACCTCGCTTCTCATCAGTCCTTATCAGAAGCACGACCTCATCCGGGAGGTCGCCGAGAGAAAAGCCGAGAAGTATAACATTGCCTTCCTCTATCGTGACTTCCGTCCCTATTTCCGTGAAGGGCAGAGGCGTGCCCGTGAAGCCGGCTACTATATGCAAAAATACTGCGGCTGTATCTTCAGCGAGGAAGAGCGTTACCTGAGTAAGAAGAAAAAATAAAAATTTTTTTATCTCCGTGCAATAATTTGCCGTTCTGATTTGTATTATAATCAGAACGGCAATTTTTATTGCAAAATTAAGGAGGAATTACAATGAAAAAATTACTCGCAATGCTTTTAGCAGGACTTCTTCTCATCACTTCGATGTCCGTGATGGCTTGGGCGGACGATGAGGAGCCGGTGGGCGATATACTTCCGGGGCTTCGCTTCGATTCTTTGTCCGAGCTGTGGGAGTATATCGACTGGCTTGATGAGGACTATGTCTCCCGTGCCGATGAGATGAATTTCAGCGATGGGCTTCTTGAGTATCTTTACTATGATATGGAGGGAATCTATTTCCCTGACTGCATAGATATCGGTGAAGTCAGGAGTGTGTATGTTGATCCGAGATATGTGAGCGTTGGAATCAGCCGAGACGATGAGGTTCTATCGCTTTATTCCTTTGATATAGCCGGAGGCGGTAAGACCTTCACCAAGGAATATATCACTCTGGCTAAGAACAGCGGAGTTGTCACCACTCTCGACAATGGTACAGAGGTTTATTACTGCCGCTTTATTGGCACCGGAAGCTATGTTTTTGTTCAGGATGGTGTTTACTATCTGCTCACAAACTGGACAAATGGTGACTATGATGAATCGCTCCTCGAGTATTGCAATGCCGTTTATCACTCTTTCGGCGAAGCCTATGGTCTCAGCGGTGAGGCTGTTGACGGGAAGGTCAAGCTTTCTTGGGATGAGGTTGTCGAGGATTCGACCTATACTGTTTATTGGAAGCGTTCTACGTCCGATGAGTGGAAGGTTGCGGGGACTACTTCTAAGGAGAAGGTCAGCATCACCGGGCTTAAATCGGGCGTCAATTACGACTTCAAGATTGAGGCGACCGGTGTTGAGTCGGAAATCGTCACGGTGACCGCCGGTTAATCAAAGAGAGATAAGAGGAGAAATTAAAAATCCCGCCCGGAGTAATTCGGACGGGATTTTTGTATCAGTTCAGCTTTACAAGCTTGACTCCATGCGGATTCACGACTCCCGAAACAACGTTCTTGACGTCCTCGGTCGTCTTCCCCCAGATGTCATAAGCCTTTGTCGCACTTATGCCGATGGAATCTAAGGGGACGCTGATTCGGACCGGCTTCTCGCCTGCATTGAAGAGGGCGAGATAACAGCCGCTTCCGTCAACCCTCGGGGCGAACCACGTTATCGTCTCGCAACCGTCAACGTCCTTCCTCTCGAGCATGTGGGCGCAGAAGGTCGTCTTCTCGATTTCGAGGAGCTCGCGGTTGGTGACAAGCGACAGAGTGAAGTCATCAAACCCGTTCATTTCGCCGCCAATCATCAGGGGAGAGCGCACCATGCACCAGAGCGACATCATCGTCTTCTGCTCGTCACGGGTGAAGTTCGTACGGTTGTCCTTCGAATAGACCTGATTGATGGGACCGATCGGCAACATGTCGCAGTCGGGGAAGTGCCCCGGTCCCGCATGATTGCACCAAGCCTCGGCACGCTCGAACATCGCGTAAAGAAGCTCCCACTTGTCCCAGAAGTCGTCAGTGATGCGCCACATGTTGGCGTATTTTTTGAGGAACTCCGCCTGCGAAACCTTTGCCGGTCCCGGGGAAAGGCTCAGGACCATCTCTCTGCCGCTGTTTCTGATAGCGTCAGCGATGAGCATGATTTCGCCCTCGTTGTCGTTGTTGCGGCAGATGTCGTCGACCTTGACGAAGTCAACGCCCCACTCGGCATAGAGCCTGAAAATGCTGTTGTAGTAGTCTGCGGCGCCCTTGCAGTCGTACTTGAGCCCGTACATATCCGGGTTCCACTCGCAGACGTCGTTGTATTCGGCAACCTGTCGGGCGGTGAACTCACTTCCGAGAATCGGGCAGTTTTCGTGAACCGCCTGCCTCGGGATTCCTCTCATAATGTGGATTCCGAACTTGAGCCCGAGCTCATGGACATATTCCGCCAGCGGCGCAAAGCCCTTGCCACCCTTTGCGGAAGGGAACCGGTTCTCCGCCGGCAAAAGTCTGCCGTATTCGTCCATAACCAGATCCGCAAACGGCAGATACTCGTGCGTCGTGACCGTCGGCTGATACCACTCGATGTCGACGACGATATACTCCCAACCGTACTCCTTAAGATTCTTCGCCATATAGTCCGCATTAGCCCGAACGGTCTTCTCGTCAACCGCCGCGCCGTAGCAGTCCCAACTGTTCCAGCCCATCGGCGGATATTTTGCTGTAATCATAATATTCCTCCAAGTAAAAATGTCTTCGAGGCTATTATAAGTGATTTCCGACCTGATTTCAACCCGTCCGCAAAAAAATTAAAAATATCTATAAAAAGCTATTGACAACCGGGATTAATTATGATACAATTCTAACGTAGGTTGAGCATCCTGTCGGATACTTAATCGCAAAAATCGATGCGGGGGGGTAGTACCTTTCGTACGCCCAATTTTCAACCTCCGACACTAAACAGTGCTGTGGGGGATTTTTTATACTGTATTTTGTCCTCCTTGGCACAACCGAGGAGGATTTATTGTGAAGAAATTGAAAAGGCTTCTAGCTGTCGGGTTATCTGTGTGCATTGTAATGACATTGTTTGTGGCACCTGTAACAGCAAGCGGGCAGGTTTTTTACAGTTACGATGTAGAAGGCGGTCAACTAAGTTTGGTTGGTGGTTTAGGCTACTTTTACGGAATTAAATACTCAAACGGTGGAACTGGATATGCTGGTAGCTACGATCCGCAAGGTTTTATTTTATACAGTGCAGATACGACAATCACTAAGGCTGTCATTCCATCAACATATACAGGATATGCAACATCCAGCTCGGGTGGTGATTATGAAGAAGGAGAAGGTCCGTATATTGAAGATGAACCGATAACCGGTATTCAGGGAATTGCAGGTAGTAATGCAGGTGCTTTTGCTAATTGCACGCTTTTAACGAGCGTAACAATTCCTTCAACAGTCAAATATATCTACGGCGGTGCCTTTGCAAATTGCACAAGCCTTACGGAAGTTATATTTGAGGATAACGATTATTACTGCTATGTTGACGGAGCGATATACACAAAAGACATGACAACTCTCGTCTGCTACATAGACGGCTCAAGAACATCGTTTGTTGTTCCGGATGGTGTCACCGAAATCGGAGATTTTGCTTTCGTTGGCGCACCGAGTCTAACAAGCATTACAATTCCTGCAAGTGTAACAAAAATAGGAGTAGGTGCTCTGACAGGCACTGGTTTGACGTCGGTCACTTTTGAACAAGGCTCACCGTTTACTGCCGAGAATAATCTGATTCTCAGTGCTGATAAGACTAAGGTCATTTCTTACTATGGAGATGTGAACGGTGTTGCCATTCCGATAAATGTCACTGAAATTTGTGATTACGCGTTTTGGGGTGCTACTGATAATTTAGATGGTGCTTATTCTGGAGCAAGAAGACGTATTTCTAACATATACTACCAAGGAACAGAAACTCAATGGGCGAATGTTATTGTTGGAGAATCCAATATACCATCATACAGTAGTCTAAACGTTTATTATTCCACTTATGCTGTGTTTGTTGATGATGTAGAGAATGGAACGGTTATGATACTTGGCAATACGTCAGATGGAATCTATATGGACAACTGGGATAACAGCGGGTCCGTTGTAACGTCTTCTGGCATACCTGCCTATGACTTGTTTGTAGAGGAAGGCGCGACTGTTACTATTTCTGCCTATCCCGATACCGGATATTCCGTCTTGAACGTTTCCGTTACTGATGATAATGGTAAGGGCATAGATGTCACTCAGGATAGTTCTTATAGTTATTCATTCACAATGCCTGCCTCTAACGTTAATATCAGCGTAAGCTTCGGACAAGTTGTGATTCACACATTCACGCAGACTGATTCATCAACATTTACTTTCAACTTCTCTGATTACCTGACCGATTATTCAGTTGGCGATTACATTGTTATAGGTGCTGTGTTGAGTTCTGATAATTACTTCTCTGGCACGCTTAGTGCGGAGTCTTCCATTGGCACGGGACAGAGCACATTTTCTGATAGCTCAGGCACCAATGAGCCTGTAACGGTCTATCTTGGAATACTTTCCGAATATGACTATCCGAATGGTAGCGGACAGATAGAGCTTTCATCAATTTCGGGTACATATGTCAATGTGGTTGGATTAGTAATGCAGAAAGCAAGAGTTGTGGAATGTACACACGCTAATCTCACCCATGTCGAAGCCACAAATGCCACTTGCATCGAGGATGGCAGTGATGAATACTGGTACTGTTCGACCTGCGGCAAGTATTTCTCCGATGAGAATGCGACTACAGAAATCGAGCTTGAGGATACTGTTGTGGAAGCAACGGGTCATAGCTATGAAGAAACAGTAACCGAGCCGACTTGCACTGAGGGTGGATATACAACTCATACCTGCTCGGATTGTGGTGATAGCTACACAGATAGCGAAACCGAAGCTCTCGGACATGATTATTCTTCAGAAATAACAACCGAGCCGACATGCACTGAAACCGGTGTAATGACTTATACTTGTTCGAGATGTGGTGATAGTTACACCGAGGATATCGAGGCAACCGGACATAGTTATGTGGCGACCGATTCAAGTGCTACCTGCACCGAAGGCGGTTACACGACATATGTATGCTCTGAATGTGGCGATACATATACGGACAACGCAACGGAACCTCTTGGACACGATTATACTTCCGAAGTAACAACCGAGCCGACCTGCACGGAAACCGGTATTATGACTTACACTTGCTCAAGGTGTGGTGATTCCTATACAGAAGAAATCGCCGCAACCGGTCACACCACCGAAACTCAGAACGCCAAGGATGCTACTTGCACCGAAGTAGGCTACACCGGTGACACGGTCTGCACTGTCTGTGGCGAGACTATAGAATACGGCGAGGTTATTGCCGCTCTTGGTCACACCGAAGCCGAAGCCGTCAGGGAGAACGAAGTGGCGGCGACTTGCACCGAGGCGGGGTCTTACGAATCTGTCGTATACTGCTCGGTCTGCGGCGAGGAGCTTTCGAGGGAGACTATAGCAGTTGATGCTACCGGTCACACCAAGGGCACCGCTGTCAGAGAGAACTACGTTGCACCGACTGCAACAACTGCCGGTTCTTATGATTCTGTGGTTTACTGCACCGTCTGTGGCGAAGAGTTGAGCCGCGAGACTGTCACTGTTCCCGCAACTGGTGTTATGGTTGACCTTTCAACTATTCTTGCCGACTACACAGCAATCAACAATGCGATTGCTAAGGCGAACGCACTTAATGCAAGCGATTACACCAACTTCTATGAAGTCACGAATGCTATCAATGCCGTAAACTGGTCTTACAGCGTGCTTCAGCAGTCGGGTGTCAATACAATGGCAACTAAAATCGAGACTGCGATTGCAAACCTGATTCCCGCAAACACGGTTTCGGAGGAAGTCAAAATTGACGACCCCGTCGAAGACACCAACACCAAGACCGAAGACGAAGGCGAAACCGTTTCCGAGCCGGAGGTTTCAGCCGAAACCAATCCGACAACCGGCGTTGCGCTCTCGCTTGTGCCTCTGGCAATAGCCGCTCTGGCGATTGTCTCCTCAAAGAGAAAGTGACGCTCTGAAATATTGTGGAGGGCTTACAGCCCGGGTGCAGAATCTGAAAAGCTCCCTGCCGAGAGGTGGGGAGCTTTGTTGTGCCTGAATTTTGCGTTAATTCCCCGACAACTCGACAATTTTCGTTGACAAAGCGCACAAAAAGTATTATAATTTAGCTGTTGTGTTTACATCTTGGTATACACGAAATTCAAAAGAAAGGGCTGTGAGCCGTGGCAGAAGCTAAAAAAGAAAAGAAGCGCAGGGGAGACCGCAAGGACGCTTGGCTTGTCAGAGACGTCGATTCGATGCACTTCATCATGCCTTATAACATCCCGGGCAGAACCGCAAACGAAGCCGTCCTGAACGAGACTATTGATATTACCCCGATTGAGGAATATCTCGCAAAGAAGAATTACGAGGGGATTGAGTTCAAATACACATTCTTCCACGTCATAACGGCCGCAATCGCGAAGACAATCGTTCTTCGCCCGAAGCTCAATTATTTCTTCTCGGGTCACAGACTTTGGGAGAAGAAGGACGTCAGTATTTCGTTCACCGCAAAGAAGAAGTTTGCTGATGACGGCGGCGAAGCGCTTGCAACCGTCAAATTCGACAGAACGGGAACAATCCCCGTCGAGCATGTCCACGACGAAATCCAGAAGTTCGTCACCCACATAAGAAAAGAGGGCAAGAATAACGACATCGGCGACATCATGGACTCCCTCCAGAAGCTCCCGAGATTCGTCTTCAAGATTGTCATCGCGGCTCTCAACTGGATGGAATATCACGGCTGTTATCCGTCTGTTCTCATGAACGGCGACCCGTACTATTCGAGCTGCTTTATCACGAACCTTGGTAGCATCAAGCTCCACGCTTCGTATCATCACCTTGCCGAGTGGGGAACTAACTCTTTGTTCCTTGTTATCGGCGAGAAGAAGCCGACCGTTTTCGCCAATGCTGACGGCACCATGGAGGTTCACAACGGTATCGACCTCGGCGTCACCATCGACGAGAGAATCGCCGACGGCTACTATTATTCGCAGTCTATAAAAATTATAAGACACTTGCTGGCTCATCCCGAGCTTTTGGAGCTTCCCATCGAAACTCCGGTTGAATTTTAAGGAGGAAAAATATGGCTACAGAAGTAAAAGCACCTTGGCTTAATAATTACGGAAATGTAAATTTCCATCTCTCATATTACGAGGGCTCAATGTGGGAGATGGTTCGCGACGCATCGCACAGATACCCCGACCTGATTGCATATCAGTTCATGGGCAACAAGGTCAAATATCGCGATTTCGAGAAGCAGGTCTACATATGCGCCAAGGGTCTGAAATCAATTGGCATCAAACCCGGGCAGAGAATCACCATCTGCATGCCCAACTGCCCTCAGGCTGTCATCATGTTCTACGCCATCAACGTTGTTGGCGCAATCGCCAACATGATTCACCCTCTCTCGAGTGAAAACGAAATCGCTTTCTTCATCAGTCATTCGAAGAGCGTCTGCACCCTGACCCTTGACATGTTCTATCCGAAGTTCGAGGAGATAATGAAGCACACCGAGGTAAAAAACCTCATCATCGCAAGCACCCGTGACGCTCTTGCTTTTCCCGTAACTCTTGGCTATGACCTTACCGAAGCGAAGAAGATTAAGAAAATCCCAAAGGATGCGCCCGTAATCATCTGGAATGACTTCATGAAGCAGGGCAAATCCTATGTCGGCGATTATATCGCACATGTTCAGAAGGAAGATCCGGCGGTAATCCTCTATAGCGGCGGAACCACCGGTACGACCAAGGGTATTCTTCTTTCGAACCTAAACTTCAACGCACTTTCCAAGCAGCTTATGGAAACCAACCCGATGGCACAGGTCGGCGACAAGATGCTTTCCGTAATGCCCATCTTCCACGGCTTCGGTCTGGGTGTCACAATCCACGCTATGCTTTCAAACGGCTGTAACTGCATCTTGGTTCCGAGATTCACGGCTGAAACCTACGCCAAGGACATCGTCAAGCACCGTTGCAATTTCATTGCCGGCGTTCCCACACTCTATGAGGCACTTTTGAGACAGCCTTCGATGGACGGCGCAGACCTAAGTTGCCTCAAGGGCGTATTTTCCGGCGGAGATTCGCTCTCTGTCGAGCTAAAGAAGCGCTTTGATAAATTCCTTGCCGACCACGGCGCAACCATCAGCGTTCGTGAGGGCTACGGTACCACCGAGTGCGTTACGGCAAGCTGTCTGACCCCGATTCACCTCTATAAAGAGGGTTCAATCGGTCAGCCGCTCCCGGATAACTACTACAAGATTGTCGATGTTGGCACGAATATCGAGGTTCCTTATGGCACCGACGGCAAAATCTGCATTTCGGGACCGACCGTTATGCTCGGCTATCTCGACCAGCCCGAGGAAACAGCAAATACATTAAGACTCCACGGCGATGGCAGAATCTGGCTCCACACCGGAGACCTCGGCTATATGGACGAGGAAGGTTTTATCTACTTCAAGCAAAGAATCAAGCGTATGATTATAACATCCGGCTATAACGTTTATCCCTCTCAGCTCGAGAATGTCCTTGACGGCTACGAAGCTGTTCAGATGAGCTGTGTAATCGGCGTTCCAGACCCGTACAAGATGCAGAAAATCAAGGCATTCATCATGCTCAAGCCCGGCTATGAACCGAATGAGACCACCAAGGGCTTGATAATGGCGTACTGCAAGAAGAACATCGCAAAGTATGCTATGCCTTATGATATCGAGTTCAGGGAAACTCTCCCGAAGACCCTTGTCGGCAAGGTAGCTTACCGAATCCTTGAACAGGAGGAGTATGAAAAGCTCGGCATCACAAAGCCGGAAGAAAAAGAGCCCGTAAAAGTATGATGAACAGTAGCAAGCTTTTTACGCCGTCATACTTCGATAGTTTCCACTGTCTTATGGGAGCCTGCCCCGACAGTTGCTGTAAAGCCGGTTGGGAGATTCCCATAGACGATGAGACGATAGATAAGCTCAGAGCTTATCCGTCGCTCGAAATTGACAAGAATATGCGCACCGGTTCCGACGGCGATACGGTGCTTCGCGTAAATGAGAATAATGTCTGCCCGTATCTCAATCCGGACGGTCTATGTGAAATGTACATACAGTCCGGCATGATGGGCGACGTCTGCTCAAAGCACCCGAGATTTTACGAGGAGTATTACACAGGCGGTGAGCTTGCCTTCACAGAAGCGGGTTTGTCTGTTTCCTGTCCCGAAGCCGCGAGAATTGTGCTTTCGTCGGGCAAAGCTGATTATGAAGCACTTTGCAAAGAGCAAACCGGCGACGAGCTTCTTGATTTTCTGCTCAAAGCAAGAGCAAAAGCCTTCGGATTAAAGCCTTCACAGCTAATCACATACGGCGAGCTTTTGCAAGAGGAAATCGACTTTGGCAGTCTTGAGCTTCCCGAGGAAGATATCCCCGACAGCGAGCTGACAGATATCCGAAGCCTTTGCCGGTTTATTCTCGATAATACGGAAATCCTGACACCCGAGTGGCGGAAGCTTCTCAAAAACTGCGAACAGGGAAGTCACGAGCAGGAGAGTGAGCCGCTCTTTGACTATCTTATATTCAGGTTCTTCTTAAAAGCTGTCAACACAGAAGATATTCTGACCGAGTGCAGGCTAATTGTAGCTATATATGAGTTATGTAAATTAGGGGACAATTTTACGGAAACTGTCCGCCTTGTTTCAAAAGAGCTCGAGCACGACGATATTAACCTGGATTTGCTTCGTGATTTCTTATCGGATTCTTGACTTTTGCCGGAAATGCTCTTATAATTATAGGTAAGAAATGTTTGAATTATAGGGAGTGGCACAATGAATAATATCAAAAAATTGGGCTTTGGGCTTATGAGATTGCCGATAATCGGCGACGACCATTCGAATATCGACCTTGAGCAGTTCAAGGCGATGGCTGACAAGTTCCTCGAGCGCGGCTTTACATACTTCGACACCGCTTATGTCTATCACAGCGGCAAGAGCGAGGTTGCCTTCAGAGAGGCGGTTGTAAAGCGTCACCCTCGTGACAGCTTCACCATCACGACGAAGCTTCCGCTGTTCTCAAAGCCGAACGAGGACGAACGTGAGAACATCTTCAACGAGTCTATGACCCGCCTTGGAGTTGACTATCTCGACTATTACTGGCTTCATGCAGTCAACAAGGACATCTACGAGTATATCGAGAAGACCGATGCTTTCGGCTATATCCAGAGAAAGCGCGACGAGGGCAAAATCAGGCATATCGGCTTCTCATTCCACGACAGTCCCGAAACTCTTGAGAAGATTTTAACCGAGCACCCGGAGGTTGAATATGTTCAGCTTCAGATCAACTATCTTGACTGGGAAGATGCTTGGGTAAGAAGCCGCCGTTGCTATGAAGTCGCGACAGCATTCGGTAAGCCCGTAATCGTAATGGAGCCCGTCAAGGGCGGAGCTCTGGCAAGACTTCCGAAGACTGCGGCGAAGATATTCGACGACTATGATGCCACGAAGTCCTATGCTTCTTGGGCTGTCCGTTACTGTGCTTCTTTGCCGAATGTAATGATGGTTTTGAGCGGAATGAGCGATATGCAGCAGGTAGAGGACAACACCTCTTACATGCAGAACTTTGAACCTCTTACCGATAAGGACTATGAAGTCATTTCGAAGGTCAGCGAGAACCTCAAGTTTGCAATTCCTTGCACCGCCTGCCGCTACTGCACCGACGGTTGCCCGATGAACATCCCGATTCCGGATTTGTTCGCACATTACAACGAGTATAAGCGCGATATCCGCAAGCTCGGCGAGATAAAGGATAAGTATGCCGAGACGGTCAAGAACACCGGCAAGGCGAGCGACTGCATCTCCTGTCGTCAGTGCACCGAGCACTGCCCTCAGAATCTCGACATTCCGACACTTCTGAGCGAGTGTGTATCGGAGCTCGAATAAAATAACATAAACTCTCTTTCTTTTCCAAAGTAAAGAGAGTTTTCTCTATACGATTTTGAAGCGGATAATATTTTATCCTTTCGTAAATTCCTATTGAAATGACCGCCCGAATACTGTAGAATGGATTCATAGAAGGGAGTGTTCTTTATGACACACGAATATGAAAAAAAGCAAATCTGGCTCGACCATCCTGCACCGACAAAAGACGAAAAGGATTATAACGGTGAAGGCTGGAACCAAGCATACCCCATCGGCAACAGTCGCATCGGCGGAATGATTTACGGCGACCCGACTGACGACATTATTCAGCTCAACGAGGAGACCATCTGGAACCGCAAGGGCGTCAAAGAACGCTATAACCCCAAATCTGTCGGTTCCTACAAGAAAATCCGTGAGCTCCTCCTTGAGGGCAAAATCGGTGAGGCGACCGGGCTTGAAATCTCGGATATGTACCCTCATCCTCAAGACGAAAGCCACTATGATACCGCAGGCTTCCTGATGATAGGCTTCAACCACGACGGTTATTCCGACTACAAGAGAGTTCTGGATATTGCTAATGCCGTTTGCACCGTAACTTTCAGCTCGGAAAATCACTCTTTCGAGCGCGAATATTTCGTCAGTGCACCCGATAACGTCCTTTGTATGCACGAATCGTCACCTGATGGCGGAAAGATTTCAATGAAGATTGATTTTTCCTGCCTTACAGCCGGTGATTTTGTGGAGTCTTCTCTTGACGAAAACGGTGTTTATCTCCACTACAGGGAGCGGGACGAAGGTTGCGACTACATCATCGCAATCACATGCGAAAACATCGGCGGAATGTCGAAGCTCACCGAAACCGAGCTTAATGTTTACGATGCCGACGAAGTCACTATGTATCTGACGATAAGAACCGACTTCCACGGCGAAGATCTCCATGCTTGGTGCTCGTCTGTTCTTGAGAATGCTGTAAGCCTCGGCTATCAGGCTGTAAAAGCCCGCCATATCGAAGACTATAAGACCTATTTCGACAGGGTGAAGCTTTCCATTGACGACGACGTGAACCGTGACGGCATGCCGACCGACCAGAGAATACACGAAACATATAGCAGACCCGATAATAATCTCTGTGAGCTTTATTTCGATTTCGGACGGTATCTGATGATTTCCTGCTCACGACAGGGGACCAAGCCCACTAATCTTCAGGGCATCTGGAATAAAGACTTTTACCCCGCATGGGGCTCAAGATACACGATTAACATCAACACCGAGATGAACTACTGGTGCGCCGAGCCCTGCAATCTCTCCGATTGCCACATGGCGCTCCTGGAGCACCTGAAAGTAATGCTTCCGAACGGCGAGAAGGTCGCCCGTGATATGTACGGCATCGAGGGGTTTGTTGCTCACCACAACACCGACCTGTTCGGCGACTGTGCCCCTCAGGACAACTGGATTTCCGCAACCATCTGGGCGAGTGGTGCCGCATGGCTCTGCACCCACATCTGGACGCACTACGAGTTTACCCTTGATAAAGATTTTCTCCGTGAATATCTCCCAATTATGAAGCGCGCTTGCGTCTTCATGAAGAATTATCTCTTTGAGCACGAAGGCAAGCTTATGACCGGTCCGTCGCTTTCTCCCGAGAACACATATATCCATTCTTCCGGCGAGCAGGGACAGATTTGCGTCGGTCCCACAATGGACACAATGATTGTAAGAGACCTCTTCACTGACTGCATCAAGGCTTCCGAAATTCTTGACGACGAGGACGACCTCACAGATGCGCTCCGTGAACTCCTCCCGAAGCTTCCCGAAAACAGGATAGGCAAGCACGGACAGATAATGGAGTGGACAGAGGACTATGACGAGACAGAAATAGGACACCGCCACATCTCCCAGCTCTACGGTCTTTATCCTTCATCTCAGCTTACTTACGAGAAGACTCCCGAGCTCATGAAAGCGGCACAGGCGACCATCGAAAGGCGCCTCAGTCACGGCGGAGGAGGTACAGGTTGGAGCAGAGCGTGGATTGTCAACATGTGGGCGAGGCTCTGGAACGGCAACGAAGCGGGAAAGCACTTGAACTATCTTCTCGCTTGCTCGACATATCCCAACTTCTTCGATATGCACGCACCGTTCCAGATTGACGGCAATTTTGGCGGAACCGCCGGAATCGCTGAGATGCTTCTGCAGTCTCAGGAAGGCATAATCAGGCTTCTGCCTTCAATACCCGATCACTGGAAGAGCGGCTCGGTTAGCGGCTTAAAGGCGAGGGGAGATGTAACCGTCAATATGACTTGGCGCGATGGCAAGGTTTACGAAGCCGAGCTCGTTGTCGATCAGGGCGGAAAAGTCACGCTTCTTGTCCCCGAAGGCTTCGGAGAAGGCACTGCAACATTCGAGCAGAAATCACCGTATAAAATTGTTCTTCGGAACGGAAAAATGGAACTTATATAAATCTTCTAAGAAAAAGGTGCTTTATTATGACGACAACTAAGGACTACTCAAAGCTTCGCAACGAAAGCGACATAAGAGGAATAGCGATTGCGGGCGTACCCGGTCAGGACGTAAACCTGACCGAGGGCGCTTGCCGTGATATAGCAAGAGGCTTCGCCCTCTGGCTTGTCAGGAGAACTCAGAAAACAAATCTTCGTGTGGCGGTCGGCAGAGACTCCCGCCTTTCGGGAGAAAAGCTCCTCGGTTGGATGGCGGATGAACTCGCAAAAGAGGGAATCGAAGTCACCGACATGGGTCTTGCCAGCACTCCCGCAATGTTCATGACCACAAAGACCGATGGCTATATGTTCGACGGTGCTGTAATGGTCACGGCAAGCCATCTTCCGTATAACCGCAACGGCTACAAGTTCTTCACCCCCAACGGCGGTGTTGAAGCAAGCGACATAAAAGAAATGATTGAACTTGCCGAGACAGATCTTCACACCGGCATCAAGCCGTCTGAGGTGAAGAAAGACGAGTTTATGGATGTCTACTCCAAGCGTCTTGCCGACATGATAAGAAATAGTTGTGGCAGTGAAACGCCTCTTACCGGTTTAAAGATAGTTGTGGACGCCGGAAACGGCGCAGGCGGCTTCTACGCCGAAAAGGTCCTTAAGCCTCTCGGAGCTGACACCACCGGCTCAAGATATCTCGACCCCGACGGAAGCTTCCCGAATCATATCCCGAATCCCGAAAACAAAGAGGCGATGGCGTCAATTACGGAAGCAGTGAAAGAATCCAAGGCAGATCTCGGCATCATCTTCGACACCGACGTCGATAGAGCGGGAGCGGTCCTTTCCGACGGAAGCGAGCTCAACCGCAACCGCCTTATCGCAATGCTTTCGGCAATGCTCTTAAGAGACCATCCGCACACCACAATCGTCACCGACAGCGTAACCTCTTCGGGACTTGGTGATTTCATCCGCTCCAAGGGCGGCGTTCACCACAGATTCAGAAGGGGATATCGCAACGTCATCAACGAGTCAATTCGCCTCAACAAAGAGGGCATCGACAGTCAGCTCGCAATCGAGACCTCCGGTCACGGTGCGTTCAAGGATAATTACTTCCTCGACGACGGCGCATATATAGTCACAAGACTCATAATCGAGCTTTCAAGAGGAGTAAAAGAGGGTTATACTCTTCATTCCCTCATCGACGGTCTCCGTGAGCCAGCCGAGAGTATGGAATTCAGAATGAATATCGACCTCGAGGACTTCAAGCCTTATGGCAACGATATTATTTCGGATCTGAAGGAGTACTCAAAGTCTCAGCCCGGTTGGACGCCTGCCGACAGCAACTATGAGGGCATCAGAATCAATCTTGACAAAGACCACGGTGACGGTTGGTTCCTTCTCCGCATGTCCCTTCATGAGCCTTTGATGCCTCTTAATATCGAGTCTGACAGTGAGGGTGGAGTCAAGACTATCGCAAACGAGCTCTGCGGATTCCTCACAAAGTATGAGAAGTTAGACACTTCAAAGCTTACAGATTACGCTAACTAACAGGAGACAATATGAAATCCTATTCACTTGTAAACAAGAACGCGACGGTTGAGACAAAAAAGCTCTTTCAGTATCTTTGCGATTGCTATGACAAGCACTTGATGCTTTCCGGTCAGCAGGAATTTCCCCATAGAAGAACAACCGAGTGGGAGGTAAATTACGTCTATGAGAAGACGGGAAAATATCCCGCAATCAGAGGACTTGATTTCATGCACGCCGATTTCAGAGGCGTCATCAACCGTGCAATCGACTGGCATATGCGTGGCGGAATCGTCACTGTCTGCTGGCACACTGGTGTCAATGGCGGTGCCTATCCCGACAGTCAGGCAGATAACCCCGATTTCGACAAGCTTCTCACATACGGCACTCCCGAAAACGAACTCATGCTCAAAAACTGGGATTTGGGAGCCGAATCACTAAAGATTCTTCAGTCCGAGCATGTTCCAGTAATCTGGCGCCCCTTCCATGAGTTCGACGGTCAGTGGTTCTGGTGGGGCAAGGGCGGTCCCGAGCCGTTCATCAGGCTGTGGAGAATGATGTATGACAGATATACAAACTATCACGGACTTAATAATCTTATCTGGGTCTTAGGCTATTCGGGAGAAGTAAAGCCCGGTTGGTATCCGGGAGACGAATACTGCGACATCGTTGGCTCGGACACCTATGACGGAACCACCAACAAATTCGGTTGGGACAGACTTCTTAAAGTCTGCGACAAGCCGCTCTGCTATCATGAAATCGGCAATCTTCCGCATTTCGACGATTTCAGAAGAGATAACACAAACTGGCTCTGGTTCATGAACTGGCACACAAGGTATCTCATGGACAATGATTCTGATATTCTGAATGAAATTTATAATAATTCCGATGTTATAACACTTGACAAGATTCCGAAAGAGCTATATAATTAAAGTAATCTCTGAAATTGCAATCAAGCAGAATTACGGGATTATACTTTAATTAGGAGGTACTTATCAAATGAAGAAGTATATTGCCGAATTTATCGGCACATGCGTATTGGTGGTCTTCGGATGCGGAACCGCTATGCTCGTCGGCTGTGACAGCGTTTCGGGCTGTGGATATATCCTCACCGCTCTTGCGTTCGGACTTGCAATCGTTGCAATGGCTTACAGCATCGGAAATGTTTCCGGCTGTCATGTAAACCCTGCCGTTTCGCTTTCGATGTTAGTCACCGGAAAGATGACCGTCAAGGATTTCGTCGGCTATGTCATCGCTCAGGTTCTCGGAGCAACATTCGGCTCTGCAATCCTTGCTCTTATCTGGAACCTCGGTGATGTTGTTGATGCAACCGGCGGCTATGGCTCCAACGGCACATCGGGCGTCGGTGGAAGTGCTATTGCGGCACTCCTGGTCGAAATCGTCCTTGCATTCGTATTCGTCCTTGCCATCCACGGCGTAACAAGCAAGACCGAGAACAACGCCGTTTCCGGAATCGTTATCGGCTTGACCCTCACATTCGTCCACATCCTTGGCATCGGCTTGACCGGTACCTCCGTAAACCCTGCAAGAAGCTTCGGTCCCGCCCTCATCGCCGCAATCTCCGGCAACACCACTCCTATCTCGGAGCTCTGGATCTTCATCGTAGGTCCTCTCGTAGGCGGAGCGTTGGCAGGCGTCTGCTACAAGGCTTTGGCTTCTTCTAAGGAATCAAAGTAAAATCTCATAGAGATATAAAAATCCCCCGAATTTTCGGGGGATTTTTTTGAGAGAATCAATTTTTAAGAATCAGACGGTAGAGCCGTAGTCGGTGACGATAGCCTGTCCCGTAATGGGCTTAGCCTCATCGCTTGCAAGGAAGAGAATAACGTTTGCAACGTCTCTCGGAGTGCAAGGAGTGGCTCTGATATTTGTGTGCTTGCTCATCTGGGTAATCATGTCGATGTCCATGTTGCTCTGATTCATTCCGGCAACCATAGGAGTGAGAATAGTTCCTGGGCAAACAGCATTGCATCTGATGTGAGCGTCAGCAAATCTCATTGCTGTGTGCTTGGTGATGCCGATAATAGCCGCCTTGGAAGCAACATATACTGCTCCGCCACATCCGAATGCACCAGCAATAGATGCAACATTTACGATAGAAGCCCATTCACCCATGACGTTGGTTGCGGCTCTGATGCAGTTCATAGTGCCTTTCTCGTTGATTGAGGTGACGAAGTCGTAATCCTCATCTGTAAATCTGTCAATAGGCTTGAGACCTTCCTCGAGAACTCCTGCGTTGTTGACTAAGATGTCGAGCTTGCCGAACTTCTCAACAGCAGTATTGATGAGTTCTTTGCAAGACTCGTTGTCGGAAATGTCGGTCTTTACTACCTCCACAGTTCCTCCGGCGTTTTTGATTTCCTCTGCGACTGCATTGAGCGGTTCGAGTCTGCGGGCACTGATAACGACTGTTGCACCCTCAGATGCAAAGAGCTTTGCGGTCTCAGCACCTACTCCGGAGTTAGCGCCTGTGATAACGGCTACCTTTCCTTCAAGACGATTCATGCTATCAAATCCTTTCAAGTTGTATTTTTTGCAACTGTTTTGCAGAAAGCATTGTACCATACAAAAAGCTGTCGGTCAATACTTTATTTTGGAAAATCGCAGATTTCAATTTATCTTGTATGTTTCACATAGTTTTTAGGTTCATTTAAGCTTTGAGGGTTATCATATTCACAGTGAAGCTTAATAAGAAAGGAAATCCTGTATTATGAACTTAAAACTCAAAAGAATACTTTCAATGATAATAGTGCTCAGCATGGTCTTCATGCTTTCTTCATGTGCGGAATCAGTAAGCGACAGTGACAGTGATTCCGACACCTCTGTGACTGACTCAGCGGTCGGCGCGGCTTTCCTCGTTTCCTGTACTCTTTCGGGAACCGTTACCGAAGTCTCCGGCTATGAGATTACCCTCTCTGTAGCCCTCTCATCTGGCAACTCCGACATGATGGGCATGGGCGGAGATATGCAGATGGGCGACATGGGTGGCGAAGAAGGAGACGTTCCCGACAAGCCCGACGGAGAAGGCGAGGGCGAAGGCAACGAAGGCGGCGCAGAGCCTGCATCTTCAACCGGAGACTATGAGATAGAGCTTCTTGCCGATACATCTGAAGAGCCCACAGAAAGCTCCGACAACACATTCACGGTAACTCTCATAGTTCCCGATGAATCGGTAATCACCGATACCGATGGCAACAGCCTGGCTCTTTCCGATATAGAAGCAGGGGACACCCTGACGTTCACCGTTGACGACAGCGGCGAAATCACCTCAATAGTCGTTGGCGGAGAATCCTACGGCATGGGAAATCTCTCTAACGGCGGCATGGGCGGCTCATCTTCAGGCGTCGACAGCTACGACGCAGTCGTAACCTACACCGAGGACGGCACCTATTCGGATATGGATTACAACTCGACCGGTTCCGATGAAAACGCTGTTTTGGTCACTTCCGGTGACGTCACCATCTCCGACAGCACCATCTCGAGAATCTCTTCCGATTCCACCGGAGGCGACAACTCGAGCTTCTACGGCGTCGGAGCGAGTGCTCTCGTAACCAACGGCACTCTCAGAATCACCAACACAACTATCACCTCCGACTCGGCAGGCGGCGCGGGAGTATTTGCCTATGGCGACGGCATTGCCTATGTCAGCGACACCACTATCACCACCGAGCAGGACACCTCTGGCGGCATTCATGTTGCAGGCGGCGGAACCCTTTACGCATGGAATCTGACAGTCAGCACCTCCGGCGAATCCTCGGCGGCAATAAGAAGCGACCGTGGCAGTGGCACCATGGTTGTCGACGGCGGCACCTATGTCTCGAACGGCACCGGCTCTCCCGCAGTCTACAGCACCGCAGACATCACAGTTGCGAACGCTACTCTTACCGCAAATTCTTCCGAAGCAATCTGCATCGAAGGTCTCAATACCATTCGCCTTTTCGACTGCAACCTTTCCGGCAGTATGCTTGACAGCTCCCAGAACGACTGCACATGGAATGTCATCGTCTATCAGAGCATGTCCGGCGACTCGGAGGTTGGTAACGGAACATTCATGATGATTGGCGGCTCTCTGACAGCCAATAACGGCGGCATGTTCTACACCACCAACACCGAGAGCACCTTCCTTATCAGCGGCGTTGACATCACCTATGCTGAAGACTCAGAATTCTTCCTCAAGTGCACCGGCAACTCGAACCAGCGTGGCTGGGGTTCGACCGGCTCGAACGGCGCCGACTGCAGCTTCACAGCCCGCAAGCAGGCGATGGAGGGAGCCGTCATCTACGATAGCATCAGCAACCTCGATTTCTACATGCTTGATGGCAGTGTCCTGACCGGCTACTTCGTTGACGACGAATCGAATGCAGGCAACGGCGGCGACGGCGAATGCAACGTCTACATTGACTCGACCTCGACATGGATTGTCGCGAACTACAGCACCGTCACGAACCTCTACTGCGAAGGCACCATCACCGATGCCGACGGCAACACCGTCACCATCTTGAGCTCCGACGGTACCGTCTATGTCTCCGGCGACAGCGAATACACTATCACCGTCGACTCTTACTCGACCACCGTCGACACCACCGGCGCCAGCGAGCTCGTCAGCTTCGAAGACTACTCAGTCGAAAATCCCTTCTGATATATAATACCCTTCCTGAAAGCGAAAAGAGCGGCGTCAGAACCGCTCTTTTTGCATTAAGCACTTTACATGCCGCCGAAAATATGCTACAATAACTTAACAAAAAAGCAATGGAGGAATAGCAATGACCGAATATTTCAAAGCAGTAGTCGACGCCGACGATGCACCGATTGTAATCTGCGACGTGAACCACATAATCATTTACATGAACCCGACAGCTATTAAGCGCTACGAAAAGCGTGGCGTAGCCAACCTCATCGGACAGTCCATCTTCGACTGCCATAACGCCCATTCAAAAGGAATAATCCTCTCGGTCTTCAACCGTTTCCTCACCGACCCCAGCCTCAGTAAAGTCTATACCTACACTAAAAACTGGGGCGGGGAAGACAGCGACGTCTACATAGTCGCCCTCCGAGACGACACCGGCACCCTCATCGGCTACTACGAAAAGCACGAAAGCCGGTTGCATGAGAAAACAGAAGCATAAACCTAAATCAAAAGAACGGCTTCAAAACCGTTCTTTTTGCATTAAAAGCCCTTTACAAAGCCAAAAAAGTATGATACAATAATTGTGCCACATAATCTAATACTTTATCGTAAACAGTAAAGCCTTTTATTTCGGTAAAAGGTGATCTTCTCTTACTCGGTTTTCTGTTTACGAAATTGGGATTGTGTGGCAACAATGAGAGATCCACTTTTTCGTGCGTCTCTCATTGAGGCGCATTTTTTATTGCGAAAATATAATTGAGGAGGGCACCATTATGGAGCTGAATGATTTGAAAGAGTACTTGAAGATGATTGTGGATATGGAGCGAAATATATTGCTTATAGATAATACAGTAGCAAGCATTGAAGAAGAAAGTTCAAAATTAGGGATTTATAATAATATAGCAGAACCTGAAGAGCCTGAAGAAAAAGTATCAGATACAGGAATCGGGGAGGTATTTCTTAATACAGTTGGAGGTGTTTTTGGAATCGCTATTCTTGTTTTTGGAATTATAATGTTTGCCGGTGGTGTTGACTCTTGCAAAAAGGGGCTAGGTGGAGTAGGATTCATAATGATTGTTGCAGGACTCATTATAAGTTGGGGCGGTTTGTGCCTTGGAGGTCTTGTGATAACTCCTCTTCTTGTATCTATTGATAGCAGAAAGATTAGGAAAGAAAACGAAAAAAATCAATCAGTCTATAGAGAAGAAAGAGGGGTATTTGAGGAGTATTGCAAGTTAGATGCAATCAGAGTAAAAAATGAAGAGATTGTAAAAGAAAATTTCTCACTAAAAATTGAATCCCTCAGAAAGCAAAGAGCAGATTGTAAAGAAAAACTGGATGAAATGTACTCGTTAGATATTGTGTATCCGAAATATCGCAATTTTACGATGATGAGTACAATATACGAGTATATAAGCTCGGGCAGATGTTATTCGCTTGAAGGACCTGACGGTGCCTATAATATACTAGAAATGGAAATCAGGATGGATCGAATTATAGTGCAGCTTGATTTAATTTTAAGCAATCTTGAGCAAATCAAAGCTAATCAGTACATGATATACGGAGCCATACAAGAGAATAATCGACAGCAGAGATTGATATTAGAATCTACAAATCAGATTCTTTCATGTGTACATAGTATGAATAGCAGTTTTCAAGATTCTATAGAAAATCTTAAATCAAGCTTAAAAAATATTGATAAAAACTCCGCTTTCTCGGCATATCAGCAGGAGAGAGCACGCAAAGAACTCGAGTACATGAACACCATGAACTACTTAGAAAGCAAGTATCGTGGTACTGGCTTCAATCAGCCGCCGTCTTGGCGTTCATAATCAAAAACCGAGATGCAATTTGCATCTCGGTATTTTTATACTAAAAGACTTTCAAGATATTCAGCAACGCCGTCATCATCATTCGTCCCGATGACAATATCCGCTGCTTCCTTGGTCTCGGGAATCGCATTTCCCATAGCAACCCCTGTCCCGCAGAGTTTTAGCATACCGATGTCGGTGAATTCGTCGCCGAAGGCGGTGATGTCTTGAAGATTGAAGAGCCCGGTTTCGCAGAGCTTTTCGACGCCGTAGGCTTTGGTGACTTCTTTTTTGCCGATTTCGTGCCAGAAGCCGTCGGAGTAGCGACCGCAGTAGTATTCGGGGATGGCGTTTATCATTTGCTGAGCGACCTCGGGGTCGGGGATTTCGGTGCAGATTTTCAGGGCTTCGACATTGAAGTCACTGAAGTCGTCGATGACTATCTCGCCCCAGTCCCAGCCGAGGCGGTCGCCGGTGTAGATGAAGTTCCGGTATTCTCTGCCGTCGGTGTCGACCATGATGCGGTTGTCGCCGCAGATTTCTTTGATAAGCCCCAAGATTCTTCTTGTTTCTGAAATAGGGAAGGACGCTTGGTGGACTATTTCCCCATAAGCTCTTACCTGAGCTCCGCTGTTTGAGATGACCACCTTCGGCTTGAAGGCGTCGATGAATTTTCCGATGCTGTATTCGCCTCTGGCGGTGGCGATTCCAAGTATGTATCCCTGTTCACGGCAGCGTTCAAGTGTCTTTATGGTTCTTTCCGACAAGGTTTTGTCGTGGTGAAGTAATGTGCCGTCCAAATCAAACAATAGTAATTTCAAATTTCGTACCTCCTATTTAGATATCAGGATAGTATAGCACAAAGGCATTCAAAATGCAAATAAAATTTTCGGAAATTCTTGAAAAAGAGTGCGTTATGCTGTATACTTGAAGATACAGAATACTATGTGGAGGTATTACAGGTGATATTCAAAAAAGTTATATGCGTTCTCACAGCGGCAGTTGTGATGCTGACTGTGTTTGCGGGTTGTTCAAGTACGAGTGAGACTGAGACAGCCGAAGACATGAGCACTATGGATTTCGTTCTCAGCATGGGCTTGGGCATCAATCTTGGCAACACGATGGAGTGCTCCGGCTTCACGAAGGAGACTGTCCGTGAATACGAAACGGCATGGGGAAGCCCCGAAATAACCGAGAGAATTATCCAAGGCTATGCAGACCTCGGCTTCGGCGTTATCCGTATCCCCGTAGCATGGTCGAATATGATGGCGGAGGACTACACCATCAATGAGGAGTACTTAGCCCGTGTTCAGGAGATTGTCGATTGGGTTCTCGATGCCGGAATGAAGTGCATCGTCAATATCCATTGGGACGGCGGTTGGTGGGAAGGCTTCTCGACCGATAAAGACGAGTGCATGGCGAAGTATGAAAGCATCTGGACACAGCTTTCGGAGGCTTTCAAGGACTACTCATTAGATCTGATGTTTGAATCCCTCAACGAGGAAGGCTGTTGGGACGACATCTGGAACCGTTATGGTAATACAACGGAAGGAAAAGCAGAAGCATTCGAGCTCTTGGGCGAAATTAACCAGACTTTTGTAGACATAGTCAGAGCTTCGGGCGGCAATAACGAGCTCCGGCATCTTCTGATAGCCGGCTACGCCACTGACCCAGAGCTTACATGTGATGAACTCTTCGTTCTCCCCGACGATCCCTCAAACAGATACGCTATTTCGGTTCACTATTATGCGCCGTCGACCTTCGCCGTAATTGAAGAAGACGCCTCGTGGGGCAAGGCGGAAACGACATGGGGAACAGACGACGACTATGCTTATCTCGACTCAATAATGGATATGCTTTATGATACTTATGTTGCAAACGGCATCCCCGTCATAATCGGCGAGTACGGTTGCACGACTTCTAATAAGATGCCCGACCAGATAAGGAATTATATCACTTCCGTCTGCGAAGCTGCGTATGTAAGAGGCATGTGCCCGGTTCTCTGGGATACCACCGGCACACACTATGACAGAAGCTCCTGCGAGTTCTACGACATGGAGATTATAGAGGCGTTTGATGAAATCAAGACCCTCGACCGTGCGGTTGAGAGCTCATACACAGAATCGGAGGAAGCGGCATGAAGCATATAAAACCCATAGGCGACAAGTTCAATTATTCCGGCAGAATCGATTTTTCGGAGCCGGACAGTGCAGCCTTCTGCTGGACCGGAAGCTACTTGAGCTTCTCGTTCAAGGGCACGGAGATTTCGGCAGTAATCGAGAACCTGAAATACTGGTACGGCAGATTCATCGGCTTCGTAATCGACGGGGAGGAGAAGTGCATCCCGATTCCCGACGGCGAGGCAGAAGTGCTTCTTGCTTCCGGTCTTGAAAACACTCGCCACGACTGTGTTCTATATAAGCGCATGGAAGGACACTATTTCAAGCTCAAGGGCTTCGTCCTTCCCGATGATGGCGAGATTCTGGAGCCGATTTCCAAGCCCAAAAAGCGCATCGAATTCTATGGCGATTCGGTAACCGCAGGCTCGGTTGTCGATGCTGTAGATTATGTAGGGCAGTGCGACCCTGAGAATCACGACGGCGTTTATGACAACTCGTGGCATAGCTACTCTCTTATGACAGCCCGTCTTCTTCCCGCAGAAGTCTATAACACCGCTCAGGGCGGCATCGCCATCTTCGACGGCACCGGTTATTTCGAAGACCCTGCACTCGGGCTTGAGTCCTGCTATGACAAGACGAGATATTGTTCGATGCCTCCGAGGACTCCTTGGGATTTCTCGAAATTCGTCCCGCATGTTATGGTTTACGCCGTCGGTCAGAACGACGACCATCCGCACAACGGCTGTATTCACGACCCTGAATACCGCGAAAAGTGGATGAAGCGCTATATCGAAATCATCGAGGACACTCGCTCCCACACCAACCATGCGACTGTTGTTTTAGCCCTTACTGTCCTTATGCACGACCCTGCGTGGGACGAAGCCCTCGAAGAAATCAAGAACCGTCTCGGCGGCGAGGAAAACAGGGTATACCACTTCACCTATACCCGTTGCGGCAAAGCCACCCCCGGACACCCGAGAATCCCCGAGCAGGAAGAAATGGCAAAGGAGCTCACAGCGTTTCTTAATTCTCTTCCCGAGGATACATGGGAAAATTAAAACGAACATAATAAAAGCACCGTCGCGAGGCGGTGCTTTTCTGTTTGTAAAACGTTCAATCTTCCTTGATAAACCTGTCCATAATAGTATGTCCTACGGGAATAAATCTTCCTGTTTCTTTCGCGGATTCTTCGCAGAGGCAATCAACGCCGGACTTCGGGGAATTTTTGTGATAAATGAGATAGGGAATCGGGTCATTGGTGTGGGTCTTGAGAGCGAGGGGAGTGGCGTGGTCAGGCATGATGAGGATCTTGTAGTCGTCATATCCCTCAAGAGCTTCAAGAACCGGACCTAAGATTTTCTTGTCGATAAGTTCTATAGCCTTGACTTTGTTCTCTATCTCATGACGGTGTCCGCACTCGTCTGGAGCTTCAACGTGGATATAGACAAAGTCCTGCCCTGCGGCAAACTCGTCTATGCAAGCCTGAGCCTTGCCTTCGAAGTTGGTGTCGATATATCCGGTAGCACCTGCGACGTTTACAACATTCATGCCACTGAATTTGCCGATGCCCTTGAGAAGGTCGACGGCTGAGATCATGGAGGCTTTGAGTCCGTACCTGTCCTTGAACTGAGCCAAGGGCTTTCTCACGCCCTCGCCCCAGAACCACATCGAATTAGCCGGGTTCTTGCCCTGCTTGACTCTTTCAAGATTGAGAGGATGATTCTTGAGGAGCTCATAGCTCTTCTTCTTCATATTGATAAGCTTTTCGGCATTCGGACTGTCAGAGAGATACTGCCCGATAACCCTTCCCGAAATGTCATGCGGGGGAGTCAGAGTCCCGACATCAAGTGTCCCGTTCTTCTGAATAAGGCAGTGGCGGTAGCTTACGCCTGCATAGAGGGTGAATTCCTCATCGTCGAAGTTTTCTTTGAGGAAGTCAACCAAGATTTTCGCATCAGCGGTGGAGATATCGCCCGAGCAGTAGTCAACCATGGTCTTGTCTTCATACTTTTCTTCATCGGAAAGAGTTACAAGATTGCATCTGAACGATACGTCACTGGGAAGCATGTCGATTCCGATAGAGCCTGCCTCAAGAGGTGAACGCCCCGAGTAGTAGATAGCCGGGTCATACCCGAGAACCGAGAGGTTAGCAACGTCAGATCCCGGCTTCAAGCCATCGGCAACGGTCTTGACAAGACCGATTTCCGAGGTCTTCGCAAGCTTGTCCATATTCGGCTTATATGCTTTCGCCATAGGCGTAACACCGCCGAGCTCTTCGACGGGATAGTCCGCCATGCCGTCGCAAAGTAAAACAAGATATTTCATATTATCGTCTCCTTCGAGTTGTGATTCAATAAAGCGTACTCAGTATACCATATTTCAAAGAAAAAAGCAATAGTTCTTATAGGGATAATTTCCCGCCGTCCGCAAATAATAGCACAAAATACTGTTTGAAAGGCGACGGTTATGAGCGAACTTATAAGAATAGGCAAGTATTTCGGAAAAATAAGAAGGATGCGTGCCCGCATGGAGCGGCGATATAAAACCCTTTGCCTCGACGGTTGCAATACCGACGACGAAATTTTCTTTGCAGATAACTATAGGATTCTGAACGATGCCACCGGCTATCTTCTTGGATGTGACCCGAAGGCAGAGATAACCGATGGGCTTCCTCTTGCCGGATATCTGATATCTCACTTTTCGGGAAAAATCCCGTCTTCGGATGAGATAATCTTTCTAATCAGTAGCTATGCGTCCGAAAACACAGTCAACCCCTGCGATATAGAAAATCTCAGGTTTGGGTTGACATATCTTCTTTTGGAAAAGTCCGAGCAGGATATCCGCGATGCTGTCGCCATGCTCTCGGGGCTAAGCTCCCTTGACGAGTACCGTATTAACGAAACGGTCAATCCCGTCGCAATAGAGCTATCCCGGGACGAATATTATCCCAAGTGCGACCGCAAAACAAAAAAGCAATATCGTGAGCAAATCTACGCTTCGAAGCCTGTTCTTTTCCCAAACAGATGTCCCAAGTCGCGAATCGCCACGGATCTGACGGTTGAATTTCTTGAAATCGTAATCGCCTTCATGTTCACGATGGCACTCACTGTACGAATCGGTGAGCCGTGGACAACGCTGTTTCTTATCTGTCCCGCCTACGCCGCAGTCAAGGCAGTCGTAAACGATATTTTAATCCGCCATGTGCCAAGAATCCGTCTCCCTCGCCTCGATATAAATTCCGAAGAAGTCAGAAGCACTCCCTGCGCGATTGTTATGTCAGCAGTGGTAAACAGCGTAAACGACTCCGACAATCTCTATTCAAAGCTTTTAAAGCTCCATGCTTCCAATCCTCAGCCTAATATTTCCGTATGCCTGCTTGCCGATTTTTCTTCATCTCAGACTCCCGTAACCGGAGACGATAGAGCCATATCAGAAAGCCTTGAAGATATGATTGACAGGCTCAATCGTGAGAACGGCGATATCTTCTCCTGCATAATAAGAAAGCGCACCTATTCCGAGACTCAGGACGAGTTTATGGGTTATGAGCGCAAACGCGGTGCGATAATGGATTTGGCTCGCTATATGAAATCCGGCGAGCAGGATTTTTACGGTATGTTCGGCTGTACAGAGAAGCTTGTCGGAACTGAATATATCGTCTGTGCCGATAGCGACACCGAGCCATATATGGATTCGGTTGCCGAACTCCTATCGATAGCATTGCACCCGGCAAACAGCAGGTACGGAATAATTGCTCCCCGAATGGTGACCCGTCTCGGCGATTCACTCGCAACCGGCTTCTCAAGAGCCATGGGCGGCATTGGCTCAATCTCAGGCTATGACCTTGAGAGCATGGATTTCTGGCAGGATGTCTACGGCAGGGGAACCTTCTGTGGCAAGGGGCTGTTAAGAATTTCATCCCTCTTGGAGTGCACGAGCTTCCTTCCCCATGAGAGAGTTCTCTCGCACGACATCCTCGAAGGTGAGCTGATGAATACTGCTTATGCCCACGACGTAATCTTCACCGAAGGCTTTCCGAAAAATCCCGTCAGCTATTTCAAGCGCCTCGACCGTTGGATAAGGGGAGATATCCAGAATCTCAGATTCATTTTTTCCCACAAGTTCGACCTTCTCTCAAAGCTTAAGCTCTGGGAGAATCTTCGCCGCTCGTTTCTGCCGATTGATGTATTTGCAACTCTGCTTCTTGGGTTATTTTTGTATCCCGAAGCCTCCGGCAAAATCGCACTTGCGGCAGTCATAATGTATCTGTTTCCACAGCTTCTGGGACTTATCGGAACGCTTCTGAATCAGGGCACCGGCTCACGCCGTTTTTATTCCGCAATGGTTAGCGGAGCGGCATTGAATCTCTCTTCGCTTGTCTATTCTTTGGTTCTTCTTCCGACGCTTGCCCTGAAATCCGCCCGGGCAATGCTCACGGCAATTCTGAGGATGATAACTAAGCATAAGCTTTTAGAATGGACTGTGTCATCGTCGTATGACAGTAAGTCTTCAGACAGCTTTTCATTCTTCTTTCTTTCGTGGATATCGGGAACCGTACTTGTATTTTCACCGAGCTATATTGTGAGATTTTTCGGAATTGTGTTTGCATTCCTGCCGGTGCTTCTTGCAATCGGCACGCGGAGAATCGGAATATCGAATAAGAGTTTGTCGGAGCGCAATCGTCGTGAGCTTTCGGCACAAATAGCCGACATGTGGGGCTTCTTCTCCGACTACGTCACCGAATCGGAGAATTGTCTGCCGCCAGACAACGTCCAATTTTCACCGGTATATCGGATTGCCCACAGAACTTCTCCCACCAATATCGGCATGTATCTTCTGTCTGTACTGGCGGCATGCGACCGCCGTCTTATCAGCCCCGAAGTTATGAATATGCGCATAAGTGGCACTCTTGACTCGATTGATAGAATGGAGAAATACAAGGGCAATCTCTACAACTGGTACGACACCAAAACCCTCAAGCTATGCCCGAATCCTTATGTTTCAAGTGTCGACAGCGGTAATTTTATCTGCTCTCTGGCCGCTCTGAAAGAGGGCTTGAAGGAGTACACAGCCCGTTGTCCCGAACTCGCTGAAACCATATCAAGAATTGGGAATATAATCGTCGATTGCGACCTGTCAGTTTTCTTTGACGATGTCCGTGGGCTGATGGCGATAGGCATCAATCCCGAAACGGGCGAACCCGACAATTCCCGATACGATCACCTCATGAGTGAAGCCCGCCTCGGTTCCTTCTATGCAATAGCCTCGCATCAGGTTCCAAAAAGCCACTGGTACAGCCTGTCAAGAACAACCCTGAGCTGTGGATTCTATGCCGGAACAGCTTCCTATAGCGGCACCATGTTCGAATATTTCATGCCTGAGCTGTTACTTGAGAGCCCCGAGGGCTCGCTTCTTAACGAAAGTCTTCGCTATGCCCTCTGGTGTCAGAAGAGATACGCAAAAGCCTTCGGCAGACCCTTTGGTATTTCCGAAAGCGGCTATTACAGCTTCGACAGCAGTCTGTCATACCGCTATATGGCACACGGCGTGCCGAAGACAGGCTTGAGAAGAGGACTGGAGCAGGATTTCGTAGTCTCGCCCTATTCCTCATATCTTTCGCTCGGTTACTCCGGAGATAACGGCATGGATAACTTAAGCCGCCTCAAAAAATACGGCATGTATTCACGCTACGGCTTCTATGAAGCACTTGATTTTACTGCGCCCGACTCGCCCGAAGGCTATGGAGTGGTGAAGAGCTACATGTCCCACCACGTCGGGATGAGCATAATCTCGGCTGTCAACGTTCTCGAAGACGGTGTCTTCCGCCACAGGTTCATGCGCGATAAGAACGTCATGGGCGCAAGCGAGCTTCTTGATGAACGTGTAAGGCTCGAGCGAAACACCTACGAGGACACAGTTCTCAAGCCGAAGCACCGGAAAGCAGAGAAGTCGCCGGCTCCTACCTCCGAGTATTTTGCCGCTATATCGCCATTCAATCCAAGAGTAAAGCTCTTACGAAATGGCGAATATACTCTCGCACTCACAGACAGCGGTATATCAATCGCCTTATACAGAGGGAGAAATGTCTACTCCGCAACGCATGACCAAGTAAGCCGCCAAAAGGGCGCATTCTTCGGAATTATTTCGGGCGATGAAAAAGCATACATTACCGGTGACACCTGCGAATTCGGCGACGGCTTTGCAGTGTACCGTAATGCCTCCGCCGAGATGAGAGTTACCCTTCACAAGACGTTGCCGTGCGAACTGAGGACTTTTACGATAAAGAATGATTCCGATGCCGAAAAAGAGGTGTTCTTATGCTCTTATATCGAGCCGTCGTTACTTTCGGATGATGCCGAGCGGGCTCATCCTGCATACGAAAAGATGTTTCTTCGGCTTGATGTAGACCCGAATCTTGATATAATCACCGCCACAAGAAGCGATTGCGATGGTTCAGATAAGCCCTATATGGCTATTGGATTTACAGACAGCTCTTTGGGCTTGGTTTCGTTCGACAGGGAAGACGTGTTATCTCGTCCCGATGGCGCAACCGGCTTTCTTGACAGAGCGGATAAAGTCTCGAGCAGTCTTATTTTAGAGCCCGACCCTTGCATATTCTTAAAGACTCCCGTGAAGCTTCCGCCGTCGGGAGTAGCAACTCTCAATATGTTCATCCTCGCCGCCGACAGCCCCGACGAGCTTATAAACACGGTAAGTGAGCTAAGGGTAAGGCAAGCGGAAACATGCACCGGCTACAGCTCAACTTCCTCAAGGCTTCTTGAAATTCTTGCCGGGAATGTGCTCTTTACGCCTTGCAATTCACGGCAGAGGAGGGAAGCGCTTCAGGAAAACACCCTGCCGCTCAATTCCCTCTGGGAGCTTTCAATTTCAACCGATTTGCCACTTATCCTATATTGCTTCGACGATATATCCGATGCTGACAAGCTCTCGGTCTATATCCATGCTTTCCGTGATTTGCGACTTTCTGGAATCAGGGCGCAGATGGCGGTTCTCTTCGATGACGCCGGCAGATACGAAAGAGAGCACTACTCGGCACTCGTAAAAGCCGCAAGAGATTTTTCCTGTGAAGGACTTTTATATTCCGAAGGCGGAATCTATCCTGTCGACCGTTCAGATGTTCGCGAGGAGCTCATCACTCTTCTGAAAGCCTACGCCTGCCATATTTCTCACGGCGAAATAGAGGCAAATATCCCGACTTCACGGTTCTCGCAAATTAAGATTAAGCCTGTCAGTCCCAAAAAACAAGCTGTTGATGAAGAAATCGCCTGTGGCGGATTTTGTCGGGGTAAGTACGTCATAAACTCGAGACCACCACTGCCTTGGTGTCATGTTTTGTCCTCAAGGCAGTTCGGAACACTTCTTTCGGAGGGTTCTCTCGGCTTCACCTATGCCCACAATTCCCGTGAGCTCAGGCTCACTCCGTGGGACAACGATACAAGCCGGGATAATATCGGTGAGCGCCTGGTTCTGCACATTGGCAACGAGTATTTCGATATAATTCGTGGCTCAGCCGCTGTCTTCGCTCCCTATCTCGCCGAATATCACTTTGAGGAGAAGCATTTTCATGGAAGTATTGCAGTCAGCGTTTCCGAAAAAGGCATGTGCAAGCGCATGCGTGTGAATATTTCCGTGGATGAACCGACAGAGCTGTCCTATTACACAGAACCATGCCTCGGTCTTGATCGTTCAAAATCTGCTTTATTGAAACCCGAAAAGAAAGGCAATACGCTTCTTGTTTCTGATTGCGCTTCGCCTGTTGACGGCTTTATGTCGATTACATCGTCGCTTGAGTGCCGCTTCCAGACTGACAGAAAAGCATTCTTAAGCGGCGATTGGCAGGAAAATATCGCCGTCGGTGAAGACACCATAGTGGCGGCAACGGTTGATATTCAAGGCACAACCGTCGTCGACTTCTATATGTCCTATGCTCACACCGAAAAAGCCGCGATTCTGATGCCGGAATATTTCAGAACGCAGATCGACACCCGCGAGCATAAGCTTTTGGTTAAGTCCCAAGAGAGTTGGCTCAGGATTCTTTCGGACGACTGGCTTCGCTATCAGGCGCTTCACGCAAGAATATGGGCTCGAACCGGCTTCTATCAGTCGTCGGGAGCCTACGGCTTCCGTGACCAGCTACAGGACGTAGTCGGGATTATCCTTGAGAAACCCCACGAATGTCGTACTCATATCATCCGGGCAGCAGGAGCACAGTTCATAGAAGGCGACGTGATGCACTGGTGGCATGAGCTCCCGCTTAAAAAGACCACCGGAATCCGTACAAGAATATCAGATGACCCTCTGTGGCTCGTTTATGCAGTATGCGAGTATGTCAACAAGACCGGCGATGCTTCTATACTTGATGTGAAGGTTGCATATTCCGCCGGGATTACTCTGTCGGACAGTGAGCGTGACAGATGCGGCGAGGTCTATAAGACTTCTCTTCGGGAAAGCATTTTTGACCACTGCGTTCGTGCTATCGAATATGTCGGCTCGAGAACCGGCAAGCACGGACTTCTAATCATCGGCACCGGCGACTGGAACGACGGCTTTTCGAATCTTGGCGATAATGGAATCGGTGAATCAGTCTGGCTCAGTGAGTTTTATGTGCTTGTTCTTAAGAGATTTTCAGCATTTTGCAAATCAGACTACAGAGAAACTCTTTTAGCAAGAGTAAAAGCACTTGAATCGGCGATATCCGCAAGCGGCAAGGGCGAGAAGTGGTACCTGAGAGCCTATTCTGATTCGGGCAATGTTCTGGGAGCCGAAAGCTCCGTTTCCTGTAAGCTTGATTCGCTTTCACAGTCGTTTGCACAGTTTGCAAAGCTTTCCGGCGAAGAGTTTACGAAATCAGCACTATCGGAAGCCTTTTCAAGACTTGCCGACACCGAAAACGGCGTTATTAAGCTTTTCTATCCTCCATTCAACGACGATGCAAGAGCCGAGGTCGGCTATATAGCAAGCTATCCCGACGGAATCCGCGAAAACGGTGGGCAGTATACCCATGCGGCAATCTGGCTCGGCATGGCTTGTATTGAGGCAGGGCTCACCGACGAGGGCTTCGAAATCTTAAGAGCTCTCAACCCGATTCTGCGTTCCGAAAGTGGGGGATATGAGAGATACAAAACCGAGCCTTACTATATTTGCGGCGATGTCTACTCAAACAAGAACTGCTACTCCAGAGGCGGTTGGTCAATCTATACCGGCTCTTCGGCGTGGTATTATCGTGCGATCATCGAAGATGTATTGGGCTTAAGGTTAAAAGGCGGCAAGCTCGCAAGAGGAAAGTCCCTCGTAGATGCGCAAATTTATCTTGACGGAAAAGAAGTATAAAAAAGTCGGCTGAGTTTTCTCAACCGATTTTGTGATTACCATTTCTTTCGTGATGATTGCCTTTTCGGTGTCGCGTACACTTTTACGCGCTTCTTGTTCACTCTATGTACGACTATCTTGAGGACGATAATCAGTATAGTATACGCAAGAAAAAATATTGCGCTGTACATTGCCGCTTTATAGAATTGGTCGGAGCCGATGAAGCTCTGCATGATTGCGAGCGTCTCGGCACTTTCCGAACGTCCGAGATCGGTTTCAGAAACAAGGTCAATAACCGCAAGCGTTTCGCCGCCATATTGAAGCTCCAGCGTTCCCAATACATCCCCGGCGCTTACCGGGGCGACCACATCGGTGCTCAGAGTAATAACCTCGTGAATTGAGCTCGTCGATATGTTCGAGTTCCACATCATCGAGAACGATTCAGCCGGAACGACTATGACATAGTCCTGTCCGTCGCCGTATTCAACCGCAACCTCGGCTTTCTCCTCGGTTCCAGTGAGTATTTCCGTGTAGACAAGATTGTCGAATGCCCACTCATAGATGTTCTTGTGGTCGATGAAGTTATAGTAAACGGTGTTTCCGTTGTCGTCGTATTGGGGAGCGCCCAGCGTGACCAGAAGATAGCTGTAGCCGTCCTTATAGGCGAGTGACACGAGGCATCTTCCTGCTTCGTCAAGAGTACCGGTCTTGATGCCCTTGACGTACTCATAGTAATAGTCGCCGCCGTTGGTCTTTGACATCATGTAGTTGGTGTGGGTGATGGTTCTTTCTGAGGTGTGATAAGCCGTAGCTTCCATGGTGTAGCTTTCGGTGCAGGCTATCTCGGTGAACATCGGCAGGCTCATTGCATATTGAGTGATGATAGCCATGTCGTGAGCCGTCGTGTAATGGTCATCGATGAAGAGCCCGTGAGCGTTTGTAAAGTGAGTGTTTTCGCACCCGAGCTCCTCAGCTTTGTCGTTCATCATTTCGACGAAGTCCTCAAGGCTTCCGCCGACGTTATAGGCGATGATATTCGCCGCCTCGCATGCCGAGCGGAGCATCAGCGCATAGAGCAAATCCTTATAGGAGACCATCTCGCCAATCTGTATATCCGCCGTTGAACAACCGGTCATGTAAAGCTCATCAAAGCATTCCGAGGTTCCGCAGACATATGTAGTCGAGAGAGCGGAGATGTCATCCTGAAATTGCTCTAATAGTATAACAGCTGTCATAATCTTCGTCAGCGAAGCCGGAACAAGCTGTTCGTCGGCATTCTTCGAATAGACAACGTCGCCTGTGTCGAGGCTTACAAGATATGCCGCCTCCGAGTAAACCTCAAAGTCGGGCGTGAAGGTCACAGCGGAAACATTGCATGTGAGCATCACAAATGTAAACACGGCGCATATGATTATTGAGAGCTTCTTTTTCATTTTAGGAAACACTCCTCTCCCGGAATATTGCTGATTTGTCTTATTTATTTCTTTGCGTGAGCCTTGATTTCGCCCTTTTCGCATCTGTTGCCCCATGAGTCGATAAGAACACCGTCTCTTGAAACACAGATAATCTCGCAGTGGTTCGAGCACTTTCCGCAGGTGACTTCCTTCGTGACGAAGTCCATCTCTCCGACATCGAACGAGAAGGGTGCTTCTTTTCTTGATTCCATCGCAAGTATTGCCGAACCGTATGCACCCATAAGATGACCGTTTTCGTCAACCGTAACCGGCACTCCGAGCTCGTCCGAAAACGCCTTGACAACGCCCTGATTCTTGCTGACGCCACCCTGGAAGACGATGGGGGAGATAATCTTTTTGCCCTTTGCAACGTTGTTGAGATAGTTCGAAGCTACCGCACGGCAAAGACCGGCGATAATGTCCTCTCTCGAGTGACCCATCTGAATCTTGTGTACAAGGTCTGACTCAGCAAATACCGTGCATCTTGCGGCAATGGGGGTCGGGTGCTTGGATTTAAGAGCAATCTCGCCGAACTCTTCAACCTCGACTCCCAGTCTGTGCGCCTGACTCGAGAGGAAAGCTCCGGTTCCTGCGGCACAGAGGGTATTCATCGCATAGTCGACGGCGATACCGTTCTCGACGAGGATTATCTTTGAATCCTGACCGCCGATTTCGAATATTGTTCTTACATCAGGGTGGATGGTCGTGGTGCCTACGGCGTGAGCTGTAATCTCGTTCTTGACGACTCCGGCGCCTATCATAGCGCCGATAAGCCTTCTTGCACTTCCTGTTGTTCCGGACGATACTATCGTGTACTTCTCGTCGTCGAACTGCTCTTCAAGAACTCCCAGGAGCTTTCTTACCGCTCCGACCGGGTTTCCTTCAGTCCACAAGTAGGACGATGCGATTATGTTTTTCGATTCGTCTATGATTACGCCTTTTGTTGATATGGAACCGATGTCGATTCCTATGTATGCTTTAGCTTTACTCAATTTTTCAGTACCTTCTTCTTAAGTGAAATCATATCATAAAATGCCTCAAGACGGGTGTCGAGACCCGTGTCCGAGGTCTGGGTGTCGTAGCTCAGATACAAAACCGGGATGTGATAGTCCTGCGAGAGCTTCTGCAAAAGAGGCATAACGTCAACCTCCGGAGTGCATCCGAAGCACTTGACGTGAACCAAGCCGTCAAAGCCCTGTTTTGCGTACTTTTCGGCGGCGGCGACGGTGGTCGCACTTGTCGGACCCATCTGGAACTTCATATAGTTCTTCGCCGCAGGGAACATCTTTTGCTCACTTCCGCCGAGGTTGTAGTTGGAGAAATTCATCAGTCTGTGGACTTCAATTCCCATCCGGCAGAGCTTATTCTCAACATCCAGATTCGAGAACTTGTCCATGATGGTGTAATACTCACCGACAATGCCGACTCTCAGCGGCATATCCGGCTTGTTTAGAGGCTCGTCGTCAATAGCCATCTTGGCTTTTCGGTAGGCATTCTTGATGTCGTTTCCCGAAGCCGCCATTCTCATATCGAAGAGAAAATCACGATAAATTTTATCGTATGCGCCTTCATTCGTTTCAAAGCCCATGTTTGCATGATAAAGCTCTTCGATTTCGTCGATGTACTTTATCATCTTCATGGTGTTTGTTGCTTCAAGCAGAAGCTGAGGGACCTTCACGTCGGGATTCACTGATTTTATGACCTTAAGCCATTCACTTCTTTTTGAGTCCTTGTACCATTCGAGGTCGATCATCGTGAACTCATAGCCCATATCCTCTAAAATTTTCTTCTGAAGCTCTCCGTAAAAGCCGAGCCTGCAAGGTCCGCCACTCATGACGAGGGTATCCGCACCGAGTTCCAGAAGCTCAATCATACTTCCGAGAGTATGCTTGAAAGGGGTGCAGACAAAGTCGGGACTGTTGAGCTCACCGAAATGAACGGTCTTTTTTGTGTGCGCGGCAGGCAGAACGCATTCCGCACCTATAGCCTGTTCGATAAAGTATTTAAATGGCAGGTTATAGTTGCCGAATGTCGGAAATGCCACTTTTCTTGTATTGCCGCTGATACTTGTATTATTCTTTTTGTTTTTATTGCTTTTACTTGCCATAGCCGCCGTTTTCCCTGAATCTGATTATGTCCACGAAGCTCTCAAGTCTTGTCTCAAGACCCGCAGTACCGTCCTGAACATCCATTGTTACCTGCAAGATGGGAATATCCCTGACCGTTCTGAGTATGTACTCATTGGTCATTGAGTCCGTACAGCACGGGTAAGCGCTCATAAGAATAATTCCGTCAAGCTTGTTCTTATACAAATCAATCGTGCCTAAGATTTCACGGCTTTCAATCCACGGTAGTGTGTGAACCATAGCCTGACTTCTTTTGACAGCCGCACGGGTATTTGCTCTGTCGACATACAATACCTTACAGCCGAGCTCGTTAAGATAGCTTTCAACCTGACCACCGATATAGGGGTCATGTGCTATATAGGGGTGAGCCGCAATCAGAAGCTTGAATCCGTCGTCCGATATCGTCAGACGCCGCTGTTCCTTTGCTTCTGCCTGAGAAGCCTGCTGAGAAGCTTTGACCGCCTGAGAATAAGCCTTCTTCGCTTCTTTCTTTGATTTGCCGAGCTTTATTCCGAGCTCGATATAGTCGTCTTCGATTTCGTTTTCCGATTTCCAGTCGTGCGACAGGGTGACAACCTGTATACCCTTGTCGGCGAAAATCGTCGAAACAACATCATAAAGCGACTCAAACCGGGTGCAGAACTTTTCTCTCAGCTTAAATCCGGCAATTCTCGGAACAAATACGGCGTCGCACCTTCCGATAAGGCTGTCGACATGCCCGAGATATACCTTCAGAGAATAGCAAGCCTCGTCGATTGAGCGATTGATTCCGTTGGTCAGAATTTCTTTTGTTGTTGGTTCACTTACTACGCACTCAATTCCCAGACCACGGAAAAATTCTATCCAAAGCCTGCCGTACCTGTAGTAATGCAGGGCTCTCGGAATTCCGATGGTCTTGACTCCGGCGTATTCGTGAAATTCCTTCATAAAGTCAAGATTCATTTATATTTGCCTTCAATTCGTTGTCGTAAAACCGTTGTGTTGATTACATCTATTATAGTCGAAAGAGGGACTTATGTCAAGCAAAACACTTCAGGGCTGAAATACGCAAATTACGAAAATAGCCTCTTGACAAACGCTTCGCAATGTGTTAATATCGTATCAATAAAACAGGGGAGCTTGCAAGGGCAGGCTGAGAGGGAGCGCGTTTCGCTCCGACCCATAACCTGATTCGGATAATACCGACGTAGGGCGTATAGCTTTTGGATGTTTATAGCATTCAGAACACTGTGCTTTGATTGCCCCGTCGTTACGGGGCTTTTTTGTTGGAATCTTCTCAACCGGGCGATGTTTTAAATAACACAAAGAAAGGGATTACTATAATGAAATCCTCACAGAAAACAAGAATCTTAGTCGAAGGAGCACTCATGATAGCTCTCGCTACCATCCTCTCCTACCTCAAGCTCTTCAATCTCCCGTATGGCGGCTCAATCACCTTTGAGATGATTCCTCTTATCCTTATGGGCTTAAGAAACGGACCCAAGTGGGGTTGCTTCACCGGTCTTGTTCATGGGCTTCTGCAGATGATTATCGGCTTTGAAAATGTTCTTTACTGCACAACTCTTCTGAGCCAGGTTGGTTGCATCTTGCTCGATTATCTCGTAGCATTTACTGTCCTCGGTCTTGCTCTCGTATTCGCAAAGCCCTTCAAGAACCAGCTCGTCGGCGTGGGAGTCGGAACCGCAGTAGTCGGAGTATTTAGATTTATCTGCAGCTTCCTTTCCGGCGTTCTCATCTGGGGTGGTTATGCTCCCGAGGGAATGGGCGCAGCCGTTTATAGCTTCCTCTATAACGGCGCATACATGCTTCCCGACATCATTATCTGCGTTGTAGTTCTCGTTCTTCTCAGAAAATTTGCTCCGAGACTCTTCAGAGTTGAAAAGGCATAATTACATGTCCCGGGCGTTTATATTCGGTGCCGGTGAGACGGTGCCGCTTCGGGCTGTCCCCGAAGACGGCGACTTCGTAATCGCCGCCGACGGTGGGATGAGGTATCTTGACAGTCTCGGCATCAAGCCTGACCTGATTATCGGTGATTTTGATTCTTCACCCGAACCCGATTCCGGCGAAATAATCAAGCTCCCCGTAGAAAAGGACGATACGGATTCGGTATTTGCCGTCAGGTATTGCCTCGAGCACGGTTTCGATGAAATCCATATCTACGGTGGAACCGGAGGACGGATAGATCACACGATTGCCAATATCCAGACGCTTTCGTATATCGCCGAGCATGGCGGAAGGGGATATCTCTACAGTCCCGAAATGGTCATGACCGTGATTCGGAATGACTTCACGTTTGAACCAACCGGAATTTTCTCGGTGTTCTCGCTCGGCGGGACTTCTCACGGAGTGTCGATAACCGGCGGTTTCTATGAAATGCGGAACGGTGAAATCTCATCGAGCTTCCCGATAGGTGTCAGCAATCATTCTGTCGGAAAGCCTGTGACTGTAACGGCTGGCGATGGAACCCTGCTTGTGATGTGGGCTGACCACGGAAAAGCGGCTGAAAAATTTATTGCCTACTGACAACTTGATATAATAAGCCAAAGGGATGCCCGACTTAAGTAGGTATCCCTTTGTTGCTTATCTATATTTTGGATGGAGGAAAAAGATGGAACTGCAAAGTTTATAATATAGATCGGACCGTTTACGCTTCATCTTTACAAAATATTCAGTAAAGACCCGTTTTGAACCGTAACGTCTCGGAAGCTGTCTTTATCTTTTCTATGCTTTTATTTTAGCACATTTTGAGCCGGATTCAAGAACAGGAAGATTACAAATGGTGACAACTCGGTTACAAAACCGGGCTATCAGTTACAAATTTGTTCACCCAGAGCAAACAGATTCGTATCCCATGCAGGGTAATAGGGATAGTGCCGGATATAGAGCTTGTATCCCGGATTCATTTCATGAACCATGAGCGGAAGCTCAAACAAATCTCCGACCCTGTGATAAATCGCAATATTCAGCTTTGGTGAGCACTTTTTGATAGTCCCTTCGGCTCCCAAGAGTGCTGCCTTTTCCTCGCCCTCAATGTCCATTTTAATATAAGTACAGTCTGAATTATCAAGAATACTGTCAACGCTTCTGACTTCTATCTCTATCCCGTTATCACTTCGCCTGATTTTTCTTCCTCCGCCTTTCAGAACACGTGTAACCCCATCCTCGCTCCCGATTGCAGCGTTTATGAGACTGATATCCAGCAGGGAAGCGGTATTCTCCGAAAGCTTCCGGAAATTTCTCTTGTCCGGTTCGACGGCATATATCTCCTGATATTTCCCACCAGTAGCTTCCAAAAAGCCTGAAATAGTATCGCCCGTGTATGCGCCCAAATCAACATAAATTTCGTCGCTACCGAGACTAAGTATGTTCTCATGCGGTGAGCTTTCACAAGCCCGCAGAGGCTCAAGAAGCCCGGTAATCTTGTATTCAATCAGCTTTTCATAGCATAGCTTCGACTGCTCATCAGCCAATAGTTCATATACTGCCGAAATCTTGTCAAAGTTTTCTCTGAGATATTCTTTCGTGAAAAGCCCGTCGCCGATAACCGGCATGTCTGGAACAAAAAGCCGATGCTTCTTTTCGATGCTGTCAATCTTATCTCTCAGCTCCTGATAACCTGCTCCGAATGCAAGCACTATTGTAAACTTTTCTACTTGTCCTTCTATGTCTGACAGCTTGTGTATCTTGTGCCCCTCAAAGGTTTTGTCCCTGACAAATTCGTCGCTTGCAAATATCCCGGCACAGGGAATTCCGTACTCATCAAATATCTTAAGAAGTTTGAGACAACCGTCGCCCATTCCGTAGATAAATATGGGATCACTAGTACTCTTAAGAACATCTATGTATGAATCAAGCGAAAGAAATTTATTTATATCTGTCATAATGCGCTCCAAACCGAATTTTTATACGTCAATTATACGATTTTTCTTCTTAGACTGCAACAGAAATTTTCACAACTCTGAAAGTACGGTCAGGAATAAATCTGTGACTGCACACAAAATTTGGCGCAGGCTATTGCATTTTGAATCAAAAACGAATAAAATATATCCATAAACTCACACGGGAGAATAGCTATGGTTTTTACTGTTGATGCCGGAAATACAAACATAGTCCTCGGCGTATTTGACGACGACGGAATGCTCATATTCACTTCAAGAGTGGCGACTGAAGCCTCTAAAACTGAGGATCAGTACGCTGTGGCTTTTGGTGACATTTTGCGCCTTTACGGTGTCGACAAAGCGGAGATAACGGGTGCGGCTGTTTCGACTGTCGTTCCTCAGCTTACAACCGCTCTCAAAAACGCTGTAAAGAAGCTTTTCGGTGTCGATGCGGTTGTGGTCGGCGCAGGTATCAAAACCGGTCTTAACATCAAAATCGGCAACCCCGCAAGCCTCGGCGCAGACCTTGTCTGCGGCGCAGTCGGAGCGCTCCTCAAGTATGCTCCTCCGCTTATAATTTTCGACTTCGGAACCGCAACGACGATTTCCGGAATCGACCGTAACGGAAGCTTTCTCGGTGGCTCGATTATACCAGGTGTTAATGTCTCGCTTCGTGCGCTTTCCTCGTCTGCGGCTCAGCTTCAGGACATCAATCCTGATTCTGGTGCAATAGATGTAATAGGTGCGGACACAGTTGCTTCAATGCGCTCGGGAGTAATCCTCGGCAACGCCTCGATGATGGACGGCATGATTGAAAGATATCGTTCCGAGCTCGGCGAAGATGCCAAGGTTATCGCAACCGGTGGACTCGCTTCAAGCATCGTTCCTTACTGCAAAACAGAGGGAATCGTTCTTGACGGCGGACTTCTTCTTGACGGTCTCTACGCCATTTATCAGAAAAACCGTTAAAACAAAATATTCTGCTTCGTGAGTTTAAATACGGCGATTTACCGATTTATTCGGAAATCAGTCAGGAGTAGATAATATGCAAAAAACAAATTCCGCAAAAATCAGACAACTCACAATTTTGGGAATGCTGACAGCCATTGTTGTAGTCTTGCAATTCTTAGGCTCGTTCATCAGATTTGGCGTCTTCTCAATCTCACTTGTGCTTATCCCAATAGTAGTCGGGGCAGCACTTTGTGGACCAGCGTCTGGGGCTTGGCTTGGCTTTGTGTTCGGCGTAGTGGTTCTCATTTCAGGAGATGCTTCTGCATTTTTGGCTGTAAATGTTCCGGGAACAATATTTATTTGTGTTCTTAAGGGAACATGTGCCGGACTCTTCGCTGGACTTGTGTTCAGTCTTGTGAACAAGCTGAAGTTCAAGGGGAGCAAGTATGTCGCAACCGTTGCGGCGGCAGTCGCCTGTCCGGTTGTCAACACCGGAATCTTCCTTATCGGTTGCTTCCTCTTCTTCTATGATACCGTGGCTGAATGGGCATCGGCGTTGGGATATCAGAACGCTGTTGCGTACATGTTCCTGGTTCTTGCAGGAGGCAACTTCCTCTTCGAGCTTCTCTTCAACGTAATCCTGAGCCCCGTCATAGTGCGGATAGTAAATATAGGCGAAAAAACAGCATAATTTTTCCGGCTGATAGGTTTGAACACCTGTCAGCCATTTTTATGCTTGACAATCTTCTGCGATTATGTTATCATACAGAAAGAAATGGCGTTAACGAAGAGCGGCAAGGTAATTTTCTTCAAAGAGAGACAGCGGTTGGTGTGAGCTGTCGGGAAAGCCTCAGCCGGTAGCTTCCGAGCCGACGGGAAGAAAGGGAAGACCTGAGTAGAACCCGTCCGTAAGCGAACGTTATCCGCATTAAGAGGCAGGAAATTATCTTTTCTGCAATTTGAGTGGTACCGCGGGTTATCTCGTCTCAAGAATTTCTTGGGGCGATTTTTTTATTTCGCGGAATTTTATAAGGAAAGGTTCATCCAAAATGAAAAAGGAAATGTCCAAGCTCTACGAGCCAAAGCAGGTCGAAGACAAGATTTATCAATACTGGCTTGATAACGACTGCTTCAAGGCTCACGCAGACCCCGATAAGGAACACTATACCATCGTTATCCCGCCGCCGAACATCACCGGTCAGCTCCATATGGGACACGCACTCGACAATACTTTGCAGGATATTCTCGTAAGATACAAGAGAATGTCCGGCTACGCGACTCTATGGGTTCCCGGAACCGACCATGCTTCGATAGCTACCGAGGCTAAAATAGTCGAGTCCATGCGTAAAGAGGGCTTGACCAAGGACGACCTCGGCAGAGAGGGCTTCCTCGAGCGTGCCTGGGCATGGAAAGACAAGTACGGCGGAAGAATCATCGAGCAGTTGAAGAAGCTCGGTTCATCCTGCGACTGGTCCCGCGAAAGATTCACCCTCGACGAAGGCTGTTCAAAGGCAGTAAAAGAAGTATTCGTAAAATACTACGAAAAAGGTCTCATCTACAGAGGCGAGAGAATCATCAACTGGTGTCCTCACTGCATGACCTCTATTTCCAATGCAGAGGTTGAATATGAAGACCAGGCAGGACATTTCTGGCATTTAAGATATCCGCTTACCGACGGCTCCGGTTGGCTCGAGCTCGCCACCACAAGACCCGAAACCCTCCTCGGCGATACCGCAGTAGCGGTAAATCCGAAGGACGAAAGATATAAGGACTATGTCGGAAAGACCGTAACTCTTCCTCTTGTTGGCAGAGTCATCCCCGTAGTTGCCGACTCCTATGTTGATATGGAATTCGGTACCGGCGTTGTAAAGATTACTCCCGCACACGACCCGAACGACTTCGAAGTCGGACAGCGTCACAATCTGCCCGTTATAAACGTAATGACAGACGACGCAAAGATTGTCGATGATTATCCGAAGTACGCCGGTATGGACAGATTCGAGGCAAGAAAGGCAATCGTTGAGGATCTCGAAGCCGGAGGATATCTCGTTTCCGTCGAGGAGCACGAGCATAATGTCGGCACTTGCTATCGTTGCGGAACCACAATCGAGCCGAGAGTATCGCTTCAGTGGTTCGTCAAGATGGCGGACCTTGCAAAGCCCGCAATCGAAGTCGTCAAGAATGGAGACATCAAGTTCGTTCCCGAAAGATTCGAGAAGAATTACTTCAACTGGATGGAGGACATCCGTGACTGGTGCATCTCCCGCCAACTCTGGTGGGGTCATAGAATCCCCGCATTCTATTGCGATGACTGTGGCGAGATGATAGTCACGAAGGAAGATTCAGCCGTTTGCCCGCATTGCGGCAAGCCGATGCGTCAGGACCCCGACACCCTTGACACATGGTTCAGCTCTGCACTCTGGCCTTTCTCGACACTCGGATGGCCTGACGAGACGGAGGACCTCAAATACTTCTATCCCACATCAACAATGGTTACCGGCTATGATATCATAACCTTCTGGGTTTCAAGAATGATAGTCGCCGGTATGGAGCATATGCACGAGAAGCCGTTTGACACCGTCTTCATCCACGGTCTCGTAAGAGATTCTCAGGGCAGAAAGATGTCGAAGTCTCTCGGCAACGGTATCGACCCGCTCGAGATTATCGACCAGTACGGTGCTGATGCCCTCAGATTCATGCTCGCCTCCGGCAATTCACCCGGAAATGACATGAGATATTCCGACGAAAAGGTCAAAGCCGCCAGAAACTTCGCAAATAAGCTCTGGAACGCAACAAGATATATAATGATGAACCTGCCCGAGGGTATGGAGATAACGGGAGAGCTTCCCGAAACCCTCACACTCGAGGACAAGTGGGTTGTTTCAAAGCTCAATACCCTTGCAAAAGAAGTAGGGGAGAACATCGACAAGTTCGAGCTCGGCGTCGCCGCATCAAAGCTCTACGACTTCATCTGGGATGTATTCTGCGACTGGTATATCGAGCTCACAAAGCCGAGAATTTCAGCCGGCGGCGAAACCGCCGAATCCGCACAGAAGGTTCTCGTCTGGGCTATGATAAGAATCTTAAAGCTTCTTCATCCGTTCATGCCGTTCATAACCGAGGAAATCTGGCAGAACTTGAAGGGCGGAACTCCTCTGATGCTCGAAAGCTATCCCGTATTCGAGGAAGCTCTTTCCTATCCCGAGGAGGAATACGACTTCGAGAAGATTATCGAGGCTATCAAGGCTATAAGAAACCTGCGTAGCGGCATGAACGTGCCTCCGTCGAAGAAAGCCGAGCTTTTCATCGAAACATCACACGCTGAGATATTCGAAAAGGGTATAATGTTCTTCGAACGGCTTGCCTATGCTTCATCAGTTGAGATAACGGAGAAGGTAGAAAAAGAGGGCTGTGTAACTGCCGTTACCGATCAGGCAAGACTCTTCATTCCGCTCAGTGAGATTATCGACAAGGACAAGGAGCTTGCAAGACTCAATCGTGAGAAGGCATCCGCCGAGAAGGATATCTCAATCATCTCCGGCAAGCTTAATAACGAAGGCTTCTTGAAGAAGGCTCCCGCACAGCTTGTTGAATCTGAGCGCGAAAAGCTCGAGCGTGCCAAGGACAAGCTCTCAAAGATTGAGCAGTCGATAAGCGATTTGTCTTGATATAGAACAGGAAAAGGAGAAATGAAATGAGAACAACCGTAAGCAAGCACCCATTGCTTTGGAGTATAGTAACTGTCGTGGTGTTCCTGATAGCACTGTGGGGACCGGCAATATTGATATCCTATTTCGGACCGAGCTTCTTCCTTACGAACGGCGACTATGTCTATCAGGGAACGGTCGAGTGCTTCACCTCGCTGATTGGCATCGGCTTCGTCGCCCTGATGGGCTACGGCTGGATATGGAATGAGCGGGGAAAAGGTCTCGGCAAGGGCTTCCTCAGCGCCGGATACTTCATAGTGGTTTCGCTCTATTCGCTCGTAATCTACGTTGCAGACATCGCCTTGATGGATGACGTCGAGTTTAATCCTCTGTGGCAGATAATCGTATTTGTGCTGACAGTGCTTCTTATCGGACTTGCCGAGGAAACGTTTTTCAGGGGAGTTGTCGCCAACCTGTTCCTTGATAAGTACGGCAACGACCCAGCCGGCGTCTGGTGCGCCACGATATGCTCGGGAATGGTATTCGGACTGATGCACCTGTCGAACCTTATGTCTTCCGATACGGTCGGAGTTCTGGTTCAGGTCGTGGCGGCGTGTGCCATGGGAATGGCTCTTACTGCGATTTATTACCGTTGTCGCAACATCTGGGTTCTTGTTCTTGTCCATGCCTTTGTCGATTTCTGCGGAGCATTCTACTCCGGATTTATAGCCGGTGGCTCGCTCTCATCTACGATAAGCAGTTACGAGCCCTATCAGGTTATTTCGGCACTTCCATACCTCATTGTGACTGTAATTCTTCTGAGACCAAAGAAGTTGCGTGAGATAATCGCACTTCACCGTCTTAGCGGAGTGGAGGACACCTCCGTAGGCGTTGTAATGCCTGAGGAAAAGCTGAAATCTTCTTCGAAATCCAAGAGAAGCTGTGCGATTGCAGTAATTCTTGCAGTGGTGATTCTTCTCGGACTTTTTGGAGCAAGCGTTTACGCTTCCGAATATTCGAATTCGATATCCTATGAGTACAGCGGCGAATGGGACGGCGAAGAATACTTCGGCACGGATGCGTTGGTCTTTACAACTCTTCACACCGCAGATTATACATTCACAATCTCGAATCTCCCGTCAACCAATTCGGCAAAGATGACCGTTATCGTTACAGACTCGAGCGGAGAAACCGTCTTTAGCGAAACCTTCGAGGGCAGAACGAGTGCCACGAGAACCGTCGGACTACAGGAAGGCGAGACCTATACTGTCTCGATCAACTATGATTATTCCGAAGTCGGCGAGCTCGCCGAGGGCGAACGGGATTACATGACATCTATAACAGTAGAATATCTTGAATAAAAATAAGAAAAGACCCTCATCAAGCGATGAGGGTCTTGTTTACTTCAGTACAGCTTTTCCCGAAGATAGAGAAGAAGCTTCTTCTCTCTCCTTGAGACCTGCACCTGAGTCATGCCCAATCTTTCGGCGGTAGCCTGTTGGGTGAGGTCAAGAGTAAACCTGCAATATATCAGCGCTTTGTCTCTGTCGCTTAGCTCGCTTAATGCCTGCCTCAGTGCAAGCGAATTTGTGATTTTGGTTTCAGGTGACTCCACAGGCAAATCGAGCTGCGGCTCGCCGTCTTCTACCGGAGTCAGGCTCACCGTCGGCTGTGATACGCTTAAAGCTTCGATAATCTCTTCCTGTGAGAATCCGGTTATCTCGGAAAGCTCGCTTATGGTTGGCTCTCTGCCGTTATCAAGCTCGAATTTGCCTGAAGCTCTTGAAACGGCAAGGGAACGCTCTTTTACGGAGCGTGAGACCTTGAGGCTTCCGCCATCCCGGAAAAGCCGCCTTATCTCTCCCAATATGACCGGCACGGCATAAGTGGAGAACCGGACGCCTCTCGACGTGTCAAAAGACTTTACCGCCTTCACGAGTCCTACGCATCCGGCACTGTACAGCTCTTCATATTCAATTCCTTTGCCCCTGAATCTTCCGGCACATAATCTGACCAGCCCAAGATTGTTTTCAACCGTTATCTCGTCTTCAATAACGTCGGGAAACGCTTCATTTTTAGCATATGTCTGAATGCTCATAATACCTAAAGCTTGATTCCGAGCTTTTTGCGCAACGTTACCGTGGTTCCCGAACCGGGTTTACTGGTCACTTTCACATCGTCGCAGAAGCTCTCCATGACGGAGAACCCGAGACCGGAGCGTTCCTCTTCGGGATGAGTGGTATAAAGCGGCTCCATAGCCTGTCCGATATCCTCAATTCCGCACCCTCGGTCTTTGATTTTTATGTATACCGTTCTGTCGGGATAGATTTTTGCCGTTAGCTCGATGTTGCCCGAGCTGTTTCTGTAGGCGTGAACTATACAGTTTGTGACTGCCTCGCTGACCGCTGTTTTTATGTCTATAAGCTCGTCCATCTTCGGATCCATAAGTCCGACGAAACTGCTGACTGACGCCCTCGCAAAGCTCTCGTTTGCGGACAGGGCAGGGAACACAAGCTTCATTTCGTTTGTGGGTTTAGCCTTGTTTGCCATCCTGATTACCTCCTTTTCCGAAAACAGTCCCTGTGAGCTTGTCCATACCCGCAATCGACATGACTCTTTCGATATACGGCGGCATGTTCACAAGCTCAACTTTTCCACCGATTTCTTTCATACTAAGATTTCTTCCCATAACAAGTCCAACTCCGGAGCTGTCCATAAATGTCACTCCCGAAAAATCAAGTCTGAGTAACTGAGGCTTGTTATCGTTTATGGCTGTGTCGATGTCCGCTCGAAGCCATTTTGCGCTGTGATGATCGATTTCACCAGTAATTTTCGCAGTGAGGATGCAATCGTCATCCGATTCCATATATACCGGCATTTTAGTTTTCACTTCTCCTTCTTTGTTCTTTTTGCATAATTTTAAGGCGGTAAAGCCGCGAAATCTGTCACACTCGGAAGATTTGAAAAAAATTTTTAAAAACCTCTTGACTTTCGCGGAAAAAGGGGTATACTATAATTAGCACTCGGAAAGAAAGAGTGCTAACACTTAAAAATTCAAATTGCCAACAGTCTTAATTCAAAGGTGAGGAATATTGTGGACGACCGAAAAATGAGAATACTTGCCGCCGTTGTTGACGAATATATCGTTACGGGCGAGCCGGTAGGGTCAAAATCAATAATGCGCTATGTCAATGCCTCAAGCGCGACAATCCGCAACGAAATGGCGGAGCTTGAGAAGCAGGGATATCTTGAACAGCCTCATACTTCCTCGGGAAGAGTTCCGACCTACAGCGGCTACAGGCTTTATGTCGACCATCTTATGCAGACAAATCCGATTCCCCCGGAAGAGCAGGAAAAGCTCGAAAGCATGCTCCCTAAGGATGACTATTCCGAAGAGAATCTCGTCAAGTCCGCTTCAAATGCTTTGGCGGAGCTCACAAGCTGTGCGACGTTTGTAACGACAGAAAACCCGAAGTTTTCGGTAATATCGAAGGTTGAGGTTATCCCGACAGGCAAGAGGATGTATGTCCTTCTGATGATTTCTTCGACAGGAAGAATCCAAAACCGTACATGCAGACTGCAGCTTGACCTGACCGATGAACAGCTCAGCTACTTCACCGATTTCGTCAAGGAGAATCTTGAAGGCGTTCCGGTAAACGTGTTTAGCGATGAGATGCTTGAGAAGCTCGAAACGGCGATGGGAACCTACTTATTGACGCTTTCACCGCTCATGCAGGCAATCTTCGACATGTCAAAGGACATGGCACAAAGAGATATAAGCATCTCGGGCGCCAAGAATCTGATTACGAGAACCGATGTCGATAAAAACGAGCTCATGACCTTCATCGACACAAGCGATGAACTGAGGGAGCTCATTGATGACAGCTTCAGCGGAATACATGTCGTATTTTCTGAGGAGAACGACAATTTCGTAATCGGAAATTCAAGCCTTGTAAGCGGAGATTTCACAAAGAACGGCGAGGTTGCGGGGCATCTTGGCGTAATTGGTCCGATGAGAATCGATTACAAGAAAGTAATCCCTTACGTTGAATTTTTCACAAATAAGATTTCCGAAATTCTTTCGACCGCCGAAGGTGCACAGAATGAATTGAGAATTATATCGGACGACGGTGTCATTTCACAGCCGCCGGATGCGACAGATACCGAAGAAAATGAGGTGAATACTAAGGATGAGTAATGAAGATATAAAAGAGGAGAAGACCGAGGAGACTTCTGAAAAAGAAGTAATGGAAGAGGTTGAAGCCACAGATGAAGCTTCCGAGGTCGAAAATTCCGAGGCAGTCGAAGAAGCTCCCGAGGACGATGAGCTCACACTCTTGAAGAAAGAGAACGAAGAAATAATAAAAGAGCTTGCAGACCTCACGGATAAGTATCAGAGACTTGCCGCTGAGTACGACAATTTCAGAAAGCGTACTCAGAAGGAAAAGGCGGATATTTATCCCGACGCAATGGTTGCCGCAATAAAGGAGTTCCTCCCGATGGCGGATAACTTCGAGCGTGCCGCTACTGCCGAGACAACCGATGAAAAGTATAAGTCGGGCGTCATGATGATCCAGAATCAGCTTTCAGATGCCTTTAAAAAGCTCGGAGTTGAGATAATCGACCCGAAAGGGGAGGAGTTCGACCCTCAATTAGAGGATGCCGTAACTCAGATAATTGATGAAAACCTTGGCGACAATGTCGTTGCCGAAGTTTATCAGAAGGGCTACAAGCGTGGCGATAAGGTCATAAGACCCGCTATGGTCGCCGTTGCAAACTGTTAGTCCGAATAAAACAAGAAAAATCCAAATTTATCATACTTAATAAGGAGAGATTTATATGTCAAAAATCATAGGTATAGACCTTGGTACAACCAATTCATGCGTAGCTGTTGTTGAAGGCGGCGAGGCAGTAGTAATCCCTAACAGTGAAGGCGCAAGAACAACTCCTTCTGTTGTCGGAGTATCAAAGAACGGCGACAGACTCGTAGGTCAGGTTGCCAAGAGACAGGCAGTTGTCAACTATGACAACACCGTAATTTCAATCAAGCGCCATATGGGCTCCGATTACAAGGCTCAGATGGGCGGCAAGAGCTACACTCCTCAGGAGATTTCCGCAATGATTCTCCAGAAGCTGAAGCAGGATGCTGAAGCTTACCTCGGCGAGAAGGTAACCGATGCTGTTATCACCGTTCCGGCTTACTTCACCGACTCCCAGCGTCAGGCAACCAAGGACGCAGGACAGATTGCCGGTCTTAACGTCAAGAGAATCATCAACGAGCCTACAGCCGCGGCACTTTCCTACGGAATCGACAAGGAAGAAAGCCAGAAGGTTATGGTTTATGACCTCGGCGGCGGCACCTTCGATGTCTCTATTATCGAGATGGGCGAGGGCGTAACCGAAGTATTGGCGACAGCAGGTAATAACCACCTCGGCGGCGACGACTTCGACCAGAGAATCATTGACCTTCTCGTAAGCGAATTCAAGAAGTCGGACGGCATTGACCTTTCGAACGACAAGATGGCGATGCAGAGACTCAAGGAAGCCGCTGAAAAGGCTAAGATTGAGCTTTCAAACGTTGCTTCCTCCAACATCAACCTTCCGTTCATCACAGCTGATGCAACAGGACCTAAGCACCTCGACTACACTCTCACAAGAGCTAAGTTCAACGAAATCACCGCTGACCTCGTTGAGGCAACAGTAGGACCGGTTAAGCAGGCACTTTCCGACAGCGGACTCTCGACCAACGATATCAATAAGGTTCTCATGGTCGGCGGTTCTTCAAGAATCCCCGCAGTCGTAGATACAGTAAGAAAGATTACCGGCAAGGAGCCGTTCAAGGGAATCAACCCCGATGAGTGCGTTGCTCTCGGTGCCGCACTTCAGGGCGGTATCCTCGGCGGCGACGTCAAGGAAGGTCTTCTCCTTCTTGATGTAACTCCGCTTTCACTCGGTCTTGAGACCATGGGCGGTATCTGCACCAAGATTATCGACAGAAACACCACTATCCCTGTTTCCAAGTCTCAGATATTCTCTACTGCGGCAGACAATCAGTCCGCAGTTGATATCAACATCCTTCAGGGTGAAAGAGAATTCGCCAAGGACAACAAACAGCTCGGTATGTTCCGCCTCGACGGTATTGCTCCCGCTCCGAGAGGAATCCCTCAGATCGAGGTTACCTTCGATATTGATGCCAACGGTATCGTAAACGTATCCGCAAAGGATCTCGGCACCGGTAAACAGCAAAAGATTACAATCACTTCTTCCACCAACATGTCCAAGGACGATATCGACAAGGCTGTCAAGGAAGCCGAGCAGTTCGCCGCAGAGGACAAGAAGAAGCGTGAGGATGTCGACACAAGAAATCAGGCTGACCAGATGGTCTTCCAGTGCAAGAAGTCCCTCGAGGAATTCGGCGACAAGGTTGACGCTTCTGACAAGTCCGATTGCGAAGCCAAGATTTCTGCTCTCGAGGAAGCTCTCAAGGGCACTGACATGGAAGCTATCAAGTCGAAAGAGAAGGAGCTCGAGCAGTCGATTCAGAATATAGCCACAAAGGTATACTCTGCCGCTGCCGCTGAACAGCAGAATCAGCAGGGACCTGACGACAACGGTGGCAATAATGGCGGAGACGACAACGTAGTTGATGCCGACTTCACCGATGCCGACTGATTCAGACAGACAAAATAAAGCCAATCCGCCGAGCTTCATGGCGCGGCGGATTGGCAAACTTTCAATATGGGAGTAAATTATGGCGGATAAAAGAGATTACTACGAGGTCTTGGGTGTGCAGAAGGGCGCGACGGACGACGAGCTCAAGCATGCATACAGAACCCTCGCAAAGAAATATCATCCCGACCTTCACCCGAACGATAAGGAAGCCGAGGCTAAATTCAAAGAGGTCAACGAAGCATACGAGGTTCTTTCCGACAAGGACAAGAGGCAGAAGTATGACCAGTTCGGCTTTGCGGGAGTAGACCCGAGCTATGGAGCCGGTCAGGGCGGCGGAGCGTACGGCTCTTACGGCGGTACCGGCGGCTTCGGAGGAGGCTTTGGCGGATTCGGTGCCGACATGGGTGACATCTTCGACGCTTTCTTCGGCGGCGGTTCGACCCGTTCGAGCGCTTCAAATGCCAATGCTCCGAAGCGTGGTCAGGATTTGCGTCAGAAAATGACAATAAGCTTCATGGAAGCCTGCAAGGGCACAAAGAAGAATGTAAGAGTTTCACGTTATGATACCTGTCCCGATTGCAAGGGCACCGGAGCCAAGGGCGGTGCACAGCCGGAAACCTGCCCCGATTGCCACGGCACCGGAACGGTGAGAATAAACCAGAGAACCGCTTTCGGCACCTTCCAGTCAACACAGACCTGTTCGAGGTGCGGGGGCAGAGGTAAGATTATAAGAGAAGCCTGCACAACCTGTCAGGGGCAGGGAAGAGTCCGTTCGACCCTTTCACGCGAGGTTGAGATTCCCGCCGGAATTGATGACGGTCAGACGCTTCGCGTTCCGGGAGCCGGAAACTGCGGTGTAAACGGTGGAGGCTTCGGTGACCTCAATATAAAGATCAACGTCACCGAGGATGAGCTTTTCGAGCGTGAAGGCTACGACATCTATACCGAAGTTCCGATTTCATATATCCAGGCAGTTTTGGGCGACGAGATAACCGTTCCTACCATCGACGGCAACGTTAAATATACAGTTCCCGCCGGAACTCAGACCGGCACCGTATTCAGACTTCGCGGTAAGGGCGTCAAACGCCTTTATAAGAACGATCGTGGCGACCAGTATGTAACCGTTAAAGTCGAAGTCCCGAAGAATCTGAATAAGAAACAGGCTGATTTGCTGAAGGCGTTCGATGATTCTCTTGAGGATAAGAACTCGGCTTCGAGAAAAAGCTTCTTTGATAAGCTCAAGGATTACTGGAACGGATGAGGTTGACGGCTGTATTGTGTGGATGTACACCAATCCGTATCATATATTTATATTTACAATCAATGCCGTATGAGTTATAATCTTAATATAAAAGGCTGACAGCGCGTTTTTTCGGATAATTTCCCGAAAACGGTTGCAAAGCCTTGACGGTTAATAAATTCATACTTGCATCTGAAAGGAAGAGATTATATGCCTAAGAATCTGGGACGTACTCCACCTATGGGCTGGAACTCATGGAATACCTTCACATGGAACATCAATGAAGAGCTTGTTATGCAGGCGGCTGACGAAATGGTCGCAACTGGGCTTAAGGATTGCGGCTATGAATACATAGTTATCGACGATTGCTGGTCCAAAAAAGAAAGAGATGAAAACGGCAAGCTCGTTGCCGACCCCGAAAAGTTCCCTCACGGAATGAAGTATCTTGCCGACTACATTCATTCGAAAGGGCTCAAATTCGGTATGTATTCCTGCTCGGGGACCCACACCTGTGCGGCTTATCCGGCATCCTTCGAGCATGAATTTGTCGACGCGAATACCTTTGCAGAGTGGGGCGTTGACTTCCTCAAATATGATTACTGCTTCAAGCCGAAGGGAATCCCCGGCGAGCTTCTTTACAAGAGAATGGGAATGGCACTTCGTAACTGCGGAAGAGATATCCTCTTTTCGGCATGTAACTGGGGTCAGGATGACGTCTACACATGGATCAAGGAAACCGGTGCCCAGATGTTCCGTTCTACCGGCGACATTCAGGACAGTTGGAACTCCATCGTAAACCTCGCGAAATCCCAGTTCGGCAGACAGAGCCAGCAGGGTGTTTACTGTTGGAATGATATCGACATGCTCGTTGTCGGAATGCACGGCGGCTCGAATAACGACTTTATCGGTGACGGCGGCTTCGGTTGCACCGATACCGAATACAAGACCCACTTTTCGCTTTGGGCAATGATGAACTCTCCCTTGATGATTGGTTGTGACATCAGAAATATGAGCGATGCCACCAAGGAAATTCTCATGAATAAGGACGTTATCGCCATCAATCAGGACCCCGAGGGAAGGGGAGCATATGTCCTCGATTCTTCCGGATGGGACGACGGTCAGGTCATGATTCTTGTCAAGCCTCTTGAGAACGGTGATTATGCAATCGGTCTCTTCAACTTCGGAGATAAGTTCGGCAGAGCGGCATCATTCCCGTTCTGGGATATGGGACTTCCGTCCTCTGCGGGTTACGGCTTCGAGATGTACGATTGTTGGAAGCATGAAACAATCGGCACCTATGCCGAAAGGTTCACAGCCGATGTTGAGGCTCACGATTGCCTTATTCTGAGAGCCAAGCTCGTCAAGCTCTGATGGCGAATTACGAAACCTGCCGCAAGTGCGGGCATAAGCTCGAAGGCGACGACATAGCGATTTATCGCAAGCTTGTGCTCAGGTGTGCAGATGAGTTTCTGTGCATCGACTGCCTGGCGGAGTATCTGGGGGTAAGCCGTGCGGCAATAGAAGCAAAAATCAGGTATTATCGCGAAAGCGGGACATGCCTTTTGTTCAGATAAGTTAATAAGAAGCCGGCAATTACGCCGGCTTTTTTAACGGGCTTTCAACATCTTAAGTGTGATATAGCGGTGAAAAGCTGTTGAAAGATAGCCGAGGCTAATTGACTTTTGCGACATGTGATGATATTATAGAGTTTAAGACAAAATCAATAATAAGACACCTTTGAAAAAGTTGTCGGGCAATGGTATTACATATGTGAAAGGAGAGCCTTAAACAAGGCGACATATAATAATGCTGAAACTAACCAATATCACAAAGGATTATTTCGTCGGTGACGAAACGATACACGCCCTGAAAGGTATAAGCATCGAGTTCAGGAAAAGTGAATTTGTTGCAATCTTAGGACCTTCCGGTTGTGGCAAGACGACGCTTTTAAACATCATCGGCGGACTCGACCAATACACGTCCGGCGACCTGTCCATAAATCGCCGTTCAACCAAGAAATTCAAGGATTCCGACTGGGACAGCTACCGTAACCACTCTGTCGGCTTCGTCTTCCAGTCGTATAACCTGATTCCGCATCAGACGGTTCTCGCAAACGTTGAGCTTGCGTTGACGCTCTCGGGTGTCGGCAAGGCTGAGCGCAGAAAGAGGGCTATAGATGCCCTTAAAAAAGTAGGTCTCGAGGACCAGTTAAACAAAAAGCCGAACCAGATGTCCGGCGGTCAGATGCAAAGAGTTGCTATTGCAAGAGCACTCGTAAACGACCCTGAAATCCTGATGGCGGATGAACCCACAGGCGCACTCGATTCGACGACAAGCGTTCAGATTATGGAGATTCTGAAGGAGGTCTCGAAGGACCGACTTGTTATAATGGTAACCCATAACCCCGAGCTTGCCGAGCAATATGCCACAAGAATCGTCCGTTGTCTTGACGGCGTTGTTCAGAGCGACTCAAATCCTTATACCGAAGATGAATCTCAGCCTTCTCCCGACGAAATAAGAAAAGTCGGCAAAGAAAAGAAGCCGTCGATGTCCTTCGGAACCGCTCTTTCTCTGTCTCTTAATAACCTCATGACGAAGAAGGCACGAACGATACTGACCTGTTTTGCAGGTAGCATCGGAATAATAGGTATTGCTTTGATTTTAGCTGTGTCTACGGGTGTTCAGAACTATATCGACAGGGTTCAGGAGGACACACTTTCGTCATATCCGATAACCATCAGTGCAAGCGAGGTCGATATGACGGAGCTTATGACATCGCTGATGTCGACAAGCAGTGAAAACGAAGAAGAGCATGAGCTTGACGCCGTTTACAAGAGCAGTATCATGTCAAGCATGATGGAGTCGATGACGAATATCGAGACAAGAGAAAACAACCTCGTCAAGTTCAAGGAATATCTTGAAACGTCGGAAGAAATGAAGGATTACGCTTCAGCGTACACATACGAGTACGATACCGATATGAGCGTCTACGTCACGAATGCTGACGGCGAAATCGTCAAATCGGACTTAACCGACCTGATGACTTCTCTTTATGCAAGTATGGGTGTTGATATTTCAGGCTCAACGCTCACGAGCTATATGTCTCTTGACGCTTGGCAACAGCTTCTGAGCGGCATGGATGGCGAGATTGTAAACGAGTCGATGACCGAACAGTATGACGTCATAGCGGGACGTTGGCCCGAAAACTACGATGAGATTGTCATAGTTGTCGATTCGAACAACGAAATCAATGACATGATGCTCTATGCAATGGGACTTGTCACGAGCGATGAGCTTATCAGCGCGATGAGCGGTGAAGAAACCGACGATGAGGACAGCGGTGTGACCTCATGGAGCTATGAAGACATCATGAACCTTGATTTCAGGGTAATCATGAACTGCGATAAATACCAGCTCAGTGAGGACGGAACAACTTATATCGATGCCACCGAAACCGAAACGGGTCTTCAGCTCCTCTATGATTCCGACAACGCCATAAAGCTTAAGGTCGTCGGCATCATTCGTCAGAGTGAAGACTCTGCATCAAGCTTCATGAGCGGAGTTATCGGCTACACAGGCGCGTTGACTGAATATATCATCGAAAGAACCGGGTCGAGTGACCTCGTAACAGAGCAGATGGAGAATCCCGAGACCGATGTCCTGACAGGACTCAAGTTCTCAACCGGAGATGACGAGCTTTCTCTTGAGGATATCAAGGTCGAAGTTGATGAGTGGATTTCAGAGCTCACCGATTCGGAGAAGGCGGAAGCATACCTTTCGCTTGCAAGCGTTCCGAGTGAAGACTATATAAGCACAGCTGTTGAGCAATACCGCACGACGATGACCGATGAACAGATTGAGGACCTTCTCGTACAGGCATTTGTCAGCCAGACCCAGATGGATGAAGAGTCTATAAGGTCTTATATCGCGACACTCGATGCCACCACAGAGGACACATATATAAACCAGATTCTTTCCGCTTTGGTCGCTCAGCAATATGCCGAGACCATTTCGACTCAGCTCTCTGCTCTCAGCGATGCTGAGGTTGCCGCAATGTTCGATTCATATGAGCTTTCAGATGATGAATACCAGTCGCTCTATGACGAGAATATTCCGAGCGGTTTCTCGGATTCGACCTATGACGAAAACATGTCGCTTTTGGGCTATGTCGATCAGGGCTCACCCAGTGCAATCTATATCTATGCCGCATCGTTTGAAGACAAGGACGAAATCTCAACCTTGATTGAAGAATACAACGCAAGTGTTGACGAGGATGACCAGATTTCCTATACCGACTATATCGCGCTCCTGATGTCCTCGATGACGACAATAATCAACGCTATTTCGTATGTCCTGATTGCGTTCGTAGCGATTTCGCTTATCGTTTCCTCAATCATGATTGCGGTCATAACCTACATCTCGGTTCTCGAGAGAACGAAGGAAATCGGTATTCTCCGCGCAATCGGTGCGTCGAAGGGCGATATCTCAAGAGTATTCAACGCCGAAACGCTTATCGAAGGATTTGTATCGGGCGCAATGGGAATTATAATTTCTCTCCTGTTGCTGATTCCTATAAATATCATCCTGCAAAGCATCACAGGCATTTCCTACCTTGCGGCTTCGCTTCCTGCGGTGAGTGCAGTTGTACTCATAGTCATAAGCACGGTTCTCACTCTTATTTCCGGACTTGTTCCGTCAAGTATGGCGGCGAAGAAGGACCCCGTAGAGGCACTGAGAACAGAATAAAATTTTGTAACAAAAAAGAGCTAACGGCACGATTTGTGGCGTTAGCTCTTTTACTGTTATTACTATTCCGCTTGCATTGTCTCCACGACCGCCTTCATCATCTGTAGCGGCTGTTCTTTCTTCCCGAGTGTGAGCTGGATATATCCGCCCTCGGAGCCGTTTACAAGGATTCTGCCGGCAAACTTCTTCGTAAGATTCATGATGGAATTGACCGAAGCGTTCTCGGTGACATAGAAGATAAGGTTGTTACCTCGCTGGGTTATTTCCTTGATTCCGAGTCTCGCCGCACCGTTTCTTACGAGTGCAACGTCTATAAGACCCATAACCGATTTCGGCGGTTCTCCGTAGCGGTCGATAAACTCGTCGATAACGTCTTCCGAATCCTCAACGGTCAGTATGGAGGCAATCTTCCGATAGGCTTCAAGCCTTGCCTTAAGCGACTCGATATAGGTCTCAGGAATAAAAGCATCAATCGTGACGTCGACAAGACAGTCCTCCGAAGCTTTCGGCTTGGTTTCTCCCTTGCTTGCGGCTATGGCTTCCTCAAGGAGCTGTAGGTACATATCATATCCAACAGCTTCCATGTGCCCATGCTGTTTCGCAGAGAGTATCGACCCGACGCCTCTTATTTCGAGGTCCCTGAGGGCTATCTTGAATCCCGAGCCGAACTGCGTCAGTTCTCTTATCGCTTCAAGCCTCTTTGCGGCGACCTCCGACAGGACCTTTCCACGCCTGAATGTGAAATAGGCATACGCTCTTCTTGACGAACGCCCTACACGTCCCCTCAGCTGATATAGCTGTGAAAGCCCGAATCTGTCGGCATCCTCGATAATGAGTGTATTTACATTAGGAACATCGACGCCGGTCTCAATGATAGTGGTACATACGAGAATGTCGATTTCTCGTTCCAGAAGCTGTCGCCATATTTCCGAAAGCTCCCTCTCGTCCATCTGTCCGTGAGCGACACCAATTTTAGCTCCCGGGAGATTCTGTTGAAGCCTGTATGCGCACGCATCGAGAGTTTCAATCCTGTTGTGTATGTAGTATACCTGTCCGCCACGCCGAAGCTCCTTATGAATCGCCTGCAGGATAACACCCTGCTGATATTCTATAACGTATGTCTGAACGGGATATCTGTCCGCCGGCGGTTCCTCGATAACAGACATATCTCTTATTCCGCTGAGCGCCATATTGAGGGTTCGGGGAATAGGGGTAGCCGAAAGAGTCAGAATATCAACAGAAGGGTAGAGCTCTTTCATATGCTCCTTGTGGGCAACGCCGAATCTCTGTTCTTCATCTATAATGAGAAGTCCCAAGTCCTTGAACCTGATATCATTCTGAACAAGCCTGTGAGTGCCGATTACGAGGTCGATTTCGCCTCTCTCAAGCTTTCTTGCAATTACCTTCTGCTCTTTCTGAGAACGGAACCTCGACATCAGCTCTATATTTACGTCGAAGTGTTCGAAACGCCTTAAAGCAGTCTGATAGTGTTGCCAAGCAAGAACAGTCGTCGGAACGAGTATAGCGCACTGCTTTCCGTCAAGAATGCACTTCATGGCGGCTCTGAGAGCGACTTCGGTCTTCCCGAATCCTACGTCTCCGCAGAGAAGTCTGTCCATTGGGACAGGCTTTTGCATATCGGATTTTATTTCTTGTATTGACCTGAGCTGGTCGTCGGTTTCCTGATATTCGAATCTCTCCTCAAACTCCGTCTGCCAGACGTTGTCCTCAGAAAATGCAAAGCCCTTCGCAAGCTGTCTCTGGGCATAAAGCTTTATAAGCTCGTCTGCCATGTCCTTGCATGCTTTCTTGACCCGGGCTCTCGTTTTCGCCCATTCGGTCCCGCCGAGCTTACTCAGCTTGACGTTCTCGTCGTCGCCGGTTCCCACATACTTCGAAACCATATCAAGCTGTGTGACGGGGACATACAATACGTCTGTTCCGGCATACTTGATGGTAATGTAGTCTTTCGTGACCCCGTTCGTCTCAATGCTCGAGATTCCCTCAAACTTGCCGATTCCGTGCAGGCTGTGGACAACAAGATCTCCTTTTGAAATATCCGAAATGCTGTTGATTCGTTCCGAATTGTCGGGGCGTTTTTTGCTTCTCTTTCGAGCCGTAAAGACCTTTTGCTGAGTGATAACGGCGAATTTCGCCGTGGGGTATTCGAACCCTCCCGAAAGACAGCCGACACCGACATACACGAGCCCTTCCTGATAGACAGATTTATCGTTCAGTCTCTGGACTTTATACCCGTTTCGCTCGATATCCTGCGAGACAATGCTTGCCGCCTTTGTGCTTCCAACAAGCACGACCATACAAAAGCCCCTTGTGATATAGTTTTCAATCTCGTCGTCAAGGGTTGCCGAGTCTCCGCTCCAGACGGACGACTGGTAAGCCTCCGCAGAAATAAGCTTCTTGAGCCTTACGTCCGACCCGTGCATGAACGTGTCAAGATAAACGCATCCCATCTTCAAGGCTTTCTGGAACATCACTGCCGGTTCAATAGTGAATCCAGACATCTCTTTGAAGAGTAGTCCGTCTTCATACAGAAGTTTAATATCCTCCGAAAGCTGTGCCGTGACGTCTTTCGCTTTCTCCAGAACGTCTGAATACTCACAGATAACACAAACGCCGTCCTCGAAATAATCGAAAACTGTGCTTGTCTCGCCATAAATCTGCTTGTAGTATTTGTCAAGGCTTGCCGGCATCAGACCGGAATTTATCAGATCCAAATCCTGATTCAGGTGCTTCTTAATCTCTGGGGAACGCTTGCTGGATACTTTTTCGAGTAGTTCTTTTACCTCAAAGGCGAGATTTTCGCCTGATATCAGAAGCTCTTTGGCAGGGGATATGGTAACGCTCTTGATAGTGTCAAATCGTCTCTGTGATTCGATATCAAAGGTTGAAACCGTGTCGATTTCGTCGCCCCAGAGCTCGAGTCTTATCGGCATGTTCATTCCGACGGGGAAGATGTCGACAATCGAGCCTCTTATCGAAAACTGCCCGACTCCTTCTGTCTGCGGATAGCGTGTGTAGCCCATCTCGATAAGCCTCTCCGAGAGCTTTTCCGTATCAACCGAGTCGGCAGGGGAGAGAGTAAAGCTCATATCCCGGAGCATCTCCGGCGGAATCGTCCCCTCAAGGCATGCTTCGGCACTGCAAACGAGCACTTTTGCGGACCCATTTTGAAGCTTTTCAAGAGCATAGATCCTCTTCTGCTCGTATTCCCGCGAGACAGCATCGACATCGGCGAGTATTATATCCCTTGCAGGGAACTGGCAGGCGATTTCTCTTCCTGCCATCTCGTTTATGTCGGACACCATTCTCACTGCGCTTGCGTCGTCGGGAGTGATGACCAGAACCGGTCTGTCCTGAGAAAGGCTGAGAACCGCATGCGCTTTATGAACGGACGAAAGCCCCGTCACCGAAGTGGGGAGCTGTCCGGATTTTACTGCCGTGTTTAGCTCCCGTAAGAATGAAAGCCTGTCTATGGCATCATAAAAAATACCCATAATATTCCTTCCAAATATTAAAAGATTGGCTTAACGACAGTTAAGCCCACTTAACGCTAGTTATGACTTAACATCAGTTAAGTCTGTTCATAGCTTCGTCAATCTTGCCATCGACGATAAGTTCAACACCGGTAATAGCTCTGTCAAAGGCTTCATTCATGGTGACAAACTCACTGTCAGTGAATCTCGAAAGAACCCATGCCGCCAGGTCATATTCCGGGTTCGGCTTCGCACCGATTCCGATTTTGACTCGAGGGAAGGTGTCCTTTCCACTTAAGTATATGATGCTCCGAAGTCCCTTCTGACCTCCGTCCGAGCCCTTTCTCTTAACCCGGATTTTGCCTAAATCAAGCGAGATATCGTCACAGATGACAAGCACATTCTCGATGGGAATCTTATAGAAATTCATCGCCTCGACAACAGCCTCGCCGCTTGAATTCATCATCGTTGTCGGCTTCATGATAAGACACTTCTTGCCGGATATCGTAGCCTCTCCGCAGAGCGACTTGAACTTGAGCCTTTTGAGCTTGATGTTATACTTCTCAGCTAGCTTTTCGACCGTAAGCCAACCGCAGTTGTGGCGTGTTCTCTCATACTGAGATCCGGGATTTCCTAAGCCCACAATAAGCCATTCAATGCTTCCGGCTGTCTCTTTCTTTTTCGTAAATAACCCCATTTATATCCTCCGTTCATGACTTCAACCCGCACAACCGAAGTCGGGCGGGTGAGTGGTTTTATTTCTTCATTGTGATTTAATCCTTTAGCTTTTCTTCGAGCTCTTTGCCTTTTTCAATATGGCGCTTAAGCTTATGCTCGGCATAGCCTTCCCTGATTTCAAGCTTTGAACGTTCAATGGCAAGCGCCCCGTCCGGAACATTCTTGCTGACTGTAGACCCCGCCGCAGTATAGGCGCAGTCGCCGATATTGACAGGAGCAATCAAATTAGTATTGCATCCAATAAACGCATTATCGCCGATGCTGCATCTTGCTTTATTGGTTCCGTCATAGTTGACCGTCACAACGCCGCAACCGAAGTTGACGTTCTTTCCGACGTCGCTGTCGCCGACATATGTAAGATGAGCAACAGCCGTGCCTTCTCCGATTACGGAATTTTTAATCTCGACGAAATCGCCGACATGGGCATAGTCTTTTATAACAGTACCGGCTCTCAACTGTACGAACGGACCCACGGAAACATGCGATTCGACAGTGGCGTCATGAGCCACAACATTATCGAGCGTCGAATCATCTCCGACAACGGTGTTCTCAAGCCTCGAGTTCGGACCGATAACGCAATTCGTACCAATAACAGTATTGCCGGTGAGAATAGTTGACGGCAAAATCTTCGTGCCTGCACCAATCCTGACATCGGGGGAAATTGTAATTCCGTCGGTTGTGATAAACTCAACGCCGTTCTCGAGGTGTCGCTCAATTATTCTCTTTCTTGCGATGTCGTTGAGCTTCAATAGCCCTTTTCTGTCATTAGCGCCTAAAACTGCGTCAGAATTGTCCGTTTTGAACGCAGTGACCTTCAAGCCTTTTGAGGTCATGAGGGCGACGGTATCTGTAAGATAATACTCTCCCTGAGCGTTTTCCCTTGTCAGCATCGGTAGGAATTCGAGAAGCTTCTCTGTGTCGAACCAATAGCATCCGGAATTTATCTCCCGTATTTTTCTCTCCTTGGGCGTGCAGTCCCTTTCCTCGATAATTGCACTCAGCTCTCCGCCTTTGCGGACTATTCTTCCGTAACCGTATGGGTTAGGGGAATCGGCTGTGATAACGGTTGCCGCACTTCCGCTCAGCTTGTGAAATTCAAGAGCCGCTCTTATCGTCTTGAAGTCGATAAAAGGCGAATCGCCGCAGGCAACAAGAGTGTGGCTTTCAGAATTCTTTTTAAGAAAATCCGAAAGAAACTCTTTTGCACACATAACTGCATGACCGGTTCCGAGTCTTTGAGACTGTAAAACTGTTTCATATTTTCCGCAAAGATAATTGTCTATTTCATCCGCACCGTAGCCTTTGACTACGCAGATATTTTCAATTCCCGCATTCTCGCAAGCTTCCGTTACCCATGAGAGCATCGGCTTCCCGAGCACCTCCATAAGAACCTTCGGCTTGTCTGAGTGCATTCTTTTTCCCGCACCGGCGGCGAGGATAATCGCGTTCTCCATGTCTGCCTCCATAATCGCATTAAGAGCGTCTTTTCTGACGCTTATTCTAACCCAATTTATTATAGCGCAAACGAAAAATTCTTTCAAGAGCATTCTTACGTTGCATTTTGTATAAAAATGCACAAATTTTGTGCCTGTAATTTGTCATATTTTTTCTTCAAAGGGTATGGAAAAAATGAGAAGTATCTGATATAATTATTGTAACCGTTTTATGGGCAAAATCGAATGAAATCGGTCAAATAACTTGGAGGTAAAAAAAGTATGAGTAAAAAGTATTGTTACCTTTTCACCGAAGGCAACGCCAACATGCGTGAGCTTCTCGGCGGAAAGGGCGCAAATCTCGCTGAGATGACCAATATCGGTCTCCCTGTTCCTCAGGGCTTCACAATTTCCACCGAAGCCTGCACCCAGTACTATGAGGACGGTCGTGTAATCAATGATGAAATCATGGCTGAAATCATGGAGTACGTTGAGAAGATGGAGCAGATCACCGGTAAGAAGTTCGGCGACAAGGAAAATCCTCTTCTCGTATCCGTTCGTTCCGGCGCAAGAGCTTCAATGCCCGGTATGATGGACACGATTCTTAATCTCGGTCTTAACGAAGATGTTGTCAACGTCATCGCCGAGAAGTCCGGTAACCCCAGATGGGCTTGGGACTGCTACAGAAGATTCATCCAGATGTTCTCCGACGTCGTCATGGAAGTCGGAAAGAAGCATTTTGAAAAGCTTATCGACCAGATGAAGCAGGAGAAGGGCGTTGTTTACGACGTTGAGCTCGATGCCGACGATCTTCACAACCTTGCCAACCAGTTCAAGGCTGAGTACAAGGCACAGCTCGGCAAGGACTTCCCCGATGATCCTAAGGAGCAGCTTTATGAAGCAATCAGAGCTGTATTCCGTTCTTGGGACAACCCGAGAGCCAATGTTTATCGTATGGACCACGATATCCCTTATTCCTGGGGTACCGCTGTCAACGTACAGATGATGGCATTCGGCAACATGGGCGACGATTGCGGCACCGGTGTTGCATTCACCCGTGACCCGTCCACCGGTAACAAGGGTCTTTACGGCGAATTCCTCACCAATGCACAGGGCGAGGATGTTGTTGCAGGTGTAAGAACTCCTATGCACATCTCCGAAATGGAGCAGAAGTTCCCCGAAGCGTTCAAGCAGTTCACTGAGGTTTGCAAGACCCTCGAAAATCACTACAGAGACATGCAGGATATGGAGTTCACCGTTGAGCACGGCAAGCTCTATATGCTTCAGACAAGAAACGGCAAGAGAACCGCTCAGGCGGCTATCAAGATTGCCTGCGACCTTATCGACGAGGGTATGATTACGGAAGAGGAAGCTCTTATGCAGATTGATGCCAAGAGCCTCGATATGCTCCTCCACCCGACATTCGATCCTGCCGCCCTCAAGAAGGCTAAGCCCGTAGGCAAGGGTATCGCCGCTTCTCCCGGAGCCGCCGCCGGCACCATCGTATTCACAGCAGAGGATGCTGTTGAGCATGGCAAGAACAAGGAGAAGGTTGTTCTCGTAAGACTCGAGACCTCTCCCGAGGACATCGAGGGTATGAAGTACTCTCAGGGTATCCTCACCGTCAGAGGCGGACAGACCTCTCACGCCGCTGTTGTTGCAAGAGGAATGGGAACCTGCTGTGTTTCCGGCTGCGGCGACATCAAGATGGACGAGGAGAACAAGCAGTTCACTCTCGCCGGCAAGGTTTACCATGAAGGCGATCCTATCTCCCTTGATGGCTCCACCGGTAACATCTATGATGAGATTATCCCCACTGTTCCCGCTGATCCCAACTCCGGCTACTTCGGAAGAATCATGGCACTCTCGGACAAGTACAAGAAGCTTGGCGTACGAACCAATGCAGATACCCCGAAGGATGCCAAGCAGGCAGCCGCTTTCGGCGCACAGGGAATCGGTCTCTGCCGTACCGAGCATATGTTCTTCGATCCTGAGAGAATCGGTGCATTCAGAGAGATGATTTGCTCCGAGACCGTTGAGGAAAGAGAGAAGGCTCTTGCTAAGATTGAGCCTATGCAGCAGGCTGACTTTGAAGGACTCTTCGAGGCTTTGGGCGGATATCCCGTTACCATCAGATTCCTCGACCCGCCGCTTCATGAATTCGTTCCCACCGAGGAAGCTGACATCGAAGCTTTGGCTGAGTCTCAGGGCAAGAGTGTTGCCTACATCAAGCAGGTTATCAACGACCTCCATGAGTTCAACCCGATGATGGGTCACCGTGGATGCCGTCTTACCGTAACATATCCCGAGATTGCCGTTATGCAGACCAACGCTGTCATCAAGGCGGCTATCAACGTACAGGCTAAGCACCCCGACTGGAACATCGTTCCCGAAATCATGATTCCTCTCGTAGGCGATGTCAAGGAGCTCAAGTTCGTAAAGGATGTAGTTGTCAAGACTGCTGACGAGGTTATCAAGGCGGCAGGCGTCGACCTTAAGTATGAGGTCGGCACCATGATTGAAATCCCGAGAGCCGCTCTTACCGCTGATGAGATTGCTACTGAGGCTGAGTTCTTCTGCTTCGGTACCAACGACCTCACTCAGATGACCTTCGGCTTCAGCCGTGACGATGCCGGCAAGTTCTTGCCCGCATACTATGAGAACAAGATTTACGAGTCCGATCCGTTCGCTCGTCTCGACACTACCGGTGTTGGCAAGCTTATGGATATGGCTGTTACCCTTGGCAAGAAGACCAGACCTTCGCTTCACTGCGGTATCTGCGGCGAGCACGGCGGCGATCCTTCTTCTATTGAGTTCTGCCACAACATCGGTCTTGACTATGTTTCTTGCTCACCGTTCAGAGTTCCGATTGCCCGTCTTGCCGCCGCTCAGGCTGCAATCAAGGACAAGAAGTAATTCTGTTTCAAAGTGTTGTAATTTCGCCGTCCAAATCAATGGGGCGGCGATTTTTATGCCTCTTGATAAAATGCGACGAATATGATACAATATGGCATAGAGTGATGAAACTTAAATTGAAACGGAGGCGGTAAATTGACAGAAAAATTCTTTCGTTCACAGCTGACCATTTTGAAACCGAAGCTTGTCGGTAGCACACTTGAGCAAGCAAGAAGAGGGCAGGATTTGCTTGGTGAGCTCATGGCATTTGTCGAGCACAAATCCGTAAGGACTGTCCGGCAGGACTTTCAGGATTTTTCAGCCGAATGGGTTATCCCGGACGAGTGCAGTTCTGCCGGAGTAATCCTATATCTCCACGGCGGTGGCTACACATGCGGCGGTCTTGAATATGCCCGAGGCTTCGGCTCGAAGCTTGCATCCGAATATGGTTTGAAGGTCTTCTGCTGTGCCTATCGCCTCGCACCTGAAAATAAATTTCCTGCGGCGCTCGATGATGCCCTCACTTCGTATAAATACCTGATAGACAGTGGCTTTCCGTCCGACAGAATCGTCTTAGCCGGAGAATCAGCGGGAGGAGGGCTTTGCTACAGCCTTTGTCTCAAGCTGAACGAGATTGGACTTTCTCAGCCTGCGGGAATAATCGCAATTTCTCCTTGGACTGATCTGACCGCATCGGGTGAATCTTATGAAACCAATAAGGAAGTCGACCCAACGCTGACTTTTGAACAGCTCGAGTTTTATGCCGATAGCTATTCCTGCGACAGAACAAATCCCTTCGTCTCGCCGCTTTTCTTTGAGGATGGCATCAAGCTTCCGCCATCGCTTATATTTGTCGGAGGCGACGAAATTCTCCTTGACGATTCTACAAGACTGCATAAGAAGCTTCTCGATAGCGGCAATCGCTCTAAGCTGATAATTGCCGAGAGAATGTGGCACGCCTACGTCCTGTATGACGTAAAAGAGCGTAAATCCGATTACGAGGTTATAAGAGATTTTATCGGCAGTCTGATACCGATTTCTACAGCAAGGTGGGTCAAACTCGACAACGCCGCGAAGATATTTCCCGCATCACGCCGCAAGGGCTGGTACAACATGTTCCGGGTGTCGGCTGAACTCAACGAGAATGTGGACCCGGTCGTTCTTCAATCTGCCCTCAATGTCACTGTCGGCAGATTCCCGACAATAGCCGCAAGGCTTAAAACCGGTTTCTTCTGGTATTACCTCGAGGAACTGAAAACTCCTCCGACTGTCGTTCAGGACGGCTATCAACCCTTCATGCGCCATCCGTTTGATGACATAAGAAAGTGCGCCATAAGGGTGCTCTACTATAACAATCGGATCGCTGTTGAATTTTTCCACGCCGTAACCGACGGCACCGGCGGAATGATATTTTTGAAAACTCTTCTTGCCGAATATATCACCCAGAAGCATGATTTAAGAATTCCCGACGGACACGGTGTTCTGAACAGGCAGGCTTATCCCGAGCCGGAGGAGCTCGAAGACAGCTTCCTGAAAAACAGGGGCTCTGTGAGTGCACAGCGGGATTTCAGCAAGTCATACCGCCTCAAGGGCACTCCCGAGCCCGACGGCTTTATCAACATCACGACGGGAACGCTCGACGCAAACGCCATACACGAAGCCGCAAAGAGCAGGGAAGTGACTGTAACGGCATTTCTGGCGGCTGTAATGTTAATGTCGCTTATCGAGGTGCAGAATTCCCATCAGAAAAAGCGTAGCAAACAAAAGATTGTCAGGGTTCAGATTCCCGTAAATCTTCGGAGACTTTTCCCGAGCAAAACCATGCGCAATTTCGCACTTTTTGTCAATGTCGGAGTTGACCCGAGGATGGGAGAATATGAACTTGACGAAATTCTCTCGATAGTCAGTCATCAGCTATCGCTACAGCTCACTAAGAAGAACATGCAGGCGGAGTTCACGCCGAATGTCAACGCCGAGCTCGTGATGGGAATCAAGGTCGTTCCTCTGTTCATCAAAAACATCGGCATGCGAATCGCTTTTTATCAGCTCGGAGAAGGGCAGTCCTGCCTTTCGATATCGAACTTAGGTATGATTGACCTCCCCGAGGAGATGAAAAAGTATATCAGATACTTCGATTTTTCCACTGGAGTGCGCTCCTCGTCACCGTTTAACTGCGGTGTCTGCTCGTATGGCGACAAAATGAGAATTAATATTGTAAGAAGCTCGGTAGCGCCGGAGCTCGAAAGAATCTTTTTCACAAACCTTGTAAAACTCGGCTTTAAAGTCACCGTGGAAAGCAACCGGCGCGATGCCGAATAACCCCGGGAGGTGGATTTATGTACTGTGTAAAATGTGGTGTGGAGCTTAAGGACAGCGAACATGTTTGCCCTTTGTGCCTGACTCCAGTGTTTCATCCCGATATAAAACAGGAAGATTGCGAAAAGCCTTATCCCGAATTTCGCCGGGTAACCAAAAAGAGCGTCCGGGTAGCTGTCATGTTTGTTGTGACAGTCTGCTTCATACTTGTGTCACTTATGGTAGCTATGATTGATTTCAACATCACTTCGGGCATAACTTGGTCGGGCTATGTGCTGGGTGCGCTCGTGATTTTGTATGTATCGTTCGCGCTTCCCGAGTGGTTCCGTCATCCGAACCCCGTAATATTCACGCCGATTGCGTTTGCAACGATAATACTGTACCTTTTGTATATAGACCTAACGGTTCATGGCGGATGGTTTCTGAGTCTCGCTTTCCCGATAGCGGGAATCGCCGGCATAATTGTGACAACAATGGTGACACTTTTGCGCTATGTTAAAAGGGGACAGCTCTTTATAGTCGGCGGCACACTCATAGCCACCGGTGTGTATGTCTCACTCATAGAGCTCTTTATCTCTATTACCTTCGAGAGCGTAAGCTTTGTCGGATGGTCGGGCTTTCCGCTTGCGGCGTTCTTTATCTTAGGAATGATGCTGATAATAATCGGAATCTGTAAGCCCTTAAGACTGGCACTTTCAAAGATATTTTTCGTATAAGAAAAGCGTTCTCGCAATGGCTGTGTTTTTGTACAAAAATTTGTCTTGCTTTTTATCATTCTAATATGATGTACTGATTGTCATATGCAAGTACAAATTAGAACTTATATGGAGAAAAAAGTTTATGAATTGGGAGGCTTTATGGAAATACGAAAGATGGTCATAGATGATTACTCGGCAGTACACGAATTGTGGATGTCTTGTAAAGGTATGGGGTTAAATAACATAGATGATTCGAAGAAAGGAATAGAAACCTTCTTAAAAAGAAATCCAGAAACTTGTTTTGTGGCGACAGAGCATGGGCAAATTATTGGTGTTATAATGGCTGGTCATGATGGTAGACGGGGATATATTTATCATACAGCTGTTCTGCCTGCTAACAGAAGAAAAGGCATTGGCAAAGAATTAGTGGATACGGTAACAAAAGCGTTGTATGATTTGGGAATCATAAAAGTTGCATTAGTTGTTTTCGATAGAAATGAAGTCGGGAATGCTTTTTGGGAAAAACAAGGATTTACTGTACGTTACGATTTGATATATAGAAATAAATCGTTGATAAATACTGACTTTTGTAGGTGAAGCTATCTGAAAAATCGGTGAAAGTTATAATTTTCTCTTGATTTCTTGACACAAAGGGTGTATGATTGTATTCGAGGAGAGTTTGGATTTTACATAAAATTCGGCTCCGTACCCAAAAAACACAATGCAAATGCGACTTGCGTCGCAGGCGCAAATGATAACAAAGGAGATAACTATACTATGGCTACACTGACAAAGAACCCAAATGTCAACAAGTGGGTTGATGAAATGATAGCTTTGACCAAGCCCGATCAGGTTGTCTGGATTGACGGCAGTGAGGATCAGCTCAATGACCTCCGTCGTGAGGCTTGTGAGACCGGCGAGATGATCGCTCTCAATCCCGAGAAGCTTCCCGGATGCCTCTATCACAGAACCAAGCCGAACGATGTTGCTCGTGTTGAAGACAGAACCTTCATCTGCACCAAGAAGAAGGAAGATGCAGGACCGACCAACAACTGGATGGACCCCAAGGAAATGTATGCAATGCTCACTCCTCTTTACGACGGAGTTATGAAGGGCAGAACAATGTATGTCATTCCTTATTCCATGGGACCTATCGGCTCGCCTCTTGCAAAGGTTGGCGTTGAGGTTACCGACTCTATCTATGTCGTTCTCAACATGGCTATCATGACAAGAATGGGTGCTGACGCTTTCAAGAACCTCGGCGACACCTCGAACGACTTTGTAAGAGGTCTCCATTCCAAGGCTGATGTTGACCCCGAAAAGAGATACATAGTTCAGTTCCCTGAAGATAATACAATCTGGTCAATCAACTCCGCATACGGCGGAAACGTTCTTCTCGGCAAGAAGTGCTTCGCTCTCAGAATCGCTTCCTATCAGGGCAAGAACGAAGGCTGGATGGCTGAGCATATGCTTATCCTCGGCATTGAGAAGCCGAACGGAGAAGTTGTATATGTAACCGCCGCATTCCCGTCTGCTTGCGGCAAGACCAACCTCGCAATGCTCATTCCTCCGGAGGGATACAAGAAGAAGGGCTATAAGGTCTGGACCGTCGGCGACGATATCGCTTGGCTCAAGCCCGGTGAGGACGGAAGACTCTACGCTATCAATCCTGAGAATGGCTTCTTCGGCGTAGCTCCCGGTACCAACGAAAAGTCCAACTATAACGCTCTTGCTTCCACAAGAAAGAATACAATCTTCACCAACGTTGCTATCAACAATGACGACAACACCGTTTGGTGGGAGAAGCTCACCAAGGATCCGCCGGTTAATGCAACCGAGTGGAAGGGCGAAAAGGTCAACGGTGTTGAGTATACCGCCGCCGGTAACAAGCTTGCTCACCCGAACTCAAGATTCACTGCTCCCGCAGAGAATTGCCCTTGCATTTCTCCCGAGTTCAACAATCCTCAGGGCGTTCCGATAAGCGCAATGATCTTCGGTGGAAGACGTGCCAAGACCGCTCCTCTCGTTTACCAGTCGTTCAACTGGCAGCATGGTACCTTCGTTGGCTCTATCATGGCTTCCGAGACTACTGCCGCTGCAGCCGGTGCTGTAGGCGTTGTAAGACGTGACCCGATGGCTATGCTTCCGTTCTGCGGATACAACATGGGCGATTACTGGGCACATTGGCTTGAGATGGGCAAGATTCTTGGCGACAAGGCTCCTAAGATCTTCCACGTCAACTGGTTCAGAACCGACGACGAAGGCAACTTCATCTGGCCCGGCTTCGGCGACAACATGAGAGTTCTTGACTGGATTATCAGCCGTTGCGAAGGTACTGTCGATGCTGTTGAAACTCCTATCGGCTATGAGCCCAAGCCCGAGGACATCAATATCGAAGGTCTTGACGGTATCACCGTTGACACTATCGCGGATTTGCTTTCTGTCGATAAGGACCTCTGGCTCGAAGATACCAAGAGCATCGAAGAGTTCTATTCAAGATTCGGCGACAAGCTCCCGAAGGAAATGGCTTACGAGCTCAATGCCCTCAAGGAAAGACTTTCGAAGTAATTCTGACCCGATGTATTTCAATCCTTCCGTCCTGAAAAGGGCGGAGGGATTTTTGCTCACAGGCTCTTATCTTTATAAATGTTTCAGATTTTGATATCAACTCGTTCAAAATCGTGCAATTTATACATGAAACAGGCTTGAAAAAGCAAATATTCGGCGATTTTGACACTTTACTTTTTCAGAAAAATCGGTATAATATAATAATGTAAGGCGATGAAAAAGAGTATCGCATATAAGATTTCTTTTCAAAACGCCTGACCTTTAATTCTGACAGTTGTCTTCATAATATAATGTTCCAAGTAAATGGTGGAGTAAGAGAGTGACTTTGTCCTCTCTTATTTCACTTTTTCGGTTATTTCTCTTTTCAAGTTGCAAGATTTGTGCTATAATTCAAAAGATAGAAAGGACATTGCCATGCAGAAGATATTAGGATATATGCGTAAAGCGATAACGGAGTTTGATTTGATTCAGGACGGTGACAAGATAGCCGTCGGTGTTTCCGGCGGAAAAGACAGTCTTGTCCTTCTTATGGGGCTTATCCGCCTCAGGCAATTTATAGGAATAGACTACGATATAACGGCTTTGACTATTGACCCTCAGTTCGGCGGAGTAGAGACAGACTATTCTCCTGTCATGAGACTTTGCAAAGAGTATAGCGTTCCCTATGTCGTTGAGAAATCCGACATTGGAAGCATAGTTTTTGATATAAGAAAAGAGTCGAATCCCTGCTCCCTCTGTGCCAACATGAGAAGGGGAGCGCTGAATAGCAAGGCTAAAGAGCTCGGTTGCAATAAAGTAGCCCTCGGACATCACTATAACGACGTTGTCGAGACCTTCATGATGAATCTCTTCATTGAAGGCAGAATCGGTTGCTTTTCGCCGAAAACCTATCTCGACAGAAGCGATATTACGATTATAAGGCCGCTTGTCTTCGCACCGGAAAGAGAGATTAAAAACGCCGCAAGGCGGAATAATTTAGAGATAGTGAAATCAAAATGCCCTGCCGACGGCGTAACCAAACGGCAGGAAATGAAGGATTTCTTAAGAGAACGTGAGCGAGAGGACAAGGGCTTTACCGACCGTATTTTCGGAGCGCTGAGACGCTCGGGAGTCGACGGCTGGGGATTCAAGGAGGATACAAAATGAGATTACTTATGATTGGCGATGTCGTAGCACAGACAGGCTGTGACTTTCTGGCGTCAAAGCTGCGCGACATCAAGAAGAGATATAATATTGATGTAACCGTCATCAACGGCGAGAATTCCGCCTCCGGCAACGGCATAACCGTTCATTCCTGCGATTTCCTCACAAGAATCGGTGCAGACGTTGTCACGACCGGCAACCACGCTTTCAAGCGAAGGGAATCGCTCGGAATTTTCGACAATGTCCCTCACCTCATAAGACCGGCAAACTATTCCGATGAGGTTTGCGGTAAGGGCTATTATGTCCTTGATATGGGCAGATGTCAGATTGCTGTTATAAACCTTATGGGCGTCATCTATATGGAGCCGCTTGCAAATCCGTTCAGAACCGTTGATGAGATACTTGCGGGAATCGAAACGAAGAATATTTTCGTTGATTTCCACGCCGAAGCCACAGCCGAAAAGAAGGCTCTCGGCTTCTATCTCGCCGGAAGAGTAACTGCGGTTATGGGGACACATACACATGTCCAGACTGCGGATGAGACTATTCTTGATGGCGGAACAGCATATATTACAGATGTCGGAATGACCGGTCCCGAGGATTCCGTCTTGGGGGTAAATAAAGAGATAGCAATCGAAAAACAGCGGCTCAACTTCCCCGTAAGATTCGCCGAAGCCGATACGCCATGCTTCATTAACGGAGTAGTGGTTGAGTTCGACGAGAAAGCCGGCAGAGCATCTCACATTGAGAGAATCATTGAGCGCTGAGTCTATGCTCCGAGAAACAGTCTGACTGCAAGTGCGGAAAGAATAAACGCCGTGAAATCGCCCACGAGTGCCGAGGGCAGGGCATGGCGTGTTTTCTTTATCTTGACGGCTCCAAAGTAAACGGCAACGGTGTAAAGTGTTGTCTCCGTTGAACCCATCAGCACGCTTGCAACCCGACCGATAAAGCTATCAGCGCCGTATTCCGACAGAATGCTGTCGAGCATTGAAAGCGCACCACTTCCCGAAACCGGTCGCATGAGCGCCAGAGGCACGCATTCGGATGGGATTCCTATAATCGAAGTGATTGGCTCAATTAGATTTGTCAATGCCGAAAGCGCACCCGAAGCCTTGAACATCTCTACTGCCAGCATAAGAGCGACCAGAGAGGGGAGTATGTCGAAGCAGACGGCGATATTCTCTTTTGCTCCCGCTATAAACGTATCGAAAACGCCTATTTTCTTATGTAAGCTGTAAAGAATAACTCCGAGAACAAATACAGGGACAATAAGACTTGTAATTCTCACTTTTTTCTCCGTCCTATCTTATCAAAAGCATATGCACACACAATAGCCGCTGTCAGTGACAGAACCGAAACCGTCAACACACACGGCAGAATGTCCATCGGCGACCTGCTCCCATATGTAAGCCGCAGTGCCGCTACGGTTGATGGTATAAGCTCTATCGAGGAAGTGTTGATTACCGTAAGAAGCACCATGTTTCTGGATGCCGTATCTTCACAGTTTTCTTCTGCTTTAAGCTCTTTCATAGCTTCAATTCCGAGAGGGGTTGCGGCGTTTCCGAGACCGAAGAGATTGGCAGTAATGTTCATGGCGATGGCTTTGAATGCTTTTGAGTTTTTGTCAAGACCTCTGAATATAATACTAACGATCGGACTTATCAGACGTGCAATCCTGTCTGTAAGTCCGCTTTTTTCGGCGAGCTTCATAACTCCGCCCCATGTTGCCATCGCACCCAAAATGCTCAGTGTCAGCGTCACTGCGGTTTGTCCGCTCGTTAAAACGGCATTTGAGACAGCTTCCGCTCCTCCGTTAAAAAATCCATATACGCAGGACACTGCGATAATTCCCGCCAGTATAAAATCTATCATATGTTAAACTCCTTTGTGTTTCACAGAGCTATTTGTTACGACGATATAAAAACTGTTTTTTCACACCAATTTCTGAAATTTTACCTCGAATGGTACTTGCATTATGTCGAATTATGCTGTATAATATTTATATAAACGTCAAGGAGGTACGACACTATGAAATCAACCGGTATTGTAAGAAGAATCGACGAGCTTGGAAGAATTGTCATCCCCATGGAGCTCAGAAAGTCTATGGACCTTAACATCAAGGACCCCATCGAGATTCTGACCGACGGCGACAACATTATCCTGAGAAAGTATTCCAATTCCTGCGCTCTTTGCGGTGAGGGCGAGGATATCATTCCTTTCGGCAACAAGCATATTTGCCCTGCTTGCCTTAAGAAAATCAAGGAAATGGAAATCTGATCCGGCTCTTTTTCTGTCGTATAGGATTCAGGTGTGTATTTCGGTACGCGCCTGAATTTTTTATATTTATATGTATATGATTTGAGACTCCGAAAAATGAAATTAATGTGTAACTCTTGCAATAAACATCGTATTGTGATACAATAGCCTAGGTGAATATGGTTTTTAAGCACCAATTTTTTTACGGAAGGTATCTTCATATGACCTTAGCAATGACTTCTGACTTTGTCCGTGAGCTTCTTGACAGCGACGGCAATGTTATCTATTTTCCGAACAGTACTCTGTTTACAAAGCTGTTCCCGAACGGACTTTCAATCGACAACGTAATGTTCACGATTCCGGGGATCAATCTCGACATCTATTGGTATGGATTCCTGATTGCCGTCGGAATGGTTCTCGCAATGATATACGCATTCTCGAGATGCCGTAAATTCGGCCTCGATATCGACAGAGTGACCGATACCGTTCTTGCCGGTCTCATCGGCGGAATAATCGGCGCAAGACTCTACTATGTTATATTCAGCCTCGAGAATTATATGACAGAAGAGGGAACCCTCGATTTCGCAGAGATATTCAACATCCGTGACGGCGGACTTGCTATCTACGGCGGCATAATCGGCGGACTTTTAATCGGCGGAATAATGGCGAAGATCCGAAAGGTCAAGCTGATGCCTATGCTCGACCTTGCCGGAATGGGCTTCCTTATAGGTCAGTGCATAGGGCGTTGGGGCAACTTCTTCAACCAGGAGGCATACGGTTATTCTGAAGCAGCCGGCTCGCTCCCTTGGGGAATGGTTTCAAAGAGTATCCTGAACGGTATTTACTTCTTTGTATATCCCGACAACACTTCGGTTGTAACGAATCGTGCTGTCGATATGCTCGCACATCCTTGCTTCCTGTATGAATCGCTCTGGTGCCTCTTAGGCTTCATAATCCTTCACATCTATTCGAAGCACCGCAAATATGACGGTCAGCTCTTCCTCATGTATATCGGCTGGTACGGCTTCGGCAGATTCTGGATTGAAGGCTTGAGAACTGACAGCCTGTACCTTGTCAATAACGACGTAATTTCGCTCAAGGTTTCTCAGCTCCTTGCCGGAACTTGCTTCATCTTCGCGGTAATAATGCTCATCTATCTGGGCATAAGAGGTAAGAAGCAGGGTGGATATGTGCTTTATTGTAATACCGATGAATCAAAGGCTCTCCTGAAAGAAGCTTATAAGAAGTCAAAGAAGGGTCAGAACGAAAGCCTCGAAGAGGATGAGCATATTGTCGATGACACTGTCGGTGACAACGCCGAAGATAATGTCGACGACAATCAGCATATACTTGCCGATGAGTTCCGAAACGAAGGTGAAGAGGCTTCCGAATCGGAGGAATCCGAAGTGAGTGAAGAATCCGAGCAGGAAGAAGCTTCGGAAGCTGAATCTGTGCAGGAAACCGAACCGGAAGCAGAAACAAAAACAGAAGAATAAAATCAACAAATTACAAAGGGGAATAATATGGCAGAAATTATAGACGGAAAAGCCGTTGCGGCGGCTGTAAAAGAAAGAATCCGTAAGGACGCAATCAGATTCCAGAAGACATCTAAAGTCGTTCCGGGTCTTGCTGTGGTCCTTGTCGGAAATGATCCCGCATCGAAAATATATGTAAGAAACAAGAAGAAAGCTTGCGAAGAGGTCGGCTTTAAATCATTTGAATACGTTCTTCCGGAGGAAACACCCGAGATTGTTCTGTTGGAGCTAATAGATTCACTCAACAAGAATCCCGAAATCCACGGTATTCTGGTTCAGCTTCCTCTTCCCAAGCATATCGATGAGGACACTATTATAGCGGCAATCAATCCGAAGAAGGATGTTGACTGCTTCCACCCGATTAACGTCGGAAAGCTTGTCACCGGCGGCGGAGACTTTGCACCGTGCACTCCTGCGGGGGTAATGGAGCTCATAAAGTCGACCGGAGTCGATGTAGCAGGTAAAAGATGCGTAGTTGTCGGAAGAAGCAATATTGTCGGCAAGCCGATGGCAATGCTTCTCCTGCAGGCAAACGGCACCGTGACGATTTGCCACTCGAAGACAGAAAATCTTGGCGATATATGCCGTGAGGCTGATATACTTGTTGCCGCTGTCGGCAAGTCAAAGCTTATCACCGGCGATATGATAAAGCCCGGGGCGGTTGTAATCGACGTGGGAATGAACAGAGATGCAAACGGCAAGCTCTGCGGAGATGTCGATTTCAAGGCGGCATCCAAGATTGCAGGCTTCATAACTCCCGTTCCCGGAGGAGTCGGACCGATGACTATTGCCATGCTCATGGAGAACACCTATACCGCGGCAAAGCTCTCGGTGGTCAAGTAATAAAAATTAAGTCCTGTCTCATATAGTAGTGAGACAGGGCTTTTTATATCTTCTGAAGTCTTCACAAAAATCTTTCTTTGTCCCAAAAACCGCATATCTGAGCCGAATTTTAAAAAAATCTTACTTAAAAAAGCTTGACAGTCTAAATCCAAAGTGTTATAATCAACGCAAGTGAATTTCCCGTGAGGGAGTAGCAAGCGCGGTTTTCCGCGTAGCAAGTCAACATCCTGACTGTGGTGCAGGCGAAAGCGTCTCTGACCGCAATCTGGCTTGTTTTAAATTGCGAGACTCATGTATAACTGTAAAGCTGTACAAGTGTCGTATATACGATTTATACACCCAAGTTCGGCTCGGCAGTCGTACTTGGGTTTTTGCTGCTAACTAACTGGAGGTAGATATTAATTATGGAGTGGAGCTTTCTGTTCTTCTTCAACAGCGCACTTCTCGGAGTAGGTCTTGCGATGGATGCCTTTTCGGTGTCGATGGCAAACGGTCTGAACGAACCGAGAATGAAAAAGGGTAAGATGTGCGGAATTGCGGGTGTCTTCGCCGGATTTCAGGCTCTGATGCCGATGATCGGCTGGATTTGTGTACATACAATCGTGCAGTATTTCACCGCGTTTGAGAAGCTGATCCCCTGGATTGCACTCATCCTTTTGGGTTTTATCGGCGGAAGAATGATTGCCGAGGGAACCAAGAAGGGCGAATCTGAAGAGGAGAACATGGGTCTTGGCATAGGAGCGCTTCTGATTCAGGGAATTGCAACCTCAATCGACGCTCTTTCGGTCGGCTTTACGATAGCCGATTACAACTGGGTTATGGCACTCGTGGCGTCTCTGATAATCGCATTGGTAACATTCATTATATGCATGATTGGACTCGTTATCGGAAAGAAATTCGGAACCAAGCTTTCGAACAAGGCACAGATTCTTGGTGGAGTAATACTGATTGCCATCGGTCTTGAAATTTTCATTACCGGTCTTATCGGATAAAAAGTTAAAGGAGAATTGTTGTGAGATATTATTGTGAAGAAAAAGAAACGGTTCTTAAGGAACTCGAATCTTCAGAAAACGGTCTTTCGACGGAAGAAGCCGGGAAAAGGCTCGAACGCGACGGCAAAAACGTATTAGCCGCCAAAAAGGGCAAGAGTCTCATAAGAAGGTTCTTGGAAGAGCTTGCTGACCCGATGATAATTATTCTTCTGGTTGCGGCTCTCGTAAGCGGAATTCTGGCGGTCGTTGAGAATGACAGCTTTGCCGACGTTATTATTATTCTGTTTGTAGTCATAGTAAACGCTGTCTTGGGCGTTTATCAGGAAAGCAAGGCAGAAAAGGCGATAGAAGCCTTGCAGGAAATGTCCGCCGCCACATCTAAGGTAATGCGTGACGGTAAAATTACGACCGTCAGGAGCGAAGAGCTTGTAGTCGGAGATATCGTAATCCTCGAGGCGGGCGATGCTGTGCCTGCTGACCTCAGAATACTCACGAGCGCAAGCCTGAAAGCTGAGGAAGCCGCACTAACAGGTGAATCCGTCCCCGTAAATAAGTTTATAGACATTATAAACCTCAGAGACGGCGAGAAGGATGTCCTCCTCGGCGACAGAAAGAACATGCTTTATATGGGCAGTACCGTCGTCTATGGCAGAGGAACAGCCGTCGTAACAGCCACCGGCATGGACACCGAGATGGGCAAAATTGCCGATGCTTTGCAGAATGCCGAGGAAGGTGACACACCGCTCCAAATCAAGCTCAATCAGCTTTCAAAGGTTCTTACATGGTTGGTTCTCGGAATTTGTGTAATCGTATTTGCCGTTCAGCTTTTAAGAGCCGGAAGCCTCAACTTCGAGCTTATCCTCGACTCGTTCATGATAGCCGTTTCGCTTGCGGTTGCCGCCATTCCGGAAGGTCTTGCGGCGGTGGTAACTGTTGTACTTTCAATCGGCGTTACCAACATGTCAAAGCGCAACGCCATAATCCGCAAACTTACAGCCGTCGAAACCCTCGGCTGTGCTCAGATAATCTGCTCGGATAAGACAGGTACTCTTACCCAGAACAAGATGACTGTCGTTGACTTCTACGGCGACGAAGACAAGAAGATTGCCACGGCTATGGCACTTTGCAGTGACGCCGAGCTTATGGAGGACGGCACAGTAACAGGCGAACCCACAGAAGCGGCGCTTGTCGCATGGGCAAACACTCTCGGCTTGGACAAGCCCACACTGAAGTCAAAGCTTGCTCGCTGTGGTGAAGCTCCGTTCGATTCGCAAAGAAAGATGATGTCGACCGTTCATTCATCCGACAGTTCTTATATCCAGTTCACAAAGGGCGCCCCCGATATCGTTATTGATAAATGCACATTCTATCTCGAGAATGGCAAGCCTGTCCCGATGACCGAAGAGCACAAGGCAGAAATACTCGCCGCTAACAAGGCTATGGCTGATAAGGCGCTTCGTGTTCTTGCATGTGCCGAGAGGCTCTGGGATGCTATGCCCGATGATTGCGACAGTTCGAACCTTGAGCATGACCTCTGCTTTATCGGTCTCTGCGGAATGATTGACCCCGTCCGTCCAGAAGTCAAGGACGCCATTGAAGAGTGCCGCGAAGCCGGAATAAGACCGATTATGATAACCGGTGACCACATCGACACCGCCGTTGCAATCGCAAACGAGCTCGGCATCATGACCGGAGGCTACAAGGCGGTTACCGGCGCTCAGCTCAATGAAATGGACGACGAAACGTTCGCTAAGGAATTTATGAATATCAGCGTCTATGCCCGTGTTCAACCGGAGCATAAGACGAGGATAGTCAACGCTTGGAAAAACGCCGGCTACGTCACTGCTATGACCGGCGACGGCGTAAACGATGCTCCTTCAATCAAAGCGGCTGATATCGGTGTCGGAATGGGTATCACCGGAACCGACGTAACAAAGAACGTCGCTGATATGGTTCTCGCTGACGACAACTTCGCTACGATAGTCGGAGCCGTAGAAGAGGGAAGAAGAATCTACGACAACATAAGAAAGGCTATCCAGTTCCTCTTAGGCTCGAATATGAGCGAAGTCTTAAGTATCTTCTTCGCAACCCTCATGGGCTTTACAATCCTGAAGCCTGTACACCTTCTCTGGATTAACCTTGTAACAGATTGCTTCCCTGCACTTGCTCTCGGTACCGAAAAGGCAGAGCCTGATATCATGAAGCGCAAGCCCCGTGACGCAAAGGCAGGAATCTTCGCAGGCGGCATGGGTATCGACATCGGCTATCAGGGTCTTCTGGTTACGATTTTGGTATTAGCTTCCTACTTCATCGGTGACTTCATGGAAACCGGTTCGTTTACAATCGCCAACAGTGCGGACGGCACGACAATGGCATTCCTTACGATGTCAATGGCTGAGATATTCCATAGTCTGAATATGCGTTCGCAGAGAGGCAGTATTTTCAAGCTTGGTTCTCAGAACAAGCTTCTCCTTCTGGCGGCTGTAGCTTCTCTCGTCGCTACAACTCTTGTATGCGAGATTCCCGTTATCGCTAACGCGTTCGAATTCACAAGCGTTGAGCTTAATGAGTATCTGATTGCTATTGCACTTGGCTTCCTCATTATCCCGATGGTCGAGATAGTGAAGTTCTTCCAGCACAAATTTGCGAAGGATTGAATATAAAAACTTGGAGGGTATGTTATGAAAGAGTATATAAAGGGCGCAAACCCCTATATGCCGCTTTGGGAACACGTTCCCGACGGTGAGCCGAGAGTCTTCGAGTATAACGGCGAAAAGCGTGTTTATGTTTACGGCTCTCACGACATCGAGAAAACCCAGTATTGTGGAAGAAATCAGGTTGTGTGGAGTGCGCCTGTCGATGACCTGACAGACTGGACCTGCCACGGCGTTTGCTACACTGCAACTGACAACAGTGTTCTTTATGCTCCCGACGTTGTTCAGAAGGGCGATACCTTCTATCTCTATGCCGCCGAGGCATGCGGCTCGAGAATCATGGTTGCAAGCTCCAAGAATCCCGCAGGACCGTTCGAGAACCCAATAAAGACCGACCTTGGTTTCGACCCGGGTGTGCTTGTAGATGACGATGGCAGAGTTTATGCTTATTGGGGCTTCTGCGGTTGCTATTGCGGCGAGCTTAATGATGACATGGCTACAATCAAAGAGGGGACATTCCATGCTCATCCGATGGGGCATACTCCCTGGCAGGATGTAGATGACGGACATCTTGACCCGGACGACGCTTTCTTTGAGGCTTCATCTCCGAGAAAAGTTATGGGTAAATACGTTTATATCTACTCTAAGAGATACTATACCCCCGTTCCCGAGCTCGGTGTCTACACTCATAACAACGGCTTCCTGTCCTACAAGTACAGTGACAGTCCTCTCGAAGGTTTCCAGCCGGGTGGAGATATAAGCTTCAACGGCGGCGAGATTCTCAAGAACCCCGACGGCACCGGAGAAATGACATATCGTTGGGGCAACAATCACGGAAGCATCGCTGAAATAAACGGCAAGTGGTATATTTTCTATCACCGCCATACCGGAACCGACGAGTTTGCCCGTCAGGGAATGCTTGAACCTGTAGACGTTGCTATGGACAAGAACGGTAAAATCTACATCGGCGATATCACCTATGTAAACGGTGAGCCCGTATCCTCAAAGCCCGTTGAGATGACCTCTCAGGGCGCACATATCAACGGTTTGGATGCCTATAAGCTCATTTCAGCCGGCTATGCCTGCCATCTCCGTGGCGGAAGCACTCAGGCTTATATAAAGCCGGTTTATGAGCAGGATGACAACATCTCTGCACCCATCGTGAACATCACAAACGGCACCGTTGCGGGTTATAGATATATCCAGTTCGGTAGCAACGCGCCGAAGACCGTCACTGTAGAATTAACAGCCTTGAAGGATGCGACTGTCAATGTCCGCCTTGACACCCATGATGGCAGAGTAGTTGCAACCATAAATCTGGAAGCAGGGGAAACTGAAGCCACAGCTGACCTGACAACCGGAATCATCGGCAAGCATGCTGTGTATTTCGAGTTTAAATCCGATAGCACTGAACCTGTTGCCGAGTTCTCAAGATTCACATTTGACAGATAATAAAAGTCCCTCACAGCCTAAACTGTGAGGGATTTATTTAATCTCCGAAGTACACTTTATACCAGACCAGGAACGTATAGATAGTCCATATCTTTCTTGAGTTGTCGTATTTGCCGTTCCTGTGGTCGTCGAGGAGCTGAACAGCTTTTTCGGTATTGAAGAACTTTCTGCCGTTCTCGCTCTCGAATTCTGACTTCACGATATTGTAGTACTTATCCTCCTTGAGCCATACACGAATCGGGACAGGGAAGCCGAGCTTTTTCTTGTCGGCGGTCCTTGGCGGGCAGGCTCTGTGCGCCGCAAGTCTCATGGCATACTTGGTATTTTCCTTCGTGACACGATACTTTGTCGGTATCTTCTCGCCGAGAGCCATAACCTCTTTATCAAGGAACGGAACTCTCAGCTCAAGCGAGTTTGCCATACTCATCCTGTCAGCCTTGAGAAGAATGTCACCGGCAAGCCACATGTTGAGGTCCAAGTATTGCATCTTTGTGACATTGTCCTTATCGGATACTTTATCATAGAACGGCTTTGTAATCTCCATAGCGTTCGGAGCATCAGTCTGAATCTTCAGAAGAGCTTTTCTCTCTTTTTCCGAGAAGATATAGGCGTTTCCGATAAATCTCTCTTCAAGGTCCTTACCACGTCTTATAAGGAAATTCAGACCTCTGTGCGCAGGCAGATGCTCACAGATTTTTCCGATTCCTCGTCTTATGGGGCGGGGGATTTTATTGTAGATGGCGACGTCGTCCGGCTCTTTATAGATATTGTAGCCGCCGAAAATTTCGTCCGCACCTTCGCCACTCAGAACGACCTTGACGCTCTCGGAAGCGAGCTTACAAACGAAGTACAGCGCGACAGCCGCAGGGTCGGCAAGTGGTTCGTCCATGTGATACTGAATCTTCGGGAATTCTCCCCAGTATTCGTCGGCGGTGATGACCTTCGAAATGTTCTCTTTACCGATAAACTTCGAAAATTCTTTAGCGTAGCCAATCTCGTTATATCTCTCATCTTCGCCGAAGCCGACAGTAAATGTCTTGTCGACATTCGCAACCGCCGCAACGTAGCTCGAATCTACTCCGCTTGAAAGGAAGCTTCCGACCTCAACATCGGCTATCTTGTGAGCCTCAACCGAGTCTTTGAAGGTGTCCGAAATCTTATCGACCCACTCGTCAAGCGAAGGCTCTTCATCCGCTTCGAATTCGACGCTCCAGTATCTCTCGACAGAAAGCTTACCGTTCTTATATAGGAACGAGTGAGCCGGGGGAAGCCTGTAAACTCCCTTGAAGAAGGTCTCTACGCACGGGGAATACTGGAATGTGAGATAGCTCTCAAGTGCCGCCTCATTGAGCTCTTTTTTGAAAAGCGGGTGCAGAATCAGGCTCTTGATTTCCGAGCCGAAGATGAAGCTTCCGCCCATCTCGGTGTAGTAAAGAGGCTTGATTCCGAAATAGTCCCTCGCACCGAAAAGCTCTTTTTTGTTCTTGTCCCAGATAACAAACGCAAACATGCCTCTGAGCTTATTAAGCATATCCTTGCCCCATTGCTCATAGCCGTGAACAAGAACCTCGGTGTCGGTGTTCGTTTTGAAGGTGTGTCCCTTCATAATGAGCTCTTCGCGTAGCTTCTGATAGTTGTAAATCTCGCCGTTGAAGACAATTACCATTGAGCCGTCTTCGTTGTAAATTGGCTGATCTCCGCCTGCAAGGTCAATAATAGAAAGCCTGCGAAATCCCATTGCAATGTCCTGATCGATGTATTCTCCGTCGGAATCAGGACCTCGATGCTTGATTGAATCCATCTGACGCTCAAGAACCGTTTTTGCGTCCTGAATGGTGTTTGTAAAGCCGACAAAGCCGCACATATGCTGTCATCCTCCTTTGTTGAATGCCGTGGGCAGTTCCCACAGCCGAAAAGACATATCTTATCAAACTATTATAGACGATTTGGAAGCATTTTTCAAGCCCATAACAAGAAATATGGTTACAAGCGGGTTACAAATAATGAAAATTCGCAAAATTCCTTGAAAGTCACGCCTTTTTGCTATATAATAATCGGTAGAAAGATTTTCAGAGGAGCATACCCATGGCTAACGTATCAAGAACCAAAAAGCCTCTCAAGGTAAGATATAATTTCGGAATAGTCCTGTTGGGAGTTATCATAATTTTCGGTGTCGTCTTCTACAGATATATGAAAAGCACGACCCTTGAAGAAGTGCTGTCCGAGGACAGAGAGATATATGTCCCTTCGTTTGCGTCGATTTTGGGAAACGATGACGAGGAGGAAGAGGATAACTCAGTAGCAACGGATACCGATTCCGAATCCAAGGAGTCGGAACCTTCGGAAATAATAAATCCCGTTCCCGAAAGTGAGGCTGTCTCAAACGATTACCTTGACAGCTGCGTTTTCATCGGCGATTCGATAACCTATGGGCTTTCCTCTTATGGCTTGGTTTCGTCCTCGAGTGTCTACGCAAGCGTTTCGATGAGCATTGCCAAAATTGAAACCGAGGAAATCGAAACCCAGTATGGCACAATGACCGTTCTGGATGCGCTCGAGGAAAGTCAGCCGGAAAATATCTATGTCATGCTCGGCACAAACGGCGCGGCGTGGCTCAGTGTCGACGACATGTATGACTATTTCACGTCATTCATGAAGAAGCTGATGAATAAATGCCCCGACTCTGAGATTTATATAATCTCGGTGCCTCCGGTAACCTCGGATAAAGAATCGTCTGTCGAAACGCCAATATCCAACAGCGACCTTGACAGCTTCAACGAGCTTCTTCTTGAGTATGCCAATGACAAGTCGCTTCACTATCTCGATGTCAATTCATATCTTAAAGACGGCGGAAGTTCGCTTCCGTCATCATATGCGGAAAATGACGGTGTCCATCTGAAATACTCCACCTATGAGCTGTTTATAGACTACATACTCACGCATGTTGCCGGATAGGAGATATAATATGAAAAAAATCGGAATAATAATTCTTGCGGTTACAGTGCTTTTCACTGCCTGCGGAAGCGCTCTTCCTTCACCTGATGCTACAGAACTGGCAACAGAAATACTTGAAACTCTCGGAGAGCCCGATAATTTCGCACTTGCGGACAGCGAAACAGTCGATATAGTCTTCGGTTGTGACAGCTCCGTTTATGATGATTACTGCGTCATGTACTCAACAGAGGACATTTCGGCAGATATAATTGCAATTTTCAAGTCGCCGGACGATGAGACACAGGATGAAACCGAAGAAATGCTTGAAGAGTTTCTCGATACAAGGCTCAACGATTTCAAGGGTTACGCCCCGTTGGAGGTTCAGAAAATCGAAAACACCAAGCTCATCACCTACGGGAGCTATGATATTCTGATTATAATTTCTGATTTTGATACCGCAAAAAGCGTTGTTGACAGCGAATTTGCGACCGAATAAAGGAATAAGACTTTACTGTGGCTTTTTTGAACCTTCAAAAATCAGCACTTGACTTCACAGATATGCGTCGGAAATTTATCGTCCGACGCATTTGTTAAGCCTGACGCCTTGCTTGACATAATATACAAAACCCAACAAAAAAATTCTCGCAAATTTGGATTGACAACTGCGTCAAGATACAATATACTTGACTTACTGGAACTTCAAGCCCAATATGTTGTGTTTGCAAGCTTTCGCAACAACAACATCTTCCGGTTTAAAATATAACTCCTTAAACCCGATTTTGAGATGAATTGCAGAAATATTACCCAGACGGAGGAAGAAAAATGATTACCAAAATTCAGAAAAGGGACGGAAGAATAGTCACCTTCAATGTTGAAAAGATAGCGAGTGCTATATATAAAGCCGCGGAATCTGTCGGTGGCACCGATTACGATCAGGCTCTTGAAATTGCGGGAAGAGTGTGCGACGCTGTTGAGGCGAGCGGCAAGAAAATTCCCACGGTAGAAGAGATTCAGGACGAAGTTGAGAGAACTCTTATCGAAGAGGGTCACGCATCTACCGCAAAGGCTTATATTCTCTACAGAGCCAACAGGACGAGAGTCCGTGAGATGAATACGAAGATCATGAAGATTTATGAGGAGCTCACCTTCAGCTCCGCCAAGGACAGCGACACAAAGCGTGAGAACGCCAACATCGATGGCGATACCGCAATGGGCACCATGCTCAAGTACGGCTCCTGCGGCGCAAAGGAATTCTACGAGATGTATGTCCTTGACCCGAAGTTTGCAAAGGCTCACTCCGAGGGCGATATTCACATTCACGACCTCGACTTCTATACTCTCACGACTACCTGCACACAGATTGATCTCACCAAGCTCTTCAAGAACGGCTTCTCGACCGGTCACGGACACCTGAGAACCCCGAACGAGATTTCGAGCTATGCGGCGCTTGCCTGCATCGCCATCCAGTCCAACCAGAACGACCAGCACGGCGGTCAGTCGATTCCGAAGTTCGACTACGACATGGCGGAGGGCGTAAAGAAGACCTTCATGCACCGTTATCGCGACAATGTGATCCGTTCATTGGAGCTTGTCGATAACGTTGATTCAGTCGGAGCGGGGGGCTACGTCAGAAATTATCTTGATGAGCTTGCACACAAGGGCTTGGTACCGACTCTTGACATGACCGACGAATACCGTGCGGCTGAGGCTGAGTATCTCAAGAAATACTGCTCTGATGAAGAGATTGCAAAGATTCAGAAATTTGCTTATGAGTCTTCCGTCAAGGAAACCGACAAGGCAACCTATCAGGCGATGGAAGCTCTTATCCATAACCTCAACACCATGAACTCCCGTGCCGGTGCTCAGACTCCGTTCAGCTCCATCAACTACGGAACAGACACCTCGACAGAGGGCAGAATGGTTATAAGAAATATCCTCCTTGCCGAGGATGCGGGTCTCGGAAACGGTGAAACTCCTATCTTCCCGATTCACATCTTCAAGGTCAAGGAAGGCATAAACTACAACCCCGGCGACCCGAACTATGACATGTTCAAGCTTGCATGCAAGGTTTCCGCCAAGCGTCTCTTCCCGAACTTCTCGTTCATCGACGCTCCGTTCAACCTTCAGTACTACAAGGAGGGTGACCCCGACACCGAAATCGCCTATATGGGTTGCCGCACAAGAGTTATAGGCAACGCCTATGACCCGACCCGTCAGATAGTCACTGGAAGAGGAAATCTTTCGTTCACTTCAATCAATCTCCCTCGTCTCGCTATCGAGTCAAAGGGCGATGTTGATCTCTTCTACAAGAAGCTTGACGACATGATGGACCTCGTTATCGAGCAGCTTATGGCAAGATTCAAGATTCAGTCGGAGAAGAAGGTCAAGAACTACCCGTTCCTCATGGGGCAGGGCGTATGGCTCGACTCCGAGAAGCTTTCCGCCGATGACACCGTCGGCGAGGTCCTCAAGCACGGCACCCTTTCCGTCGGCTTCATAGGTCTTGCGGAGACCCTCAAGGCTCTTATCGGCAAGCACCACGGCGAAAGCGAAGAGGCAAGAAAGCTTGGTTACGAGATTATCTCAAGAATGAGAGCAAGACTCGACGCTGAAACCGAGAAGACCCACCTCAACTGGTCGCTTCTTGCGACACCCGCCGAAGGTCTTTCGGGAAGATTCGTAAGAATCGACCGTGAAAAGTACGGCTCTATCGAAGGTGTAACCGACAGAGAGTATTACACCAATTCATTCCACGTTCCTGTTTACTATCCCATCAGCGCTTTCGAGAAGATAAGAATCGAAGCTCCTTATCACGCGCTCACAAATGCCGGACACATCAGCTATGTCGAGCTTGATGGAGATCCCTTGCAGAATCTTGATGCCTTCGAGAAGATTATCCGCTTCATGAAGGAATCCGGCATCGGCTACGGCTCAATCAACCACCACGTCGACAGGGACCCTTGCTGTGGCTTCACAGGCATAATCGGCGATACTTGCCCCAAGTGCGGCAGAAAAGAGCATGAGGGCAGCTACGGTTTCGAGAGAATCCGCAGAATCACCGGTTATCTTGTCGGAACGCTCGATCGCTTCAATGATGCTAAGCGTGCAGAGGAGCGAGACAGAGTCAAGCATTCAATCACCGAGTAAATTATCGGAGGCTCACTATGAAACTCAGAATGTCCGGAGTCGTCGGCGAATCAATCGTCGACGGTCCCGGAATCAGATACACCGTTTTCGTTCAGGGCTGTCCTCATCATTGTGAGGGTTGCCACAATCCGCAGACTCACGATTTTTCGGGAGGATATGACGACGATACGGATGCACTTTACGAAAAAATAATCGAAGATCCGCTGCTGGACGGCGTCACGTTCAGCGGCGGCGAGCCGTTTTGTCAGGCAAAGCCCTTGGCAGAGCTTGGACGCAAGCTGAAAACAAATGGCTTGGGGGTAATATCCTATACCGGTTACACCGTTGAGTATCTACTCAAGAATGCAAACGAGGAAAACGGCTATATGGAGCTCCTGAAAACCATAGACTGGCTCGTCGACGGAAGATTCGTTCTCTCACTCAAGAGCTATGAATGTCGTTTCAGAGGAAGCACCAATCAGCGGATTATTGACGTTCCAAAAACGCTTGAAAAATTCACGGAAGGATTGCCCGAGGATACATGGGCTGTTGTCGTTGACTTATAAAACCCATAGAACCGTTTCGGTCATGAAAAAAATATTACTCTTTTCGCTGATAAGCTGTCTTGTTTTCATGACGGCTTGTTCCCCTTTAGAGAGGGTTATTGAATTTTTCAGCGATGACGGTACCGGCTATATCTTCAAAATCAGTCTTTCCGATGACCCGGAAATCCTCGACCCGCAGATTGCTACAGACGAAAGCTCAATCGCAATTCTGAAGAACATGTTTGTTGGGCTCCTGAAACAGGATTCGGACGGCACAATCTCCACAGCCGGAGCGAGCGACTATACCATTTCAGCAGACGGCTTGACCTACACGTTTTATCTTGATGAAAGATACGCGTGGAAGACGACAGCTGACTGGGAAGGCTCAGTAACCGCTTATGACTACGAATTTGCTTTCAGAAGACTGTTTAGTCCTGAAACCGGTTCGCCATATGCTTCCGATTATTTCTCGATTCTCAATTCCGAAGCCGCATATAACGGTGAAGCTGAACTGACGGAAATCGGCGTGCACGCCACAGATGATTACACCCTTGTGATAACTCTCGAATATCCAAATGCCGAGTTCCTGAGCCTTCTTACAAGGCTTCCAGCATCTCCTTGCAACGAGGAATTCTTCGAATCCTGCAAGGGCAAATATGGACTCGAAGCCGAGTGCATCGCCTCAAACGGTGCGTTTTACGTCAGATATTGGCTTCATGAGGAGTACAGCACCGATAACTACGTTCGTCTTCGTCGTAATGATTACTACAGCGAGTTCAACGATGTATATCCATACGGCGTAAATTATTTGATTGAAAGTGACGAAGCTGTAAGGCTATCAGACTTTACAGGTGGCACAACCGATGTTTATATATCATCGACTTTTGAAAGCTCGCTTGAAGAGTCGACATATCGGAGCTACTCGGTTTATTTCTGTGGACTCGTAATAAATCCCGAGAATGAAATCCTTTCAAGGACGGAGGTCGCTGAAATAATCTCGATGGCAATCGACAGGGAAGCACTTGACACCGAAACTCCCGACATTCTTACAGCTGCATATGGCATAATCCCATATGACGCTTATGTCGGAAGCTCGAATTATCGCAAGAGTGCCGACAGCTCGCTCGAGGATATCCTGATTTATAACGAACAGCTTGCCGAATACAAGTGGAGCTTCACCCTAACCGACAGTGAAAAGCTGACTCTCTACGGCTTGAAGATAATGGTTCCCGATACGTTCGAGTACACAGATTATCTTTCACTTGTTACCGGAATGCTGAACGATACGCTCGGTATTGGCGTAGGGATAGATATCGTCAACGAATCGGATTATGCTTCGCGTCTTGCGAGCGGTGATTACGAAATCTGCCTTGTAGAGATAGAATCTTCTTCCGGCTCTGCGTTTGATTATATCGAAGCCTTCTCTGACGGAACCTATGGAATCTCGAGTGAAGGCTGTGCCGAAGCGGTCGAATCAAGTGGCAAGTATTCAACCTTGTCATCTGCAATATACGCCATATCAGAAGCAGAGAAGGATATTATCTCTTCGTATCAGTGCCTGCCGCTATGGTATGCCGAGAAATTTGTCTTTACTGCGGATGATGTTTCAGGACTTGAGTATGACGTATTTTCCGGTGCGGCGATTTTTGAAACGGTAAAAAAGCAATAGCATCAGCTGTGAGCTTATTTATAAAATAAGATAGGAGACAAAGTTATGGATATTAAAACAATACTTTCAATGTGCGATCACACTCTTTTGTCGCAGGGGGCTACATGGGAGGAAATCAAAGCTATCTGTGATGACGGAATGAAGTATCACACCGCTTCCGTCTGTATTCCTTGCTCATACGTCAAGCAAGCAAAGGATTATGTCGGAGATAAACTCCCGATCTGCACGGTTATCGGTTTCCCCAACGGTTACTCGACCACTGCAACTAAGCTTTTCGAGACCGAGGATGCCCTCAAGAACGGTGCAGATGAGATTGACATGGTAATAAATATCGGCTGGCTCAAGGATAAGAAATACACTGAGATTCAGTCTGAAATTTCCGAGCTTAAAAAAGCTTGTGGCGATAAGGTACTGAAAGTTATTATCGAAACCTGTCTTCTTACCGATGAAGAGAAAATCAAAATGTGTGAAATCGTCTCAAATTCCGGCGCCGACTTCATCAAGACTTCGACCGGATTCTCGACGGCAGGCGCCACCAAGGAGGATGTTGCACTCTTCAAGGCTCATGTGACCGGCGGGCTTAAAATCAAGGCGGCAGGAGGAATCAAGTCGATAGAAGATGCCGAGGAGTTCATCAGACTTGGTGCCAATCGCCTCGGAACATCAAGAATAGTAAAAATAGTCAAAGAAAAGGAGCTACTGTAATGAGTGAAGTTAAATCCACACCGCATATTCAGCTTGAAGAAGGCGGATATTTTGCAAAAACCGTACTTATGCCCGGCGACCCTCTCAGGTCTTCGAAGATAGCACATGATTATCTCAGCGATCTGAAGCTCGTAAATAACGTAAGAGGCGTTCAGGGCTACACCGGTCTCTACAAGGGCGAGCCGGTCTCCGTTATGGCGAGTGGCATGGGCATGCCTTCAATCGGCATCTATTCCTACGAGCTTTTCAATTTCTTTGGAGTTGAAAATATCATTCGTATCGGTTCAGCCGGAACTCTCCATGAGAATATCCATGTTAGAGATATAGTTTTCGGGCAGGGTGCTTGCACCGATTCGAGATATGCCGAAACCTTCAAGCTTCAGGGCACCTTTGCTCCTATCTGCGATTTCGGACTTCTGAGTGTTGCCGTTGAAGAAGCACAGAAGCTCGGTGCCACATATCATGTTGGCAATCTTCTTTCCTCCGATGTTTTCTATGGCGACAACACAACCGCCAATCCCGGCTGGCAGAAGATGGGCGTAATGGCTATCGAGATGGAAGCGGCGGCTCTCTATATGAATGCCGCAAGGGCAAAGAAGAAAGCCCTCGCAATGTGCACAATCTCTGACAGCCTTGTTACCGGTGAAGTTACTACAGCTGAGGAGAGGCAAAACTCCTTCACTCAGATGATGGAAATCGCTCTCAACACGGCAATTCGTCTCTAAGAGGATAACATAATGAAAAGAGTATTTTTGATAGTTTTGGACAGCGTGGGTTGCGGCGCTCTCCCGGATGCCAATCTTTTTGGCGATGAGGGCACAAATACCCTGAGAAGCTGTTATAACACCGGCATTTTAGACATTACGAACATGCAGAAGATGGGAATCGGAAATATCGAGGGACTATCGTTCTTAGGCGAGACTGCTAACCCAACTGCCGCAGTCGCAAGACTTCGTGAGAAGTCAATGGGCAAGGACACCACGACCGGTCACTGGGAGATGGCGGGCATCGTTTCGGACAAGCCGATGCCGACATTCCCGAACGGCTTTTCCGAGGAAATACTGAACGAGTTTTCCGAGAAGACCGGCAGGGGAGTTCTCTGCAATCTTCCGTATTCCGGCACCGATGTAATCCGTGATTACGGCGAAGAGCATATAAAGACCGGCAAGCTCATTGTCTACACCTCTGCCGACAGCGTCTTCCAGATTGCGGCTCATACCGATGTGGTTCCGCTTGAAGAGCTTTACGAGGATTGCAGGATTGCCCGGGAAATTCTCACCGGCGACAACGCAGTCGGACGCGTAATTGCAAGACCCTTTACGGGTGAACCGGGCAACTTTACCCGTACCGCCGACCGAAAAGATTTCTCTCTGGAACCGACATCGGTAACGATGCTCGATGCTCTTAAGGCTTCCGAAAAGGACGTTATCGCAGTCGGCAAGATAACCGATATTTTCGCCGCAAGAGGAATAACAAAGTCGCTCCTGTCGCATGGAAATCCCGATTGCATGCGGGATACAATAGTTGCCCAGAATCTGGACTTCGAGGGCTTGTGCTTCACGAACTTGGTCGACTTCGACATGGTCTATGGTCACAGAAACAATGCCGTCGGCTACGCAACCGCTCTGAACGAATTTGATTCATGGCTCGGCGGATTTGTTGCTGATATGAAGCCTGATGATATTCTCATGATAACCGCCGACCACGGCTGTGACCCGGGCGACGTGAGCAACGACCACTCCCGTGAGTATGTGCCGTTGATAGTCTACGGCGAGAAAGTAAACACTTTCAATATGGGAACCCTGCAGTCATTTACCGGCATCGCTTCGACAGTTTGTGACTACTTCAATGTTGAAAGTCATTTCTTCGCCGAAAGTTTCTTAAACGAAATTCTGAAAGAGGGCTGAGTATGATTACAAGAGAAGAGCTTTCAAAGATGGCAGTGGAAGCAATGGCGAGCGCATATTCGCCCTATTCCGGGTATAAGGTCGGAGCCGCACTTCTCTGTGCCGACGGAACCGTCTATACAGGAGCCAACATTGAAAACGCAAGCTATGGCGTATCGAATTGCGCCGAAAGAACGGCCTTCTTCAAAGCTGTGTTCGACGGTAAGCGCGAATTCACCGACATCGCCGTTTGCGGCGGTAAGGGCGGAGTGCTTGACGATGAGATTTTCTCTCCCTGCGGCGTTTGCAGACAGGTAATGAGAGAATTCTGCGATGACGATTTCAGAATCCACATGGTCACAAAATCCGATATCACAACCGTCACGCTTGCCGAGCTTCTCCCATACGGCTTCAAGCCGGACAGACTTGAAAGATAGGAGCAAATTACTATGACAATGTACGATATAATCCTCAAAAAGCGCCGAGGATATGAACTGACGGATGAGGAAATCAAGTATGCAGTTGACGGCTTTACCGATGGCAGTATTCCGGATTATCAGATGTCGGCTCTTGCGATGGCAATCTGCTTCAACTCGATGACCGACCGCGAAACCGCAACTCTCACGTTTGCAATGGCGGATTCGGGAGATCAACTTGACTTGTCCGAATTTGGGAATATGACCTGCGACAAGCATTCAACCGGCGGAGTAGGAGACAAGACCTCACTCATCGTTGCGCCTCTGGTCGCATCCTGCGGCGGAGTTTTCGCAAAGATGAGCGGCAGGGGACTCGGACACACCGGCGGAACCATTGACAAGCTCGAATCAATCAGGGGCTACAGAATCGAGCTGAGTGAGGAAGAATTTCTTGAGCAGACAAGAAAAATAGGCATCTGCGTCATCGGTCAGACCGGCAACATGACTCCTGCCGACAAGAAGCTCTATGCTCTTCGTGATGTGACCGCAACCGTCGATAGCATTCCTCTTATTGCTTCAAGCGTCATGTCAAAGAAGCTTGCCGCTGGCGCCAAGTCGATTGTTCTTGACGTAAAAGCCGGTAGCGGAGCGTTCATGTCCGATGCCGAATCGGCAAAGGTCTTAGCGGAAAAGATGGTTGAAATCGGCAGAAGGTGCGGAAGAAACGTTTCCGCACTCATAACCAATATGGACATGCCTCTCGGAAAGTGCGTCGGAAACTCCCTTGAGGTTCTTGAGGCTATTTCCGTTCTCAAGGGTGAGACCAAGGATGAGCTGAGAGAGCTTTGTTTGGAGCTCGCTTCAACGCTTCTTTCGATGTGCCACGAGATATCTCACGAAAGTGCCCGCAAAATGGCTGAAACCGCCCTTAATAGTGGCTCTGCATTCGAGAAGTTCAAGGAGTGGATTTCCGCTCAGGGTGGCAATGCTGATTGGGCGGATAATACGGATTTGTTCCCGAAGGCTCAATTTAGCCTCGAGGTTCGTGCTGAAGCTGACGGCGTAATCCAGTCGATGAATACCGCTCAGATTGGCAGAGCTTCATCCGCTCTCGGCGCAGGCAGAATGAAAAAGGGCGACCCGATAGACCTCGAAGCCGGAATAATCATCGAGAAGAAAACCGGCGACGAAGTCAAGAAGGGCGACCTTTTGGCGACCCTCTACTCAAACAAGCAGGACACGCTTCTTCACTCGTCAATCATCTATACAGACGCTTTGAGCATTTCACCCGAGCCGGTTGAAAAGCCGAAGCTCATCTTCGATAAGGTCTGACACAGTAAAGCTTTTTCGACTTTACATCGACAAAATTCTTCTTGAAATCTGTTTTCACCGTGATATTATATCTCCGATAATTCATTCGGAGGTGAAAATATGGTTACATATAAGATTGTTGAAAGCTGTAAAGGCGTGTGCACTTACGGGATTGTTGCTGTTGACTCCGAAGAGATAATAGCGGAAATCAACGACATAAGCGCAGACAAAGAAGCTGTAGCCGGGCTTGCGGAGCTTATGAACCGTTATCAACTTTCTTTGGTTCACTTCAAAGACGTAATCGAAGATTTTCTTGTCAGAGAATATTAAGTATTCAAAGAATACTATGTAATCAGGAGGATTCAACATGGAAACAGTGTCAATAACACTCAACGAAGAGAGAAACGTCAGCCTGACGGCATATCTACAGCCTGTCGGTGGTGAATTCTGGGGGATAGAAAAGCGTCCTGCGATGATAGTTCTTCCCGGCGGAGGTTATATGTACTGCTCTGAAAGGGAAGCCGACCCCATAGCGTTTGTCTATCTACAGGCGGGGTATCAGGTTTTCATTCTGAGGTATTCTCTCAGTGAAGATTGTGCTTGGTCGAATCCTCTTGACGATTACGAACAGGCTTACGAGCTTATCAGGAATAACAGTGAAGAATGGCATGTTGACATGGACAAGATTGCCGTAATCGGCTTCTCAGCGGGAGGACATCTTGCGGCGGCAACCGCAACCATGTCAAAGTATCGCCCTGCCGCCTGCATCTTGGGATATCCCGTCATAGTCAAAGAGACTGCCGACGTTTATATTCCGTCTGCTCCCGATATCATCGAAGCTGTTGATGACGAGACAAGCCCTTGCTTTATCTTCTCCTCAAGAACAGACGGCATCGTTCCGCCTGAGAACACAATCAGGCTTCTTGATGCTCTGAATCGCTATAATGTGCCTTTCGAAGCTCATATCTACGGTTTTGCCAATCACGGCTTCTCAACCTGTGAACCCTGCCTGCAAAATACCGACTGGATTTGCAGTCGTACCCGAAACTGGGTTAGGGACAGCCTTGAGTGGCTCGGAGATACCATAGGAGTTCTGAAAGTAGGAGATCCCGACTGGATGAAAAACAGCGATTAGTCTTATACTTCCGCCGGTGTATAGTAAGTAGCATCGGCGGATTCTTTTTTTGCCTCACAAAATCTTTTTTGAAAAAGGGCTTGACAAATGCACCGGGATTTAGTATAATCTATTTTGTTCCGAACGAAGGTATAGCTCAGCTGGTAGAGCACCTGCTTGACGTGCAGGGGGTCATAGGTTCGAGTCCTATTATCTTCACCATAACCGTCTCAATACTGAGACGGTATTTTTTTTGTCAAAAAGTGCTTGACATTTTCAGATACAGTGTTAAAATTAGTTGCGAACGCAATCGTTGCGGTTGCAACTAATTTAAGAGAGGGGAATCGCTTTGCCTAAGATACTGAGACAAACAGATGTCATAAGCCGTTGCGGAAATCTTTTCAGAGCTGACAGGCTGAAGGAAAATGAGCTTTGCGAAGGGCTTTGCTCATGGCATTTAGCCTACATCATTCCGATAGCTCATCACCCGGGAATATCCGCCGAAGAGCTCGGCAGGCACGTTTTCGTCAACAAGAGCAATATCGCAAGAAATCTCGCTCATCTTGAGGAGGACGGCTTCATAACTCGTGAGCAGTCAAAGACCGATAAGAGAATACTTTGCTGTTATCCCACGGAAAAGCTCAACGCCGTGCTTCCGGCGGTTATGCAAGCCACCAATGAGTGGAACGACTATATCACGGAGGACCTGACGCCCGAGGAAAGAGGGACCTTCGAGTCGCTTCTTGCAAAGGTCGCCGACAGAGCCAGAGAATATTACGAGGGGAGAGACAAGCAGTGAAGCTGATTTTGCGTTATCTTAAGCCGATTTGGGGTTCTGTGGCAGTCGCTATGACAATCAAGTCTATCGGCACTATTGCTGAGCTTGCCCTACCGTATATTTTAAGTTACATATTAGGAAGCATAGTTATTCACGAGAAAATATCTGAGATTTTGTTATGGGGCGGACTGATGGTCGCTTGCTCTGTGTTTGCATGCACTCTGAACGTAATCGCCAATCGCCGTTCTGAGCTTCTGACAAGAACCGCCGTAGAAAAGCTTCGCCAGGACTTGTTTGAAAAGACCATCCGGCTTTCTGCCGCTCAGACGGACAAGTTCACAATAGCATCCTTGGAATCGAGAATTACAACCGACACATACAACATAAGACATTTCCTGGGAACTATGCAACGTATGGGCATCAGACAGCCGATAATGCTTATCGGCGGAGTTATCATAACCCTCTTCATGGATGTTCATCTCGCAATCGTCATGATAGCGATGGTTCCGATAATCTTTGCTGTTGTCTGCTTCATTTCGATGAAGGGCGTTCCGCTTTACACCAAAGTCCAGCATTCGGTTGACGGAATGACCAGAGTTGTCCGTGAGGACGTTTCCGGCATCAGAGTCATCAAGGCTCTGTCAAAAGAAACCTACGAGCAAAGCCGTTACGATGTCACAAATAAAGTCTTGGTAAAAGATGAGAAGAAAGCAAATATCACGATGGGTCTTGTAAATCCCATTATGACGCTTTCAATGAACCTTGGTATTGTCGTGGTCGTAGTCCTGGCGGCATACAGAATCCAAGGCGGCACCTCCGCTCCGGAAACTGTAATCGCCTTCATGCAGTATTTTACTCTCATTTCAAATGCGCTTATGGGAGTTACAAGACTGTTCGTTATGTATACAAAAGCCGAAGCATCCTCAAAACGCATTGACGAAGTGCTTTTCAGTGAGGAAGATCTGAAAGTCGCTGACAAGTCCCAGTATCCCGATATCGAGACAGACAAGCATATTGTTTTCAAAAACGTTTCCTTCTCATATGAGGGTAAGAAGAACAATCTTGAGAATATCAATCTCGAGATAGAGCGTGGCGGAACTCTCGGCGTAATCGGTGCCACGGGGAGCGGAAAATCAACTCTAATCAAGCTTCTTATGCGCTTCTATGACGTTACAGACGGCGCAATTTATATCGACGGTGAAGACCTGAGAACTATATCTAAAGATAAGCTTTACACACTCTTCGGCAGTGCCATGCAGAACGACTTCCTCTATGCGGATACGATAGAAGGGAATATCCGCTTCGGCAGGAATCTTACGCACGAGGAAATAGTCGAAGCCGCTAAAATAGCACAGGCAGACGGCTTTATCTCTGCCAAGAAAGACGGTTACGACAGCGTTTTAGCTGTCAAGGGTGCTAATCTTTCCGGAGGACAGAAACAGAGAGTTCTTATTTCCCGTGCCGTTGCTACAAAACCTGACATACTTATCTTGGATGACAGCTCTTCGGCACTTGACTATAAGACCGATGCGAATCTGAGAAAGGCTTTAGCTGAGAATATTCACAACTCTACAGTTATTACTGTCGCCCAGAGAGTCTCATCGGTCAAGAGCTGTGACAGAATTCTCGTCCTTGATGACGGAGAAATCATCGGCTACGGCACCCATGATGAGCTGATGGAGAATTGCAGTGAGTACCGCGAAATAAGTGAATCTCAGATGGGAGGCGGTTTCGTTGAATAGACTTCAGAATGACATAAAAGGTCAATCCAAGAGGGGAGAGACCCAGAAGCTCGATAAGAAGACCCGTAACGGTGTTCTCCTGAGGCTTTCAAAGTACATACTCCAACATAAATTTCTCTTTGCAATAGCGATTGTCTTGACCCTCGTCTCGAATCAGCTTGCACTTATGGGACCGGAGTATTCCGGTAACGCCATAGACGCTATGGCATCTCAGGGCAACGTCGATTTCCAAGCCGTCTGGCAGAATGTCGTGTATATGCTCGCTTGCTACATAGCTTCGGCTGTTCTTTCATATATGATGTCGGTTCTGATGATTCATATAAGCCAGAAGATAGTCTATACAATGCGGCGTGAGCTTTTCGAGAAGCTGACGAGCTTGCCGATTGGTTACTTCGACACTCATCCGGCGGGCGACATGATAAGCCGGATCTCTTATGATATCGACACCGTCAACACGTCCCTTTCGACCGATTTGGTTCAGGTTCTGACGAGTATTTATACTGTTGTGGGCTCTCTCGTCTTCATGTGGAGAATATCCAAACCGCTGATTATCGTGTTTGTGATAACTGTCCCGATTTCGGTTTTCATGACTCAGTATCGTTCGAAAAAAGTCCGTCCTCTCTTCCATAAGCGCTCGTCGGAATTGGGCGAGCTCAACGGCTATGCCGAGGAAATGCTTTCCGGTGGCAGGACAATTTCAGCGTATGGCATGGAGAAGGAAATCTCCTCTCGTTTCGGCAAGAGAAACAAGCAGGCTATGGACGCCGATTACACCGCAGAGTACTACGGCGCACTTTTGGGACCGTCGGTCGGACTTGTCAACAACCTGTCTTTGTCACTGATAATGATTTTAGGTGGCATAATGTATATGTTCTCAAGCTCGGGAGCAATCAAGGAAGCTTCACTCTTCTTTATCTCACTCGGTGGAGTTGCAAAGTTTGTCCAGTACTCAAGAAAGTTTGCGGGACCGATAAACGAGTTTGCCCAGATAATGAACGAGTTCCAGTCCGCATTTTCAGCGGCTGAGCGTGTCTTCAGAATTTTGGACGAGAACCCGGAGCCTGCTGATTTACCTGACGCTTTGCCTCTGGACGAAGTTGATGGCGAGGTAGAACTTAATAACATCACATTCAGCTATACCAAGGGCAGAACAATACTGAAGAATATAAACATCTCAGCAGAACCCGGAAAGACCATAGCGATAGTCGGACCTACCGGAGCAGGCAAGACGACAATAATAAATCTCCTCATGCGCTTCTATGAGCCTGACAGCGGCGAGATTACCGTTGACGGCGCCGAAATTCACAGCCTCAAACGCAGTGACTTGCGAAAAGCATACACGATGGTTTTGCAGGATACATGGCTATTCGGCGGTACCATCTATGAAAACATCGCCTATGGTAAGGAAGATGCCACTATTGAAGAAGTCAGAGAGGCAGCCCGTGCCGCGAAGATGGAGTCATATATTGAACACCTTCCTGATGGCTATGATACTGTCATCTCCGACGACGGCGTGAATATCTCTAAGGGTCAGCGACAGCTTATAACTATAGCCCGTGCTATGCTGATGAACGAGAAGACCCACATGCTCATACTTGATGAAGCAACATCAAACGTCGACTCAAGAACCGAGATTCTGATTCAGGAAGCGATGAAGAAGCTTATGAACGGCAAGACCTCGTTTGTAATTGCACACAGGCTTTCAACAATCCGCAATGCCGACATGATTCTTGTTTTGCAGAATGGCGAAATCACCGAGAGCGGAACACACGACGAGCTGATGAAGATAGGCGGCTTCTATGCAACGCTTTATAACTCACAGTTTGTGTGATTTCTCTTGCAAACTCCTATGAAATCGTGTATAATACCTGTTAGCGATTAATCGGGAGGGAATACACTTGAGAATCAAAGCAGTGGTATTCGATGTCGGAAGAACACTGATGGAATACATAGACATGCCGAACTCGTGGCTTGATTATTATGCGCCTGCACTTCATCATGTGAGAGAGGTTTTAAATCTTCCCGTAAGCGATGAAGAGCTTGATAAGTCGATAGAAATCTATCGTTCATACAGTCCGCAGGTGAAACCGAGAGAGAAGGACTTCACACCGGAAGAAATTTTTTCGGACGTAACAAAAGACTGGAGCTGTGAATTCAATCTTTCTGACGTAATAAAAGAGTTCTTCGCTTATATGGATCTGAAACCATATATCTATCCGGACACGGTACCAAACTTAAAAAAGCTCCGTGAGGACGGATATGTTGTCTGCACTCTTACAGACGTTGCGACCGGTATGCCGGACGAGCTTCATAAGAGCTATTTTCCGGAACTGTTGCCGTATTTCGATATGTATGTCTCGTCCATTACCTGCGGCTATCGCAAGCCTTCTGCAAAAGGACTTGAGATTATAGCTGAAAAGTATAATCTCAAACCGGGCGAAATCGTTATGATAGGCGATGAGCCGAAAGATATCATGACTGCAAAGCGCTTCAGTTGTCCTTCGGTTCTGATAGACAGAGCGGGCGAGAAGCCGGATTTCGGACAGGACTATTCTGTATCGGATTTAGACGGGTTTTACGAGCTTCTGAAGACAAAATTAGCGTAAATCTTTTCTTAAAACGGTTGACAAGCCGGGAAAAAGCGAATATAATAGTCTTTGGTTAAAGGCGTTGAAGGGAATGACTGCGTAAACTGCCATTAAGAGAGCGAACGGTCGGTGTGAGTTCGTGTGTAGATTGCAGGTGCTCCCCCTGAGCTTTGCGGAAAACCGCAACGGTTGGCACCGTTACAGCCGTATGAGATTATGCGGGAATCTCTTGCATAATAAAATTGGGTGGTACAGCGATTGCCTCGCCCCATGTCTGTGGGTCGGGGCATATTTATTTGCCTATAAAAAGAATCTGAAAGGAAGATGTTTATGAAATGGATGGGGCTCAATGAGCTTCGGGAGAGCTATCTTAAATTCTTTGAGTCGAAGGGATGCCTTCGTCATAAAAGCTACTCCCTGGTGCCCCAGAACGACAAGAGCGTTCTTCTCATAATTGCGGGTATGGCTCCTCTTAAGCCGTATTTCACAGGTCAGGAGGTTCCTCCGAGAACCAGAATGACGACCTGCCAGAAGTGCATCAGAACCAACGATATCGAAAACGTAGGAAAGACCGCGCGTCACGGAACCTTCTTTGAAATGCTCGGCAACTTCTCGTTCGGCGATTACTTCAAGGAAGAGGCAATAACCTGGGCTTGGGAGTATGTTACCAAAGTTCTCGAAATCCCCGAAGACAAGCTTTATGTAACCGTATACGAGGATGACGACGAAGCCGAGAGAATCTGGCACGAAAAAGCCGGAGTTCCGATGGACAGAATCTATCGTATGGGCAAGGAAGACAACTTCTGGGAAGCCGGAGTTGACGGACCTTGCGGACCATGCTCCGAAATCTACTTTGACCGTGGACCCGAGTACGGTTGCGGCAAGCCCGACTGCCATGTCGGCTGTGATTGCGACAGATATATGGAGTTCTGGAACCTCGTCTTCACTCAGTATGAGCGCCACGAGGACGGAACCTACACTCCTCTTGCTCAGAAAAATATAGATACCGGTATGGGTCTTGAAAGACTTGCGGCGCTTATGCAGGGCGTTGACTCGATCTTCGATGTCGACACCATCAAGGCTGTAAGAGACCAGATTTGCGAAATCGCCGGTTGCGAATACGGCAAAGAGCACAAGAAGGACGTTTCCATAAGAGTTATTACCGACCACATCAGAGCTGTAACCTTCATGGCTTCCGACGGTATTCTTCCTTCGAACGAGGGCAGGGGCTACGTTATGCGCAGACTCTTAAGACGTGCTGTAAGACACGGAAAACTCCTCGGAATCAACGGTTTGTTCCTGAAAGATCTTGTCAAGACTGTCGTCGACAGCTCCAAGTCCGAGTATAACGAGCTTGAAGACAAGTACGACTACATCGAAAAGCTCCTCACAAACGAAGAGAAGAACTTCAACGCCACTATCGACAGAGGCATGGGAATCCTGAACGGCTATATTGAAGAGCTTGAAGCTAACGGCGAAAAGGTTCTTGACAGCAAGAAGTGCTTCACCCTTTCCGATACCTATGGCTTCCCGATTGATCTGACAAGAGAAATTCTCGAAGAAAAGGGTCTTGAGTGCGACGAAGAAGGCTACGAAGAAGCCCTTAAGCATCAGAAGGAAACCGCAAGAGCCGCAAGAGGCGACTCAAAGTACATGGGTGCAGATGAGACCGTCTTCCACAAGATTTCAAAGGAATATTCAACCGAGTTTGTCGGCTATGAGACCCTGAGCGCTCACTCTACAATCGACTATATCGCTAACGACGAAGAGCTCCTCGAGTATGCCGGAATCGGCGACGAAGTTTATATCGTTTCTCCTGTTTCTCCGTTCTATGCAGAAAGTGGCGGACAGGTAGGCGACAGGGGAGTCATCACGACAAAGACCGGCAAGTGCGAGGTTCTTGACACCACCAAGGCTGTCGGCGGAAAGATTGCACACAAGGTCAAGGTTGTTGAGGGTGCAATAGAAGTCGGCGAAGAGGCCGATTTCGAGGTCGACGCCGATTACAGGATGGCTGTAAGAAGAAATCACTCCTGCGCTCACCTTTTGCAGGCGGCTTTGAGAAAGGTTCTCGGAGACCACGTCCATCAGGCGGGACAGCTTGTTGACAGCGAGAGACTCAGGTTCGACTTTTCTCACTTCTCCGCAATGACCAAAGAAGAAATCGCTGAGGTCGAGAAGCTTGTCAACACATGGATTCTTTCGAGCATGGATGTCACAACAGAGGTAATGCCGATAGCCGAAGCACAGAAGCTCGGTGCAATGGCTCTCTTCGGAGAAAAGTACGGCGAAACCGTAAGAGTCGTAAAGATGGGAAGCGATGACGAAACCGCATCTCTCGAGTTTTGCGGAGGAACCCATCTTGACAACACATCTCAGGCTGGACTTTTCAAGATTGTAAGTGAATCGTCGGTTGCCGCAGGCGTAAGACGTATCGAGGCTGTGACCGGTTGGGGCGTCCTTGATCTCATGTCCAAGGAAACCGCTCAGATTAACGAAGCGGCGGCATCTCTGAAGCTCAGTAATCCTTCGGACCTTGTTATGAAGTGCAAGGGCATTTCCGAGGAAGTTCACACTCTTGAGAAGGAGAACGAAAAGCTCCATGCGGCTATGGCTGAAATAAGAGCAGACAGTGTCCTAGCAAATGGTGAGGAACTTAACGGCTTGAACATCTATCACGCCAAGTTCGACGGTCTTAAGCCTGATGACATAAGACTCATTGCCGAGATGGTAAGGGACAAGTCGACAAATAACGTTTGCGTAATTGCATGCGTCAACGGTAATTCCGGCAACTTAGCCGTTTCCTGCGGCAAAGAGGCTATCGCCAAGGGCGTTGTAGCCGGAAAGCTTGCCGGTAAAGTTGCAGGTCTCACCGGAGGCAAGGGCGGTGGTCGCCCCGATAGCGCAATGGCAGGTATTGGCGATGCTTCTAAAGTTGACAGCGCTTTATCACAGGTATCGGAAGTCGTATCTGAATTCATCAAGTAACAGAAAGGAATGTGTGAAATGTCAGATTGTCTGTTTTGCAAAATCATTAACGGCGAAGTTCCTTCGACCAAGGTCTTTGAGAACGAATATGTCTATGCCTTCAAGGATATATCGCCGGTAGCGCCAGTTCATGTCCTCTTCGTTCCGAAGGAGCATATCTCCGGAGTAAGTGCAATCACTCCCGAAAACAGTGCAGTTGTAGCAAAGATTTATGAGGCTATTGCTGAGTATGCCCATTCCATCGGGCTCGACGAGAGCGGCTATAGAGTCGTATCTAACTGCGGCGAATCTGCCGGACAGACGGTCATGCATCTGCATTTCCATCTTCTTGGCGGTGAAAAATTAGGAGGAATGGTCTGAGGTCAAAGTAACCCAGACCTAGCATAGAGAAATTTTTTCGAGAAAGGAAAATGTATCATGGAAACCAAGACCTATACGCTTAACGTTGCCGGACTGACGAGGGAATTGCCTCTCTGCGAGGTAAACGAGCACATGGACATCGCCGCATTCATAATGTTCTCCGATGTCGAGCTGACCGTAGCCTGCGCAAAGGAACTCATAAAGAAGATTCCCGAGTGCGATGTTATCATCACTGCTGAATCAAAGGGAATCCCGCTTGCTTACGAAATGGCTCGTGAAATCGGAGACAGTGTTACCTACATCGTTGCAAGAAAGATGGCAAAGCTCTACATGAGAAACCCTGTATCTGTCGATGTCAAGTCTATCACCACCGCATCATCCCAGAAGCTCTGGCTCGACCAGAACGAAGCTGACTTCATGAAGGGCAAGAGAGTTCTCATCGTTGACGACGTTATCTCGACAGGCGAGTCTCTTGAGGCTGTTCATAAGCTCGTTGATTATGCCGGTGGAAATATAGTCGGACAGTGCGCTGTTCTTGCCGAGGGCGATGCCGCTGACAGAACCGATATATTCTATCTCGAAAAGCTCCCGCTGTTCTTTAAGTGATTTTACGCTCACGAAGGCTCCGGTTTCATAAATTCCGGAGCCCTCGGAGCTAAAGAAAAATCTCAAAAAAATTTGCAAAAAGGGCTTGCATTTTTCTTCTGACCCTGCTATAATATAAAAGCTGTGCAGAGCGCTGTCAATAATCGGTGGGATATAGCCAAGAGGTAAGGCAGCGGACTTTGACTCCGTCATTCCGGTGGTTCGAATCCACCTATCCCAGCCAAAGTTTTTTGCATAGTTTCGTTTTTGCGGCTTCGCCAAGTGGTAAGGCACTGGACTCTGACTCCAGCATTCCCTAGGTTCGAATCCTAGAGCCGCAGCCAATCTACCGCAGATGAATAATCTGCGGTATTTTTTATCCGGAGGTTTTTATGATACTTGTAGAACGTGAGCCGAGCAACTCTACCGATCTTGATGCCGGTAACCCGACCTACAAGCTTCGTGAAATTATAGGCAATGCAATAGTTGACGGTGAAGCCAAGGATATAATCAGGTGAAATCAGACATTTCACCTGATTTTTGTTGCAGTAGAATTTCTCTACTATCCTCTCTACTGCTAAAATCCTGAGAGTAGAGAGCAGTGTCTGAAACTGTGGGTTGATTTATTTCAGACATTTTGGTAAAATTAGTTGTAGACGAACTTTGAAAAATATGCTATAATCAAAGTAATGATTTTTTAGCAGGGAAGTGAAGGGCTTGAACTGTGAGCCAAAGGAAGTTCGTTATTATGAAGAGTATACCGACGACTTTGTCGACAGCGGCAAGTCGGAAGCCAAGATTCCGGAAAGCTATAAATGGTATCACACAAATAGGATATACCGTTTCTTCTCGTGGATTGCTTACTCACTTGCATTCATCTTCGGCTTCTTTCACTCAAGAATCGCTCTTCATACAAAAGTGGTCGGCAGGGAAGTTTTCAAAAAGTGCAAGGACACCGGCTTCGTCCTCTACGGAAACCACACCCAGACTCTCGGAGATGTCTTTTCTCCGACGCAGTATGTCTTCCCGAAGAGAATCTTCTCAATAGCCGGTGTTGATAATCTCGAAATTCCGGTGATAGGGAAGATAATTCCGATAATCGGCGGAGTCGTGGTTCCCGATTCCATGGAGCATATGAAGCTGTTCTTAGATGCAATCAAAAGGCATCTTGAAGACGGTCGTGTTGTTGTTATTTATCCCGAAGCTCATCTCTGGCAAAACTGCACTTTTATAAGACCTTTTCCGATAACGTCCTTCAGATTTCCCGTCATGTTCGATGCACCTGCCTACTGTATGACCACAACATATCAGAAGCGCAGATTCGGAAGAAAGCCAAAGACCACGGTTTATATCGACGGTCCGTTTTATCCGGATAAGAGCCTGAAGACCAAAGAAGCTCAGCGCAAGCTTTGCGATGAAATTCACGAGACGATGGTCGAAAGAAGCAAAAACAGCACCTATGAGTATATCAGATATGCGAGGAAAGAGCCACAATGAACGTACTTTACTGCGGCGACGGCAATATAGAGCGAGGCTTGATTATTTCGGTTATGTCGCTTCTGAAAAATATTGAAACCGATCTTCATGTATGGGTTCTGACCGCCGAAATGGATTTTCAGGGAAAGCATATTTCGCCGGTCAGGGATGACGTTATATGTGCACTTAGGGAATATATGCAGGGCTATAACAGCTCTGGCAGCATATCTCTTGTTGACGTTTCGGGACTTTTTGAAAAAGAAGTGCCCACGGCTAATATGGGCACAAGGTTTACTCCTTGCTGTATGCTTCGGCTGTTCTCCGATGAGATTTCCGAAATACCGGACAAGATAATGTATCTTGACAACGACGTTGTCTGCCGCGGAGACCCGAGCGAGTTTTATAATCAGGATATGACTGAATATGAAATTGCCGGAGTTCTCGATTACTACGGTGGATGGTTCTTCCGAAAGAAACCCTTCAGGCGCGATTATCTCAATTCCGGCGTGCTTCTTATGAATATGTCTATGATAAGGAAAACCGGTCTCTTCAGAGAAAGTCGCAAGCGTTGTTGTGAAAAGAAGATGTTCATGCCCGACCAGTCGGCTATCAATAAGCTTGCAGTCTCTAAAAAGATTTGCCCCCGCAAATACAACGAGCAAAGAAAGCTTCACTCCGACACAGTCATGCAGCATTTCACCACAAGCTTCCGCTTCTTCCCGTACATAAGAACAGTAACCGTCAAGCCTTGGGATATCCCTAGACTTCACGAGGTTTTAAAGCTACATGAATACGATGATTTGCTCTCTGAGTATACCGTATTCTATGAGTCAATCGTTAAAAACAGATAATGAAAGGAACATCAGTATGTCAATAATCCCAATATTCTTTACAGTCGATGAAGGCTATGCACCTTATCTCGACTGTGCAATTCGTTCAATGGTTAAAAACGCATCCAAGGATAATGAGTATGTTATTTACGTTCTTCACCAGGATCTGACCGATAAATCCATCGAAAAGATAAAGACCGGTGTCAAAGCTCCGTTTTCGATTGAGTTTATCAAAATGGAGGATGAATTCCATGGCATCGTTGCAAGAGAAGAAAACAAGCTGAGATGCGATTATTTCACACTCACCATCTATTTCAGAATTTTCATTGCAGACATGTTCCCGCAGTATGATAAAGGCATATATATCGACAGCGACATAATCGTCCCGGGTGACATTTCCGAGCTATACAATACCGACCTTGAAGGCAATATTATCGGTGCCTGCTGTGACCGTTCTATTCAAGGCGTTCCGGATTTGGTCTTCTATACCGAAAACGCCGTTGGTACTGCTTCGGATGACTACATTAATTCTGGAATTCTTCTGATGGATTTGAAGATGATGCGCGATAGACACTTCAGCGAGCATTTCTTAAATCTCATGAACGAGTATCACTTTGACACCGTTGCACCCGATCAGGACTATATCAATGCTATGTGCAATGGCAATATCAAATATCTATCCGATGACTGGGATACAATGCCTCCTCAAGGCGGCGAGGTCAAGCTCAATCCCAATCCCAAGCTGATACATTTTAACCTCTTCCAGAAGCCTTGGTGCTATGATAACATCCCCTATGAGGAATATTTCTGGAAGTATGCCAAGATGTCGCCGTTCAAGAATGATATCCTTGAATTCAAGGCAAATTATGACGAATCCAAGCAAAAAGCCGACAGTGATACGCTCATGAAGCTTATTTCCAAGGCGTCTGTTCTGGATAAAAACGAAGTAACATTCAAGAAAATGTATGATAACGGAGTAAAGATTCGTATATGATTATAGGAAGCCACAAGGACGAGGTAATAAAGAATATCGCCGAGAAGGTTGCGGAGCAGGATTTCAACAGCAAGGTTGAGATTGACGATGCTGAGCTTACCCGTGATGAGAGAAACGCGCTTGTTGATGAATTTATCGCAAAAAGCAAGACCCTGAAAAAGCGGGTTGACACTCTTTGCGCCAGAGCCATCACTGATTCTGTTGCAAGAATGGTAAACCGTAAGACCCGGGTCGAAGGAGCGAAGAATATAATCGGTATAACAACCGGTGCGATTATAACAAGTAATCACTTTAATCCGCTTGATTCTACGATTGTCCGCACTGCTATGAGAAGAACCGGTCACAAGCATATGCGAATCGTAAGTCAGGAGACCAATCTCGCTATGGGTGGTTTATTCGGCTACATCATGAAAAATGCCGACACGATTCCACTCCCGAGCCAGAAGGAGCGCCGTTCCGAATTCTTTGCCGAAAAGATAAGGCAGGAGCTCAAAAAGAACTCAGTAATTCTCATCTACCCCGAACAGGAAATGTGGTTCAACTATCGCAAGCCCCGTCCTCCCAAACGTGGCGCCTACTATTATGCGGCAGAGAACAATGTCCCGATTATCTCCTGCTTCGTTGAAATTCGTGACACCGACGAGATGGACAACGACGAATTCTACAAGACGGAGTATGTCATCCATATTCTCAAGCCTATCTATCCCGACCCGAATAAGTCTGTCCGTGAAAACAGCTTTGATATGATGGAAACAGATTATCGTCAGAAGATTGAAGCATACGAAAAATCATACTCCAAAAAGCTTGTCTATGACTTTGAGGATTCGGATATCGCAGGTTGGATTGGACACGATGCTTCTGTGGCAAAATCGACGGTCTTGGCGCCTATGTCAGTTGTCGAAGAGCACAAAAAGAAAAGCGCTGAGAGGAAACTCAGGCACAGGGAGAGACGCGAGTGCAGACATGTCAAGCGTAAAACGAGAATATCAAGAATGTTCCGTAAGAAAAGATAACATAAAAGAGGACACCATGCTTAGGTGTCCTCTTTTTGATTATATTTATTATAGCTCCCGCCTCATATATTCGTTCCCGTCTATATCCTTCCAGATAATAGCGTTGTCTTCAAGAACAATGTAGCTGTGCGGGCTGTCTTCCTTCGGAATAGATACCGACCCGGGATTGACATAGATATAGCTGTCATAATCCTGACACTTCGGGACATGCGTATGTCCGCATACGAGGATGGTGCCATTAGCTAACGGCGGAGGATTGGTTTCACTGTAGTTGTGCCCATGTGTGAGATAAAGCTCATGACCGCAGGCATATACAATCGCGCTGTCTGAAAGAATAGGGAAGTGAAGCATCATCTGGTCAACATCCGCATCGCAGTTGCCTCTGATTGAAAAGACTTTGTCTTTTATTTCATTCAGCATTTCGGCAACCTCAGCCGGATTATAATCCTTCGGCAGGGCATTTCTTGGACCGTGGTACAGAATATCGCCCAAGAGTATGAGCTTTTCGGGCTTTTCAATATCGAATCTTTTAACAAGCTTTCTGCAATAGTAAGCGGAGCCGTGTATATCCGAAGCAATCATCAATTTCATGTAAAATCACCTCTTGACTGTAATTCACTTTGGTATTATAATATGTGCTTGGAGATAAGTCAATAGCTCTTTGAGCTTTTTTAATAGACGGAGGAAGTTTATGAACAGAGATTTAACCACATCAGACCCTACTAAAGTGCTGCTGAAATTCTGCATCCCACTATTCGGAAGCATCATATTTCAGCAGCTCTATAACATAGCCGACAGCCTTGTCGCCGGAAAGTTTATCGGAAACGACGCTCTTGCCGCAGTAGGCAACAGCTATGAGATTACACTTATATTTATCGCGTTTGCCTTCGGATGCAATATCGGCTGTTCAGTAATCTCAGCTCAGCTTTTCGGTGCGAAGAAGTATAAGGAGCTCAAAACAGCTGTTTACTCAGCGCTTATCGTAAGTGCAGTTCTGTGTGCGGTCCTCATGATTATCGGACTGATATTCTGTGGAACTCTTCTCAGGCTCATAAATACTCCCGATGAGGTTTTTGCTGACTCAAAGCTTTATCTCGACATCTACATATGCGGTCTTCCGTTCATGTTCTTCTATAATATCGCCACCGGAATCTTTTCCGCCCTCGGCGATTCAAAAACTCCGTTCTTCTTCCTCATGTGCTCATCTGTCACTAATATAGGCGTGGATATTCTCTTTGTTGCAGTATTTGATATGGGCGTAGCCGGCGTTGCTTTGGCGACCCTTATCTGTCAGGGAATAAGCTGTATCTTGGCTGTCACCGTGGTATTCGTGAGATTTGCTAAAATCAAAACAGAGGGCAAGGTTCAGATATTCTCGTGGGATTGCGTCAAGCAGTTTGCCGTAATCGCAATTCCGAGCATCCTCCAGCAAAGCTTCATTTCCGTTGGAAATATCATAATTCAGAGTGTAATAAACGGCTTCGGCACAGCGGCAATGGCGGGCTATTCAGCCGCAGTAAAGCTGAATAACATGGTTGTAACATCGCTTACGACTCTCGGCAACGGTATTTCAAGCTTCACGGCTCAGAATCTCGGCGCAAAGAAGTATTCAAGAATCAATCTTGGTTGGAAGGCAGGACTCAAGATTGTCTTCGTTCTCTGTGTGCCTATTGTTCTCATCTACTGGATATTCTCAAGCGGAATTCTTTATCTCTTCCTTGAAAGCCCGACAGGGGAGTCGGTTGACGTTGGTGTCTCGTTCTTAAGAATAATCTCACCGTTCTACTTCGTGGTTGCCGCAAAGCTCGTAACCGACGGAGTTCTGAGAGGCGCCGGACTTATGAAGAAATTCATGGCGGCTACCTTCACGGATTTGATTATAAGAGTGGTTCTCGCTCTTGTGCTTTCTCAGACTTCGCTCGGCATAACCGGCATCTGGTGTGCTTGGCCTGTAGGATGGACTGTTTCCACGATAATGTCAATCACCTTCTTCAAGACCACAAAGTGGGTAGGGAAGGAAAATACCGAGGCGGAGTCTCAGAAAAGCTGACGAAAAATAAATATCAAAAAAGACTTGACTTTTGCCCCGACTGTCGCTATAATAATATAGTCGCCTACCAAGATAGGTAGGGAACACAGTCACTCGGAGAAATACCCAAGTGGTGAAGGGGCTCCCCTGCTAAGGGAGTAGGTCGGGTTACCGGCGCGAGGGTTCAAATCCCTCTTTCTCCGCCAAGATTTAAGCACCTGAAATCAGGTGCTTTTTTCATGCAAAAAATAAGCATCCGAGGACTTGCTTCGGATGCTTTTATTTTTATCAGTCAAGCTCTTTCTTGCCGGTATACAGTTCGTAATACCTGCCTTTGAGCTTAAGAAGATCGTCGTGGTTGCCACGCTCAATAATCTCGCCGTTTTCGAGAACCATGATAGCTTCCGCATTTCGTACGGTCGAAAGCCTGTGGGCGATAACGAATGTCGTTCTGCCCTTCATAAGCCTGTCGAGACCGTGTTCGATATGACGCTCGGTTCTGGTATCGACTGAGGACGTAGCCTCGTCAAGAACGAGTATAGGAGCCTTTGAGAGAGCCGCTCTTGCGATGTTCAGAAGCTGTCTCTGACCCTGCGAGAGGTTAGCTCCGTCGCTTTCGAGAACGGTGTTGTAGCCGTCTTCAAGCCTCATTATGAAGGAGTGAGCGCTCGCAGTCTTAGCGGCGGCGATAACCTCGTCATCGGTCGCATCAAGTCTGCCGTAGCGGATATTCTCCATAACGGTTCCGGTGAACAGGTGAGTGTCTTGCAAAACCATCGCAATGTTCTGCCTTAGGTATTCGCGGTTGTACTCCTTGACCTCGTGACCGTCAATCAGGATTTCACCTTCGTTGATGTCGTAGAAGCGGTTGAGAAGGTTCGTAACTGTCGTTTTTCCTGCGCCGGTTGAACCTACAAACGCAATCTTCTGTCCCTGATGAGCCCAGAGGCTGATGTGTTTCAGAACTATCTTATCGGGAACATATCCGAACGTAACATCCTTAAGAACGATTTCGCCGTGAATTGGCGTTGTCAGTGCGTCGGGAGCATCAGCAACCTCCGGCTCTGAATCCATAACCTCAAATACTCTCTCAGCTCCGGCAAGTGCCGCAAAGATGGTCGACATCTGCTGAGACATCTGGTTTATCGGGCGTGAGAATTCTTTCGAGTAGTTCGAGAATACAGTCAGTGCACCTGTTGAAAGATTGCCGGTGAGCATCAGTATACCACCGACACCGATTGTAACGCCGTATGCCATCTGAGAAGTGTTGCCCATTATAGGACCCATAACAGAGCCCCAGAACTGTGCTCTGAACTGCTTATCACGCATATCGTCGTTAAGCTGGCTGAATTCCTCAACCGCAGTTTCCTCATGGTTGAAGACCTTTACTACCTTCTGACCGGTGATGGTCTCTTCAACATAGCCGTTGACAGCACCCAGTGCCGCCTGCTGACCGGTATAGTACTTTGAAGAACGTTTTGCAATCGCCGAACCGCCGAATGCAAATATCGGGATAAACACAATCGTGACAATCGTCAGAACCCAGTTTGTCGTTATCATGAAGATAAACGTGCCCAAAAGCGTAATGACACTTGATATGAGCGATGTCAGCGTGTTATTGATCATCGTATCGATGTTGTCGATATCGTTTGTGAATCTCGACATGATTTCGCCGGTAGGATGGGAATCAAAGTATCTGACGGGAAGCTTCTGAAGCTTTTCAAACAGGTCGTTTCTTATCTTCTCAATCGCATTATGCGAAATAGTAACCATGATACGGGATTGCAGGTAGTTGGTGACAATGCCTACGAGATAGATGCAGAGAAGAACCAATACAACTCTTACTATGTATTCCATTATCTCGCAGTCTCCTGTGATGCTTTTCAGGATGTTGTCCGCAAACCTTTCCATGGTGCTCATTTCCTGCTCGACACCGGTTACAGCAACTGTAAGCTTGTTTATAATAGGTGCCAGAAGATATGAGCAGAAGAGGGAAGTGACAGTGGTTATAAGCATACAAAGAAGTACCAGAACCAGTCTGAATTTGTACTGAGCGATATATCCAACCAGCCTTTTGACTACCTTACCGGTGTCCTTGGGTCTTGAATTGTCGCCTCGCGGACCTCTTGAACCGCGACCCCCGCCCGGTCCGCCCGGACCGCCTCTCTGGTCAGCGGCTTTTTTGTTATACTGCTTTTGAAGGGCTGTTAAGTCTCTTGCCATACTTACACCGCCTTCTTTTCCGAGTCATTCTGGGAGTAATAAATCTCCTGATATGCCTCGTTACTAGCTAAAAGCTCGTCATGAGTTCCGACCCCCGAAATCTTGCCTTCATTCATGACAATTATCATGTCAGCGTCTTTGACAGACGTAATTCTCTGGGCAATAATAATCTTTGTTGAGTCGGCAAGTTCGTTTCGGAACGCTTTTCTTATCTGAGCTTCGGTCGCAGTATCAACCGCACTTGTTGAGTCATCAAGTATGAGAACCTTCGGACTCTTGAGCAAAGCTCTTGCGATACAGAGTCTCTGCTTCTGACCGCCGGATACGTTCGTACCGCCTTGATCGATAGCCGTCTGATATCCATCCTTGAAGGATGATACAAACTTGTCAGCCTGAGCACTCTGTGCGGCGGCTTTTATCTCTTCCTCGGTTGCATTTTCGTTGCCCCAACGAAGGTTCTCTTCAATGGTTCCGGAGAACAGGGTGTTGTTCTGGAGCACCATGCCGATTCCTTCGCGCAGGTTATAAAGAGAATAGTCCTTGACATTCACACCGTCAACCAGAACCTCGCCTTCGTCAACCTCGTAAAGACGGGCAATCATCGAAACGAGGGTTGTTTTTCCGCAACCTGTCGAACCGACTATGCCGACGGTTGAATGAGCGGGAATTTTAAGGTTGATGTTCGTCAGGACACTATCCTCGGAATTCTTGTAGTAACGGAAGGTGACATTCTTAAACTCGATTTCACCGTTCTGAACAGTAAGCTCCTTGTGAGCGGCGTTGTCGTCGTTGATATCGGGCTCTTCATCAAGAACCTGAGAGATTCTTCTTGCACTTACGAGTGCTCTCGAGGAGGTCATAAGGAGCATAGAAACCATCATGAGTGACGACAGAATCTGAGCCGCATATGTGATGAATGCCGTCAGGTTTCCGACTTCCATGCCATTGTCAAGTACTATCTGTCCGCCGAAGTATATGATACAAACTGTCGTGACGTTCATTATAAGCGTCATGACGGGACCTATGAAAATCATAATCTTCACGGCGCTGAGTGATGCCGACTTGTAGTCGCCGTTTGCCTTACTGAATTTGTCGATTTCCTTATCTTCTCTTACAAAGCTCTTTACGACTCTAACATTCGTTACATTTTCACGGACGGTTGCGTTTAAACCGTCAAGCTTTTTTTGCACGGTCTGGAATCTTGAGAACCCCTTGAAGATAATCAAGCCGACACCGCAAAGGAGCACGGGAATCGCCACAGCGAAAACCGCTGAGAGGGAAGGACTTATGCTTATGGCCATAATAAGCGCCATAATCATCATTCCCGGTGCACGGAATGCCATTCTCAGAAGCTGGTTGACAAAGTTCTGCATCTGAGTGATGTCATTTGTGAGTCTTGTGACAAGCGAGCTCGTGGAGAATCGGTCGATATTTGCAAAAGAGAAGGTCTGCACCTTCTCAAATACATCCTGTCTTAAATCGCAGGCAAAATTGACCGATGCCTTGGCTCCGAAATAGGAGCCACCGGCACCGCCCGCCATCATAACAGCGGCACAAACAACAATTCCGAGCATAACAAGTATACAGGTTGAAAGAGTCAGCGTCCCGGCGTTCTGTTGGTTGATGATAATTGCCATCAGTCTGGGGATTATGACCTCGCCGAAAACTTCAACGAGCATACATATAGGAGTGATGATGAAAAGCGGCAAATATGGTTTGATATATTTATACCAACGTTTCACCCTTTAGCTCCTCTCAATTCTCAGCGTTTGCATAAGCCTTGAGGTTTTCGATGAGTCTCTTCATATATCCGCTGAATGCGGCAATTTCCTCATCGGTAAAGTTCTCGAAAGCGGTCTCGTCGATCACACCGTAGAAGTCGTTGGTCTTCTTGACAATGTTCTTGCCCTTGGAGGTGATTGCGATGTTGTTGACTCTTGAGTCGTCGGTTGAGGGGGTTCTTTCGATATAGCCCTGAGTCTCGAGCTTCTTAAGAGTAACGGTTACCGCTGCGGGAGAAATCTCCATCTTTTCAGCAAGATCCTTCTGGCAGAGTCTTGAGTCGCGGCTTGCTTCGATAAGCATTGAATGCTGACTTCCTCTTAATCCCAAAGTGTCAACATACTTGTCGATAAGCTGACGACGAAGACGGTCGAATCTTGCGAACTGGTTGATGCACTTTTCGTATGCTTCTTTTCTGGTGTTTGCCATAAATAACACTATCCTTTCAATGAAGTTTTGATAAAAACTATTTAACGCTAAAATTATAGCATAGCGCCGAAATTTTGTCAAGCATTTAATGTGAAAATGTGAAGAAATTTAATGTCTGATGTTTTCATTGAAACACCTTATCTGAAATATAAAAACTTCTCAAAAGTACGTTTTGGGCAAAAAAAGTAGTTGTAATTATCGCAAAAATATGATACACTAATTGTATGTGAATGGGCGGCATGGAGCCGTGCCGAATTTGAGGTGTTTATATGATTAAGACTCGTACCGAAATAAGGAACTTTAAAGTATGGATGATATGCCTTACGCTGTTTTTGTGGGCGCTTCTGTTGGTGGCTCCGTTCTTAGGGCTTCTTGACGATTCACTCCTTTATAGCATATTCCCGTTTCTTAACTTCGGGCTTGTGATTGACGGTACGATAGCCGGCAACGAAATTCCACAGTTTATAAAGGATAATTTCAGCTTCGGTGTGAGCCTTGCATGTGTGATGCTTGCAATAGCTTTGGTCGTTCTTCTCGTATATCTCATCGTCAGGTGCATCCTTGCGTCTCAGCGCTCAAGGGCTAAGAAGGTCTTAAGAAAAACCGGCTATTCAGCCGAGTATTTTGCACTGCTTGAAAAGAAGAAAAAGAGTCTGAAGGGGAGCTATCTTGAGGCTGTCAACGACCTTTGCCTCGCAAAGGAATACGGCGACGGAAGACGCTATGACACTGCTCTCGAAATCCTCCGCAACGTCGATATTGACAAGTTCAAGGTCAGAGATGCCGCAGAGTATTATTCACTCTACGCTTACATATTTATACTGACCGGCAATCTCGACAACGCCGGATTTGCGATTGATCTGGGAGTTCCGTTTGCTGAAAAGGTCAAGGACAAGTCTGATATGGACTTTGTAAGCGCACTGCTTTTGTATGCCCAGAAGGATTACGAAGGTGCGGAGAATGCTTTCAAGCCTCTTCTCAAGTCTCACAACAATGAAATAAGAGTATGGTCAGGAATGTATCTTGGACTTATTTATCTTCGTCAGCATAAGAATGACAGTGCAAGAAAGATTGTCGTCGCTCTCAGCAAATATAAGAAAACTCCCCGCCAGAGCGAGGATATACTGAAGCTTCTCAAGAAGATTGAAACCGCCTATGCCCTCGAGGAAGAAGAGCGTCAGGAAGCTATCGCTTCCGACGAAGTTCAACCCGCCTGATTTGTCATAACCGTCTACTTGTCCTCATAGTATGGACAAGGAGGCGATGTGAATGAACAAGGACACAAAGGAAACTGTTCTTATCGTTGCGTTGGTCGTGGGAATAGCCGTCGGTGCCTTTATCGGCATGAATCTCTCCGATAGCGACATCTCGTATCTCATAGAGACAAGCTACCTTACATACAGAGAAAATAACATACGGTCTTTTATTTCTTTCTTTGTAAGCTCGGCGTCGTTTGTGACTGCTGTTTTTCTCATGGGCTTCTCTGCTGTATTTCAGCCGTTCGAAGTGCTTCTGGTCGCATTCAAAGGCTTGGGGCTCGGGCTTATCGCGAGATGTGTTTACGCAAGCGATGACATGCTTCCGAGGCTTCTCATATTCCTGCCGTTCTCGGTGATTTCGTCGGGAATTTTAATTTTTCAGGCAAGAGATGCCGTCTCGATGTCGATGGGATACTTTTCAATTTCGATAACAACTGAAAATCGCCTCGGAATGGCTAACGAATTCAGAGAGTACATTTTCAGATTTTTCATATATCTTCTCTCCTATGCCGTAGTCAGTGCACTCGGTTGCCTTGCACTGAGTGTGATGAATACGCACGGACTGTTTTAGCGAACCGAAAGGATGTTTAAAAATCATGGGTCTTTTTTCAAAATACGAGGATCCCGGAAAGGGCGTTTCCAAAAATCCGGATAAGAAATTGCCGTTTTTCAGGTTCTTTGAGCTTTATTTTCAACACTTCACCAAGCTGATTCTCTTGAACTTCATTTATATTATCTGCTTTTTGCCGATGTTTGCCGGAATAATAGTAATGCAGCTCTTTATCAGTGAGGATTCGAGTCTTTACTATCTGGCGTTCTATCTTATAGTCGCACTGAGCGGCATAATCATCGGTCCCGCAACCTGCGGAGTTGCGAAGCTCTGCAGAAACATGTCCATCGAAAAGCCTACGTTTATGTGGCACGATTTCTGGAGTACATTCAAGACCAACTTCAAGCAGGGCGCAATCATGGGCGTTATTGATATGCTGTTTATTTCGGCAGTATCGGTTTCGTTCCCAATGTATTACAACATGGCGGAGAGTAGCAACATCTTCTACGTTCCGTTCGCAATCTGCCTCATCTGCTCGGTAATTTTCCTGATGATGCACTTCTACATTTACTTCCTTATCGTAACGACCGATTTGGGACTTTGGAAGATACTCAAGAATTCATTCCTGCTGACCGCAATCGACATCAAGAGTTCAATTATAAATCTTGTGGTAACGGCGATTGTATTGATACTTGTTGTTATTTTCTTCCCATATACAGCTATTCTTATTATCATACTTCCGACATTTATGGTGTTCCTGTACGCCTTCAACTGCTATCCGGTCATCAGGAAATATGTCATCCAGCCCTACTATGATGAAAGGGGCGAGCGCAATCCGGAGCTCGACTATATTGACGAGGACGGCGAGACGGTGTTTGTCGATGCCCCCGAGTTTGAAGAGGCACCGCCGAAGGAAAAGGGCGGACTTCGTCAGAAGAGGGAAACAAGCGGCAATACTGTGCCGAGGTCATCCGGTTCGGGCAAGAAGAAAAAGACCATCAGATAAATATGTAAACCAAAGCCGCCGAAGCGAAATGCAACGGCGGCTTTTTTTGCGGCAGTCAGGAGAACATGCACCCGAGCCCTTCAAGCATCGAGCTCACCGAGCGAACGGCTTTCATGGCGTTCGACTTGACCATTCTCTTGTTTGACTTCGTGGCATTTGTGACGGCATATACAGCCGCTCCAGTAACTACACCTACCGCTATTCCTTTGCAGAGTGAAGGAATATTCATGTTCATTATAATCTCTCCTTTTCGGCTTGGTAATTGTAGTTTGCACGCTTTTCAAAAAAATACTCATAAAAGATTGTTTTGCGGAGGCAAAAGTGATATAATCGTAAAAGTTCAGAATGCAAATTGAAGGGGATATTAAAATGAACGAACAACATAAGGTAGCGGCGATTCACGACCTTTCCGGCGTCGGAAGATGCTCGCTTTCGGTTATACTTCCGACCTTGTCGGTCATGGGAATACAGGTCTGCGCCGTCCCGACCGCTCTTATGAGCTCGCATACAAACGGCTTTGGCGAAGTGGTCATGGAGGACATGACATCATACATTCCGCAGGCTCTCAAGCATTATCAGACAGCGGGGGTCAGCTTTGACTGCATATATTCGGGATTTTTAGCCTCAGGCGGACAGGTGGACTGCTGTCTCGACTTCTTCAGGGCTTATCCCGAGGCTCTCAAGGTTGTTGACCCGGTAATGGGTGACCAGGGTAAGAGATACAGAACCTATACCGAGGAACTCTGCCGCAGAATGGCTGAGCTTGTGTCTGTGGCAGATGTCATAACCCCGAATCTCACCGAGGCTTCAATACTTCTGGGGATTCCGTATCCCGTTTCACGTCTCACGATAAGCGAAATAAGAAGCATGCTCGTCCGCCTTTCCGGGAAAGGTCCCGACACCGTCGTGATAACGAGCGTTCCGATGATGGACGGCTCTGCCTGCAACGTCGGTTATGACAGAAAGAACAATTCCTTCTGGCGCGTGCCTTATGAAATTATTCCGAAGCACTATCCGGGAACTGGCGACCTTTTCGCGAGCGTTCTTACCGGCGGTCTCATCTCCGGTGACAGCCTTCCGATTGCAATGAGCAGAGCGACTTCGTTCCTTGAGTATGCCATCAAGACGACCTACGGCTACGGCACCAATCCCCGTGAGGGAGTAATGCTCGAAAAGTGCCTGCCGGAGCTCATCAACCGCACAAGCTTCACCGACTATTCGGCGCTTTAAGGAGGCAATATGAATCTCAATATCGTTCTGGTCGAGCCCCAGATTCCGCAGAACACTGGGAACATTTCGAGAACCTGTGCCGTCACGGGCGCCAGGCTCCATCTTGTCAAGCCTCTTGGTTTCGAAACCGATGACAAGCACCTCAAGCGCGCCGGTCTCGACTATTGGGACAAGCTCGACATAACCTACTATGATAATCTCCAAGACTTCTTTGAGAAGACCCAAGGCGGCAAGTATTATTACTTCACGACCAAAGGCAGACATGTCCACAGCGACGTCAGCTATGAAGACAACTGCTACATTCTTTTCGGCAGGGAAGACAAGGGTCTCCCTGAGGAGCTTCTTCACTCGAACCCCGACACCTGCGTTCGCATCCCGATGCGTCCCGACCTCCGGAGTCTGAATCTTTCAAATAGCGTCGCCATCGCGACCTATGAAATCCTCCGTCAGTGGGACTATCCCGACCTGACGAGGGAAGGGAAGCTCACAAGATTTGAGTGGTAACAACATATCCAAAAGCCCGATTCGTACCGGGCTTTTTTATTTTCTCAATTCTATTGACAAAAAGTGTGAAATATGATAGACTTTAATTAATCGCAATCAAGGAAAGGAAGAATAGTCATGTTTAAAACAATTTTCGGGCTTGCATTTCAGGGAGTAAAGCGCAGACGCAGACAATCCCTCCTGATTTTCTTCGTCCTGCTCGTATCGTTCACTTTCGCTATAATACTTCTGAGCTATACCTCAAGCATTGCCGAGACAAACACTCAGCTGAGGTATGATACATATGGTTGGTGGTACGGTGCGATTACCGACACGAATGAAAGCACTAAGGAATACCTCGAAAGCACCGAATGGGTTGATGAAGTCGGGACGAGTGTCAATTACGGCTCTGCTTCTGTAATGGTCGGGGATATGTCAATGGGTTCACTTGTTATCGGAACCGCCGATGATAACCTTGCAGACATGGGAATTAACCTTGAAAGTGGGCGCTTGCCGAATAGCTCAGGTCAAATCGCTGTTGAAGCAGCTGCACTTTCCGAGGTTGGCTATGGCACTTCAACAGGTTCAACAATAACCTTGCAATGGTCTTTCGCTTATTACAATGCAGAAACCAACGAAATCTCCACCACCACAGTTGAAAGAGAATTCACAGTCGTTGGCGTTATCAGAGAATATACCAGTCTTTGGAATGTTGACTGCACGCTCAACTCTGCAATTATAACTGAAGAAGATATGGCTGACATCATCACTGAAGCTGAGGAAATTCTCGGCGGAAGTGTTGCTTTGGTTCCTGAAACCGACTACTTCTTCACCGTAAAATCAGGCATGGAAAGTGATATTGAGGATGGGCTGGCGGAGCTTGACCGTTTTCTCTTCGCAAATCGTGTTGGTTATAATCTGAAATTTGTTACTATAAACTCAGTAGTCGGTATGGAAGAAGAAGTCGCCGAGACCAACTTGGTCTATCTGATACTTATCTTAGCGATAACCGTCTTGGCTGTTGTCATGATTTACATCTTGCAAATGCAATCTGATGTCAGAAGAATCGTCAGATTCAGAAGCATCGGCGGCTCCAAGGGTCAGCTTCGGCTTCTCATATTGATTGAGACGCTCATGCTTGCAGTTCCCGCAATTATTCTCGGCATAGGGCTCGGATTCCTCGGGATTCAGGGACTTCTCAAGCTGAGCGTATATACCGGCTCCACAACCATAGTCGTAAGCATCCCGTGGAACTATCTTATGTTGGCGCTTACTTTGTGGATAGTCGGAATTTTAGCAGTCAGAATGATTACTTTCCAGGTTGCTCTTGCAACTCCGCTTACCGGCAGAATGGGTATGCAAAGAAGCAAAACAAGGATTCTGTTCTGGTTCAGACGCACTTTAATCATGCTCATGGCGACAATCATGTGTATTTCGGTAGTATTCTCAACGATAAACATCGCCAAGCCATTGGACGAATACAACTATTGGTCATCCCAATGGTCGTATTACTTGAGCAGATACAGCTTATATAGTTCCAGAGGAGACTTTTCACTCCCGGATTTATCAGGTTATGAGGAGAAGTTTTTATCAGTAGATGGTGTTACTGATTTTGTCGGATTTGACCACTACTATGCCCTTACAACAGATTCAAACGGCAATAATCTGTCGGCTGTCGTGATTACTATGGATTGGGATGACCTGCAGAAATACGTTGACACAACCGGCGTTGACCAGGAAGCCTATGAGAGTGGCGAAAGCGTCATCATTCAGGGCAATACGACCAGTTTGGTTGCAATGAATCCTCCAGAAGTGAATTCAGACCTGACAATTTCCATCGACTATGAGTATCTTGATGGTTACGATGATTCAATCTCAAAATCCCCGGCACTTAATGAAAGCATCCTCGAAAGCGACGGGCTTGTAAGCGTCAGTGCCAATGTCGGGGCTGTTCAGTTGGTCGAGAGTGGCGAAACCCTTATATCCAAGATTCAATACAGCCGTTCTGACACATTCTCTCTAGCGAAATATTCATATTTCGTAATTTGTTCCCTGCCATTGGTTCAGAACATTGTAGACCAGATTCCTGAAGGCACAGAATGGTGGATAGACCATGTTAAATATTTAGATGGTCAACAGGAAGTCGGATATACTCAGGCGTTCATTTATACTAACATGAAAGCAGGAAACTTGGAAACAGACGCTCTTATGACAAGTATTGTATCCCAAATAGCGAGGACAATAACTACTGACGTTAAAGTGGTACTCAGCCCTTACTATATTCTTTACAATTCCCGTGAGGAGAATTACGCTAAGGCGCAGGTATACATGCAATCTATAATCCAGACTATTGTCAGCGGCGTGTGTATTGCTTTGGTGGTGCTGATGATTCTCGTGAGCACTCTTCGGCTCGAAACGGAAAGCGAAAAGAAGAGATATGGAATCTTGCAGGCTATAGGAATGTCCCGTCGACAGAGGAATCTTGAACTTATCCGCAGGTCTTTGGTAAGGAGCATTTCCGCAGTGGCGTTGGCGGTAGGTTCATATCTTGGATATTACCTCCTCCAGAACCGAAAAGCAACAAAAGCGATGGGTGCAAAAACTGTCATAGGATGGCTCATCGAAGACCTCAACAGCTACGGCTTGACAAACGAGATGATGCTCGAAATTCTTGGAATCACGTTGCTCATCACATTCTTGATTTGCCTCGGCTCGAAGCTGAGTATAAATAAGTACACAATCATGGAAATGCTACGCGAGGACAGATAGAACCGCTATATTTTCCGCCGACAGGCTTGCTTTTCCGAAAAAAAGTGCCCTTCGGCGGAATTTTTCTTGGAAAAATTCGGGGTTACCTATTGCTATTTTCGGAGAAATTTTATATAATAGCTATAGTCGCTAATTGCGGCATTGAATAGTATTATTAAAAGCAAAGGAGATATATTCAATGGCAGGATTAAACAAGGTCAGTATTGACGACATCAGTGTGAAGGGCAAGAAGGTTCTCGTAAGAGTTGACTTCAACGTTCCGCTCAAGGACGGCGTTATCACCAACGACAACAGAATCACAGCGGCACTTCCCACTATCAAGAAGTTAGTTGCAGACGGTGGCAAGGTTGTACTTTGCTCTCACCTCGGCAAGCCGAAGAACGGTCCCGAGGACAAGTTCTCTCTCAAGCCCGCAGCTGACAGACTTGCAGAACTTATGGAAGGCACAAAGGTCACATTTGCCAAGGATGACGAGGTAGTAGGCGAGAACGCAAAGAAGGCTGTCGCTGAGATGCAGGACGGCGAAATCGTTGTTCTCGAGAACACAAGATTCCGTGGCAGCGAAGAGACAAAGAACGGCGAAGGCTTCTCGAAGGAGCTCGCAGATTTGGTTGATGACGAAGTATTCGTAATGGATGCTTTCGGCTCCGCTCACAGAGCTCACGCTTCCACTGCAGGTGTTACAAAGTTTGTCAAGGAGACTGCTGTTGGATACCTCATGCAGAAGGAAATCACATATCTCGGCAACGCAGTCGAGAACCCCGTAAGACCTTTCGTTGCTATTCTCGGCGGTGCAAAGGTTGCCGACAAGCTCAACGTTATCTCTAACCTCCTTGAAAAGTGCGATACACTTATCATCGGCGGTGGTATGGCTTACACCTTCCTCAAGGCTGAGGGCTACGAAATCGGCACATCTCTCGTTGACGACGAGAAGCTTTCCTACTGCAAGGAAATGCTCGACAAGGCTAATGCTATGGGCAAGAAGCTTCTTCTCCCGATTGACACCGTTGTTGCAAAGTCCTTCCCTGATCCTATTGACGGCGAGATTGAGACTACTGTTGTAGATTCTCACAACATTCCCGCTGATTGCATGGGTCTTGATATCGGTCCCAAGACCGCTGAGCTCTTCGCCAACGAAGTAAGCAATGCCAAGACTGTTGTCTGGAACGGACCTATGGGCGTTTTCGAGAACCCGACTCTTGCAAAGGGAACCCTTTCCGTCGCAAAGGCTCTTGCTGAGACCGACGCTACAACCGTTATCGGTGGTGGTGACTCTGCTGCAGCTGTTATCAACCTCGGCTTTGCTGACAAGATGACCCACATCTCCACCGGCGGCGGAGCTTCTCTTGAATACCTTGAGGGCAAGGTTCTCCCCGGAATCGATGTTATCGCCGACAAGTAATTGAAACTCTTTATGGAGCGGAGCGATGAGTTCCGCTCCGTCTGTAATGCTTTTTGAAAGGATAGATTTCATGAAAAAAGATATTCGCCGTGCGGTTATCGCCGGCAACTGGAAGATGAATAAAACCCGTCCCGAGGCTGAGACTCTCATCACCGATCTGAAGCCTTTGGCTGAGAATGCAGGCTGTGAAGTTGTCATCTGCGTTCCGTTCACAAATCTTGAGACTGCGGTAAGACTCACCGCCGGCACCAATATCAAGGTTGGCGCTCAGAACTGCCACTTCGCCAAGTCCGGCGCTTATACCGGAGAAATCAGTGCCGACATGCTCAAGGAAGTCGGCGTAGAGTATGTCGTTCTCGGACACAGCGAGCGCAGACAGTACTTCGGTGAGACAGATGAAACCGTAAACAAGAGAACCAAGGCGGCTCTCGAAGCCGGTCTCAAGCCCATCGTTTGTGTCGGCGAGCTTCTCTGGGAGAGAGAATCGGGTATCACTGAGGAAGTTATTTCCCGTCAGATCAAGCTCGACTTTGCCGGAATCTCCGCCGATGAGCTTATGAACTGCATTATCGCCTACGAGCCGGTATGGGCAATCGGAACAGGCAAGACCGCAACCGCCGATCAAGCAGAAGAGGTCTGTGCCTTCATAAGAAATGTTCTTGCCGGTCTTTACGGCACAGACGTTGCCGAGAAGATTACAATCCAGTATGGCGGCTCCATGAACGCTGGCAACGCGGCTGAACTCCTATCAAAGACCAATGTCGACGGCGGACTTATCGGCGGCGCATCTCTCAAGGCTCCCGATTTTGCGACTATTATCAACGCCGCTACTAACGGATGAAAGGGGACTGCAATATGAAACCTGTTGTACTCATAGTTATGGACGGTGTCGGCTTCTCTAAGACCGGTCTCGGAGACGCCGTAACACTTGCAAATACACCGAATCTTGATAAGCTCCTCAAGGAGCGTCCCAATACCAGACTCAAGGCTCACGGAACGGCAGTCGGACTTCCTTCCGACGACGACATGGGCAACTCCGAGGTCGGACACAACGCCCTCGGTTGCGGTCAGATTTATTCTCAGGGCGCAAAGCTCGTAAACGAGTCTATCGAATCCGGTAAGATGTTTGAATCGGATACATGGAATGAGCTCGTAGATAACTGCAAGGCTCATAATTCAACTCTTCATTTCCTCGGACTTCTCTCCGACGGAAATGTCCACTCGAATATTTCCCACCTCAAGCAGATGATAATCAAGGCTAAGGAATGCGGAGTTGAGCATGTAAGATGCCACATTCTCCTCGACGGAAGAGACGTTCCCGCAACCTCAGCTCTCGTCTATGTCGATGAGCTCGAGACCTTGCTCGCATCTCTTAACGATTCCACCTTCGATGCTAAGATTGCATCCGGCGGCGGAAGAATGAAGATTACAATGGACAGATATCAGGCTAACTGGGGAATGGTCGAAGCCGGCTGGAACACCCATGTTCACGGTCAGGGCAGACAGTTCGCCTCCGCCAAGGAAGCTATCGAGACCTATAGAGCCGAAATCGACGGCGTAATTGACCAGGATTTGCCCGCATTCGTAATCGCCGAGAATGGCGAGCCTGTCGGAAAAATCAAGGACGGCGACTCGGTTATCCTCTACAACTTCAGAGGCGACCGTGCCCTTGAAATCTCCATGGCATTCGACAACAAGGACTTCACAGCCTTCGACAGGGGAAAGAAGCCGGATGTCGTCTATGCCGGAATGCTCCAGTATGACGGCGACCTCAAGCTTCCCGAGAAGTACCTCGTTAATCCTCCGGAAATCAAGAACACCCTCTCCGAGCTTCTGGTTGCGAACGGTTTGAGACAGTACGCTGTTTCCGAGACCCAGAAATACGGTCACGTTACTTACTTCTGGAACGGCAACAAGTCCGAGAAGTTCTCCGAAGAGCTCGAAACCTTCAAGGAGATTCCTTCCGACAACGTTTCCTTCGACGAGCGTCCTTGGATGAAGTCCGCAGAAATCACTGACGACCTCATCAACGCTATGCGTAGCGGCAAATACGATTTCATCAGATGCAACTATCCTAACGGCGACATGGTCGGTCACACAGGCAACCTTGATGCCACCATCACCGGTGTTGAGTCCGTCGATCTCGGAATCGCAAGAGTTCTCAAGGTTGCGGATGAGCTCGGCGTCATCGTTCTTATCACTGCAGACCACGGCAACGCCGACGAAATGCTCGAGAAGAACAAGAAGGGCGAGATTCAGGTCAGAACCGCTCACTCCCTGAACCCCGTTCCGTTCATCATCTATGATAACGACCACGACTGGAGAATCAAGGACGGCAATTTCGGTCTTGCAAACGTCGCTCCGACAGTAGCAACCCTCTTCGGTCTCACTCCTCCCGATTGCTGGGAAGAGAGCATGATTTAATCCGTACATCTCAAATATAAGTAAAGCCCGAGTAAAATCGGGCTTTTTTATATGAAATGTCTTCTATAAAAAATGTGGTATTTATTTGTCGGTTAGTCTTGACTTTTGTATTAAGATATGTTAAAGTCTAATAGGTTCATAAATTTAAATCGAAAAGGAGTAAACAAATATGAGGCAAATTCTTCAAAAATTATTTATCCTCTGCGTTCTGTGCATGGCAATTAGCTTTTTTGTTAGCTTGCTCTGTTATACCAATGGTGAACTCAATGCTGCTATGATTGCGGCGTATGTTTGTTTAGGTTTTGTAATTTTAGCAGTGATATGCTCGGCATATAGACTTTTAAAAAAATAGTTCGATATTTCTGCAAAAAAAGCTTGACAAATTTTTGTGGGGGGTAAAATGTATATATAAAGCAGGAAAGGTGGAAATATAATGAAAAAACTAAAAACCTTCTTAGAAACCAACAAGCTATTCTTTGAAATCGCTTGGAAATCGCACAAGTCCTACTTCTTTATCTACATTATAACGACCTTGTATGGGTTTATCAGCAATATGCTTGTGATTTACCTGCCAAAGATGTCGTTGAACGCTTTTCTTTATAAGGAAGACCTGTGGCTCGGTGTCGGGTATATTTGCGGATATATCCTGATTATTTCGGTGTGGGCGTATGTCGAGCGGAGACTGACGCTGAAGCAGAGTCTGAACACCGAGTATATAAGCGTCGAGCTTCGGGAGCACATCTACAGGAAGATGAACGAAAACAGTATGCTGGCGTTTGAGGACAGCAGTGAGTACGATGCACTTCAGAAGGCTCTGAACTATACATATGTCGGTGCGGATGAGGTCATCAACATACTCTCGCAGATGATTACCTGTATTCTGACTTTGATAGGCGTTTCGTATATCGTCGGTCAGGTTAGCGTTATAATCGTGATTATAATCTTCGCAACTCTGATTCTGTCGCATCTTTGCATGAACAAGGTCAACGATTTGTGGTTCAAGTATCAGAACACAGAGCGTTTGCCGAAGGTCAGACTTTTGCAGTATTTGCAGAGGCTTTTCAACGAAAAGGACTATGTCTCCACCGTCAAGCTGAACGAGGCTTTCGACTATTCGATTGAGACTGTCAACGAAAAGGGCATGGCTATTGCTATTGAGGGCAACAAAAAGAGCAGGCAGAGATTCAGGTGGAATTACATTGCAATACTCCTCGGCAATGTTCAGCTACTTTCGGCATATCTCTACTTCGGATATATGCTGTTTGCGGGACAGCTTGATGTCGCCACCTATTCGGCTCTGTTTGTGGCTGTTCAGCAGTTCACAGAGAACTTCAATAGTTTCCTCGGCTTGTTCATAAATCTCAAAAACAACGTCAATGAGGCATCATTCTATATGGATTATATCAAGGACGAGAAGTACGTCCAGAATGGCACTGAGAAGATTGACAACTGCGAGGAGATAACGCTCGAAAACGTCAGCTTCAAATATCCGAATCAGGAGCAGAATGCGCTCAATAGCGTTTCCTTCTCAATTCATGCAGGTTCAAGAATTGCAATCGTCGGCGAGAACGGTGCAGGAAAGACAACACTTCTGAAGCTGATTCTTGCACTCTATCCTCCGACGAACGGAAAGATTCTCATCAACGGCGAGACCGACATAAACGATGTGGATTTGTCCTCCTGGTACAAGCAGTTGTCGGTAGTACTTCAGAACTCGGTTAATATTCCTCTTACTCTGGAAGAAAATATCGCTTTCCGTGGCGAGAAAGACATTGATTCAGGCAAGATTGAAGACAGCATCAGGTTCTCCGGCTTGGAGGATAAAATCGACTCTCTTCCGAAGAAAGAAAAAAGCGTCTTTTCCACGAGATTTGATAAAGAAGGCGTTGATTTCTCCGGTGGCGAGAAGCAGAAAATCTCTATTGCCCGTGCTTACTACAGGGATGCAAATATCCTGGTCTTCGATGAGCCGTCGAGCGCCCTCGATCCGAATGCTGAGTATGAATTCTTCAAGAAGATCTACGAGCTTGGACGAGATAAGACGGTTATCTTCGTCTCGCATCGCCTTTCAACAGTCGTAAAGGCTGACCAGATTATCGTCATAGATAAGGGACGGGTTGCTGAAATGGGAACGCATGATGAGCTGATGGCTAAGAAGGGCTTGTACTGCGAGATGTTCACGAAGCAGGCGGAAAATTATATCAGCGAATAAAGAAAATAAAAAAATCCGGCTGTCAATCGGCAGTCGGATTTATTATTTCTCCGTAAAGGCAGTTATCTTTACATGATGTAACTTTGACGCCCCTTATTTCTTTCCATAGCGTGCCCTGAATCTTCGGAACCTTCACCATAAGATAGTCCTTAGTGTGCCCCTGATGGAAATCGCCGTCCTTCTCATGCTCAAAGAGAACGCTGACTGTCTTGCCTATATGTTCTTCTCGGAAGGCTTCTTCGCCGATTTTTGCGGCTTCGGACATTATCTCTGCACGGCGGTATCTTTCGGCTTTCGGAATGCTCCCGGACATCCTGGCGGCGACTGTTCCTTCACGCTCGGAGTAGGGGAAAACGTGTACTCCTGCAAAGCTGATTTCCTTTACAAACTCGACTGATTTCAAAAAATCTTCCTCAGTCTCGTCGGGAAAACCGACCATCACGTCTGTGGTAACGGCACAGTCGGGAAAATACTCTCCGAGAAGGCGTATAAGCTCCCGATATTCCTCTGTGTTGTACCGTCGTCTCATTCTCTCAAGTGTCCTGTCGCAACCCGATTGCAATGACAGATGGAAATGTGGGCAAAGCTTTTTCTCCCGCGAAAGCCTCCTGATTATATTTTCAGTCAGCATTTCCGGCTCAATCGAGCCGAGTCTTATCCTGTCGGCTGAGGATAAACAAGCCGCATGAACCGCATCCGCAAGGTCGATTCCACCCAAATCCTCGCCATAGCAGGAAAGATTTATTCCGACTAATATAAGCTCCCTGTGATCCCGTAAAGCGAGCTCCCTTGCCTCAGCTTCTATCTCTTCAATCGGCTTTGAGCGAGAACGCCCACGAGCATAGGGGATAATGCAGTACGAACAGAACCGGTCGCAACCGTCCTGAATTTTGATAATAGCACGAGTCTTTTCGGCACGCTTAGAAAGGCTCATCTTCTCAAGCTTTTCGCCCTTTTGATGGGGAGGAATCTCGCAAACGTGTTCTTTCTTCGCCAAAAAATCCGAGACCAGCTCGGGAATCTTGGTTTTGTTCGCTTCGCCGACGATGATGTCCGCTTCGTTTATAAGCTCCGTCGCTCCGTGAGCCTGTGGATAGCACCCTGCAACGACAGTAATTGCATCGGGGTTCTGCCGCCTGACCCGTCTGAGAAGCTGTCCGAGCTTGACATCGGCAGATTGTGTCACTGTGCATGAATTGATGACAACCACATCCGCAGTCATCGGGTCGTCAATCGTCACAAACCCGTTTTGTTCCATCAGCTCAGCGATGCAGTCGGTTTCGTATTGATTTACCTTGCAACCAAAGGTGTAGTAGGCTACGGTCATGGTCTCATCTCCAATCGAAACATGTTGAGACTAATAATACCCCACAAATCCGCTCCTGTCAACCTCGTAATCTTCACTTTTTCTCAAAAAACTCCCCGAATACCCCCTTGACAAGCCGAAAATTTCTGTTATACTGAAAGTAGCCTTTAGGAAACTTCAGCAAAAACAGCAGTCGGATTTTTCCGGACAACAGTTCCTGACAGGCACTTAACGAATCGGAGGTAACGCAAAATGCAAACCGTAAAAATTAAACTCGAGACAATCAACGACGTCAAGGAGTTTGTCGGAATTGTCACCTTGTGTGATTACGACATTGACCTCGTTTCCGGAAGGTATTCAATCGACGCAAAGTCTATCATGGGCATTTTCAGCCTTGATTTGGAAAAGCCGGTTGAGCTTCAGGCTCACACCGAGAACTGCGACGATCTTCTGAAGCAGATTGACAAGTTCATTGTGAAGTAAGAAAGGGACCGGCTTCAAGTCGGTCTTTTTTATGAATAGTTTCAGCGGCTTGTCTCATAGTATGGACTATCAAATATAGGGAGTCTTGCTATGAGAAAAATCATCGCCGCTATCACAGCTATTTTCGTATTCATTTTTGAATCTATACCCGCCTTCGCCACTTCATCTGAAACAACATCAGTCCCATATTCCTATGTCCTCATGGAAGGGCAAACCGGAACACTTCTCTATTCCGACAACGGCAATGCGGAATTTCCTGCTTTTCATTCGGCTAAGCTTATGACGCTTCTTCTGCTAATGGAAGCAATAGACGAGGGGAGATTAAGCATCGATTCGGTTGTGAAAGTCTCTGCAAATGCCAATGCCCAACAGGGGGCTCAGATCTGGCTCAACACCGGCGAGGAGATAACGATTGACGAGCTCGTCAAGGCGATAACCGTCGGCAACGCCAATGATGCCGCAGTCGCCATTGCCGAAGCTGTCTCGGGAAACGTTGATAATTTCACGGCACTGATGAACAGCAGGGCAGAGGAGCTCGGAATGCTCTCAACCGTTTACACAGACCCGACCGGAACGCTTGACGGCAACCTGACAACCGCCTGCGATATTGCGACGCTCGCTTCGGAGCTCTCCCACTACGATGAGCTGATCCAATATTTCACGACATGGATGACGACAGTCCGCGACGGCAAGACCGAGCTTGTCTCGACAAACCGCATGATTCTCAGCTACAAAGGCATAACTGGCATGAAAGCCTACTACAGCGAGGATTGCCTGAACTGCCTGATTGCAACCGCTGAGCGAAACGGTCTGACGATGATATGTGTAATTCTGGGTGAGCCTGATGAATATCAACGCTTCACCACAGCCCGGGAAAAGATGAACATCGGCTTTGCCGCTTATACTCTCTACACGCCGAAGAAAACGGATATATACATAGAGCCGGTTTCCTTTAGCGGCGGTGTCAGCCTGACTGTTAGTGCCGATATCGGGGATTTGGGTAGCTTTGTCGTAAGAAACAGTGAGCTTGAATCGGTTGAGATGAAGATTGAATATTTCGATGATGTAGTCGCTCCGGTCAGCATCGGTGATAAAGTCGGGCGTGTAGTATTTCTTGTTGATGATGAAGAAAGGTATGCCGTTTCGATAGTTGCCAGTCAAAATGTAGACAGAATGAATCTTTTATCTGCCATGTTTAAACTTTTTCGAAGCATGCTCGCGGGATAGGAAAACTTTTTGCCGAAATTGCACAATATTTTTCACTGAAATTCCTTGCATTATTGACCGTTTCGTGTTAGAATATAGACAAAGACAAATGAGAGGGATGACAGCTATGTCTATTAAATTAGTAACAAAGTACGCTGATAAGTTCGTGAATCCTCACGAACTCGAGGCAATTCGTCCTCAGATAACCGCCGCTTATAACACACTTGCTTCGCGAAGTGGTCTGGGCAACGACTTCTTGGGTTGGGTCGACCTTCTGGTTGACTACGACAAAGAAGAATTTGCCCGCATCAAAGCCGCCGCGGCAAGAATCAAGGAGAAGGCAGACGTTCTTATCGTAATTGGTATAGGCGGCTCCTATCTTGGCGCAAGAGCGGCTATTGAGCTTTTAACAAGCCCATATTACAACAACCTTAAGAAAGATACGCCCGACATCTACTTCGTTGGCAACAACATCAGCTCCACTTATCTCAATGAGATACTTTCCATCTGTGAGGGCAAGGATGTCTGCGTCAACGTAATTTCCAAGTCGGGAACTACCACCGAGCCTGCGCTTGCTTTCAGAATCTTCAAGAAGCTTCTTGAGGACAAGTATGGCAAGGAAGAAGCAAAGACGAGAATCTTCGCCACCACCGACAAGGCGAGGGGAACTCTTAAGGAACTTTCCGATTCCGAGGGCTATGAGACCTTCGTAATTGCCGATGATGTCGGAGGCAGATATTCGGTTCTTACAGCTGTTGGACTTCTTCCGATAGCCGTTGCAGGATGCGATATCGACAAGATTATGGAGGGTGCCGCCGCCGCAAGAGAGGCTTATCTCAACGATGATATGAATGATTGCGAAAAGTATGCCGCACTCAGAAACATTCTTTACCGCAAGGGCAAGTCTGTTGAAATGCTCGTATCCTATGAGCCTTGCTTCGCAATGATGAACGAGTGGTTCAAACAGCTCTTCGGCGAGAGCGAAGGCAAGGACAACAAGGGAATTTATCCTTCGAGTGCAATATTCTCAACCGATCTTCACTCAATGGGTCAGTTTGTTCAGGATGGCTCAAGAATCATGTTCGAGACAGTTGTCGACGTCAAGAATCCGAAGAAGGATTTGTTCCTTGAGAATGATGCCGAGAATCTTGACGGTTTGAACTTCCTCACGAATCAGAATATGTCAGTCGTAAACCGCAAAGCAATGGAGGGAACTGTTCTTGCTCATACCGAAGGCGGAGTCCCGAACCTCATCATCGAGGTAGACAGGCTTGACGAATACAACTTCGGCGAGATGGTTTACTTCTTCGAGAAGGCTTGTGCGCTTTCCGGCTACATGCTCGGCGTTAATCCGTTCAACCAGCCGGGTGTTGAGAGCTACAAGAAGAACATGTTCGCTCTTCTTGGAAAACCGGGCTATGAGGATCGCAAGTCCGAGCTTGAAGAAAAGCTCAAGGCAGAATAATTATTAGTGATTCTATCGGTATGGTTGATTCCATCCCGCAGAATAAAGCAAAAACAGCCCGCAAGGGCGGAAACGGAGTGTTACTATGATTAAACTGATCACCGGCAAAAAGGGATCCGGCAAAACCAAGATACTGCTTGACCTTATCAAGGACGCAGTCGCCAACACCAAGGGAAACATAGTCTGCATCGAAAAGAGCATGCAGCTCACTTATGACATTCCCTACAGTGTCAGACTCGTTGATGTCGATGGCTACAAGATTGACAGTTACGACAAGTTCTACGGCTTCATCACCGGAACTATTGCCGCAAACTATGATATATCCGAAATTTTTGTTGACGGAATTCTCAAGATTGGCGGCAGAAACTACGACGAGCTTGAAGACCTCTTCGAAAAGATTGAGGCTGTTGCTCCCGATATCCTTATCGTCTTCACGGTTTCCGAGGACAAGGAGAATCTTACCGAGAGCATCGTAAAGCGTCTCGACAACTGAATTATTTTGTAAGCGTGCTTCTCCGCCGTGAATCATTGTTTTGCGGCGGGGATGAAGTGTGTTATCGGGCGAGGAATCAAAATTTTTCAAAACTATTGACATTCTGCGCCCGCTAAAGTATAATGTTTGTGATATTCTGAGGTGTAATGTGCTGCTGAAGCTTAAGCCGCTGTTTGACGGGGAGGACGGCGAACGTCCTGTCGAAACCGACATCCCCCAAAGCGATATGGACAAGTATAAGGGAGTAGGGGAGTTCATCACTCTCGTGACCTTACGGGGAAAAACAGTCTGCCGAGCCGGAATTGTAACTCTTTCTTATAATCTCGACTGCACTGTTTCACATATCTGCGACCGATGCTCGGCTGAATTCACCCGCCGGTATAATCAGAATTATACTCATATCCTCGTGAGAGGCGACGAAGATAACGAAAATCTTCCCGACGATGATGAGTATGTCTATTGCTCCGGCGAAACTCTTGATCTTAATGAGTTAGCTATCTCAGATTTGCTACTTTCAATGCCGACCAAAATTCTTTGCCGCGAAGATTGCAAGGGCATTTGCCCGACATGCGGCAAAAATCTCAACGACGGTGATTGCGATTGCGAAAGTGACCAATAATCATTTGTGCAAAGCAAAGTAGCTATGTCATAATTTGTCAAGGAGGAGGTGCTGAAAATGGCAGTACCGAAGAGAAAAGTCTCCAAAGCAAGAAGAGACAAAAGACGTTCAAGCGTATGGAAGCTTGACGCTCCCGCACTTTCAAGGTGCTCCAACTGCGGTGCTTTAACCTCACCGCATAAGGTTTGCAGTAACTGCGGCTACTATAAGGGTACCATGGTTATCGAGAAGGAAGCATAGTCTTTAAACGAAGCTTTGTCTTCTTCAAAATCAGAGAAGGAGCATTTCCTTCTCTGATTTTTTGATAACTTCTACCATTATATTCTGAATTTAAGGAGGCGGAGCATGGCTTTGCCGATTGTCGCCGTTGTGGGGCGACCCAACGTAGGAAAATCCACATTATTCAATAAGCTTATAGGCAAGAGACTTTCGATAGTCGACGACACCCCGGGCGTCACAAGAGACAGAATTTACTCAAAGTGCGAGTGGCGTGCCCGTGAATTTATGCTCGTAGACACCGGAGGAATTGAGCCAAAGACAACCGATACCATACTCGTTCAGATGAGGCGTCAGGCTCAGATTGCGATTGATAAGGCGTCCGTAATCATCTTGGTAACCGATATCCGTTCTGGAGTAACGGCAAACGATTATGAAGTAGCGTCGATGCTCCAGAAGTCAGGAAAACCGATTGTACTCTGCGTCAATAAATGCGACAGATTGGGTCCTCCCGAACCGGAATTCTATGAATTCTATAATCTCGGTCTTGGCGACCCGGTTGAGGTTTCATCTGTCCATGGCTACGGCACCGGTGATTTACTTGACAGAGTTTTAGAAAATCTTCCCGAGAGCGATGGAAACGAGGATAAAGACAGCATTCGTGTTGCCGTGATAGGCAAGCCGAATGTCGGTAAGTCCTCCATTATCAACAGAATCGTCGGTGAGGAAAGAGCGATAGTTTCCAACATTGCCGGAACTACGAGAGATGCCACGGATGCCGAAGTCGAAAACGAATGGGGAAAATATACTTTTGTCGACACTGCCGGTATAAGAAAGAAATCGAAAGTATACGAAAATATCGAGCACTACAGCGTCCTCAGAGCATATATGGCGGTTGATGAGGCTGATGTCGCCGTTATAGTAATAGATGCCTCTGTCGGATTCACGGAACAGGACTCCAAAGTCGCCGGTTATGCCCATGAACAAGGCAAGGCTTGTATAGTTGCCGTCAACAAGTGGGATATAATCGAAAAGGACACCAACACCATGAAGGAGTTTTCCGATAATCTCAAGGAGAAGCTCAGCTTTATGGACTACGTTCCGTTTATATTCATTTCTGCAAAGACCGGACAGCGTGTGGACAAGCTTTTCGAGCTTATTAACCGCGTCTATGCAAACAATTCAATGAGAATATCCACAGGCAAGCTCAACGACATTCTGGCTTACTCCGTCAACAGAGTACAGCCGCCGTCAGACAAGGGCAAGCGCCTGAAAATATACTATATGACTCAGCCTTCGACCAATCCGCCTACAATCGTTATGTTTGTAAATTCGGCGGATCTGTTCCACTTCTCATATCGCAGATACCTTGAGAACCAGATAAGGGACACCTTCGGAGGACTTGAGGGAACACCTATTCGCATTATCGTCCGTGAAAGAGACAATCAGGACACTAAGTAACAGGAGCTGACAAATTGTACTATCTGGCTTTACTCGTGGTTGCGGTTATATCCTATCTGATAGGAAGCCTCAACTCCGCAATTATTTCCGTTCGTCTTGTCAAAGGGAAGGATATCAGGGATTACGGCAGTCATAATGCAGGACTTACGAATGTATACCGTACCTTCGGCGGCATCAGTGCGGCGATGACTCTGATTATTGATGTCCTTAAGGGCATTGTGGTTGTTTTCGGAACAAGAGCTGCGCTTTTCTCGTCAGGATTATTTTCGAGCGATGAGCACAATGTCATGACTGCCTGCATGGTTGCGTCGATGTTCGCTGTGATGGGACATTGCTTCCCGATTTTCTACGGCTTTAAAGGCGGAAAGGGAATTTTAATTGCGGCTGTTTGCACTATATGTATAAATCCGTTGGCATTTTTGTTGGCTCTGATTGCATTTCTTATTGTATTTATTGCAACAAGATATGTATCTCTCAGTTCCATCACATGCTGTGTGGCTTACCCGATATGCTACATCTTAGCCGACCTGATAATGCTCGGCGAGCTCAATATTTATACGGCTATACACGCAATTATAGCCCTTGCAATGGGCGCTTTCTGCTTTGTAAGGCATATGCCGAATATTCAGCGACTCAGAAACCATACGGAATCAAAATTTACATTCAGAAAGCAGGGAGATAACAAGTGACAAGCATCACAATCTTAGGCTCAGGCGGATGGGGGCTTGCGCTTGCGTGCACTTCTTCTCGACTCGGTCATGATGTGACCGTATGGAGTGCCTTTAAAGACGAACTCGACACGATAAGAAGAACGGGGGAATTAAGAGCAAAGCTCCCGGGCGTTCAGATTCCCAAGTCGGTCAATCTCTGCGAGGATATATCCTGCGCATCGGACAGAGACATAGTAGTAGTCGGCATACCTTCGAAATTCGTCCGCTCCGTCTGTGAACAGGCAAAACCTTACGTCAATAAGAACAGTATAATCGTGAGCAGTGCAAAAGGGCTTGAAGACGGCTCCTTGAAGCGGATGAGCGAGATTATCGGGGAAGTCTTTCCCGATAACAAGATAGCCGTTCTTTCGGGACCGTCGCATGCGGAAGAACTCGGCAGAGGAATGCCGACTGCGGTTGCGGTTGCTTCCGAGGATGAGGAAGCCGCTCGTTTGATTCAGTCAAGCTTTTCCGATGATGTATTAAGACTTTATGTCAATTCCGATATTATCGGCTGTGAAGTTGGCGGTGCTGTCAAGAATGTAATTGCCCTCTGTTCGGGAGTTGTCGGAGGTCTCGGATTTGGCGACAACACAAAAGCCGCTCTCATGACAAGAGGCTTGAGCGAAATCACCCGTCTCGGTGTGGCGATGGGTGCCAGACAGGACACCTTCAGCGGTCTTGCAGGATTAGGCGATCTGGTTGTAACCTGTACAAGCATGCACTCCCGCAACTATCGTGCCGGACTTCTCATCGGTCAGGGCGTCGAGCCCGAGGAAGCCGTCCGAAGAATCGGTACAGTAGAGGGCTATGCCTGTGCCAAGGCAACATTGGAGCTTGCAAATAAATACGGGGTAGATATGCCGATAACAACAGAAGTCAATAAAGTGCTGTTTGAAGGCAAATCGCCAAGCGTGGCAATTAATGAGCTGATGCTCCGACCTGTCAGAACCGAGTAAAATTTATTCATGAGATTTGCGTGAAACCTATTTACTTTGGAGCGATTTTAGGTTAAAATTAGATGTGGTTAGCAGTGACTTGCTATACCATATGTAAATAAAACAAATAAATATATTGGAGAGTGCTGTTTATGGAGCCGAAGTATAAGCGTATTCTTTTAAAGCTGAGCGGAGAAGCTCTTGCCGGTGATAAGAAGACCGGACTTGATTTCGACACAATCGGAAATATTTGCCATAGTGTCAAGAGGTGCTATGATGCCGGAGTTCAGATAGGAATAGTCGTCGGAGGCGGCAATTTCTGGCGTGGACGTTCAAGCGGCGCAATGGACAGAACAAGAGCCGACCACATCGGTATGCTCGCAACGGCGATGAACGCTCTGGCGGTTGCCGACAGTCTCGAAGCGTTGGGTGCTGAAGTAAGAGTCCAGACAGCTATTGAAATGCGTCAGATTGCCGAGCCTTATATAAGAAACAAGGCAGTAAGACATCTCGAAAAAGGAAGAATAGTCATCTTCGGTTGCGGAACGGGAAGCCCGTTCTTCTCGACTGACACGGCATCTTCTCTTCGTGCGGCTGAAATTGAGGCGGACGTAATGCTGAAAGCCACCATGGTCGACGGCGTATACGATAAAGACCCTCATAAATATCCCGATGCCGTCAAGTATGACAAGCTTGACCTTGACGACGTAGTCTCAAAGCACTTGGGGGTAATGGATGCTACAGCCGCTTCCATGTGCAAGGAAAACGAAATCCCCGTAATCGTATTCAATCTCGAAAATCCCGACAATATCTACGATGCCGTTATGGGCGAAGATGTCGGAACAATACTTTACTGACAACTGAAAGGAAGGAATCATAATGAAAGATACTTTGAATAACGCTAAGGAAAAGATGGAGAAAACCCTTAAGGTTCTGGCTTCCGATTTTGCGGCAATAAGAGCCGGCAGAGCTAATCCTGCTGTTCTTGACAGAATCATGGTTGACTACTACGGAACCCAGACTCCCATCAATCAGATGGCGGCTATCTCGGTTCAGGACGCAAGAGTTCTTGTAATCCAGCCGTGGGACAAGTCCTCCCTTAAAGCCATCGAAAAGGCAATTCAGGCAAGCGACCTCGGAATCAATCCGATTAATGACGGCACAGTTATCCGCCTGACCTTCCCGCAGCTCAGTGAGGAACGTCGTAAGGATCTAACAAAGGATATAAGAAAGCTCGGTGAGGATTCAAAGGTTGCTGTTCGTTCGATAAGACGTGACGCAAACGAGAAGATAAAGACCATGAAGAAGAACGGCGACGTCACCGAGGACGATGTAAAGCAGTTCGACAAGGACATCCAGAAGCTCACCGACAAATACATCGCACAGGTTGACGAGCAGGTTTCAATCAAGGAAAAAGAAATTCTTTCCGTCTGATTTTAATTAAAATACCCTGAACAGTTTCACCCTTCGGGGTGAGACTGTTTGATTGTTTACCTACAGGAGTGATTTGCTTGGCAGATGAGATAAAACAGCTTAAAATACCGACGCATGTCGCATTTATTATGGACGGTAATGGCAGATGGGCGAAAAAGCGCCTTATGCCCCGAAATTACGGTCACCGCGAGGGTGCAAAGGCTCTCAAAACCGTTATAAGAGCATGCAAAGACCTCGGTATTAAATACGCCACATTCTATGCCTTCTCCACTGAAAACTGGAGCCGCCCTGATGACGAAGTAAAAGGGTTGATGGATTTATTTGATGAACAGCTTGACACTCTCAAGCAGTATACCAAAGAAAATGCAAGACTGATATTTATCGGCGACAGAACAAAGCTGAGCGATAGTCTCCAGAAGAAGATGGCTGAAAACGAAGAAGGTTCAAAGGACAACACCGGTCTTACCGTTCTTATTGCCGTCAATTACGGCAGTCATGACGAAATCACAAGGGCAGTGAAACAAATTGCTTCATTGTCAAAAGAGGGCTATATTTCCGAAGAACAGATAACACCGGAGCTTATAAATTCATTCCTGGATACAAAAGATATCCCTCCGGTTGATTTGCTTATAAGAACCGGTGGGGAAGAGAGAATATCGAACTTTTTGATATGGCAATGCGCATATGCTGAATTTTACTTCTGCCCGACACTCTGGCCCGATTTCGGGAAAAACGAACTGATAGATGCTCTTAAAAATTATACATCCAGAGACAGACGCTTTGGCGGAGTTATGAACTGAAAAGAAGGGACATAAATTGAAAACAAGAATAATAACGGCTGTTGTATCACTTGCTCTTTTGGCGGTTGTTCTCTGCTTTCACAGCACAATAGTGCTCAATATTGCCGTAGCCGCTCTCACTGCTGTAATGATGTTCGAGCTGTTCCGTGCAACCAAGCTTTTAAAGAGCGCTTTATTTATTGGAAGTCTGTGCCTGTCCGTATTTTTCCCGTTTGCAGTCAGGTTTCTTTCAGTGAGCGACGGTTTGTACATATATTTAGCCGTTATATTTGCATATATCATACTATATGCCTTGGATGTTTTCGTTGGCTATGAAAAGACCGATGTCGGCGTATATTCGACGGTCGCGCTTTATTCGCTTCTTATTTCTGTTGCAATGTCGAGTCTCTGTGCTATTGAGGCTTCAAGCGAGCAGTTCGGGCTTCTCGCGTTGATTCTCACATTCTGCGGAGCATGGCTTGACGACACGGGAGCGTACTTTGCAGGAACATTCTTGGGCAAGCACAAGCTCTGCCCGAAAATCAGCCCCAAGAAAACGGTCGAGGGCTTTATCGGCGGTATTCTGACCGATGTAATACTGTTTGTAATATTCGGACTTGTTGTTGATCTGGTAATGGTTGAGGCACAGGTTAATTACATACTCATGGCGCTTCTGGGTGCAGGCTGTGCGCTCTTGGGCGTAACAGGCGACCTGTTTGCGTCAGTTGTCAAGCGTCACTGCGGCGTCAAGGACTATGGTAATCTGTTTCCCGGACACGGCGGAGCTCTTGACAGATTTGACAGCGTAGTATTTGTAGCCCCGTTCATGGCGCTCTGTGCTTCGGGCATCGGCATATTCTGATTTGAGGTTGATATAGATGAAGAAAGTATCTCTTTTAGGTTCAACCGGATCAATCGGCGTTCAGTCTCTTGATGTTATAAAGCGTCATGGTCTTTCCGTAACCGCTCTTTCCGCAAAATCCAACTGGAAGTTCCTTTCAGAGCAAGCTCTCGAATTCAAGCCGAAGCTTGTCTGTATCTATGACAGCGAATATGTTGAGCCGCTCAAAGATGAACTGAAGGGGACAGGTATAACCGTATTATCCGGCATGGACGGACTCTGCGAAGCGGCTTGTGAACCTGAATCGGATATTGTTCTGAATTCGGTAGTCGGCATGGTCGGGCTTGAGCCGACACTTGCGGCGATAAACGCCGGAAAAGACATAGCTCTTGCAAACAAAGAGACTTTGGTTGCCGGCGGAATGCTTGTAACCGAGGCTATAAAGCAAAAGGGCGTTAAGCTCTATCCCGTCGACAGCGAGCATTCAGCGATATTTCAGTCTCTGGAATCCGGAAACCGCAGAGATTTGCATAAAATAATACTCACAGCTTCGGGCGGACCGTTCTTCGGGAAGAGCTATGCAGAGCTCGAAAATATGACAGCTAAGGACGCCCTGAAGCACCCAAACTGGAACATGGGTGCAAAGATAACGGTTGATTCATCAACCCTCATGAACAAGGGATTCGAGTTCTTGGAGGCAATGTGGCTCTTTGGTGTCAAGCCTTCGCAGATTGAAATCGTTGTCCACAGAGAAAGCGTTGTCCATTCGGCAGTTGAATTCAACGACGGCTCTATAATCGCTCAGCTCGGTGTGCCTGATATGAGAATACCGATTCAGTATGCGCTGTTGTACCCGAATCGTCCCGAATCAAACGTCAAGAGATTATCCTTGACAGATTACGGAACCCTGAGTTTTTTGAAGCCGGATATCGAGACATTCAGATGCCTCGGGCTTTGCATAAAAGCCGCAGAAATTGCCGATACTACAGCACCGGCGATTGTAAACGCCGCCAACGAAATAGCCGTAGCAAGCTTTTTGAGGAGTGAAATCGGTTTCAACGACATAGCAAGGCTTGCGGAAAGTGCGTTTGACAGCATAGAGCATAAGACCGTAAACAACCTGAGCGACGTTCTTATGGCAGACAAATCGGCGAGAGATTTTGTATCAAGCAAAATCAGAAAGGATTGATACCTTGACCATAGTCTATATCTTAGTAGCGATTATCATTTTCGGAATTATAATCATAATTCACGAGCTCGGGCACTTCGCCATGGCAAAGGCTATGGGAATAAGAGTAAACGAGTTTTCTATAGGTATGGGTCCGAAGATAGTCTCCTGGGGCAAAAAGGAAACGGCATATTCGATAAGATGCCTTCCCATAGGCGGCTTCGTCTCAATGGAAGGAGAGGACGAGTCGAGCGATGACCCTCGGGCTTTCCGCAACAGACCGGTCTGGCGGAGACTCCTTGTGGTCCTTATGGGACCGTTTATGAACATAGTTCTTGGGTTTCTGATTCTGGTTATTGTAACGGCATGCTCCGATGCTATAGTTTCCACTACCGTTGCCCAATTCTATACCGAAGATGCCTCATCACATATGACCGGTCTTGAGGTCGGCGACAAAATAGTTGAGGTAAACGGTCGGAAGATATACACCGATACCGACATATCCTATGAGTTCCAGATTGACGAAGACGCAGTTTTTGATATGGTTGTAGTCCGAGATGGCGAGAAAGTATCACTCAGTGGTGTTACATTTGAGTCAGCAGTAGCCGAAGATGGTACTTCAACGCTTTATATTGATTTTATGGTTGTCGGCGAGAAAGTCACTCCGGCTTCGGTTATAAGCTATTCTGCACGAAAAACCGTCTCTGTCTCAAGAATGATATGGCTTTCACTTGCTGATTTGCTTAAAGGCAACTACTCGATTAACGATTTATCGGGTCCAGTCGGAATTGTCGACGCGATAGGCGAGGTTGTCAGCACCACTTCACAAGGCGTAGCGTTTACGGAAATGCTTGAAACCCTCATGACCTTTGTCGTTTATATAACCATCAATGTCGGCATATTCAATCTTCTTCCGATTCCTGCGCTCGACGGTTCAAGAGCTATTTTCCTCATTATCGAGGGAATCAGAAGAAAGCCCGTCAAGCCTGAGCACGAGGGAATGGTTCACTTTATCGGAATGGCGGCAATGCTTCTTCTGATGCTCGTTGTCACTGTGAACGACATAATAAAGCTGTTTTAAAGGACGGTGCCATAATGGCTGTCAGAAAAGTCAAAATTGGAAATCTCACTCTCAGTGACGGCAGAATCTACGTCCAGTCGATGCTCAATACCAGAGCCGATGACATAGAGGGAAGCGTCAGGCAAGCTGTAGCTCTTGAAAAAGCCGGTTGTGAGATAATCAGGGCATCTATTCCCAACGAAGAAGCCCTTGCTCTTATTCCGGCAATCAAAAACGAGATTTCGGTTCCCCTTGTTGCTGATATTCATTTCAACTATCGCCTTGCAATCGCCGCCTGTGAAAGGGGCATTGACAAGATAAGAATTAATCCCGGAAACATCGGCGATATGGACAAAGTCAAAGCGGTTGCCGATTGTTGCAGAAGTCACAATGTTCCGATAAGAATCGGCGTTAATTCCGGTTCACTCGAGAAAGATATTCTTGCGAAATACGGCTCCCCGACTCCAGAAGCCCTCTGCGAAAGCGCAATGAAGCATATCGAATTACTTGAAAGATTCGATTTCAACGATATAGTTGTCTCTATAAAATCATCCGATGTCAGGCGCAATATAGCCGCTTATCGCCTTATGCGACAGATGACCGACTATCCGCTTCACTTGGGAGTAACCGAAGCCGGTACATATAACATGGGGCTCGTCAAGTCCTCAATCGGAATTGGCTCACTCCTGGCTGACGGAATAGGAGAGACAATCAGAGTTTCACTCACCGACGACCCTGTCAAGGAAGTCGAAGCCGGGATCTCAATTCTGAAAGCTCTGAATTTAAGAGGCGGAGTCAAGCTCGTTTCCTGCCCGACCTGCGGCAGAACAAAGATAGATTTGATTTCTCTTGCAAATAATGTCGAAAAGGCTCTTGCAAATGTCGATAAAGACATAACTGTTGCTGTCATGGGTTGTGTTGTAAACGGTCCCGGCGAAGCAAGGGAAGCCGATATCGGTCTGGCAGGAGGAGACGGCTCGGTCGTCATCTTCAAAAAGGACGAAATTATAGGAAAGTATTCCGAGGAGGACGCATTCACGGCTCTTCTCGGTGAAATAGACAAGCTCTGAATACAAGAGTGAAGGAACGGTGTGTAAATGGGCTTCAAAACAGTAGGCGACTTTTTCAGCGCGTACGGAAATATAATACCCGAGTCGATTAAATCAGGAGAGATTCAGAGACTCGGCTTCTCTAAAGACCACACAAAGGTTGCTGTTGTGGTCAAGTTTTCATGCTCTGTAACATCAGCCGACCTTGAAGCATTTGAATACGGTCTCAAGCGTGCTCTAGGCATCAATGAAGTTTATATAAGCCCACGCTTTGAGTCTCATATGCTCACGGAAGAAATGATGCCTACGGTTATTTCCGAGCTCAAAAAGCGTCTTCCCGTGAACGGCTTCTTCGACGGAGCGGATTATAAGCTTGACGGTGATGTTCTTAAAATTCACTTAAAAAATTCCGGCGAAAACTTTATTAAGAATGCCGGTGTAACCGATGTACTTCCAAAAATTATAAATTCGTGGTTCTCAAGAAATATAACAGTCGAGATTACCGGCGATTCTCAGCCTGTCGGCGAGGCTTTTGTGCCCGAGTTTAATGCTCCTTCGCGTGATGCAGAACTCGACAAGCTTGTCAGCGAGCGTATGGTCGCCGCTCCGAGCCAGAAAAAAGATAAATCTTACTCTGTCCCGACAGATACATACAAAATTGAACCGCCGTCGGACGATATTTTGCCGGAGGCTACTCTTATAATGGGCAAGCGTATCACCGGCAAGATTGAAATCATGCCGATTCCGGAGGTTTATAATGCCGCCGTAAACACAAAGACTACTGTTTTGGGCGATATTTTCGACATAGATTCCCGTGCCACCAAGGACAACAAGCGCCTCATAATCACCGTCAAGATGACCGATTATAAGAGCTCAATAGTCGTTAAGATAATCGAGCTTACTGCCAAAGGCGAAGCATTGCTTGAAATGCTCAAAAAAGGCATGACGGTAATAATCAACGGCGACATAACTTTCGATACATATGACAACGAGACGAACATCAAGCCTCGTGATATAAGCGCAGTTTCAAGAGTGAAGAGAACCGACAATGCTCCCGTAAAGCGTGTTGAGCTTCATTGTCATTCCAATATGTCCATAATGGATGGCATTGCACCTTCAAACGAGATTGTAAGGCGTGCCTACAACTGGGGAATGCCCGCAATCGCAATCACCGACTACGGAGTAGTTCAGGGCTTCCCTGACGCCATGTACGAGGTTGACAAGATCCGCAAGGAAGGCGGCAATTTCAAGGTTATATACGGCGTTGAAGCCTACCAGGTGAACGACGAGACAAACATCTACTTTGGTCACGATGAAAGAAAGCTCACAGATGAGTTTATCGTCTTTGACCTTGAAACCACGGGTCTTTCCGCTGTAACCGAAAAGATAACCGAAAAGATAATCGAAATCGGCGCTGTCCGGGTCAAGGGCTTGCAGGTAGTCGAGAGAATGGACACCTTTGTCAATCCCGGAAGGCATATTCCATCCCGAATCACAGAGCTGACCAGTATAAATGACAGCATGGTAGCGGATGCCCCTAACGAAGACGAGGCTCTCGACCAGTTTATGAAGTTCTGCGGAGATAATCCGGTTCTGATTGCACATAACGCGTCTTTTGATACTTCGTTCATCAAGACTGCCGTTAAGCGCTGCGGAAAGAAATTCGATTTTTCGTACTTGGATACCGTCGCTATGTCAAGAGCGATGCTCCCGCATCTGGGCAAATTCACACTTGACTATGTAGCTAAAAATCTTGGCTTGGGCGATTTCCATCACCACAGAGCCTGCGACGATGCCGAAATCAATGCCGGAATATTCATGAAGCTCTCGGAAAGGCTTCTTGAGAAGGATAAAGACCTAACTATAGAGGGCGTAAATGCCGCCGTCGCCAAAACCGATACTTCAAAGCTTCCGACGTTCCATCAGACAATCATTGCCAAGGACAAAGTCGGGCTTAAGAATCTTTACATACTTATATCTGATTCTAATCTTAAATATTATCATAAGACCCCGAGAATCCCGAAGTCTGAGCTCATCAAGCATCGTGAAGGGCTCATAGTCGGCTCTGCGTGCGAGGGAGGGGAGCTTTTCAGGGCGGTATTCCAAGGCAAGCCTTGGGACGAGCTTTGTGAAATTGCCCGATTCTATGACTATCTTGAAATCCAGCCTATTGAGAATAATGCGTTTATGCTCAACGACGGCAGTGTCACAAGCGAAGAACAATTAGAAGAATTCAATCGAACTATAGTCAAGCTTGGTGAGGAGCTTTCGATTCCTGTTGTCGCAACGGGAGACGTTCATTTCCTCGATGCCTCAGACGCTATCTATCGTTCTATTCTTACAGGTGTGACCCATACGCCTTCAAGCGTTCCATCTCCTCTTTACCTGAAGACAACCGACGAAATGCTCGCTGATTTTGCATATCTCGGTGAGGAAAAGGCATATGAGGTTGTAGTCACCAATTCCAATCTCATCGCCGATATGACCGACCCGGATCTGAGAGCTTTCCCGAAGGGCACATTCACGCCTCATATCGACGGTGCGGATGAAGAGCTCGTTGAAATCTGCCAGAGAAGAGCCCGTGAAATCTATGGCGATCCTCTTCCGGAAATTGTTTCGAAGCGTCTTGATAAAGAGCTTGATTCAATCATCAAGCACGGCTTCGCTGTCCTCTATGTCATTGCAAAAAGACTTGTCGCAAATTCCGTTGAGCACGGCTATCAGGTTGGCTCCCGTGGTTCGGTAGGTTCATCATTCGTAGCGTCTATGGCGGGAATATCCGAGGTAAATCCTCTTGTTCCGCACTATGTCTGCCCAAAGTGCAAACACTCCGAATTCTTCACTAACGGTGAAATCGGTTCGGGCTTTGACCTTCCCGAGAAGAATTGCCCTGAATGCGGTACACCCATGCACCGCGACGGTCACGACATTCCGTTCGAAACCTTCCTTGGCTTCAACGGCGACAAATCTCCCGATATCGACCTTAACTTCTCTGGAGACTATCAGGCAAGTGCGCATAAGTACACAGAAGAGCTTTTCGGCTCGGACAAGGTATTCAAAGCGGGAACTATTTCGACTGTTGCCGACAAGACCGCTTATGGCTATGTCATGCGCTATATGGAAAACAAGGGCATTAAGCTTCCGACTGCCGAAATAGAACGACTCGCAAAGGGCTGTACCGGAACAAAGCGTACAACCGGTCAGCACCCGGGCGGAATGGTAGTTATCCCGAGCGAATACGACGTATATGATTTTACACCCGTTCAGCATCCGGCGGATAAAGCTGATTCCGATATCGTCACCACGCACTTTGACTTCAACTCTCTTCATGATACTATCCTGAAGCTTGACGAGCTCGGACATGATGTTCCGACGCTTTATAAGTATCTTGAAGATATGACCGGCACCGTCATCACCGAAACCCCGATGAGTGACCCGGCTGTTTATTCGCTGTTTACTTCTCCGGAAGCTTTGGGAGTTAATGAGGAGGAAATCTTCTGCAACACAGGTACACTCGGAATCCCCGAAATGGGCACCGGATTTGTCCGTGGAATGCTTAAGGAATGTAAACCAAAAACCTTCTCCGACCTTCTCCAGATTTCCGGACTTTCCCACGGAACCGACGTATGGCTCGGGAACGCCTCCGAGCTTATCAAAAACGGCACATGCACCATCGACCAGGTTATAGGAACGCGTGACAGTATAATGACCTATCTCATTTATCACGGCATCGACCCGAGTCTCTCGTTCAAGATAATGGAGATTGTCAGAAAGGGCAATGCGCCGAAGCTTCTGACTGACGAGATGAAGCAGACGATGCGCGACCATGACGTTCCCGAATGGTACATCGACAGCTGTATGAAGATAAAGTACATGTTCCCGAAGGCTCATGCCGCGGCATATGTTACAGCTGCAATCCGTCTCAGTTGGTATAAGGTTCACTATCCGCTTCAGTTCTATGCCGCAATCTTCACCGTCCGAGGCGAAGATTTCGATGCAGAAACCGCTGTCAGAGGCAAACGTGCCGCCAAGAATAAGATTGAGGAGTATCGTCAGAAGGGTGACCGTACCGATAAGGAAGACGGCGTACTTGATACCCTCATGATTATAAACGAGGCTCTCTGCAGAGGAATCGAATTCCTGCCGGTTGATATACATAAATCCCACTACAAGATTTATCAGATAGAGGACGGAAAAATCAGACTGCCCTTTATCTCCGTAGCCGGAGTAGGCGAGAGTGCGGCTCTTGCCATCTATGAGGCGGCGCAGAACAGTAACTTCATCACCGTTGAGGAATTCAGAAGTCAGGCTGGTGTTTCGAAGTCGACCATCGACTCACTTGTGGCACTCGGTGCGTTCGGCGATATGCCTCTCGAATCTCAGATGACGTTGTTTTAAACTATAAGTACAGGACGTTACCATATAGGTTCTCGTCCTGTACTTTTTTGCGTCGAAATCATCAGTCACTAAAACTCCCATATCCGAATAATATGTAGAGAAGTTTCATAACTTTAATACTTAATAGGAGGATATACAATGGCTGATTTCGGATCTAACCCATATGGCTTCAAGGAAGCGGTAACCATTGAAGCTCAGCGGATATTCGACAGTTGCTCCGACAGGGATTGCCTTGAGGATCTGGAAGTTTCGTTTGCGGATTTTGAGTCTATCAAGCTTGTGAACGAGGCAAATTACGCAAAGGCAAGATGTGCCGAGGTGACAAGCGTATACTTCTCGGTTGAGCCGATACCGTTCAATAAAGGCTTCTACTCGGTCGACATTACTTACACCTTCAACGTTGAAATCGACCTTGCGGCTTCGGCATCTTCACCGGCTGAAACCGTTACGGGAACGGCAACGTTCACAAAGAAGGTAATTCTCTACGGAAGCGACGGAGGCACTAAATACTTCACCTCGAGCGACAACGGAGCAGTAACATCGACCGGTTGTAGCTACAGCAATCCGCCGAAGGCAACTTTGGCAGTCGCCGACCCGATTGTTCTCGGCATCCGTCTCGTCGCCGTACCGTCACCGGCTTGTATCATGGACACAGGTGTGGAGAATGCCGTACTCTCGGCTTCAAGAAAGGCTATCTATGTGACCCTCGGCGTGTTCTCGATAGTCTCTCTTGCAAGGACAGTACCCATCATGGTTCCGTCTTACGACTACTCTGTACCGAGCAAGGAATGTGTTTCCAACACTGAAAGCCCCTGCGAGCTGTTCGAGAAAATCAGTTTCCCGTCAAACGAATTCTTCCCGAAGAGCCTTGAGGACGCCACCTGCGGCTGTCAGACATCCGCCTCTAACGACTGAAAATATTTCCGGAATAATAAATCGCCCGCCTCAGTCATATTATTTGACTGAGGTGAGTTTTTATGAAATGCACATTGACTGAGCTTAAGCACAAAGAGATTATAGAAACAAAAACCGGCACCATGCTCGGGAAAATCAGCGATATAGAAATAAACACCGACGACGCCTCGGTGGTCTCAGTAATAGTCTACGGAAGACCGAGGTTCTTCGGCATCTTAGGAAGAGACAGCGATATGATAATCAGGTACTCAGATATTGATTTGGTGGGACGGGACGCCGTTTTAATATCCTCCGAAGAAAAGCTCTCATGGCGCGACCAACAATCCCGCCTCGGCTTCATAGGAAAGCAGACGCCCGACAACGAATCCCAGACCGCATTTGCATAATCATCAAGACCGAGCAGAATAAAGGCTCGGTCTTATTTTATGAGTTTTCTTTCCGCTTGTATTGACAACTTCCGACAATAAGTTTATAATTAGTTCACATACATTATGCGGGGTGATAATGTTTGAAAATCGAAAGAATCAACAGCTACACGGACAAAAGATTTTCAGAACGTGTCCTGAAACAACACGGAGCTTTTCTTGTTGACGGCGAACCATTCGGCTTTGAGATAATAAGCACCGATTCCGCAGTAGTTCATATGTCCGGAAACGAATGTCCAAACGAACTCATCGACGATTTCAGGTACTATGCCGAACATATAACTAAGTTCTACAGGGAAGACGGAACTCTTATTTGGGAATATCCAGCGGTAGTATTATTCAAAGTAAGCCTGAAGGATATACAGCCTTCGCAGTTTTATATTGATGAGGATAAATTAAAAGCTGTGTCGAGCTTTATAGAAAAGCCTGAGGACGTAATTATCCCGCTTGTCGAGTATAACAACAGATACATATCCGCTGATGGTCATACACGGCTTGCATTGGCTGTAAGCTTAGGATTCGATGAAATAATGGGCTTTACAGCAGAATCAAACGATATCATAGTTGCATTCGCTGAAGAAGCTAAGAAGAGAAATATTTTATCGCCATATGGCTTAAAAATTGTATCCCATAGTGAATATGAAGTTGTGTGGAATAAGTTCTGTGATGAATTTTTAGAGGAGTATCAATAATGTTCAACTGGAGTTCAGACCAATACTTGAAATTCAAAGCTCAAAGAACCCAACCGGCGATAGACTTGGCTAAAAGAATAGAGGATAGAAATCCTCGGACAGTTCTTGACATCGGTTGCGGTCCCGGGAATAGTACGGCGGTGCTTAAGGCTGTTTTTCCTGATGCTCGTATTTTGGGAATTGACACTTCGCAGGATATGATAGACAAGGCAAAGAGAGCTTATCCTGATATTGATTTCGATTTGGGAGACGCAAGAGAAATTGCCGATGAGTACGATTTATTATTTTCAAATGCTTGTTTGCAGTGGATTCCAAACCATAAAGAACTTATTCCATATCTCATTAGTAAGCTTAATGACGGCGGAGCGCTTGCTGTACAGATTCCGATGAACGGGGAAGAGCCGCTGTTCAGGATTATAAAAGACGTTGTTTCGGAATTTAAACTGAGCAGTGTTTCAAGGCAGTGGACGCTTAATCCGGATGAATATTACGAGATTTTATCTGGATGTTCGGATAACTTTAAGATTTGGGAGACAGTCTATTATCATGATTTGCCGAATCACGAAGCATTGCTCGAATGGGTCAAGGGCACTCATATACGACCGTATCTGGCACTGCTTAGTGAAGATGATGGTTTGGAATTTGAGAATGAAATTCTCAAGAGAGTCAGGAAAACTTATCCTGTTATGAGTGATGGTAAAGTAGTCTTGCGGTTCAGAAGATTTTTCTTTACAGCTGAGAAATAACCACTTTACAACTTGTCTTTACGATGTTATAATATGCGTTACTGAAAACATATACCCACACGGAGGTTACCAATATGACAAAAGCTATGGAAATACTTAATAGTCTGACGCTCGAAGAAAAGGCGTCTCTGACGTCCGGCAAGGACTGTTGGAGGACGGTTGACATTGAGGGGAAGCTCGCAAGCATCATGATGAGCGACGGTCCTCATGGCTTGAGGAAAGAGGAAAACGGCGGGACTGTGGCGGCGACTTGCTTTCCGTCAAGTGCAACTGTTGCAAACAGCTGGGATGAGAACTTGATTTATAAGATTGGCGAGGCTCTCGGCGAAGAATGCCTTGCAAACGATGTTCAGGTCATTCTGGGACCGGGAGTTAATATCAAGAGATCTCCTCTTTGCGGAAGAAATTTCGAATACTTTTCCGAGGATCCGCTACTCGCTACAATGATGGCTTCCGGACATATAAGGGGAGTGCAGTCAAAGGGAGTCGGAGCCTGCATCAAGCACTTTGCCGCCAACAATCAGGAAACCGACCGCTTCTCAGTCAATGCTGTTATCGACGAGAGGACTCTCAGAGAGATTTATCTTTCAAGCTTCGAGGAAGCCGTCAAAGAAGCTAAGCCCTGGATGATAATGTCCGCATACAACCGTCTTAACGGAGATTATTGCTCCGAAAGCAAGTATCTTCTCACCGACGTTCTCCGCGATGATTGGGGATATGAAGGTGTAGTAGTTTCCGACTGGGGAGCCGCAAATGAACCGGTCGACGGCGTTAAAGCCGGTCTCGATATCCGCATGCCCGGACCAGTTCCGTCAGCGGACGCCGCAATAGTCGAAGCTGTGGAGTCCGGTAAACTCTCTATGGACGAGCTTGACAAGAACGTCTTGAGAATAATTGAGCTCGTAGAGAAGGGGATTGCCGGCAGAATTGCTGATTATAAAACTGATATGACAGCTCACAATGAGCTCGCCATGAGAGCCGCCGAAGAAAGCGCAGTTCTGCTTAAGAACAACAATAACGTCCTGCCTCTTGACAAGTCCGACAGGATAGCTCTTATCGGTGCATTTGCCGAAGAAATCCGCTATCAGGGCGGAGGAAGTAGCTGTGTCAATGCAACCGAGGTCTCGAATCTGTTGCAGGCTTTTGACGACAAGGATGTCAATTATACATATGCCAAGGGCTTTAAAACAGAAGACGACTCAATCGACGACGGTCTCGTTTCGGAAGCTGTTGCGATTGCCGATAAGTCAGATAAAATTGTAATGTGCATGGGTCTTCCTTTCAGAATGGAAAGCGAAGGCTTTGACAGATGGACAATGTCCTTGCCTTTAAATCAGACTGAGCTCTTCAACAAGCTTTCTGCACTCGGCAAGCCGATTGTAATCGTTCTCTTCCAGGGTTCACCCGTAGAGATGGAATGGAGCGAAGGCGCCGACTCCATACTTGCAATGTACACCGGCGGACAGGCAGTTGCAAAGGCTTGCGCAAATATCCTGTTCGGCGACGCAGTTCCTTGCGGTAAGCTCTCTGAGACTTGGGCATTAAAGCTCGAAAACAACCCGACAGCTTTAAGCTTCCCGGAAAAAGGGACTGCAACCTATGGCGAGGGAATATACGTCGGCTACAGATACTACGACAAGAAAAAGCTTGACGTCATGTACCCCTTCGGCTACGGTCTCAGCTATACTGATTTTGAGTACAGCGATCTGAAGCTTTCGGCAACCGACATTTCCGAATCCGATACTCTAGAAGTCAGCTTCAAAATTAAAAATACCGGCAGTGTCGCCGGAAAAGAGATATGTGAGCTCTATGTCGAGCCGACCTATCCGTCTGTTTCAAGACCCGTAAGGGAACTTAAGGGCTTCAAGAAGATTTATCTTGATTCGGGAGAAGAGAAGACGGTCACAATGACCCTTGACAAGCGCAGTTTCGCTTACTACGATGTCGAATCCCACGACTGGCAGGTTGATACCACAGTCTACAAGATTCTCGTCGGTCCGTCATCAAGAGACTTGCCGCTTATGGCTTCTGTCAAAGTCAACAGCTTGCGCACAAGCAAAACTTTCTTCACAACTGATTCACGAGTATATGAGCTCAATGCCAATCCAGTCTCGAAAGAAGCCCTGGATAAACTTCTTACGGAAGATTTAAAGCTCGACATATCTGCACTTTCGATAGATTTACCGCTTTCAAAGCTCGTCGGCTTCAGCGGAGGAATCCTCAGCGTAGATATGCTCGATAAGTTTGTAGCCGATCTTAATGAGAAAATCAAGTAATATAAAAAAACGAGGTAGTTTCCACTACCTCGTTAATTTTTACTTTTTATCGCTGACAGCACTGTTAATGCTGTCCCCAAACACAAAGAACCTGTCGTAAAGAAACTCTAAAACAAAGTTCAGTATCATCGACACAGCGAGAACTATGTACTCATTGACTCCAATTTCTTCAAGAGCATTTCCTCCGATGGTCGAAATGGGAGTGAAAACAAGATAGAAAACCGCTACTTTCACCATTGCTATCGGAATATTATTTGCGGAGCGGAAGGTGAATTTTCGGTTGAAGGTGAAGTTCCACAGCACAGATGCCACAAGTGCAGTTAAATAGCAAACCCAGTAATTCAGCAAAAAGCCCTCGTTCAGAATCGTAAATACAATAATCTGAATTACACCTGCACTGATTGAGAACAGCACAAATTTCGATGCCCGGATTATTTCTTCTTTGGTTTTCATAAATTCTCGCCTCATTCAGAATATCGTCACTTTTAATCCAAGTGTAGCATCTAATCAGTATTTTGTCAAGCATCATTACCCGCATCAGAAGAATCGCTCTCACCATTTCCGAAAAACTGTTTACCCATTTCGCCTTGACAAAATCCCTTGAATCCTGTATCATTACAGTATTATAAATTGCAATTCCAGAAGGTGATCTTTAAGAGTCGAAAGGGCGAGGTAAATGAACCCTAAAATAAGAGAAAAAACGATGGAGGCGTTTGCTTCCGTCTTACCTATAACAATAATCGTGCTCGTTCTGAGCATAGTTTTGGTTCCCGTAGAGCTTGGAACATTCGTAATGTTCCTGGCGGGTGCGGTCATGCTTATTGTCGGCATGGGCTTTTTCCAGCTCGGCGCCGAAATGGCAATGACACCACTTGGCGAGGGCATAGGCGTAATGATTTCAAAGTCCAGTAAAACTGTCATCGCATTGGTGACGAGCTTTGTCATGGGCACAATCATAACGCTTGCCGAGCCTGATTTGCAGGTCTTGGCGAATCAGGTTCCCTCAATTCCGAATCGGGTTCTCATATGGGCAGTCGCTGTCGGAATGGGAGGATTATTCTCGGTCGCTGTTGTGAGAATCGGTAAGCGAATCAAGCTTTCAAATCTTTTGTTAATTCTCTATGCAATAGTCATAGTGCTTTCATTCTTTGTACCATCTGAATTTTTGGCAGTCTCATTTGATGCCGGAGGTGTTACAACCGGTCCCATAACCGTCCCGTTCATAATGGCTATGGGTGTCGGCATGGCTTCCGTCAGAAGCGATAAAAATGCCTCTGACGACAGCTTCGGTCTTGTGGCTATATCAAGCATAGGACCGATAATTGCCGTTCTTATCTTGGGAATCTTTTATAAGCCGACCGGCGCAGAATATGCGGGGACAGAGCTTTCAACGGCTGTCACGACTCAGGACGCCGCAAAGGAGTTTCTGTTTGCGATTCCGGAGTATATAGAGGAAGTTCTGATTTCTATACTGCCGATACTCGGCATGTTCGTAATCTTCCAGCTTATCAGCCACCGTTATCGTAAAAGACAGATTAAGAGGATTCTCGTCGGATTTGTCTATACTTTCATAGGCTTGGTGCTCTTCCTTACAGGCGTCAATGTCGGCTTTTCGCAGGTAGGCACGGTTATCGGTCGAGATCTCGCTTCATCCAACATGAAATGGCTTCTTGTACCGGTCGGAATGCTTATAGGCTACTACATAGTAAAAGCAGAACCCGCAATCCAGATTCTTAACAAACAGGTTTCGGATGTCACAAACGGTGTCGTTTCCGCAAAGCAAATGAACACCTGCATGTCAATCGGCGTATCTGTTTCTGTCGGTCTTTCTATGCTTAGAGTAATCTTGGGCATACCGATTCAGTATGTCCTGATACCCGGTTATCTGATAGCAATAATCTTGTCGAGATTCGTGCCTGATATATTTGTGGGTATAGCCTTTGACTCCGGCGGCGTTGCCAGCGGACCTATGACAAGCACATTTCTTCTTCCGCTCAGCATAGGAGCGTGCGAAGCTCTCGGCGGAAACATAATGACAGATGCGTTCGGAGTTGTTGCACTCGTCGCTCTTACACCGCTTATAGCCGTTCAGCTTATGGGACTTTCGTATAAGCTGAAGCAGAAGATGGCGGAAAAGGCAGCTGTCGCAATTACAGAGCCGGATGTCATTGAAGATTTTGATGAGATTATAGATTTTGAGGAGGTAGGAAAGGATGGAGAATGACCGTCTGGCTTTCAGAATGCTGTTTATGATATCAAACCCGAAGCTTGCTGACAAGGCAAATTCACTGTTCAGGCAGAGCGGAATTCCTCTTTATTACCGCTTCCACGGCAAGGGAACCGCTTCAAGCGAGATTAAGGAAATATTAGGTCTCGGAAACGTCGACAGGATGATTTTAATCAGTATTCTCCCGAAGCCGATGTCCGACAAGATGCTTCAAAAGCTGAATAAAGAGCTGATTCTCAACTCTCCCAACAGCGGTATCGCTTTTAGCACCGTTTTGTCGGGAGGTAGCGGAGTGCTCCTCAATCGTCTAAAAAAGCTGAATTCACAATATGCCGATGACGCAGAAAAGCTTATAGGCAAGGAAAGGAATGTATACGAAATGCCCGAGCCAAGACACGCACTTATAATGGCAATAGTAAATCAAGGCTACTCGGAGGATGTAATGGATGTCGCAAGGGATGCCGGTGCCACCGGCGGAACTGTCTTGCATGCAAGGGAAGCCGTCAACGAAGATACCTACGAATTCTGGGGAGTTCCGGTTCAGCCGGAGCGCGAGATTATCATGATAATTTCTTCGCAGGAGGACAAGCTTCCCATAATGAAGGCGATAGGCGAAAGCTGTGGATTAAATTCTCCGGCGAAAGGACTTGTTGTTTCGATGCCCGTTGATAACGTTGCCGGAATTGCCTGATAATTTTCATAAGTGAGGCAGTATTTCTGCCTCGCTTTTTTATGCTACAATTCTTGACAAGAGCCACGCTATGCGCTATAATGTCTAAAGTCTATTTTTTTGATAGGTTTTTCGTTTTATAAAGGAGAAATTGCTATGAGCGAGAAATTGAATTACACAAGAGCCGAGGCTTGGGAGCTTCTGAACGAATTTAATAAAGAGCCGTTCCACATTCGCCACGCTGTAACCGTTGAAGGTGTTATGAGATACTTTGCCGAAGCCTTAGGATACGGTGACGAAGCAGATCTTTGGGGAATAGTCGGACTTTTGCATGACCTTGACTTCGAAATGTACCCCGACCAACACTGCATCAAGAGTCAGGAAATAATGCGGGAACGTGGTTTGGATGAGAGAATCATTCACGGTACAGCCAGCCACGGCTATGGGCTGACAGTTGATATAAAGCCTGAGCATGAAATGGAGAAGGTGCTCTATGCAACCGATGAGCTCACCGGTTTAATCGGAGCAGTCGCTATAATGAGACCGTCGAAGAGCGTTCAGGACCTTGAGCTCAAATCCGTCAAGAAGAAGTTCAAAACTCTTAACTTTGCCGCCGGATGCTCCCGTGAAGTCATTCAGAACGGTGCAGATATGCTCGATTGGACACTTGATGAACTTATAGAAAAGACGATTCTGGCGATGAGAAGCTGTGAAAGTGAGTATGAGAAATACTGATATTATTTTTCGGAGTGTAGAGCCTATGGAGCTCGACAGAAACGGAGTTTTGATAGCCATGAGCGGCGGGGTTGACAGCTCTGTCGCGGCGTTTCTTATGCTAAAAAAAGGCTACAACTGTCTCGGCACCACAATGCGTCTCTATGATGGTGACGTTTCGAGCTCAAGTGTGCTTCACACCTGTTGTACAGAAAAGGACGTTGAAGATGCCGCTGAATGCGCATCAAGACTTGGAATTCCGTTTGAGGTTGCAAACTTCACAGCCGATTTCAGAGAAAAGATTATAGATAAGTTTATCAGAACTTACGAAAACGGTGGAACCCCGAACCCCTGCATAGACTGCAACCGTTATATGAAGTTCGGCAAGCTTATAGAGCACGCCAAAAGAAGAGGACTTTTCTATATCTGCACCGGTCACTATGCCCGAATCGAAGAAAGTGACGGCAGATTCCTCCTGAAAAAAGCTGTTGACCGGACGAAAGACCAAAGCTACGTCTTATATTCTCTCACGCAGAATCAGCTTGAGTATATAAAATTCCCACTTGGCGAGATGACAAAAGCCGAAGTCAGAGCTTTGGCAGAACGTGAAGGCTTCCTGAACGCTCACAAGCACGACAGTCAGGATATCTGCTTTGTTCCGGACGGAGATTACGAGGCTTTTATGGAGAAGTACACAGGCAAGAGCTACCCCGAAGGTGATTTCAAGTTTTCCGATGGCAAAGTTGTCGGCAAGCACCACGGCGCGGTTGGTTACACGATAGGTCAGAGAAGGGGCTTGGGCATCTCATATAGCGAGCCAGTATATGTTTATGACAAAGATATGGATAACAATATCGTCTATGTCGGGACAGAGAGTATGCTCTACAGCACCGGTCTTATTGCGGACGATGTGAATTGGATTTTGTTCGATAAGCTTACAGACAAACTGAGAGTCACAGCAAAGACGAGATACCGTCAGAAGGAATTTTCTGCAATGGTTGAGCCGCTTGATAACGGCGGATTCAAGCTTATATTTGATGAGCCTCAGAGAGCCGTCACGAAAGGGCAGGCAGTTGTCTTATATCAGGGAGATATAGTTTTAGGCGGCGGAACCATAACCGAAGCGATTGGAGAGAATAGATAATGGCTAAAGATTTATTGCCATATCAGGAAATAGAGCGAAGCATCCAGACTGTTTTTTCGAGCGATATCTGGACGCCTTTTATGACTGCTATCAGGGACTACAAGCTCATAGAATCGGGCGACAGAATTGCCGCATGTATTTCCGGCGGCAAGGATTCGATGCTGATGGCAAAGCTTCTGCAGATATTACAACGTCACAGCGAGGTTCCGTTTGAGCTTACTTTTCTCGTGATGGATCCGGGCTATAATGAGCTCAATCGACAAAAAATCATTGAAAACGCCGAGCTTCTGAATATTCCGATAACCATGTTCGAGACGAATATCTTTCAGGTTGCGAACAATACATATCGCAATCCCTGCTACCTCTGCGCCCGAATGAGGAGGGGACATCTTTACAACAAGGCAAAAGAGCTCGGCTGCAATAAGATTGCTCTCGGGCATCACTTCAACGATGTAGTGGAAACAACAGTCATGAGCATGTTCTACAGCTCTCAGCTTCAGGCAATGCCTCCTAAGGTTCATTCCAAGAACTTTGAGGGAATGGAGCTCATAAGACCTCTCTATTGCGTTCATGAGGACGATATAATCGCATGGAAGGAGTATAACAATCTCGAATTTATCCGATGCGCCTGCCGTTTTACCGAGAACTGCGACGCTTGCAATAACTCTTCAAAAAGACAAGAAGTCAAGAATCTTCTTAAAAGACTTCAGAAAGATAATCCGAGAATTTACAAGAGTATCTTCAACAGCATTCATAATGTCTGCCTTGACACAGTAGTCGGATATAAAACAAAGGGCGTGCATTACGACTTCAATGAGATTTACGAAAATAAGGTTGACGACCGGCAAAATAAAAGTTATAATACACAGTAAGAGATTGTGAACATATAAAGGAGAAAACAGAATGTCAAAGAAAAACGGAACATCAAAATCTATAGCCGGAACTATAGCAATAATAGTTATCATACTCGTAGTGCTCATTGTGGCGGTTTTGTGGATTCTCGACCTCGGCGGAAGTGATTCAGAGGGAATTCTTAATTCCGGAGATGTATCATCCGCTGACGGAGAAACCGACGGCACCGGCACTTACAAAGAGCTATTGAACGAAAATGCCCTTACGGATGCCACTCAGGCAGTTCAGACTACAGACGAAAGCGGAGACACGGTTATCACCCTCTCAGGCTCTTCTGTGAGCATTTCGGGTGACGATTCGGGGGTTACCCTTGAAGACAAGGATATAATCATCACTCGTGAAGGTACTTATGAATTCACGGGAACTCTTGACGACGGAAGAATAATCATAAATGCTGTCAATCAGAATGTAGTTCTTATACTGAACGGTGCAAATATCACATGCTCTAACGGCTCGGCGATTTATGTCTACCAAGCCGGAACATGCACAATTCTCCTGAACGGCAACACCGAGAATACTATCTCTGATGGCTCAAGCTATGATTTCTCGCTTTCGTTCTGCGATGAAGCTTCCGAAGAACCGAATGCCGCAATATTTGCCAAAGATGATTTAATCATAAGAGGCACCGGCTCACTTATCGTAAACGGCAACTATGCCGCCGGCATCATCGGCAAAGATACACTCAAAATAATCAATACCAATGTGACCGTTAGTGCTGTCGGCAACGGCATCAACGGTAAGGACAGCCTGACGATTCAGAATTCCACTGTTAATGTTACTGCTGGAAAGGACGCACTCCGCTCAACCAATGACACCGACGCAACTCTTGGATATGCTACACTCACCGATTCCAATATCACTCTCGTCGCCGGAAACGACGGCGTTCAGACCGAGACCGGGATAACAGTTTCAAACTGCTCAATCAGCATTGTCACAGCAGGTGGCGCATACGAAACCACGGAAGACAGTGCAAAGGGGCTTAAGTGTATTCAAGGGTCTGTCACTATCGACAGCGGTAGCATTGTTATAGACAGCGCAGACGATTCGATTCATGCGGCTGGGGACATCTCAATTAACGGCGGAGTATTGAATCTCTCATCGGGAGACGATGCTGTTCACAGCGACAGTTCGGTAACGGTAACCGGCGGAACAACTGTAATCTCCACAGCAAGCGAAGGCTTGGAGGGCGAGAGCGTCCTCATCAGCGATGGAACGGTTTATATCAACGCCAAGTCAAACGCTATCAACGCTTCAAACGAGGACGCAACGGACGGAAATGTCAATATAACAGGTGGATATGTTTACATCAGCTCAAATGACGATACTATCGACTCCAAGGGCGATATCACAATCAGCGGCGGAACTGTTATAGTAAACGGAAATTCCGACGGCGGTCTCAAGTATGAGAATAACTTCACCGTCGATGGTGGAACTGTCCTGATGCTTGGCTACGCTTCAACTGCGAATAATCCGAGCTCTGCTTCTCAGAACACTATTTCAGTCTCGTTTGCAAGCGCAGTTTCCACAGGCTCTTATATCAGAATCTCTTGCGGAAGCGAAGAATTCGTCTTCAAAACCTCTAAGCCGGTTGAGAACGTTCTGTTCTCTTCTTCAATGTTCGTAACAGGTGAGACTGTTACCATAAGCTATGGCGGAACCTATAAGAACGGCGAAAGCATCGACAATATATGCACCGGCGGCACCTATTCCGGCGGAAGCGATCTGACTCTCACCGTATCGGACGGCTTGACAATCTACGGATAATAACAAATAATCATATATGGAGGAATCATCATGACAGAATCAAGCGAAGCAACTAGCGTTGCTAAGAAAGTAATATTCAGTGGAATACAGCCTACAGGCGTCTTCACTCTCGGAAATTATCTCGGTGCAATCAAGAACTGGGGACCTCTTCAGGATGAATACGATTGCATTTATTCGATAGTAGATGAACATGCACTGACGGTCAAGCGCGACCCTGCAACCTTCAGAAAGCAGACAATCGAGTGTTATGCGCTTCTCTTGGCTTGCGGACTTGACCCCGAAAAGTCGATAGTTTTCATCCAGAGTCACAATCCTAATCATGCTCAGCTCAGTTGGATTCTTTCCTGTTGCACTCAGTTCGGCGAGCTCACCCGCATGACTCAATTCAAGGACAAATCACAGAAGCACCCCGACGACGTCAACGCCGGTCTTTTCACTTATCCCGTGCTCATGGCGGCTGATATTCTCGTTTACAATGCTGATCTGGTTCCAATTGGTGAGGACCAGAAACAACATCTCGAGCTCGCAAGAAACATCGCTGTCCGATTCAATCAGCGTTATGGTGACATGTTCACAGTTCCGGAAGCTTATATTCCGAAAACAGGTGCCAGAATCAAGAGCCTTCAGGACCCGACCAAGAAGATGTCAAAGTCCGATGATAATCCCAATGCCTGCATATTGATCTTAGACGATAAGGACACAATTATCCGCAAGTTCAAGCGCGCAGTTACCGACAGCGATACCGAGGTAAGATATGCCGAGGGCAAGGACGGCATCAACAACCTGATGACCATCTACTCCTGTGTAACGGGCAAGAATATGGATGAAATCGAGAGCGAATTCTCCGGCAAGGGCTACGGCGATTTCAAGCTCGCGGTAGGCGAAGCGGTTGCAGACAGCCTGGAGCCCGTAAGAACCGAGTATGCGAAGCTTATCGCCGATAAGGCTTATCTCAAGCAGTGCTATACCGACGGCGTACAGCGCGCATTCAGACTTTCCAACAAGATTCTCACCAAAGCATCCCGCAAGGTCGGCTTCGTTGATTACAGATAACAAAGGCAGGTAACAAATACAATGAAACTAGGCATGGTAGGACTTCCTAACGTAGGAAAGAGTACACTTTTCAATGCGCTTACAAACGCTGGTGCGGAATCGGCGAACTATCCCTTTTGTACAATAGAGCCGAATGTCGGCGTCGTCAGCGTTCCCGATGAAAGGCTTGACAAGCTCGCCAAGATGTATAACCCGACTAAATTTACTCCTGCAACGCTCGAGTTCGTCGACATAGCAGGACTCGTCAAGGGAGCATCTAAGGGTGAGGGTCTCGGCAACAAGTTCTTAGCCAATATCCGCGAATGTGACGCCATCATTCACGTTGTCAGGTGCTTTGAATCGGACGATATAATCCACGTTGAGGGCTCTGTCGACCCGAAGCGTGATATCGAAACGATAGATCTGGAGCTTATATTTGCAGATATCGAAGTCCTTGAGCGTCGCCTCGACAAAGCAAAGAAGATGGTCAAGGGCGACAAGAAATATCAGGCTGATATCGACCTGACAGAGGCTATGCTTGCTCACCTGACCGAGGGCAAACCCGCAAGAAGCTATCCATTCACCGATGACGAAAGGGAAATGATTCGTTCGACCCCGCTTCTTTCCCAGAAGCCGGTCATCTACGCCGCAAATCTCTCGGAGGATGACTTCCGTGCAGACATCAACACCTCGAAGCACTACCTCACTGTAAAAGAAATCGCAGAAGCCGAGCATTCGGCAGTCCTGCCTATTTGCGCAGAAATAGAAGCTGAACTTTCCGACATGTCCGAAGAGGACAGACAGCTCTTCCTTGAGGATCTGGGCTTGGAAGTTTCGGGCTTGGACAGAGTCATCAAAGAAGGCTATTCGCTTCTGGGGCTCATTTCATTCCTGACAGCAGGAAAGGACGAATGCCGTGCATGGACGATAAAGAAGGGCACCAAAGCTCCTCAGGCGGCAGGAAAGATTCACACCGACTTCGAGAGAGGCTTTATAAGAGCCGAAGTAATTGCATTCAAAGATCTCGAAGCATGTGGAAGCATGGTCGCCGCAAAGGAAAAAGGTCTTATCCGCTCCGAAGGCAAGGAATATGTCATGCAGGACGGCGACGTCGTGCTGTTCAGATTCAACGTGTGACTTCAATCATAAATAACAAAACCGTCGGGATTGATTTCCTGACGGTTTTCTTTTATGGCGTTTCCGAGGTGATTCGAACACCCGACCTACCGCTTAGGAGGCGGTCGCTCTATCCAGCTGAGCTACGGAAACATATCTGATTTTTGATACCATGACATTATACATCATGCCCCCGAAAAAATCAATACTTGGAGGCAAATTATTTCGTTTCCTACGTTTCGACAATATACTTGTCCCGACAGTGCTATTCTCGTATTATCAAGACAGAAAGGCTGATAGACGTGAAAAATGTACTCAGGGGACTTATATTTGTGACAATAGCACTTGTAGCATTTCCGATTATCACGGTGCTTATTTCCGAAGGCTCTGCATATTTCTTTCAGGCGGATGAAGAGACTGTAGAAGCTTTTGCGGACAGTTCCACCTCTGCTTATCCACTCATCGAAGAAGTCTATGTTTATGATATAACCACCGAAACGGTAACAACACTTTCTATCGAGGATTATCTTACATATTCTGTTCTGGGAACTCTTCAAATGGATGCAGAGCCTGAACTTATCAAGGCTCAGGCTGTCTTGATGTACACATATATTTTGGGCAGGCGTATTGAAGAAGAGTCAAATCCAACTGAAGAACTGCGTGGTTGTGACATCAGTACCGATATAAACAAATATGTCCGCCTTGTCTGCGAATCCGATTATATTGAAAAAGTCCGAAGAGCGGTCGGTGATGTAGCAGGGGAGTACATCACCTATAACGGCAGTATCATAGCGCCTGCTTACTGTGTTTCAAACGGTGGCGTAAGCGAGAGCGCCTTGACGGTCTTGTGTGAAGACGTTCCGTATCTTCAAAGCGTTGTGAGCAATTATGACAGCGACTATATAACTGAAATCAGTTATACATCCGACGAGATTTTCGCGAGGATAACCACTCAGGACGAAAGCATCACTTTGCTAGGTAACCCATCCGATTGGATAGTCATAACCGTCACAACCGACACCGGCTATGCCACGGAGATTACTCTTGATAAAAACACGACCGTCACCGGCAGACAGCTTGCCTCTTGGCTTAATCTTCCGTCGGCGAGATTCACCGTGTCCTATTCGGAAGAATTCGACAGGTTCACCTTCAGCGTTTCGGGAAGCGGGCATCTCGTTGGGCTTTCGCAATACGGCGGAAACAAAATGGCAGAAGAAGGCTATAGCTACTCGGACATTATCAGCTTCTATTTCACAGGAGTCGAGATAGTTTCCCCCAAATAAAAATGCCGTAGGATTCACCTGCGGCATTAATCATTGAAATCAGTACTCCGCTCCGTTGACAATTTCACTTACCTGAAGTGAAGAGATAGTGTAGCTTGGTCCTGTACTTACGACCGTACATGTCATAATCTTTTCAGGAGAGGCATCGGTGGAAGTCCAGTTATTAATCGGCATATAGTAGGCAATCTGAATTGTGTAACCGTCATCTGTTGCCTCTATGTCCTGAACAACGGCGTAATACGCCATCGAGCGAGGACTTACGGGAATCGAATACATCCCTGTGCTCTCGTCATATTCAAAGCTCAGCTCTTCATCGCCGACGGTTCCATGGGTGTAACTCAGTCCCGAACCGAACAGCTTGATGATTCTCGAATCAATCTCGAAGTAGGAAATCGAATAATATCCATTCTCAGATGTGTATGTCGAGGAAGGATTCAAAATAACGTCCCAGCAAGCCGCTGTTATGATAACGTCCTGATTCAGAAGAGATGTGTTCTCAAAGGAGGGAACATCAGCCGCCGAAAGAGGGAGGACAAGCCGCTCAAGAGAGCTTATCAGCGCCGAGTTGTCGTTTTTTGACTCTGCATATGCATGATAATCTACTATGGCGGTAACGATTCCGAATATCGCAAAACCAAGCACAACCAACCCGAAAACAGCCGTCAGAATCTGTGAAAGGCTTATATTGACAGCGGAAGTTTCCTGTTCATCTTCATTAACGCCGAGACTTTCGGTATCCTCATCCAAAGCGTCGTCCAGAATTTCCTTGACCTGCTCGTCAAGCTCTTTGCGCTCTTTCTCGGCAGTCTCTGAAATCTCTTTGAGCTTTTTTTTCCTCTTGGATTTTTTATTGCCATCGTCCGGCTGCTTGGGTTCTTGAGTTGATTCAACCGACTTTTCCTCGGGGATAGCTTCAATAATCCCTGCGGCGTCGGCAAGACTTGTCAGGTCGTCGGAAACGGTCTCGGTTTCAACGCTATCGGTTTTTATCTCATTTTTGTTTTCTGTTTCTGTGCTCATATCTGACCTCAGTAGCTTTATCTTATCTGCCCGTTACCTGTTATGATGTACTTGTAAGTCGTCATCTCTTTAAGCCCCATAGGTCCTCTTGCGTGAAGCTTCTGGGTTGAGATTCCTATTTCCGCTCCGAGTCCGAATTCGTAACCGTCGGTAAACCTCGTCGATGCGTTGACATAAACGGCGGCGGCATCAATTCTCTTCTGGAATTCCTCAGCGGCTGAAACGCTTTCGGTTACTATGCACTCGGAATGTCCCGAAGAATATTTCTGTATGTGCTCGATAGCTTCATATATATTGTCGACAACCTTGACAGCGAGAATATAGTCAAGGAACTCTTTTCCGTAATCTTCCTCGGTTGCCGGAACGACAGACTTTCCAAGAATCATCTGCGTCAGTTCACAGCCTCTCAGCTCGACATGAGATTTGTCGAGCCTCTTTTTGAGTGCCGGCAGAAAGTCTTCTGCGATGCTCTTATGGACAAGAAGCGTCTCGGCGGCATTGCAAACCGAAGGTCTTGATGTCTTTGCGTTGTCGACTATATCAACAGCCATTGGAATGCTTGCGGAAGAATCGACATAGATGTGGCAATTTCCGGTTCCTGTCTGGATAACGGGAGCAGTCGCATTCTGAACAACGGAATTTATGAGCCCTGCGCCGCCCCTCGGAATAAGCAGGTCAATAATCCCGTTTGCCTTCATCATCTGCTCGGCGGATTGCCTTGTAACGTCCTCTATAAGCTGAACCGAATCCTTGGGAAGTCCTGCTTCGCTGACAGCATCACGCATAATCATCGCAAGAATTGTGTTTGTGTAGATAGCTTCTTTTCCGCCTCTGAGTATTACGGCATTGCCGCTCTTGATACACAGAACTCCGGCATCAACGGTGACATTCGGACGTGATTCGTATATGATTCCGATAACGCCCATCGGAACACTTATCTTTGTGATTTTAAGACCGTTCGGTCTTATCTCTCCGCCTTCGACAATGCCGACAGGGTCGGGGAGAGCCGCAACCTTTCTTACACCGTCAGCTATATCAAGAATTCTCTTCTCATTCAGATAGAGCCTGTCGGTCATGGTATCACTCATACCTGCTTTTTCGGCGTTCTTGACGTCAATTCTGTTCTGCTCAAGAATCTCACGCTTATGCTTTTCAAGAGAATCGGCAATAAGCGTGAGTGCGGAATTCCTCAGAGTTACCGATGAGCAGGAAAGCTCTTTCTTCGCCTCAACAGCGTTTAGCCCTATAGTTTCAAAATCCATATCTTTGTCACTCCTTCTTAGATGTGAACAGCGTTCCGATTTTCTTCCCGTCAAACACGTCGTAAAGATTGGTCGGACGCTTGCCGTTTATAATCATCATATCTATGCCTTCATTAAGCGTAATTCTTGCCGCTCTTAATTTTGTCGCCATTCCGCCTGTTCCAAGTCCCGAAGCTTCACCGCCTGCCATCTCAAGAAGGTCGTCCGAAATCTCTGTAATCTCGGAGATGAGCTTAGCGTCGGGATTCTTCTTCGGGTCGGTTTCATAGAGCCCATCAATGTCAGACATTATGATAAGAGTATCGGCTTTCGTTATAACGGCAACAATCGCGGCAAGAGAATCGTTTTCACCAACCTCAAGCTCCAACTCATCAATAGCCACAACGTCGTTTTCATTGACAATCGGAATTGTTCCGCATTCAATCAGCTTTCCCAATGAGTTGATAACATTCTCTTTTCTCTCGTCGGTCAGAACAAACTTTGTAAGAAGCACCTGAGCGGCGATAATCCCGTATTCGTTGAACTGCTTTTCGTATATGTTCATGAGCTCGCACTGCCCGACAGCGGCGCACGCCTGCTTTGTGGGAGTGTCCTTCGGACGTTCTTTGAATCCAAGTCTTGCCGCACCCAATCCGATTGCTCCCGATGTCACCAGAATCACATCGACACCGGAATTCTTGATATCCGAGATTACCTTGACAAGCTCCTCAACATGGCGGATGTTGAGCTGTCCCGAAGGGTGGGTGAGGGTAGAGGTGCCTACTTTTATGACTACTCGCTTGAGTTTATCTGACATATGTATCAAAACCTTTACTTTAAATTATCCTGCAACATTGTTTGTGGGGTTGCCGCTGAGATACGCTTTTATATTGTCCGCCACAAGTCTGATCAATCTTACTCTCGTTTCAATCGGAGCCCATGCCACATGTGGGGTTATAACGCAGTTCGGAAGTCCAAGAAGGGGACAATCCGACGATATAGGCTCAGTTGTAAGAACGTCTATTGCGGCAGATGCAATCTTGCCGGATTTAAGAGCTTCCGCCAAATCTCTTTCGTTTATAACTCCGCCACGGGAAGTGTTCACCAAAAGTGCAGTCGGTTTCATTATCGAAAGTGTCTCGGCATTTATGAGCTCCTTCGTACCTTCATTAAGAGGGCAGTGCAGAGTTACAATGTCCGAATTTCTGAGAAGATCGGGGAGGCTACATACGGTGATACCATCACAATCGCTTGGCGCAGTTCTTGTATATACCAGAACTTTCATATTGAACGCCAGAGCTATCCTTGCAACCGCCATTCCGATAGCTCCGTATCCGATTATTCCGATAGTTTTGCCCGAAAGCTCATTGAGAGGTATCTCAAAGTGAGTAAACAGCTTTGATTTGCCCCAGCTTCCGCTCTGAACATAGTCGTCATACTCATGAATCTTCGAAAAGTGATTGAAAATCAATGCAAAAGTATGCTGTGCAACAGCATCTGACGAGTATCCGGGAACATTCGCAACGACACAGCCGTGTCTCTTTGCGGCATCTATTTCAATATTATTGTAGCCGGTAGCAAAAAGCCCGATGAACTTTAAATTCGGACACCTTTCAAAAACTTCCTCGGTAATCCTGCACTTGTTCGTAAGAACTATTTCTGCATCACCGATATTATTTGCGATTTCATCAGGTGAGGTAAATCCAAAAACAGCAGTCTCCACAAGAGAAGTAAGCGGTTCAAGCGATACATCGCCGCTCGTAACCGTATCTGCGTCAAGAATTACAGCTCTCGGCATAGTCAATTCTCCATTCATCAGGTATTATAATTGTCAAACGCCTGATAGATTACGTTATCGTCGGCATCGTTTCCGGCAAGCTTCGAACGTTCAACCTTGACGGCTTGCTCAACATCCTTGAGGTCGTCGACATCTCCGCCGTCGCCTTCGTCCGATTGTGAATCGTCCTCAGACTGATTCCTGGCGGCTTTTCTGTCCTGTAAATGGAACACGAATATTGCGACCAGAAGTATTACTTCACAGACGCCTATTACAGTGGCAGTCGTTGAATCGCCATAGAACTGCAATATAAGAGGCAAGTCACAGACCAAAAGCCAGAGAAAATCAACCATTTTCCGCTTTCTGACATAAAGCGCCACGAAGACCACAGTCGCAATTATGCAGAATACAATGTGCATATTCTTTGGAAGCGGAGCAAATCTCGATTGAAGTGCCGCAGTTAAAATTATATTCATAATGACATTATCACCTTTCCAAATCTAATAAGGAGCATTGCGCATTTATTGTATTATAACATGAACGGCTCAAAATTGCAATACAAGATGTGAGTTTGTGGTAATAATGAACAAATCCAATTTCTTTATTGCCCAAAATTTCTATTTTATTTTGACTTTCAAAAATGTCCCCAACCTGTTGACATTTGTCTTCTCATCGTGTACTATATATTGTGTGATGAGTTTGTGACTGTAAGTGATTAATTCGTCAACAAAAGCAGACGGAAATCTGAAATTCCTTCTGCAAAACCGAAAGGATTGATAAACATGGAAAAACTTTTTAAGCTGAAGGAAAACGGCACTACGGTAAAAACCGAAATCCTCGCAGGCTTGACAACGTTCATGACGATGGCTTATATCATCGCTCTTAACCCCAACCTGCTGACGAATTTTGGCGCAGAGGGCACAGAACTTTGGAACGGCGTATTCATGGCAACCTGTATTGCTTCGGGCGTTGGTACCATTTGCATGGCATTCCTCGCCAACAAGCCCTTCGCAATGGCTCCCGGCATGGGTCTCAACAGCTTCTTTGCCGTTGTAGTTGCCAATATTGCAACATTGGCAAGTTGCTCTTATCTTGAAGCATACCAAGCCGGTCTCTGCATAATCCTGATTGAGGGCATAGTTTTCTTCTTCCTCTCCATCTTCAATATCAGAGATAAAATTGTTCAGGCTATCCCTGTTGGAATCAGAACCGCTATAGCACCTGCTATAGGACTTATGCTCCTTAACATCGGCTTCGGTTCGAACGTCGGTGTGTATGACGATGCCGGAAACTGCTATTATGTATTCAGCAACTTCTTCGGTTCTCTTACACCCTCTGTACTCAAAGACAGCATGGTAGGCGATACCGCATATCCGACAATGGTTCTCACCGTCGTCACTATCTTTGTCGGTCTCTTCGCAATGATTATCCTCAAGCACTACAACGTTAAGGCTAACGTGCTTTTGGGCATGCTCATCGGTGCGGTTGTATACTGGGCGGGAGAGGCTATTTTCCTGGGCATTAATCCGTTCGCAAGCCTCGCAAGCGCATCATTCCTTCCTGCGTTCGGCGACATGGCAGAAACCACACTCTTCAAGTTCAACTTCTCGACCCTGTTTGATATCGGATGGTTCACTGTAATCACTCTTATCATCACCTTCTGTATGATTGACATGTTCGACACCATCGGAACTCTTGTCGGTACCGCTTCAAGAGCCGGTATGGTCGACGAGAACGGCAACATGCCTCAGATGAAGGAAGCGCTCCTTTCCGACTCTGTCGGTACTCTCGTTGGTTCAGCGACCGGTACTTCCACCGTTACCACCTTTGTCGAGTCCGCTTCCGGTGTTGAGGCAGGAGGAAGAACGGGTCTTACCGCACTCACAACCGGCATCCTCTTCCTGGCGTGCATGTTCCTTGCTCCTATCGCGGCAATAATCCCTGCGGCGGCTACGTCTTCGGCACTCATCTATGTCGGAATTCTCATGCTCTCCGGGCTTAAGAATCTCGACTTCAGTGATTTCTCACAGCTTGCTCCTGCGGCAATTATGCTCATTGGTATGCCGATAACCGGTTCTATCGGTCATGCAATCGGCTTGGGTCTCATCACCTACACAGTAATCAAGCTCTGCACCGGCAAGTTCAAGGAGGTTTCCTGGCTGACAATCGTCATCTCGCTTATTTTCCTTATCAAGTTCTTCGTCGTAGCATAATCCACCTTTCTATATTATTTTTCATGAAAGATCGTCGGCAGTTTGCCGGCGATTTTTCTTTTCTCAGGATAAATCAATAATCTTCTCAGCTTTTGTAATTGACACGGTTACTTTTATATGTTAATATAAATACAGATATAAAATTTTGGGAGGGAATACAATGCGAAAATTATCAAAGGCTTTTTCACTGGCTCTTTCACTTGTACTGGCTGTGGCATTATCTTTGTCTTATCTATGTATAAATGCTTTTGCGGAAACCTTCGTCACGATAGATTTGGACTCAACTTATCAGACGATTGACGGTTTCGGAGCATCCTACACATGGTACGGAGACTGGCTTACAACCAATGTCAATGCTGAAACCGGATATGACTGGATTTTCTGTGATACCGAGTTCAATATCCTGAGATTCAGGGATCTTAATCATGTAGGAGATGAGTACCAGAACGCACTTGATGGTTATCAGGCGTATTATTCTTACTATTCGGCGGCAGTAGAACGCGGAATCGAGCCGATAGTTCTTATTACAAGCTGGGGACAGTATGACCGCGACCTCGATTTTGTGGCTTTCACCGAGCTTGATGACAACGGCTATACATATTACACTCTTGCCAAAGACGAAAACGGCGAATATATGTATGACGAATTGGCTCAGTTTTGCGTTGAATCGGTTCAGCTCTTCTTTGACGCCGGAATCCCTGTTGATTACTTCTCGATTTCAAACGAAACCGAGTTGCAAGGTTTACAGATAGACGAAAACGGCAATGCAAGAGACGAAGCCGGGTTCTACTTCGGTGCTGACGAAGACGAGTATCACTGTGCCTATTGGAAGGCTCATCTTGCAGTTTACGAAGCGTTTCAGGAAGCATTCGGGGAATATGCCCCGAGCATAACCGGTGCCGAGGTAATGGCGGACACTGCATCGAGACTTGAAGCGTATATAACGCCTCTTATCGAAAACGGAGGTGCCGATACCTTTGAAGTCATAGCGCACCATCTCTACGGAAGTGACAATACCAAATCTTCATATTCCGCAGTTGCAGATCTCTACTATGGCGACTATACTCTCTGGCAGACCGAATGGTATTACAACGAATACATAAACCATGCAGAAAAGATGGCTAACGAGTTTATTTATGAGGGTATAAGCGCTTATCTCTACTGGAACGGCGTCTGGATTGCAGACACAGGTAACTGTCTTATCGAAATAGACAGCTCAAGTGAGAATGCTTCTATCTCGAGAAACGGCAATCATTACATAATGATGCACTTTTCAAAGTACGTCAAGAACGGCTATAAGCGTGTTGACGTAGGGAATGACTCGGACTCAACAATAGTTGCATTCAAGGCACCTGACGACTCAAGGCTTGTAATTATAGTCGTAAACAACACTGACGACGATGATGAAATTACTTTTGACTTAGGTGATGCCACAGTGACCGATTCGTTCGGCTACCAGACAATAGGTAACGAAAACAGATTCAAGTATTCCTACTGGAACGAGGTTTCCTATTCAGAAGTACGAAACTACATTCCGGCACAAAGCGTAACAACATTCGTTATCGACATGCCCGCAAATCCCGACTATGTTGAAGTGACCGTTGAAAAAGAAGCAAATCCATTTGTTAAAACGCCATCAAGCAACGACATTGATGTCTGGTCGATAGTAGTAATTGCATGTGGAATAGTTGCGGTTGTTGTAATAGCTATAGTCCTTATAGTTCCGACAAAGAAAAAGAAGTCTTCCACTGAAGACACCAACACTCAGGAATAACCTCACAAAATCAGTCGTCCAGAAAACGGCTGATTTTTTTGAAAAATTTTTTTATTTGGATGCAATAATTGGGGAAGCTGATGTGTATTAGTATTGAGAATGTGAAAAAGTCCTTGACAGTGCAACTCAATTATTAAGGTTTGATTAAGATTTCTCCGTAAATATTGAAATTGAGCGGAAAATAACCTATAATGTTTACAGCACAAGGAAGAAAGGAAGGAATAGTGGATGGATGACGGATTAAACTTCAACCTGCGTGAAGTATCAACAAATACTCCCGACAAGATTGCCGAGCTAGCAGTCAGACAGACGCAAGCGAAAGATACAGCCGAAATTCCCGCGGAAAACGAATCCAAAAAGCCGGCAATAATAATTCAGGATTTATCGAAGGTTTTCGTAATCGGAAAAGAAAAAGTGAGAGCTTTATATAACGTAAACCTGACAATCTATGAAGACGAAATTGTCTGCCTTCTGGGAACGTCTGGCTCCGGAAAATCGACGCTTCTGAACCTGATGGCGGGACTCGAGAAACCCACAAAGGGTTCGGTTACCATCTTCGGCGAACGAGTGGACAAGATGAGTGAGCGAAAGCTTGCGGTGTTCCGACAAAAGAACATGGGCTTTGTCTTTCAGTCGTACAATCTTCTCCCGACTCAGAACGCCATAGACAATGTCAGTATGCCTCTGGCATTTGCGGGGGTCAAACGTAAAGACAGGACCAAGCGTGCCAAAGAAATGCTTCGGCTCGTCGGACTGGGGAAGAGAATGAAGCACAAACCGACGCAGATGTCCGGCGGTCAGCAACAGAGAGTGGGCATAGCGAGAGCATTTGTAGCGAAACCGAAAATAGTCTTTGCCGACGAACCCACGGGAAACCTTGACACAAGAACCACAATCGAAGTAATGGAAATGATGGTCTCTATGTCAAGAGAGAACCACCAGACATTGGTCATAGTAACCCACGACGTCGAAATTGCGGCGTACGCCGATAAAATCTACCACATCACCGACGGAGTAATCTCCGACGTAGAAGATAACCGTTCAAAGCAAATTGCGGTCGGTTCCACGGAAGCCTCCGAAATAATCAAGGCTGCCGAGTCTGTATAAAGTAAGCAAAGAAAGGACACTGAATCATGAAAAAGATAATAAGCATTATCATAAGCCTTTTGCTCGTAATAAGCATTCTTCCGTTGGGAGTTTTTGCGGATGAAGACAGCGAAGACAACACCACTGTCAATAACACTCCCACAATCACCACTGCATACGGCGTAACCATCCAGAATCCCACAGTCAGCAGTCAGTCGATTAATGCCGGTGACACATTCACAATAGGATTTACTCTTTCGAGTAATGCTACCCTGAACTATGAATACACCTACGGTACATATAGCTACGCCACCTGGGATTCAACCGCTCAGGTAACAGCTTCCGTATCGGGAACCGGCTTCAGCTTCTCTGGATACCTTGCCGAGCAGGAGCTTCACAGTGGCTACAATTCCGTAACCGTTCTTTCCGACAGCTCCCTTGAATCCGGCAGATATCAGGTTACCCTCACCGTAACCTGCACTTCACAGTCCGGCTCGGTCGTAACCGATTCAAGAACCTTCAATATCGACGTTGAAGCTTCCGAGGTAACCCTCAACGAAGATAACGACACACCGAGCTTCACTTTGACGGGCGCATCCATTCCCGAGGGCAAAGGCAAGTCGAATCTGTCAACCAAGCTTACATTAAGCTTCGAGAACAATACCGGCTACACCGCAAATAACGTCAAAGTCGTTCTTTCAAGCCTCGGAGGTCTCGTTCTCAATACATATACCGACACCGTCGATTGCGGAACCGTTGTTGGCGGAGACACTATTACCGCAACATTCCCGGTCGTCTTCCCGGAATATCCGTCCGCTCAGCACACACTACAGGCAACGGTAACCTATACCGATACGAGCGGAAACGAGCACACTGAGAACTTCAATATCTACTTGAGAGCTACCGAAAAGTCAGAAGCAACCGAAGCAACGGGCGAGAAGTCTCTCGAACCGAAGGTCATCGTTTCCGGCTATACCATTGATGTCGACACCGTCGAATCCGGCGAAGAGTTCACTCTTACCTTCACTCTCCGCAACACCAGTCACGACAAGGCAATCAAGAATATGACTGTCGATGTCGAGACTGCAAGCAGCAGTAATTCGACCACAAGCACCAATATCTTCTCCGCCATCGACGGCACAACTTCCTTCTACACAGAGGAAATCCCGACCGACGGTGAGATGGAATATTCAATCAAGCTCAAGACTAGTGCCACAGCAGGTGCGGGTACATATCCTATAACCATTCAATATGATTTCGAGTATGACAACGGCACAAGCTACTCCGCAAGCAGTAACTCGATTACTATCAACCTGCAGGTTTCACAGGCTATCAAATTTGAGCTTATGGAGTGGGATCCGCCGACGGAATGCTATGGCTCTCAGGGCTGCAGTATCTACTTCCAGTTCTTCAATAAGTCGAAGACTGCAATGAGCAGTCTCACAATCGGTGTCGGCGGAGACTTCTACATGGCTACCGAATACTACGGCACCCTCAGCGCATCAAGCTATGACTATTTCAGCGGCATGATTTACCCGAATGACCCGGACGCAATAGGGGAGACAAAGACAGCAATCCTCACGTTCTCGTTTGAGGATGAATCGGGTGCAGAGCACACCCTTGAATACGAATTCGATGTTCTTATATGCGAAGAACAGGAGACAAACTACTACGATGATAGCTACTATATGGGCGATGACTACTACTTCGATGACGAGTTTGCTGTAGATGCAGATTCAAGCGACGTTTCAGAAAGCAGTCTCAGCACCGTTGCAAAGATTGCTATCGGCGTCGGAGCCGGAATAGTGGTAATCGTGATTATAGTTGTAGTAGTCGCTGTTATCAGGAACAGGAAAAAGAAGGCGCTTCTTGACGGTCTTGATGATGACGATGACGACGATGATGAATAAATTCCGCTTTTCCCTATAAGGAGGGATGACTGATTATGAGAAAAACGGATATCGTAAGATTTGCCCTTTCCAACTTCTTAAGGCGTAAAGCCAGAAGTATGCTCACTGTCTTAGGCGTTGTAATCGGCACGGCAGCAGTTGTTATAATGCTTTCGATAGGCATTGGCATGAATAAGGGCTTTGAAGACCAGATAAGCTCCTATTCAAACCTTAAACAGATAACCATCTATTCCTATGGCGGCTCGTACCAATACGACGAAGACAGCGGTACATACGTCTATACGGAATCGGATGCAGTTCTTGATAATATTGCCATAGATGAAATAAGTGAAATAGACCATGTTCAGGTGGTTTCCCCGTATTACTACTACTGGGGATACCTGATAATGGACAACACCGAAAAGTGCTCTTCAATGTCGATTATAGGCATAGACGCCGCTTCAATGGCGGACATGGGCTATGAAATACTTTACGGTCGGCTTCTTGATGAGAGCGATGTTGGAACAACAAACTTTGTTATGACCTACGCCATGCCTTTCTACTTCTACACAATGCGAGAGGAAGACGAGATATGGTGGAAGACGATAACAGAAGACGATGAATTGCCATTTAACCCTGTAGGCAGTAATCACACATATCAGTTTACATGGTATTGGTCCTATGGCGAAAGTGCTGTTGATACTTCAAAACCAAAGATTGATCTTGTCGACGGCAACTGCGTGGGTATACTTGCATATAACGAAAGCGGTAACTATGAGACTTATGCCTATATGGATGTAAACGGTGTTTTCAGTCTCGCCCTTGAGTTTGAGGAAAACCAAGCAAAGTATTATGGCTATGAATACACACCAACGGACATAGAAAGCACCGAGGACAACCGTCAGAATATCTACGATCAGGCAATAGTTCTTGTCGAAGACTCAAAGTATGTCCAGGGCGTAGAAGCTAAGCTCAACGAGATGGGCTATGAGACCTATTCTTCGATGGAATACCTGACCCAGCTTCAGGATCAGACAAAGTTCTTAAGAGCCATCTTAGGAGCCATCGGCGTCGTAGCGTTTATAGTTGCAGCTATAAGTATAGCCAACACAATGGTAATGTCCATCTACGAAAGAACGAGAGAAATCGGCATAATGAAAGTCCTGGGCTGCAAGCTTTCGGATATCAGAAGCATGTTCCTCATCGAAGCTGGAATAATTGGAGCTGTCGGAGGAGTTTTAGGCGTAATATTCAGCTATGGAGCGTCAGCAGCTGTGAACTATCTTGCGAGTGCAGGCGGAATGTCGATGCTCGGAATTGACGCTTCCACTTCGGCACTCTCTGTTATCCCACCGTGGCTTGACGGTGTCGCAGTGCTTCTTGCAATCGCTGTAGGCACTATTTCGGGACTTTATCCCGCAATCAGAGCAACAAGACTTTCAGCACTCGAAGCCATCAAGAACGAATAATATTTGACAGTCAGAGTCAGTACCTCTATCCATATATGTTTGCCGCACGGGGCTATCCACTCCGTGCGGCAATCTATTTCTAGTGTTTTTTATAAAAAAGAGATTGAAAACCTACTGAATATATGTTATTATTAGAGTATCGAAAATACAGGTGGTATCGACTATGAAAATATCGACAAAAGGAAGATACGCTCTTCGGATGCTCGTTGACCTCGCAGAGAATCAGGGCGACGGCTATGTTTCTCTCAAAGACATTGCCGAAAGGCAGAATATCTCAAAAAAATATCTCGAGCAGATAGTCCCCGCATTTAACGGCGCGGACGTACTCAGAACCAACAGGGGATATCAGGGCGGCTACAGACTTTCCCAGACTCCCGACAAATATACGGTAGGGGAGATTTTAAGGCTAACCGAGGGCAGTCTCGCTCCCGTTTCCTGCCTCGAATGCGACCCGATAGAGTGCAAACGCAAAGATATCTGCCCGACTCTCCCTGTCTGGCAGGGATTATACAAAGCGATAACCGACTATCTTGACGGTATAACGCTACAGGACATCATGAATAACGAAAACCGCCTGCCGTAATCCAGCAGACGGTTTTGATTTATTCCGCAAACATCGGAGTTGACAAATACCTGTCACCTGTGTCGGGGAGAAGTGCAACTATTGTCTTGCCTTCGTTTTCGGGACGCTTTGCAAGGATTGAAGCGGCATAAACTGCGGCTCCCGAGGTGATTCCGACCAAGAGTCCTTCTACTTTTGCGAGCTTCCTGCCTGTGTCGAATGCTTCTTCATCCTTGATGGTAATAATCTCGTCGTATATGCTTGTGTCAAGAGTATCGGGAACGAATCCTGCACCGATTCCCTGAAGCTTGTGTGAGCCAGCAACACCTGTTGACAAAACAGGAGAGCCAGCCGGTTCAACTGCGACTATTTTAACGTCCGGATTCCTGCTCTTAAGATACTTTCCTACACCGCTGATTGTTCCGCCTGTGCCGACACCGGCGACGAAAATATCAACCTTGCCGTCAGTATCATTCCATATTTCGGGACCGGTTGTCTCAAAGTGAGCCTTTGGGTTGGCGGGATTAACGAACTGTCCGGGAGTGTAGCTATTTGGAATTGTCTCAGCAAGTTCTTTAGCCTTTGCAATAGCGCCCTTCATACCTTTTGATCCTTCGGTCAGGACAAGTTCAGCACCGTAAGCTTTCAAAAGATTTCTTCTCTCGACGCTCATCGTCTCCGGCATAGTAAGAATGATTCTGTAGCCTTTGGATGCAGCAATCGCCGCCAGACCGATTCCGGTGTTGCCGCTGGTTGGCTCGATGATGACTGAACCTTCTTTCAAATCGCCAGTAGCTTCTGCATTATCAATCATTGCTTTTGCAATTCTGTCCTTAACGCTTCCCGCGGGGTTCAGATATTCGAGCTTTGCAAGAATATCAGCGTAGTATTTATCCGCCTTCAGGTAATTGTTGAGCCTGAGTAGGGGAGTTCCACCTACCAAATCGGTTATGCTGTTGTATACTGTCATCACATTTTCCTCCTTAGAGTTTTACTTAGTTAAAACCTATCGGCTTTGTAGGCATTATATCACAAGTTGCTATCTCTGTCAATAGGAAATCCAAAATAATTTTAATTCGACAGTCGGAGATAAAATGTATTAATTCCATTTCCTATTTCATCACCCTCACACAATACATTCATAAAAGACAAATCTAAATAAGATAAAATAGATTTGACAGAAAAATCAGGAGTGATACTATGGGCTCGTTTATTGAATTTGATAAAGTAACAAAGATATACAAATCCGGCGACGTTGAAGTAAAAGCCTTGTCGGAAGCAAGCTTCACTATCGAGAAGGGTGAGGTCTGCGTAATAGTCGGAGAGTCGGGAGCAGGGAAGACAACACTTCTTAATATCCTCGGCGGAATGGACACTCTTACAAGCGGAAAAGTATTTATGGACGGTAACGACGTCGGCAGTCTCAAAAAAGACGACCTCGTCAACTATCGCCGCCATGATATCGGCTTTGTATTTCAGTTCTACAACCTGATACCGAATCTTACAGCTCTTGAGAACGTCGAAATTGCGTCTCAGCTCTGCAAAGACCCTATTCCTGCAAAGGAAGCCTTGACAGCTGTCGGGCTTTCCCACAGACTCGAGAACTTTCCGGCACAGCTCTCCGGAGGAGAACAACAGAGAGTTTCTATAGCCCGAGCACTTGCCAAAAAGCCGAAGCTACTACTATGCGATGAGCCTACCGGCGCCCTCGATTATGAGACAGGTAAATCCATCCTAAAACTCTTGCAGGACTGCTGTCGTAATGACGGCATGACAGTTGTCATCATAACGCATAACTCTGCTCTTTCAGCAATGGCGGACAGAATCATTCGTGTCAAGAGCGGAACCATTCATTCGGTCAAGCTGAACGACCATGTCGTTCCCGTAGAGAATATTGAGTGGTGACAGACCGATATGAAAAAAGCTTACAGTAAAAACATCAGAAGAAGCATAACCGAGAGTATGGGCAGATACATAGCCATAATGCTCATTATCATGCTCGGAGTTGCTTTCTTTGCAGGGCTCCGGCAGACCCGTTCCTCGATGCTCGCCGTCGAATTTGAGTATCTCGAAGAGACTAAGCTTTATGACCTGAGACTTATTTCAACCATCGGCTTCGAAGACGAAGATATTGAAGAGATTTCGGAAATAGACGGAGTAGAAACCGCAGTTGGCTCAATAAACGCCGATTTCATCACCCAAATAGGCAGTGATGAATACGTTTATCACGCAATGATGCTGACTGAGGGCGTAAACGAGCCTCAGCTTGTCTCTGGGCGTATGCCGGAATCAGCGAACGAATGCCTTGCTGATTCACAGGAATTCTCGGAAGATGATATTGGCACAACCATAGTCATCTCTGACAGCAACAACGAAGACACTCTTGACACGTTTGCATACACCGAGTATACAATAGTCGGTATCTGCCGCTCACCGTTGTATCTGGATATTTCAAGAGGCACAACGTCCTTAGGGAGCGGAAGTGTTACCGGCTTCATAATCATCCTCGAAGAAGGCTTCAACAGCGAATACTACACGGAAGTATACGTTACAAGTACGGAAAAATACGACCCTTATACCGACGAGTATAACGATATGATAGACTCGTTTTCTGAACTTGTAGGGGATGAGACCGAAGCAATAATAAATTCCCGCTTTGACGGAATCGTTTCGGATGCCGAAACCGAAATTGCAGATGCTGAAAACGAGCTTGAAGAAAGCAGAGCAGAAGCTCAGCAGGAGCTTGATGATGCTTGGGCAGAGCTACAGGACGCCCTTACCGAGTTACAGGACGGTGAAACTGAACTTGAAGACGCAAAAGCAGAGCTTGAAGATGCACTTATTGCGATAGAAGATGCCGAATCTGAGCTTGCTGACGCAAAGACTCAGCTGGATGATGCACTTGAAGAGTTAAATGACGCGGAAGAAACCCTTTCTGAACAGCTGACTGCCCTTGAAGAAGCAAAAACAATGGTAGAATTGTATGGCGTCGGTGAGGAAGAATATAACGCCGGTTTGGCGCAGTATACAGTTGCAAGAGAAACTCTCGACCAGAGTTGGGAATCCTATTACTCATCGCTTGCCGACTATGAAAACGGATTAGACGAGCTTGAAGATGCCAGACAGCAATACGAGGACGGCTTGGCAGATTACGAAGAAGGAGTTGCTGAACTCGAAGACGGTTGGGTCGAATATTACGACGGTCTTGCAGGATACGAGGATGGTGTTGCAGAGCTTGAATCTGAAGTAGCCGATGCTGAGGCTGAAATCGCTGACGCAAAAGCCGAGCTTGACGATCTTGAAGAACCCGAGCTCTATACCTTCACAAGAAGTATCAATTCGGGCTATGTGACATTCGAGAGCGACTCGCTGATCGTCAGCAATGTCGCAAGACTTCTCCCGATATTCTTCTTCCTGATTGCGGCGCTCGTATGCTCAACAACAATGACAAGAATGGTAGACGATGAAAGAACCCAGATAGGAATACTGAGTGCTTTAGGCTACGGCAAGGGTGCAATACTTTCAAAGTATATAATCTATTCCGGAACTGCTGCCGTGATAGGAAGTGTAGTCGGATATTTTGCCGGAAGCTTCCTGTTCCCTCTTGTTATAGTCAAAGCGTATACCATACTCTATAACATCGAAGGCTTTGTTTACATATTCAATGCGGGATATTTCGCAGTGTCGCTTGTGCTGTCGCTTCTGTGCTCTGTGGGTCCAACTGTTATAGCCTGCCGAAGCGCTCTCAAGTGCCCACCGGCAGACCTTATAAGACCGAAATCACCACCTGCAGGAAAGAGAATCTGGCTCGAGAGGATAACACCAGTCTGGTCACGTCTCAAGTTCATGCATAAGGTAACCGTCCGCAACATTTTCCGATTCAAAAAGAGAATGGTAATGATGCTGATGGGAATTGCCGGATGTACGGCGCTCGTCCTCACTGCCTTCGGAATCAATGACTCGATTGCCAACCTTGGAAACTTCCAGTTTGACGACATTCTTACCTATGATATCTCAGTTAATTTTTCTGACGAGATTACAGAAGAGGATCTTGCAAACATTTCCGATGAGCTTTCAGGCACAATTTCTTCTAAGGCAACTTCAATGTCCTATTCGACAGACGTCAGCGCAAACGATGTCTACAAGACTGCGTACTATATCATTTCGGATGATGAGCATTTCAGCGATGTGATAAGTCTCCACTTAGATGATGAGGAGATTTCACTGCCGACCGATGGCGGGGTTCTGGTTTCGGAAAAGCTTGCTTCAATGCTCGGTATAGATGTAGGGGACAGCATTACCGTCTACACCACCGAAGGCAAAACAGCTGAAGCCACTGTTTCAGGACTTGTAGAAAATTATGTACAGCATTATATCTACATGACCGACGAAGCCTATGAAGAGATTTTCGGAGAAGAATATGAGTCTTCAACACTTATGCTCAGACTCAATGATGATGCCGACGATTATAGTGTTTCCGCAGCTCTTCTGAACATGGATGGCATTTCCACTGTTACCGTTGTAAACGACACAAGGCAGATGATTGACAACATGATGCAGAGCCTCAACTATGTTGTCCTGCTGATTCTTTTCTGTGCAGCCGCACTTGCTTTGATAGTCATGTTCAACTTAGGAAATATCAATATCTCCGAACGTGCAAGAGAAATCGCCACTATCAAAGTAATCGGTTTCCGAAAGAGCGAGACTAATGATTACGTTTTCAGAGAGAACATCGTTCTTACTCTCATGGGAATAGTCATAGGATTGCCTCTTGGAGTGCTCTTACATGCGTTTGTCATGTCTCAGATAAAAGTGGACATGGTCTCGTTCAAAGTAATTATAAGCCCGCAGAGCTTCGTATTCACGGTTATACTTGTAGTGCTGTTTGCAATTATAACCGATCTGATATTGCGAAAGAAGATTTCAGCCATTGATATGGCGGAATCCCTTAAATCGGTCGAATAAAGATTACATAAAAAACATCGGAGCCGCTAAAATACGACTCCGATATTTTTGCGGCTTGGGATACCGCCAAAGGAAAGAATATGATTGAAAGTGGTGCTTGCAAATATTATGGAGTGTGTCAGCCCTTGGCGTTAGCCTCCGCTTTTTTCTTCTGAACCTCGTCCCACAGCTTATCCGCTGTAGGCGCCCAGTTCTCGGCGTAGCTTTCACACTTGTCGCAAAGATGGTCCGCACTCTCGTAGCTTTCATAGTCGGTGCTCTTTGCTTTTGTTTCCTTGACCATGGCTCTCAGCTTTTCGGGATTTTCAAGCATCGGGCAAGGTCTAAACATGTTATCATTAAACGGCTGATTGTCATGGTATGCCTGGAAGAGAGGACTCCTCAGTGCATCCAGAAGCGTACAGTCGTGGATATTGACATTTGAATAGTGGATGAATACACAAGGCTCAACATCGCCCTTTGCATTGATGTGTAGATACTTTCTGCCGCCTGCGATACAACCGCCGATGTACTGCGCATCGTTCTGGAAGTCGATACTGAAGATAGCCTTTGAACTGCGATAATCTCTAATTCTTCTGCATACTTTTTCACGCTGTTCGGGAGAGGGAAGAAGCTCTGTTACTGCGCCGTTTCCGACAGGCATATAGTGGAAGAACCAGATAAAGAGTGCTCCTGCATCTATAATCATATCAAAGAACTCTTCGCTTGTGATGTCATCGCAGTTATGCGATGTGTAGCAAGCGGAAATTCCGAACGGAAGCTTGTTTTCTTTGAGAAGTCTCATTGCGTTATGAACCTTGTCATAGACACCTTCGCCACGTCTCGAGTCGTTGGCGTCCTCAAAGCCCTCAAGGCTGATGGCGGGAACAAAGTTCTTGACTCTGAGCATCTCCTTGCAGAAATCTTCGTCTATAAGAGTACCGTTTGTGAACGCAAGGAACTCACAATCGGGATTCATCTCGCAAATTTTGATCAAATCGTTCTTTCTTACCATAGGCTCGCCGCCGGTGTAGATGTACATATAGCAACCGAGCTCCTTGCCCTGCTTGACGATGGAATCTATCGTTTCGAGGCTCAGATTGAGCTTGTTTCCGTACTCAGCCGCCCAGCAACCGGTACAATGGAGATTGCATGCTGACGTGGGGTCGAGAAGAATCGCCCAAGGAACATTGCAGTTATACTTTTTCGACATCTCCTGCTGATAGGCGTAGCCGTCTATACTGTCATTAAGAAGCAAATTTTCGAAAACAGCTTTACGAACGCCCGGGTCAAGCTCATACATTTTCATCATGAGCTGATACCAGTTGTTTTTTTCTTCAACTGCTTTTTTGATAATTGCAATCTGCCTCTGGAATGTCTCTCCGTTATAGCTCTTCTCGAGCATATTAACAAGCTTTGGAATATTCTCTTCGGGATTTTTCTCGAGGTAGTTGAATGCCTGCCTGATTCCGAAATTCTTAAGAAGATTTTTCTTCATTTACATCTGTCCTTTCTTGTGTGCAGAGTATTTCTCCGCTTTCTTTTATATTATTTTAGTTCAAGCAAAGAAAAAAGTCATTGGACACGAAAGCACAAAGTGTGGTAAAATCGGACCTCACAAAAAAGTGTTACTTTTCGGGACAAAACAGTTTATTTGTCCGTGTTTAAAAAAAGGTCAGCAGTTTATAATTAGTACGTCTGAATTTTGTTTGAAAGAGGGTTTCTTATGGAACAGAAAACAACTCAAAGCAACGCAAAATCTATCATCGAAGCATATGTCGGCAAGAAGCTTGAAGCCATGCGCGACAATCCCGACAGAGAATCAAGAAATCTCGTCGATCTGGCACTCGGTCTCTCCGCAGGGAGGTTTCAGAAGCATTTCCTGAGCATAGCTCATTCCATGCTCGAAGACGAGAACAGCCCTTATTACGCACTTATTCATGATGCAATCAAAAATGTGGGAACGGCAAATATCCTAAAATTCGGAATGAACATCGGCTACAACAGCTTTACTGCCGGTGCAAGAACAATAAGAAATCTTGAAAAAGAACGTGGTTATAATATCCCGTGGGTCATAACATTCTATGTTAATAACAAATCATTCTCACTGGAAGCATACACTGAAGCAATCAGACAAGGAAAGAAGATGGGAATATATACCTACGTCTTCTTCTGTGAAAGTATACCCGGAAAGCTCATGGAGATATTCGACGATGAGACGGAATGTGCTTTTATGCTGTTTTCGGACGCCGAAAATATCGAAAAAGAGATATTGTCGCAGGCAAGCGAAATCAAGAATCTTATGCTGTGTGTCAAGTATTCCGATTCAGCGATTGCAGTATGTGAGGATTTGAGAAGTAACAAAGCTCTCTACTCGTTGTGGTATGAGTACGATAAGAATCCTATGTGTGAGAACCTTCTCAACACAGCGGATGAGCTTCATCCGGTGCTGACCTTCTTTGTCAGAACCGGTGACGATTACTCAGATTATAGTGACGTTTACAAAGAAGTATGCGAACTCAGAGACACAAGAACTGCCGCAAGCGCTCCCATGGAATTCTCGGGAACATGCAGAATGGTTGATGAAATAATTTCAGATGATTCTTGCATCGCCGTATTCAACGAATCCGGAAAATTGATTTCAGTTTGTAACTCCGAACGTGAGTATAATTTCAGAAATCAGGCGCTTGCAGAGATTTTTGAAAAGTGCTATCCTAAAGCAGTCAAGTAAAAACTGAAAGAGGGAAATATTATGAAAACGGGAATTGTAGATGTCGGCGGCGGAATGAGAGGAATCTATGCCTGTGGCATTATGGACTATTGCATGGAGCATGGCATAAACTTTGACTTGGGAATCGGTGTTTCTGCCGGTGCCGCAAACATTTGCACGTTTCTTGCAGGACAGAAATGCAGAAATTACATGTTCTACACTGAATATAATGCAAGAAAAGAATCTATGAGCCTTTCTAATCTCGTCAGGAAAGGCTCATACATAGATATGGACTATATTTACGGAAAGCTCAGTAATGCGAATGGGGAGTATCCCTTTGACTTTGATGCCTTATTGACTAACCCCGCAGAGCTATTGGTTGTAGCCGAGAATGCAATAACAGGCGAAGCAAAATACTTCACCAAGGACTATATCTGTCAGGACAATCTCGACATTGTGAAAGCCTCTTGCTCAATTCCATATGTCAACAAGCCGTACTATGTTGATGGCGAGCCGTACTTTGACGGAGCTCTCGGTGATCCTGTTCCGGTTGAGAAAGCAATCTCTATGGGATGCGATAGAGTGGTTCTGATTCTCAGTAAACCCCGTGATGTCCTCAGGCTTCCGAAGCGCGACATTGCAATAGCAAAAAGAATCAGAAAAGAATATCCCGTCTCTGCCGAAAGAATCAGCGGCAGGGCAGACCACTACAATTCTCAGCTTGAAACGGCAAAGAAATTAGAGGCAGAGGGCAAGGTTCTTATTCTCGCTCCCGATGACACCTGTGGAGTGGATACCCTGACCAAAGAAAAAGAACCCCTTGATAAACTTTATCAAAAGGGGATCAAAGATGCAGAAAAAATCCCGCCGTTCCTGGCTTAATCTGAACGACGGGTAAAAATTCAGTTCTCCGGAGGAAGAATCTTGTCCGATATTTTTGAAAACGAGCGAGCGCAGGACGCAATCTTCTTTAAGAACTCGTCAGGTGTGTCACATTTTTTTGAAGTAAGCCATCTTTCGATTGTGCAAACAAGAGCGTCGGCATAAAAATTGAGCTGAAAGTCTTCATATTCGTTCAAAAGCTCGCCAAAGCTCGAGCGCAACGTTACACGAAGCATTTCTCTGAAGTGGTCGGAAAACGAGTTCTGACCTTCAATCTGAAGCGCAGGCTTGTAGAACTTGCGGTTGTCGTAAAGGTAATAGCAGAGAACATCAAAAAGTTCCCAGCTCGTCTTTGCTGAGTTATCTCTGACGAGAAGCAAAAACTCAGAATCGAAAATCCAGTTGACGAGGTCATACTTGTCCTTGAAATGATAATAGAAGCTTTTTCTGTTCATCCCGCAACGCTCGCATATATCGGTTACGCTGATTTTCGAAAAAGGCTCTTCGGTCATCAATTCTTTCAGCGAAGATGCAAGAGCACGCTTTGTGATATTCAAATCTGCCACTCATATTCCTCCCTTCGTCGCAATGCTACTATTGTACTAAAATTTCGACAACTTTTCAAGTACCATGTGTCAAAGAATCACGGACAAACTATTGCTTTTGTCCAAACAATAAAGGAGAAATTGTATGAACCTCAGTTGGAGAACCTGTCTCAAGGCTGTCGTGAGCGCAGCAATACTATTCTTGTTTGTACACTTCGTCGACAGCATATTCGCGGCTTTGGGTATTGCTATGAATGCGCTCAATCCGCTTATCGCAGGGCTCGTAATCGCATATGTAGTAAATATCCCAACGAGCTTTTATGAACGGCACTACTTTCCGAACAGTGAGAAAAGCTCTGTGGCAAAAAGTCGCAGACCGGTCTGCATGCTCTTAGGCTACCTGACTATAATTCTCGTTATTGTTCTAGTGCTTCTGCTCGTAATTCCGCAGTTCGTTTCCTGCATCAAGACCTTCATAGATCAACTTCCGTCGCTGGTTCTTTCAATTCTTGAGAACAAGACGGTCGTGGGACTCCTTCCCGACAGCATTATAGAATGGCTTGAAGGCATTAATTGGAACGAAATAGCTTCCAACGTAAGCAGTATTATCGGTATAATATCGTTGCTTTCAACAAGCATAACCGACGTAATAAGCGACATTCAAGGCACCGTGGACACGGTAACAAGTGTTGCTCCCGCAGTGGTGTCTGTTCTGTCCACCGCTATAATCGGCGTTGTATTCTCAGTGTATTTTCTCTCCGCCAAAGACAGACTTCTCGGGCAGTTCAAAAAGCTTTCCGAAACCTATCTCAAGCCCAAGTGGCACGATAGAATTTATTATGTCTTGGGAACTCTCAACGAAAGCTATCACGGCTACATAGTCGTCCAGTGCACGGAAGCGGTTCTTTTGGGAACACTCTGCACCATCGGAATGCTGATATTACAGCTTCCGTATCCCACCATGATAGGTGCGCTGATCGGATTGACTGCACTCATTCCTATAGCAGGAGCATGGATAGGAACGATAATCGGCGCATTCATGATACTGACGGTAAGCCCGATTCAGGCATTGATATTCATACTTTTCATTCTGGTTCTGCAGTTTGTCGACAACTACTTCATTTATCCGAGGATAGTAGGCAAGTCAATCGGACTTCCGTCCGTATGGGTGCTCGCCGCCGTCAGCGTGGGCGGAGGAATATTCGGAATTCCCGGAATGCTCATTTGCGTGCCGCTGTTCTCGGCGATATACAAGCTCTTAAAGACAGATGTCGATAAGGGAAAAGGCAAAAGTGGGGAAGCGGGCGAAGTTCCAGAAATTGAGACGATTGAAAACGCGGAAACGTGAATATAAAATAAAAAATCCTCTTCCGAGGATTTTTTATTGGTGGACCCGATGGGACTTGAACCCACGCTCTCCGCGTTGCGAACGCGGCGCTTTACCAACTAAGCCACGAGCCCGTATCAACGAGAATTATTTTATCTCTAAATGCGCCGTTTGTCAAGTCATTTTTGAGATTTTTCTCGTTGAATTTGAATTTAAATGCGTCCGGACGCATCAGTCTTTGTCTTCGTCCTCGTCCTCGTTGACCTCTGGAGGAAGCTTTTTGACGATTGCGTATTCAATCATGTGATCCTTTACATTCTTGACGTCAATCGCAAGCCCGCAGGATTCGCACTGAAAGCTTTCGCCCTCCTCGGGGACTCTGCTTATAATCTCGCAGATAAATCCGCTGAACGTGTCAAACGTGTCGGTCGGGAGCGATACCTCAAGAGCTTCCTCAACCTCGTCGAGCTCGGCGCAGCCCTGGATGCACCATGTGTCTTCGTCAAGCTCTGCAATGTCGTCAGGCTTCGGGGGAGCTTCTTCCTCCTCAAGCTCGCCGACGAGCTCCTCTATAAGATCGTGAAGAGTAACAATACCCGACATTCCGCCATATTCATCCAGGACTACGGCAAAGTAGTTTCTCGACTTCTTCATCTCGGCAAACAGAGCGTTTGCACGCATTTCCTCGGGAACAAAGAACGGCTTGTTGACGGCATGCTCCATCATGTAGTCGATGCTTCTGTCCTCGGAACGGAAATAATCCTTGGTGTCAAGAATTCCGACGACATTATCGGGCGAGTCCTGACATACAGGATAATATGAATGTCTGCTTTCCATAATTGTCTTTGCCCAGATTTCTTCGCCATCCTCGATGTAGAGGAATATAACATCTCTGCGACGCGTGCTGACCTGCTCGGCGGTCATATCGGTGAAGTCGAAAACGTTATTGATAAGCTCGCTTTCTTCCTCCATAATGGTGCCTTGCTCGTTGCCTTCGGCAAGCATAAGCTTGATTTCCTCTTCCGTAACGACATCATCGTCGCTGTTGGGGTCGATTCCCAAAATTCTGAGAACCCCATTGGTTGACTTTGTAAGTAACCAGACAAGCGGAGCGCATAATTTCGACATGACATACATCACTCCGGAAAGCCCGAGAGCAATCTGCTCGGTTTTCTTCATCGCAAGTCTTTTAGGGACAAGCTCGCCGAAAACTATACTGAAATAGGTCACAAGAAGCGTCACGATAACAAGGATAACGGGGTAGAGAACAGCTCTTGTAACCGGAATCCCAACGCTTATGAGCGTCTCTGTAAGAGGGTCTGCAAAGTTGTCAGCGGCGATAGCACCGCCGAGCAAGCTTGCCAAGGTTATTGCAACCTGAATCGTTGCCAGGAATTTGGACGGCTCCTCAGTAAGCGCAAGAAGCTTCTTTGCTCTTTTGTCACCATCCTGAGCCATCTGTTTAAGCTTGGTGTCGTTCATGGAAATAACGGCGATTTCGGCACAGGAAAAGACGGAATTAAACGCTATAAGTAATATTTGCAATATAATTGCCTGAACCATGATTAGTATAAGATCCTTTCGTAAAAACAGTATGAAACACAAAAAGGCACAGCCTTTCACAACGTTGTGAAGACCATACCTACTCAATCATTCTGTTTAAAACGACGCAAGATGCTACTATATACTCAGTATTGTGGTCACAATCCCCATCGGAACTGTCATCCATCAAGTCTCACACTCCTAATAAATACTCGCCGAAAATATCCGGTTGCGATAAATATATCATATTCTCGAAGTTTTGTCAATAGGGAAACGAGGGACAAAAGCTTAAATTTGCTTAAAAGTTCAGCCTAAGAATCTAAAATGAAGAGAAAAGAGAATAATTGAGAACAGCAAAGTCGACAAAATATGTACATGATAAAGCTGATATTTCGGTACTTTTGCCCACTTGCGGGGGGGTAGTGGTGTGTTATAATGTAGAAAAAAAGTAGGGGGGAATCTACGTGGTAATCAGACGTGGAAACAGCAGCTACGGCGCAATTGCCTATACTGTCAACGGCACAAGTATTCGTCAGGGAAGTTCAAGCTATGGCACAATAGCCTATACCATTGATGGCAATAGAATTCGTGCAGGAGCTTCATCTCATGGCACCATTATGTACACCATCGACGGCAAATACATCCGCCAAGGTGCATCTTCTTATGGGTCAATCGTATACAATATCGATGGTAAAATGATTAGAGTGGGTTCATCCAGCCATGGTGAAATTGTATTTACGATTTGTTGATAGTGAAATCTAAAATTATGAGGCGAAGTTAATATGGCGTACACAATAGTAATCGGATTTATTATTATAACTATAAGTTTATTTATACTTGGCGTGAAATGGGCGTCTAAGTATGAAAATAAAACTCAAGAAGCTGAAGCGAAACGAAGGAAGGAAGAAACTGCCAAACGTAAAGCACAGGAAAAAGCTTTGGAGGAGGAAAAAGTAAAAGTACAGGACGAACAGTGCAAGAAATATGAAGAACGAGATAATAAATATATTACAGAATTTAAAAGACTTTATGGAATTACGCCTGACGGGCTTAAACAGCAGATAAGAAATTCAAAAACTGCAATAACAATTGCTGAGAAAATTGATTCCTTGCCGAAACATCCATTATATATTGGAGTTCACAGTAACTATATGTTTGCGCCTCTTAATTATGATGAAAGCCATTACCAAATAGAAGATTATAATACTGAAGTAAAATTTGAGTTACAGTTTTCCGATTTGGGTCTCCATAATCTTCCTGATAGTGATTCTGTAACTGTTCTCATTGAAACAATTGCAAAACACAGTAAGTTTTATGAGCAAGATCCGAAACAGTACCACGTTCTAAAACTTTCTTCTCCAGAATTAGAAGTAAACGAAAATCTATTCGCTAATTGGTGATTTTACTAGTTCGAAAATTACTAGGCATGAGCGACCCTTGTCGCTCTTGTTTTTTGCAAAAAAATAACCTCCGAAAAATCGGAGGTTGGCGCGCCCGGGGGGATTCGAACCCACGACCTACCGGTTCGTAGCCGGGCACTCTATCCACTGAGCTACGGGCGCATTTGCAAGCGGTATTCCGCTCACAGTTAGATATAATAACACACCGACTTAAATTTGTCAAGGCTTTTTTTCTTCAAATTCTGTACCAAAAACATAACCGCACAACTGTCACATTTTGTACCTCTATTTACTATTGCAAACAGGAAAGCTTTTTGATATAATAGGATAAGTAGTATTTTTCCGTATAAGCTACAGGACATATTGCTTCTGAATAATTATGAAATAACTATTTGTGCCTGCGCAACGTTTTGCGCATCGCATTTGTACTGATAAGGAGAAGGATAATGGCACCTACAAGAAATACTCAGCTGAGTCTGCCGTGTGTCGCAACAAGAGACTTTATCGTCATGCCTCATATGTCTTTGAAGTTTGACGTTATGCGTCCCAAGTCTGTAGCGGCTCTCCGGGAGGCACTCCTCGGCAACAGACTCGTTTTCATGACCGCACAGAAGGACATTAACATCTCAGACCCCGCAGAAAATGATATCTACAAAATAGGCACAGTGTGCGAAATAAAGCAGATTATAAATCTCAGCGAAGGAGCTTCGAGAGTCAGAGTAGAGGGTCTGTACAGAGCCAAGCTTCTCGAATATTCCGACGACGGAATCAGCCTTCATGCGGTTGTCAAGCCGATGAAAAACTATGGCAAGGATAAAATCCCAGATGAGGAGATTGACGCCTTCTGCCGTGTCGTAAAGGCGGCGTTTGAGGCTTACTCCTCGGTCGTTCCGAGGATGCCGGATGAACTCAAGCATGCTGTCATGACAGCAGATGACCCTGTAACCCTTTTTGAGAGCATAGTCTTCAATATTCCGATGCTCACTGAAGACCGTCAGCAGCTTCTGGAGGCTAACACGCTCAGTGAAAAGCTCTCAATAACCCTGGCTCTTCTCACAAGAGAGACTCAGGTATTGTCAATCGAGAACGATATACACACCAAGGTCAGTGAGGCTATAGACAAGGGTCAGAGGGAATATTATCTCCGCGAAGAGCTTCGCATCATCAAGGATGAACTCGGCGAAACCGATGATGTCGACGAAGAGGCAGAAGAGTATGCCGAAAAGATATACAGCCTCAAGCTCAACGAAGAATGTACCGAAAAGCTCATATCAGAGGCTGAAAGGCTGATGAAGATGCCATATGGTTCTCAGGAGGCGGCTGTAATAAGAAGCTATCTCGATACCGTTCTGGAGCTTCCGTGGAATGTTGAAACAGAAGATAATCTCGATATCGAAAAGGTTTCCGCTCAGCTCGACAAAGACCACTATGGCATGAAGAAGGTCAAGGAAAGAATTCTTGAACTCCTGTCTGTCAGAACGCTCAACAGCGACGTAAAGGGTCAGATTATCTGCCTTGTCGGACCTCCCGGCGTCGGGAAAACTTCAATCGGCAAATCCATTGCGGACGCTCTCGGAAGAAAGTACGTCAGGGTCTCACTCGGCGGAGTCAAAGACGAAGCCGATATAAGAGGTCACAGAAAGACCTACATAGGCTCAATGCCCGGAAGAATCATAACAGCCGTCAAGCAGGCGGGTTCAAGCAATCCTCTCATACTTCTTGACGAAATCGACAAGATGGCGAACGATTTCAGGGGAGACCCCGCAAGCGCAATGCTCGAGGTTCTCGACAGCGAGCAGAACAAGGAATTCAGAGACCACTATATCGAACTTCCGTTCGATTTGTCTCATGCTATCTTTGTGACCACTGCAAATAGCATAGACACTATCTCACCTCCGCTTCTTGACAGAATGGACGTTATTGAGCTTCCGAGCTACACCCGCGAAGAGAAGTTCGAGATAGCAAAACGCCATCTCGTTCCGAAGCAGGTTAAGCTTAATGGTCTTAATGGCAATAAAATTCGCTTCACGGATGCGGCTCTCTACGAGCTTATCGACTATTACACAAGAGAAGCCGGTGTAAGAACTCTCGAAAGGCTTTTAGCGACAGTCTGCCGTAAAGCCGCAAAGGAAATCGTAACAGGCGAATCCCATAGAGTTACGGTCTCTCCCGAAACGATAGAAAAGTACCTTGGTGCAAGAAAGTACCTGGGCGACCTTAAATCGGATAAGTCTCAGGTCGGCGAAGTCAACGGTCTTGCATGGACTTCCGTCGGAGGCACTCTGATGCCTCTTGAAGTTCTCTCGGTTCCCGGCAAGGGAGCAATAGAGCTTACAGGCTCTTTGGGCGATGTCATGAAGGAAAGTGCAAAGATCGCCGTGACATATGCAAGAAGCGTTGCGGATAAGTACGATATAGACAGCGACTTCTATCAGAAGCGCGATATCCATATCCATGCACCTGAGGGTGCGGTTCCGAAGGATGGACCTTCGGCGGGCGTAACACTTGCGACTGGTATCGTATCAGAGCTTTCCGGACTAAAGGTCCGCTCGGATGTAGCAATGACCGGAGAAATAACGCTTCGCGGAAAAGTTCTTGCAATAGGCGGACTCAGAGAGAAAACAATGGCGGCATACAAAGCCGGAATCAAGACAGTCATCATTCCCGCCGCCAACAAGCCCGATCTTGAAGAAGTCGACGACAAGGTCAAGCAGGGATTGGACTTCGTCTTTGCCGATACTATCGAAGATGTCCTCGATGTTGCGTTAATTCGGGAACAGACCGAGCAAAGAAAGACGATAAACCCGGCGGCTTTCAAACAGGTTGAGAAAACTCCCGTGGGGGTGCGACTCGATGGGAAACGATAATCATCGCTTCGATAATGCGGAATTCTACGCTGCATACGGTACGTTTGAACAGCTTCCGGAGCCGGAAAAAACAGAAATCGTCTTTGTCGGGCGCTCAAATGTCGGTAAGTCCTCGCTGATAAATAAGATTTTCGCAAGAAAATCCCTTGCCCGAGTCAGCTCCGAGCCCGGAAAAACAAGAACAATCAACTTTTACCGCCTCGGGGAGATTTATTTTGTGGATCTTCCCGGGTACGGTTATGCAAAAGTCTCAAAGTCCGAAAAGGCGAGATGGAATAAACTTATTTCCGGTTACCTTTCCGACCCCGAACGTGATATCGGAATAGTATTCTCGCTTATAGACATGCGGCATCCGCCGACTGCGGACGACATCACGATGATAAACTTTCTTATCGACACCGAGCTTCCGTTCTGCATTGTCCTGACTAAATCGGATAAGCTGAACAAATCCGAAAGGGCGGCACGTCTTGAAGCTCTGAAGGATGAAATACCATGCTTTTCGCAGATAACCGTAATTCCGTTTTCAGCATTTTCCGGAGAGGGAACAGAGGAAATCAGGGGAGTTATCGAAGAAGTTACGGAAAATCAGGACTAAAATTTCGTCAATCTTTCACAAATATATTGATATAGGTCTTTACTTTTTACTTTCAGTATGTTAAAATGTGTTTGTACGAAATACAAAATCGAGATTTTGAACAAGACATTGAAAAGGTGATAACATGAATCCAAAATCCAACAAAAAGCATATCGAGGACCTTTATGCGGCAATCCTTACTCTCGAAACCCGTGACGAATGCGAGCAATTTTTCGCCGATTTGTGCACCGCTATCGAAGTCGACACCCTTGCACAGCGTTTCGAGGTTGCCAAGATGCTCAAAGAAGGGCACATCTATGCAGATATAGTTGTCGCTACTGGTGCTTCGACAGCTACTATCAGCCGTGTCAACCGTTCTGTCAACTACGGAGTCGGCGGATATGACATTGCTCTCGGCAGACTCAAGGAAAATGAATCCAACAGCGAAAACTGATAGCTACGGCATCTTTGCCGACTACTATGATCGGTTCACAAAAAACGTGAGCTATGTTTCTTATGCCAGAAGGATAGACGAAATCGTCATGCAGAGGCACAGGAAGCGTGGCTCTGTTGTTGATATAGGCTGTGGGACGGGGACTCTTGATTTGCTTTTAGCCAAAAATGGCTATCGGGTTACCGGAATCGACCGTTCCTATGAAATGCTTACGGTTGCCGATAAAAAGATACGGGATGCCGGATTGAAAGCCTCGTTTGTCCGTCAGGACATGACAAGGTTGACTTTACCATATAAGGCGGATGTGATTATATCGACTCTTGACGGCATCAACCACCTGAAATCCGCAGATGATGTATTAACGACGTTTTCACGGGTATCGAAAAATCTCCGGCACGGCGGCATTTTTGTCTTTGATATGAATACAATATACAAGCATAGGAGTATTCTCGGCAAAAACTGTTTTATCTTTGATACCGATGATGTTTATTTGGGCTGGCAGAATGATTATAGAGAAAGCGACGAAAGTGTGTTGATTACTCTTGATTTCTTTGTCAGAGGCGATAAAATCAGGCGTTATACCGAATCATTCAAAGAAAAAGCCTATCCCGTAATGAAGATTTTCGGTATGCTCATAAAATCCGGGCTTATTCCGCTTGAAATATACGACGGCATCGGTCATAAACCGCCGAAGAAAACGTCTGACAGACTGCTCATAGTTGCGGGCAAGCTTTGAACTAAGGAAGATACAAATGGGAAGAATAGTAAGAACAATATCAAAAGACGCATCCGTTGTCTGCTCCGCTATTGACGGGACAGACATCGTCTCTGAAATAGAGAAAATTCACAAGACCTCCGCAGTCGTTACAGCCGCTCTCGGCAGACTTGCGATGGGGACCTCGCTTGTTGGCTTCGGCTTAAAGGACGAGGGCGACAGCGTAACCCTCAGAATCAACGGCAGGGGACCAATCGGAAGCCTGACTGCCGTATCCGACTACCTCGGAAATGTAAAATGCTACTGCGATAACAATATCGTCGAAATTCCACTAAGACCCGACGGTAAACTCAATGTCGGCGGGGCTGTGGGCACTGACGGCACGCTCTCGGTTATAAAGGACCTTGGATTGAAAGAGCCATACATCGGACAGACAGAGCTCGTGAGCGGAGAAATAGCCGAAGATATTACCGAATATTTTGCCGAAAGCGAACAGACCCCGACAGTCTGCGCTCTTGGCGTTCTTGTAAATCCCGACCTGACCGTCAAGCGAGCCGGAGGATTTCTTTTACAGCTTCTTCCTTTTGCCCCCGATGAGTCAATAGACATAATCGAAAGAAATATCTCGAAAATCTCGAGCGTTACGAGTCTCATGGAGCAGGGAATGAGCGCCGAGGATATCGCTCTTATGACACTTGATGGTCTCGAGCCAAACGTGCTTGATGATTTCGAAGTGAGCTACCGTTGCGACTGTTCGCGCGAAAGAACCGAAAGGATTCTGAAAAGTCTCGGAGAAAAAGAACTAAAAGAGTTATCGCAGGATGAGATTACCGAAGTCAAGTGCCATTTCTGCGGAAAAGCATATAAATTCACTTCTGCGGAAATTCTTTCTCTTATAGAAAAATAGGTCTTGACAAATGGCGCATTCTCGTGTATAATACTGAAGTCGGTTGCGAAAAGCGACCGACAGAATACGGTGTCATAGCCAAGTGGTAAGGCGTAGGACTGCAACTCCTTGACCCCCGGTTCAAATCCGGGTGACACCTCCAAAAAATCCCCGACCGCTTCGGTCGGGGATTTTCTTATTTTACGCTACTCATGTTGTTCGTTTTTTCGATAAGCCAGTGGGGAAGTGCCGGTAACGGCTTTGAACTGCCGGCAGAAGTGCTCAACATTCTGATAACCGCAAAGGCTCGCTATCTTCTGAGAGTTGAAATCAGTCGTTACAAGATAATTCTTTGCAAGATCGATGCGCATATTGACAACGTCCTGCATACAAGAGACGCCAAATTGCTTTTTATAGATATTCTGGAGGTAGCCGGAGCTTAAATGAAGCTTGTCTGCCATTATGTCCACTGTCCAATGGAAATATGGCTTAAGCCTTATCTCATATCTCAAATCTATAAGTGCCCTCTGCTGATCGGTAATCTCGGCTTCCTGTGCCGATTCTTTGATTTTCCAGAGAAGCATCCTTAAGAGCATTGATATTGACATTGAAGAATAGTCAAACCTGAAATAATTCTCCATAGACAACAGCTCAAAGAGCTTCTGAAAGCTTTCGGGGGGATTTAGCTGAACCAAAGTCTCCGTCGGGACGTTGTCATCCGTCACGAAGCTTTCGTCCGTCCTGAATCTCACATAATCGTTGACATAAGGACAGTTATACGCCTGATAGTAAGCAAGGGCATTCGGGGGATAAAGGATTGCACTGTTGGGGTGACAGATAACATCGCCCGAGGGCAGATGAAACAGCGCCGGAGATTTGACGTACAGAAGCAACCAGAAGTCATTCCTTACTCCGTATACAAAATCCTCCGGATGGGTTGCATTGAGTTGCATAAAGCATATATCAATCATAATAAGCCTCCCGTTGGTAAGAACACTTCACCTGGTCCCAGTATGAAACATTTTTTTGAAAATGTCAAGTGGATATCAGGTATTTTGGGTGAGAATCAATCAATCTCAGGTGAAAATGTCCGTGATGTCAAACATGATTTGTGAGTTTGCTATTGCAAAATTGTCCGTGATGTGCTAAAATGTATGAAAAGCTAATCTCAGCAGTAAATCTGTGGATGGGGATGTATAATGATGAAAACAAAAAGAATAATCTGTATCGTACTGGCAACCGTGATGATGTCCGTTTTGGCGGTGAACACTTTTGCCATAGCCGTTGTTACGGCATCGACCTCAGCAAGCGCCAAACAGGGCGATGAAGTAGCGGTTTCCGTATCAATCACCGATTTATCCGGAATCGTCTCCGGAACAGTAAAGGTGTCATACAACACAAGCGAACTGAAATATGTGAAGTCGCGTTATGACAGCAGTGTGGTTTCAACACCGCGTTCCAGTGGTGGAACTGTAACATTCTCCATCAACAACAGCAGTGGAGACAAGCTTAGTGGAACTCTTGCGACTATCACTTTCACGACTCTTGCCGATGAGTATACGCAGTGCTACATCAGCGTTGAAATCAGCGACGCCGTAGATGCTTCCGGAGAATCAGTCACAGTAAACGGCAACACGACCGTCCTGGTAATCGAAGACGACAAGGGAAATACCTATGATCCCAATGCTGTCACCGATAATGATGACGATGACGACAGTGACTCCGATGATAACAGTGAAGCAGTTACCACCATTGCCGAAGTCGAAGTAACCACAACCAGCGAAACCGAAGAAGAGGTTGTTATTGATGACGACCCGGTGGTAACAGAAGCAACCACAACAGCTGCAACAACAACGGAAGCCACAACCACTACGACCAAGGCAACAACCAAAGCTACGACAACAACCAAATCGACTACCACAACAGCCGCAACCACTACAACCGAAGCAACCACAACAACAGAAGAAACCACTACGGAAGCCACAACAACCACCGAAGTAACTACATCTGAAGTAACTACATCCGAAACAATCATCAGCTCCGATTCAACCGCTACTCTCATCACATCTGACGAAACGGCGGCATTTGCAACTATTGATGATTCGGAAGAGGACAAGAGTAAAGCGTCATCCCAGACAATAGCGGTCGTTCTGGTCGTATTGGCGTTGACAGTAATCGGTGTTATTATTCTTGAGGTGTTCAGAAGAAGGTAAAATCCTGAGGAGGATAAGATGCAACAAACACTGTCTAAAATATTCAATAAGAAGGTCATTCTGCCGATTCTTATAGCTATAGTCGTGATAATCATTTTAGCTAACTGCATTACAGTGGTCTCGGCGGGACATACAGGAGTACTCGTCACACTGGGAAAAGTTGAAGATAACGTTTTTCAGGAAGGACTTCATTTCAAAGCGCCGTTCATTCAGGAAGTCATAGAGATTGACAACCGCATAACCAAGCTTGAGGTTTCGACCGAAGCGTTTTCGAAGGACCTTCAGACCGTTTCAACTACTCTCGCCATCAACTATCGTGTCGACACGAGCATGTCCTACAGTATTTATAAGAATGTCGGAAGCGACTATGAAATGGTTCTCATAACTCCCGCCGTGAACGAAGTTCTTAAGGCTACAGTCTCGCAGTATACAGCGGAGGAGAGTGTAACCAACAGGACTCTTATATCCGACGGATTGTTGGAGGGGCTCAACGAAAAGTTGAACGACAGCGGTCTTTACATTACCGATGTCAATATCATCGACTTCGACTTCTCCGAGGCTTACATCACGGCTATTGAAGAAAAACAGGTAGCTCAGCAACAGCTTCTCAAGGCTGAAACCGAGAAGGAAACCACGATAACCAACGCTGAGGCAGAAGCGGAAGCAATGAAGATTCAGGCGGAGGCAGAGGCGGAAGCCAACAGGATTCTTTCTGAGTCCATCTCCGATGAACTTGTTGAATACTATAAGATTGAGAAGTGGGACGGCAAGCTCCCGACCATAACCGGAAGCGGTTCCATGATGCTCGATGTGAGCTCGATTCTTGAATCATCAGGCACAAGCTCTGATTCCGCAACCGTTTCCGACTCTACGGGCGAATAAAATCATGAAAATTTTCAGAAAATTGATATCAATAGCTTTGATTGTGACTGTGACATTATGTCTGAGCAGTTGCTCATTTTTCGACACACTGACAGCATATGGTCTTTATTTGAGAGCGGTCAGCAAACTCGAAAAAGCCGGAGGATATGATGCCGATTGTGTTATGTCCATCTCATTTGACATATTGGGCGAAACGCTTACTTCCGAGACGGTAATGAATATCAAAGAGAATTCGACCGGAACTCAGATTGTGACCGAAATGGATGGCGAAACAATCACAAGCACATATATAGACGACAAAGTCTATGTTGAGTACGGAGACACCCTGATTTTCTACACCGTAACCGACAGCGATTCGACCGAATCAATCGGCGATGCCAACCTGCCAGAGCTTGCAGAGGATATTTTTGACAACATAAGCGTTGTCAAAAACGATGACGGGACAAAGCAGATTGCAATCGTTCTGGAGAGTGAAGACGCCGAAAGCATCTTGGGCTCGTTTGTCGCTGATCTGGACGACCTGACTTTTGACGATATCATCTACACCATGATTTTCGACAACAGTAACGATCTCTACATGATGACTCTGTCTTGCAGTGCATCAATGGATGTCCTTGGTTACACCATTACCGGCTACGTCACTGCCGAATATACATTCATAGATTTCGGCACAGCTCCCGAGTTTGACCTTGGGCACGACGAAAGCGAGTTCGAAGACGGTGGGGAATACAGCGACTGACGCAAAGCATATCAAAAAAATCCGAAATCAACTATTGACAACACGTTTTCAATGTGGTATCATATTGGGGCTGTGAAATTCACGGCTCCCATCTATGGAGAGGTATCGAAGCGGTCATAACGAGGCGGTCTTGAAAACCGTTTGGTCAAAAGCCACAAGGGTTCGAATCCCTTCCTCTCCGCCAATCGCCAAACGACGTATTTGCGTTGTTTGGCGTTATTTTTTGTTTCTAAATTCTATCAAGTAATCTTTTTGCTTTCTAACACTTTTCTAACACTCTCAGAATGTCAACAGTTCGGAAATCTCATCAGCTACCATCTTTTTTCTTGTATCATCGAGATGACCGTACACATTGGCAGTCATTGAAATGTCACTATGTCCTAACCACTCCTGCACGTCTTTCAGTTGCATTCCTGCCGATAGCATGATACTTGCACACGAATGTCTGAGGTCGTGAAGTCTTACAATAGGCAAGTTATATTTTCTGAGAAGCTCCTGAAACTTCACAGTTACATAGTCGGGAATAATCCAATGCCCGTCATCCCAAGTGAATACCTGATTAGATTCAATATAGGCTTTTCCGAAGAATCTCCTATTATCTTCTTGCTCATGCCTTATTCTCAAAAGTTCCTGCTTGATAATGGGAAGTAGGGGATAGGTTCTGTGACTGCTCGCTGTCTTAGTACTGTTCTTGATGACGAGAGTTTTCTGCTTCACCATTGTGCGCTTGACAGTTACAGTGTTATTCAGAAAGTCAATAGCATCCCACTGCAAACCGCAGATTTTACTTCTCCTCATGCCGTAACAAGTTGCGATAAGCAATATAGGGTATAATCGTTCTCCCTTAACAGCGGACAACATGGCACTTGCTTGCTCGTTCGTGAGAAACTTCGCCTCATATTGTTCAGCTTTTGGCAGTTCGACATACTGACAAGGATTTGAGAGAATATAGCCCTCCTTTGCAGCACATTTTAGAACTTGACTGAGGACATTCTTGTACTTTTTCAGCGTTGAAGCGGATAACCCTGTATTATCCCTTTTCCGACCGTACTTTGATTTGTAATCGAAGTAGTCTTGGACTGTCTTAACATTGACATCATTAAGCTTGATTTTGCTTTCCTTGAAGTATGGACAAATATCGCTGTCAAGGAGTTTTTCATAGCTCTCATATGTCACAATGTCAATTTTTCCTTTGCGAGTTTCAAGCCAATAGCGAGCATAATTACACAGCAGTGTATCAGATTTAACTGTGCCGGAGATAGCTTCATAATGTGATATTTCATCTCTCAGAAACTTCTCTGCTCTTGTCTTATTGCCCTTAACTGCAAGCCCAGTGTCAATCCACTTCTGCTTGCGCTTTCCGTTTTCGTAGGTGTTTATGACGGCATAATATTTGCCGTTTTTCTTTTGTAGGCTTCCTGTCATTTGTTACTCCTTTCTCGGTTAAGAAACCTACCGTGTTAATTAACAAGTATATCGTGCTGACTCCAAAAAGTCAATCACGGACTTCTTCGGAATGAGATAGTTTCTTCCAACTCTACGGGAAGATATTTCACCCTTTTGTAGTAGCTCATATACTTTGTTCTTACCAAGTTTTAAAACTTCACAAACTTCTTTGACGGTCATAACGTCATCATAATCTTTAAGCAAAAATATCACCAACTTCTTCGCCAAGGATTTCTTCAAAATCATCTGGCAATACAACATCCGATTCAGGCTTTTCTTCTACAAGGACACCGCCGTCGATCATTTCGTATATATGGGAGAAACGTCTTTTAAAAGCTTCCCACTGCTCCGGCTTCTCACTCTGAATGTTCTTGTACTGACTTGCAAATGGGAAATTAGAAACGATATAAACTTTCGTAAAGCAAGCGACTTTATCAGCATATCTTGCAGGAAGCAAGCAAGGATAACCATCTAAATATTGAAGCATATCGGAAATTAGAATTTGTCCGTTAAACTCATCGAATAGAATTACATCGTGTCCGTCATAGTGGTCAAATGGATTCTTGTAATTAGTAATTTTGCAGACGTCATAATTATACTTCTCCATAACATATCTTGTCTTGCCTACGTTAGTCTTTCCCCAGATGTAAGTTACCTCGACTTCACGCCAACCGCTGTGTTTACTTTTCAGAGTTTCTTGTCTGAGCTTTTCCATGTGAGCTTGCTTTGTATAGGAACTCGGATAAGCTTCAATAATGTCAAGAGTTGAACAGCCGTCTTTTATCATATCTACGATTGCTTCAGATTGTGTAACTTTTGGGCTTCTCTCATCAGGCATTTCGCCCCATTCTTCAAAGGTCTCGGAAATGTTAGTCTCTTTCTTGTCGCTGTCGGCATATTTGCCCTCTTTGCGAATGTAGTTGCGATTTTCTTCGCAAGTTCCGTTAGCTTTGTCAATATGAGCGGCTTTGAACTTGTGCTTGATTGTTGAGAACGCAATCGGATTCTTGGCATGGATAAACAGGTGGGTGTGGTACGTCTCGCCCTTTTCGTCGCACATACACCAGTAGTCGACGCCCGTAAACTCCGCCAGATTCTTTTTAATCTGCTCGTGTGTAAGACCATTCTCGACTGGGTTGTTGATAGTCAAATGCCATTTTCGACTTCTGCGGTTGTAAGGCTCTTTTTCTTTCATAAAGAACCTCCTTTCAATTTTATTTGTAACACAAAACACACAGATTGCTAAAGGGTAATACTAACCTTTAGCAATGTCCGCCGCAGGCGGCTCACGCTCGCGTGCGGCGAACAGATTGCTTTGATACTATTTGTTTTATGCTACGATAAACAATTATACACTATAAGTTACATATTGTCAATAGGTATAGAAAAATATTTTTATGAAAAATTTCGTGTTACAAAATGTATTGACATTCTGACGGTTATGTGATAGAATATCTCTGAAAGGAAGGCGGCATCCATGACAAAAGAATTTCAGGAATACGGCAATATGTACACGCCACAGGAGCGCAAGGAGCTTATAGCCATCAATCTTAAAGCGTTACGAGAGGGGAATAACCTATCCAGAAAAGAAGTAGCAGAGGCGATAGGAATCAACACCCAGACATACGCTACCTACGAGAGAGGCAGGAACGAACCGCCTATTGAGATACTGCTTCGGCTTGCCATGTATTATGAAGTAACGCTTGATTTCCTCGTCCAAAGGGACAACAGGGCGAAAGATAGCTTGACTATGAGCAAACAGCTTGACGGAGCGAATCAGGAGCTCTCAGAGCTTTCAAAGGCACTCGCAAGCAAGGAAATGGACGCAGAGCAGAAAGAACAGCTTGAAGACATGATAGAGAAGCTCTCAGGGCTTACAGACGTAATAAAGAAGCTTACTGGGCAATAAAGGGAAGCTTTGAGCTTTATACCCTCACTTTCGCTATGCACCACATTTTAAGGCAAACAAGGGCGGCTATATATACGAGAGGGAAGCGACTGCCTCCGCAAAACTTTCTGCGGGTGCGGGGTTGTCGCCCTTTGAGCCGCGCGGCTTCGCCGCTTTTAGGGTGAACAACGGGGCTCTGCCCCGTTACCCCGCAAGGGCTCTGAGAGCCCTTGATCCGCAGTTTTTAAGGCACTACACTCTACTTCTCTCAGGGCTTGTGCAGATAACAACAGAGCAATAAAAGAACGCCCTCGCAGGACGTTCTCTTTTTTAACACGGTAAAGTTTCTAACACTTTTCTAACACTTTTTCTGGGTTGATGAATTTTCGGGGTTCTATTTGTTAAGCCAGTTTCCAAACTAAAAGCTCGACAAATCGTGTGACAAAGCGGGTTTAGATAACATCAGAAGTGATTACAAGAGATTAGAAGATGAATAGATTGAAGAACTTGAAAACCGTTTGGTCAAAAGCCACAAGGGTTCGAATCCCTTCCTCTCCGCCATCGCCAAACAACGTTATTTACGCTGTTTGGCGTTATTTTTTTGCCCTTTTTCTCTGAAATCTTAATCAAATCTTAATCTTTACCCCATTGAACCGTTTCCGCAAACTGTGATATAATATACTTAAGACAAGAAAAATCTGGGGTGATAATATGATAAAGACTTCTATTCCATACAGCTTTGAGTGGGTTGTGGTGGAACTTATAGTATCACTTATTGTCTGCTGTATAAGTTACAGCAGACATAGGTTGATAGCAAGGCTTTTACTAATTTTTCTTGCAACGTTTGGCACTTGTAATTTCATCTCGCTTATAATCCTTCCAATACCGATAGCTCTGACATACCCCGACGGCTACAGCTACGTCTTCATGAGTCAGTTTGCAGAGTTCGACCTAAAGGCGATAACTACCTACTTCTGGGACTATGTTTCGAGCCGTTCAAGGTTCATAACTGCGCCGTTTCTGTTTACGTTCTTCGGGACGATTCTTTTCAAACGCCTTCGCAGACTGCTTGTGTTCTTACTTTCGCTTGTCGGTGCACCAGTGGTCTATGTGCTTGTTAATGTCGCAATCAACACCGCCGCCCAGTACACCATGACGAGGATTTATCCCGTCAATCTCATATTGATAGTTATCGGCTACGCTCTCGGTTGGCTTCTCTCGATTCTGATTCTGCGGGCTTTTCCGTCGATTGACCGGAAACTAAAGCTATGAACCGTCACGCTTTCTATCTGAAAAGAGCATTCCGGCAGATGACTGCAAAACCGGCGAGCCTTGCTATAATCATATTCTCGTTCACTGTCTGCGCCTTTTCGCTCTTTGTCCTGATTAACCAGCTTCTCTACTCGACTACGTTTTTTCTGCACCAAGGCGAAAGCCGCAGAACATTTACGATAACATCCAGTGTTTCGGATAATTCTGAGCTTATAGAAGCACTTTCAGAAAGTGACGTCTTGCCTGAAATCTCGGAATTTGTCGGGCTGAGTGCCTACCCGAAAGGCGGGAACAGTCAGTATATTCAGGCTGTCCTTTGCAGTGCCAACGATTCAAGAATCACTGGCGAGCCTGACGTTACCATCGGCAGAACTTTCTCTGAAAGTGAGCTTGAGAACGGTGAAAATGTCATCATCTGGTACAATAATGAAATCTACATAAACAGCGGATTGAGAGAGTATAAATCGGTAGACGACATCGTTGCTATTGGCAACGGGGTTTACAATGTCATAGGAATCAGTGAGACGGATATTTATCTTCCGTTCTCAACGGCTCTGAAAACCGATGATTTCGACATAAGGCTGAATGGCATAGTATTCTCGGAAATCCCGACGAAATCGGAGATTGAAATCCTCGAAGCCATTGCGACGGTCAACGACTGCACAGTGAAATCGAGGTATCAGGCGGAACTCAGCGACTTTTTAGAGAACGGCATGGAATGTACCGTTATAATCATCGGGATAATACTCTGTGTCATCTGCATCGTGTCGTCGCTATTTGATTACATGGTCAGGAGCATGTCCTATGAATACAACATCTATAAGCTTCTGGGTATTTCTCGAGCCGGACTTTTTGAGCTACTTTATCTGCCTCTTTTCATCATGACCGTAGTCTCACTCGTTGCGGGATATGCTCTTTTTTGCCTGTCAAAACCGCTCCAGAGGCTTCTCAACATGTATGGTCAGGTGGACTTGGCAAGCGGAGTTGTAGTTTTTGCGATAATGCTCGTTGTCATGCTCTCGGTGACTGTTCCGAAATACAACCGTCTTTTCTCTGGAGGTGCCAGACTATGAGGCTTATTATTCTCTCGAATCTCAAAGACAGATTTCCTGCCTACGTCAGAGTGACACTTATGCTGACGGTGATGATGTTCATCTTGTCATCACTTATGGGAGGCTTACTTCCGCTGATTCAGATAAGGCAAGCTTATTCGGACCTTGGGCTTGAAAATGCTGTTGCCATTACTGCTGATTCAGATATAAAGTCTGTGGTTGAAGACTTAGGCGGAAAGTATCTCGGTGTGAGCTTCCACGGAAAATACACCTATGACAGCTTCGCTTATTTACAGCCGGTCGAAGCAGATTATTTCGAGAATCTCAACTATTCTTTCAAGAAACAGACGAGCTTTGAAGTTGTGGACGGCTACCCTGCCGTGGTGGTTTCAAGCCTTGGGAGCTACTATTCGCTCGGTGAGACCTACACTGAAATCCTTTCCGGCAAGGATAAAACCGAAGTCACATTCACGGTTATTGGCATACTTAAAAACGATTTCGTCTATCTGACGCCTTCCGAAGATAGCCCGTCGTCAGTGGTCTCTGAGCAGAGCAACTATATTTTTCTCATAACTGACGAGGACGATGGCATTTTTACGAAAAAAGACGTTTATGGCGCACTTGCAAGCGGCGATATAACTGATTTTTGTAGTAATATTGTAAGCACTGGGTTGGTGGAATCAGCTGCATCAACTGCCGACGGGTTCGCAGAATACTGTGCTCTGGAGCTTGAAATTATGGGAATGACGGTGATGCTCGCAATTATCTCTATTCTTCTTTGCCTTGCGGGAGTTATTTCAAACTCGATCCTTTCAAGAACAGTGTTTGCGGAGAAATACCGTATAATCTCCACCTGTGGAGCGAGCCCGGCACAATGTCGGACAATTCAAATCATCACAGATTTAATCCCGATAATTGCCGCGGTCGCCATTTTTGTGGTAATAAGTGTCTTGAGAAATCTTTGAGGAGGGATAACCATGTCGATAGTAATTAAGAACATTCACAAGACCTACAACGCCGGAAAAGGAAGCGAGGTCAAAGCCTTGAATGGCATCGACCTCGAAATTCGTGACGGCGAGATGCTTGCGATTATGGGGAAATCAGGCTCCGGCAAGTCAACGCTCCTTAAAGTATTGGGCTGTGCCGATACAGATTTTGATGGCGAATATCTCTTGAATGGGGTCGATATCAGAACACTCTCACAGGATCAGCTTGCGAAAATCCGCAACAAAGAAATCGGCATAGTCTTGCAAAATTTCGGCTTGATTCCGAATGTGTCCGTATATGACAACGTCCGTGTGCCGGTATGCCTCGGCGGGAAGTACGACAAGAAGGCTACCGACGAGAGAATTGCTGGCCTTCTCAAAAGTCTTCAGATTGAGGACAAGCGTGACACCGACATTTCCGAGCTTTCAGGTGGACAGCAACAGCGAACTGCCATTGCCCGTGCGCTTGTGAATCAGCCAAAAATAATTCTTGCGGATGAGCCCACTGGCGCACTTGATAAAACAACGGCAAGCGACATAATGGACGTGTTTAGAAGACTCAATGCAGAGGGTATATCCGTGGTGATTGTCACACATGATGAGGAAACAGCTCAGAAATGCGACAGAGTTGTTTTGATAGAAGACGGCAAGATTAAGTAGTTACAAAAAGCACTCATCGGGTTGAGTGCTTTTTGTTTATGTATAATTGAATACGATCGTGAGAAAATATCTAAAAGAAAATTTAAAATCCCCCTTGACAACCGCTCAGATATGGTGTATACTATATTCAGTTAGCCGAGCCTAACTATATTTTAAAATTCAAAGTTAGCAAGCGCTAACTTATAATCACGGAGGTGATATAATGCCCGATGAGCTCTTGGTTCGTCATTGTGCGCCGACTATGGCGGGAATAAAGACAGCCGCTATGTTCAACTATCATTATGAGGATGAGCAGTCGCTCCACGAAAGCGTCTGCAACCTGAACAAAACCATCACGCCAAAGGGGATGTGCATGATAATTCTTCGGCGTCAGAATAACACTGCGCTTATCTATCTCTATCGTCCGGATATGCTGAAATCCGACCTTTCCGACAGCCTCGGGAAGAGTATTCTTGACGAACGTGGGTATCCTACTGGTAATGTCAACAGATGCCTGTGGAGGCTGAGAGACAGGCTCTCGGAATCAGCCGAGTTTCCTCATGAAATCGGGCTGTTCCTCGGTTACCCACCGGAGGACGTGAAGGGCTTCATAGATAATAAAGCCGAGAGCGCCAAATGCGTCGGCTTCTGGAAGGTCTACGGAGACGAAAAAGCCGCCAAGGAGAAATTCCGTCAGTACAGACAGTGCATCGGCAGTTACTGCAAGCACTACAACAAATATCATTCACTCGACAGGCTTCTTGTAGCCACATGAATTCAGAAAGGAAGATTATAATGTCAAAAATCGCAGTAGTTTATTGGAGCGGTACGGGAAATACCGAGCAGATGGCAAATGCTGTCTTGGAGGGTATCAATAAAGCAGATGCTGAGGGTGAGCTCTTCACAGCCTCCGAATTCGATACATCCACAGTATCCACATACGACGCCATAGCCTTTGGCTGTTCAGCAATGGGTGACGAACAGCTTGAAGAAAGCGAATTTGAGCCGATGTTCCAAGCCTGCGAGCCGGCTTTAAGTGGAAAGAAAATAGCCCTCTTTGGCTCTTACGGATGGGGAGACGGAGAATGGATGCGCTCGTGGGAAGAAACCTGCAGCAATGACGGCGCAATCCTCGCCTGTGAAAGCGTCATCTGCAACGACGCTCCCGATGAAGAAGCAATATCCTCCTGCCAAGCCCTCGGTGCGGCATTGGTGTAAGCAATCATGATACATGCGGTGTACAAGTACACAGCAAAAAGAAATCCGAGTAGGGAAGTACTCCTTACTCGGGTTTTCTTTATGCAGATAAAAAGTTCTTTACAAAATCGACCGTATATGCTATAATAATTGTGCCAAACAATCAAAATATTTTTGCCACCCATCGGGAAAGCTACCTTGGTAAAAGGTGTTTTCTCTCTTTCTCTTTTTCCCTTTGGGTGCAATGAGATTGTTTGGCGACAATGAGGGACTCACTTTTTCGGTGCGTTCCTTGTGGGCGCACTTTTTTATTTGTGCCGAAAGAATATTATAGTGGAGGAAGTACAATGAACGAGACGACAAATAGCCTGAACAACGAGGACATCAATGTAACAACAACTGACTTTACACCGGTTGCGACACACGATGAAGAACAAATCACAACTAACCAACAATTCAATTATGATCCCTATACTGGTAAACCGCTCTATAAGTATGACCCGTTCACTGGACAACCACTGACAGGAAATGAGCAATCGCAACAGTTTCAGCCGACCAACCAGAATAAACAAATTAGTTATACAACTATCACTAGTGATAAGGATTGGCACAAGGCTTTTAAACTCTCCTTATGGGGATTAGGTCTTCACCACTTTTATGTTGGTAGGGTCGGATGGGGAATATTCGGTTTTCTAAAAGGGTTGCTTACATGGATGACTGGGATAGCTTGTGTTCTGCATGTTATTTTATCTTTAGTTGGTGTTACATCTTTCGATATCAGTTCACTTATTGAATACGTTGTTAGAACGATTATCTACTACTTTTTGTTCAATGGCGTCAGCTTTATACAGCTTGCAACAAAAACTTACAGAGACGCATCTGGCGCACCGCTAAGAAAGTAATCTAATAGCTTTGAATAAAAACCCGAGTAGGGAAGTGCTCCTTACTCGGGTTTTCTTTTCATATTAGATTCATTCCTCCGGACAAGTAATCTCCATTATCTTTTCAATAATGAGATGCAAAGACTGGCTTTGGATATTGTCGGCGGCTTTATAGTAGACTTCTTTGCCTTCACGGCGACCGGTGATAAGACCGCTCGCTTTCAGGAGTTTAAGGTGGTGAGAAACCGCAGGACTGGTCATGCCCATGAGGACGGAGATGTTAGTTACACACTCTTCGCAATGGCAGAGGAGCCAGAAAATCTGAACCCTACTGCAATCGCCGAGCTGTTTGAACATGTCGGCAACCGCCTGAAAATCGGTCTTCTCGAGGGTTTCCTTCAAAGATTCTATATCATATTCATCTGTGTGATGATGGGGGAGCAGTTCTTCGGGCATTATTTTATCTCCTTGCGTCGTAATTCTGAGTATATTATAACACATAAAAATCGGTTAGACAAGGCTTATTGAGAGGCAGTCACCGCGCAAATGTCGATTTTCTCAAAAAAAATTGATTTTCCTATTGACAAACATGTAGAGACGGCATATAATGTAGTAGGACGTTTAAATGACTGCTTAATCGTTTAATACTGCTAATCCAATTTTTACTCAGGAAAGGTGATTCGAAATGAAGAAGACCTATAATATCGAAGTTGACTGCGCTAACTGTGCCAATCTCATGGAGGGTGCGGCTAAAAAGACCGAAGGCGTTATAAACGCTGTTGTGAACTTCATGACGCAGAAGATGATTGTCGAGTTTGAAGAGGGCGTAAATGAGGCTAAGGTCATGAAAAGTGTGCTCAAGGCTTGCCGCAAAGTCGAGCCCGATTGCGAAATAGAGATTTAAACATCATACACAGGCAAAGGGAGAGATTGATATGACAAAGAAGCAAAAGAAGATGCTTGCAAGGATTCTTGTCACAGCGGTGATGATGATTCTTCTGATGATACTACCGGTTTCGGGCATTCCGCAGTTGATTCTCTATCTTATTGCATACATAGTAATAGGCTATGATATTCTGCGTAAAGCTTTCAGGGGGATTCTGAATGGCAGGGTGTTTGATGAGAACTTTCTGATGGCGATAGCCACCGTCGGAGCGTTTGCGCTTGCAATCTATGAGCAAAGCGGAGAATACAGCGAAGCGATTGCCGTCATGCTATTCTACCAGATAGGGGAGTTGTTCCAGAGCTATGCCGTCGGGAAAAGCCGCCGCAGTATCAGCGACCTGATGGACATACGCCCCGATTATGCCAATATCGAGATTGATGGCAAGCTCACTCAGGTTTCGCCTGATGAAGTCGGGATAGGTAGCATAATCGTCGTCCAGCCGGGCGAGAAGATTCCGATTGACGGCATTATCGAAGAGGGAACATCCACTCTCAATACCTCCGCACTGACCGGCGAGAGCCTTCCAAGAGATGTACACACAGGCGATGAAGTAATCAGTGGTTGCATCAACATGACAGGACTTCTGAAAATCAGAACCGCAAAAGAATTCGGCGAATCAACCGTCTCAAAGATTCTTGATTTGGTCGAAAATGCAAGCTCACGCAAATCTAAATCAGAGGATTTCATCTCAAAATTTGCAAGAATCTATACTCCCGCCGTATGCGGCTCCGCACTTGCGTTGGCGATAATCCCGCCCATTGTCAGACTGGTTATGGGTCTTCCCGCAGAATTCGACGACTGGATTTATCGTGCGCTCACTTTCCTCGTAATCAGTTGCCCGTGTGCATTGGTTGTCAGCATTCCACTCAGCTTCTTTGCGGGAATCGGCGGAGCAAGCAAAGAGGGAATACTTATCAAGGGTTCAAACTATCTTGAAACTCTCTCGGAGACGAAATATGTAGTCTTCGACAAGACAGGAACCCTCACTGAAGGCTCGTTTGAAGTAAACGCAATTCACCACGGCACTATCGACAATTCAAAGCTTATCGAGCTTGCGGCGCTTGCCGAGAGCGCATCATCTCATCCGATAAGCAAGAGCCTCCAACACGCCTGTGGCAAAGAACTTGACCGAAGCCGTGTTTCCGATATCTCCGAAATCAGTGGAGAAGGAGTAATTGCATATGTCGACGGTCACAGCGTAGCGGTCGGCAACAAGAAACTGATGCAACGAGTGGGGAGTGAATACATCTCCTGCCATTCTGTCGGCACTATAATTCATGTTGCCGTTGACGGAAGCTACTGCGGACACATAGTGATTTCCGACGTCATAAAGCCGAATTCAAAAGAAGCTATCAGATCTCTGGAGCAATCCGGAATTGAGAAAACAATAATGCTCAGCGGAGATTCAAAAGCTGTCGCCGAAAGTGTTGCTGATGAACTGGGAATTGATGAAGTACACGGCGAGCTGATGCCGGATGATAAGGTCACAAAAGTCGAAGAGCTTCTTGAAGCCAAGCAAAGCGGCAAGCTTGCCTTCGTCGGCGATGGCATCAACGATGCACCGGTTCTTTCGAGGGCAGATATAGGCATCGCGATGGGCGCCATGGGCTCCGACGCCGCAATAGAAGCGGCAGACGTGGTCCTTATGGACGATGATCCGATGAAGATAGCAAAGGCTATCAGGATATCTAAAAAGTGTCTGAGAATCGTCAAGGAAAACATCGTCTTCGCAATAGGAGTAAAGCTTGTCTGCCTTGTATTGGGCGCACTCGGAATGGCAAGCATGTGGCTTGCGATATTCGCCGATGTCGGAGTGATGGTTCTGGCGGTCCTCAATGCGATAAGAGCTTTGTTTGTCAGAAAGCTTTGATTTAATATTTTTCATACCCGTCGTGACTTGTTGAAGTTGCGACGGGTTTTAAAATTTTATCACCTCAAAATTCGCCTGTTTCCGCCTTTGAAAGTTGCACTTTTTCTGTCATAACGCCGAAATTAATATTTGCTCTTGAAATAATCCCGTCAAATTGATATAGTAGAAGTGTGAAAATGTGTTTTGATGTAATGAGAATGTTAAAGAAAAGTAAAGACGACGTCTTGAAAGGACACTTATGGACTTAGCTCATATTATTTCTCTTATCGGTGGAGTGGCGTTCTTCCTCTTTGGAATGGAAACAATGGGAAACGGGCTTAAAAGCCTTGCCGGAAACAGGATGGAAGGAATCCTGTTCAGGCTTTCTTCTCCTGCCATCAAAGGCTTCTTCCTTGGAATTCTGGTAACCGCCGTAATCCAATCTTCCGGTGCCACGACCGTTATGGTTATAAGCTTCGTAAGTGCCGGAATGATGACCCTCACTCAGGCTATCCCGATTGTTCTCGGCACTAATATCGGTACCACAATGACCGGCTGGATTCTTTCCATTTCCGGTTCCGAAAGTGTTGCCGGTCAGCTCCTTTCTACAGAAGTTCTCATCGCTGTATTTGCGACAATAGGCGCGCTTCTTTACATGTTCACTAGCAAAAACTCAACAAAGAGCATCGGGCTTGTCCTTCTGGGACTCAGTACCATTCTTTTGTCGATGTCTCTTATAAGCGATTCCGTCGACCCGTTAAAAGAAAGCGAAGCCTTCCAGAATATACTTTTTTTGTTCAAGAACCCGGTTCTCGGCGTTCTTGCAGGTGTATTCGTGGCGGCTGTTATTCAGTCGTGCTCCGCCGGCGTCGGCATCTTACAGGCACTCTGTACATCGGTTGTAATTCCGTATAGTGTCTGCCTCCCTTTGATTTTAGGTATTAAAATAGGCGCAAGCTCTCCCGTTCTCATCGCAATGATAGGGAAGAATAAAAACTCCAAGCGAACGGCTTTGGTATATCTCATCGCAAATATACTGACTGCTGTACTTGTAGCTATTATTCTTGTTCCCATCAATGCAATCACAGGAGGGCTTTCATTTATGAATGAGAGTGCAACGACAACCGGCATTGCACTTATGAACTCAGCAATAAGCATAGTCGGCATGGTTATCCTCCTCCCGATGAGCAAGCTTATCGAGAAGATCTGCTATATCGTAATCAAGCCCGACCCTTCAGAGAGCGAAGATACGAGCGAGATTGACTCTCTCGATGAAAACCTTCTTGATTACGTTCCCGCCGCAATCGAAGTCAGCCGAAAAGCCGCTCTCAAAATGTGCGATATTGCAAGAAAGAACATATTCCGTGCAATCAGGCTCATAACCGAATATGACAAGTCAAAATACCAAAAGGTTGCCGAGAAAGAATCCCTATGCGACAAGTATGAGGACAAGCTCGGAAACTATCTCGTCAAGATAGGTAAGAACGTCATGGACGAGAAGCAACAGGCTATTTCAAGTGAGCTTCTGAGCGTAATAGGTGACTTCGAGAGAATAAGCGACCACGCGGCAAATATCGCCGAGAACGCCGAAGAGATTCACGATAAAAAGATTGTATTCTCCGATGAGGCGGCAATGGAGTTGCAAACTCTCACGGATGCCGTCAGCGAGATTATCAACCTTGCATCTTCTGCGTTCGTCGAGAGAAGACGCGATCTGGCAGTTAAAGTCGAGCCGCTCGAAGAAACCATCGACGAAATGTCCAAAGTTATTAAGAACAATCATATCGAGCGTGTACAGTCGGGTGCATGCACGATAGTTACGGGATTTGTCTACAGCGATCTTCTCACTAACTTTGAGAGAGTCGCCGACCACTGCTCGAATATAGCGCTTTCCGTTCTTCATAGTTATGACTTGAACGCAGAAGGGCATACATACGTCGCACAAATTCCCGATTCGCCAGAATTCAAACAAAATCTTGACGACTACAGAAAGAAATATCTTTTTGCTGTCGCAAAGAGTAAATAAATGCAAAGGAGCAATCACCATGTTTTTTGAAGAGCTGAAAAACTTTGATCCGGAGGTAGCCGCATCATGTGAGCGGGAGCTTAACCGCCAGCGCCACAACATCGAGCTTATCGCTTCGGAAAATATCGTTTCCGAAGGAGTGCTTTTAGCGGCAGGAAGCGTTCTCACAAACAAGTACGCCGAGGGTTATCCCACAAAGAGATACTACGGCGGATGCCAGTATGTCGACGAAGTCGAGGAAATCGCAAGAGAACGTGCAAAAAAGCTCTTCGGAGCGGAGCATGCAAACGTTCAGCCACACAGCGGCGCAAACGCAAACCTCGCAACCTTCTTTGCACTTTTACAGCCGGGCGATACCGTCCTTTCCATGAGCCTCGCTCACGGAGGACACCTTTCACACGGTTCACCTGTCAACATTTCCGGCAAGTACTTCCACATCGTTCCTTACGGCGTTTCCGATGAGACCCAGACCATAGATTACGATGAAGTAGAGCGTCTGGCTCTTGAGTGCAAGCCCAAGCTCATTCTTGCGGGCGCTTCCGCATACCCGAGAATCATCGACTTCAAGCGTTTCAGCGAGATTGCTGACGAAGTCGGAGCTTATCTGATGGTAGACATGGCTCACATCGCCGGTCTCGTCGCCGCAGGGCTTCATCCGAGCCCGATTCCTTATGCCGACGTTGTAACAACCACAACCCATAAGACCTTGAGAGGACCCAGAGGCGGACTTATTCTCTGCAAAGAGCAGTATGCAAAGGCAATAGACAAAGCTATCTTCCCCGGAACACAGGGCGGACCTCTTATGCACATAATTGCCGCAAAGGCTGTAGCATTCGGTGAAGCTCTTACCCCTGAATTCAAGGACTATCAGAAGCAGATTGTTGCAAACGCACAGACACTTGCAAGCGAATTCACCGCTCACGGAATCAAGCTTGTTTCAGGAGGCACCGACAATCACCTCATGCTCCTCGATTTGAGGGGAACCGGTGTCACCGGCAAGGAGCTCGAACACCGTCTTGATGAGGTTCATATCACAGCAAACAAGAATGCCATCCCCAATGACCCCGAAAGCCCGTTCATCACAAGCGGCTTGAGAGTCGGCACTCCCGCTGTAACCACCAGAGGCTTCGGCGAAAACGAGATGAAGCTCATAGCCGGCTGGATTTGCGACTGCATCACCGATTTTGATGCAAATAAAGAAAGAATCACAAACGAGGTTGTCTCGCTTTGCGAGAAATTCCCGATTTACGACAAGTAATTTCCTGAGAGGTGAACGATATGAAAACAGACATCGAAATAGCTCAGGAATCTCAGATGCTTCCTATAACCAAGATTGCCGAGATCGCCGGAATTGATGAGGATTCGATTGAGCAATACGGAAAGTACAAGGCTAAGGTCGACCCAAAAATCATCAATGACGATTCAAGAAAGAATGGCAAGCTTATTCTCGTGACCGCAATCACTCCGACACCTGCCGGTGAAGGCAAAACCACCACAACGATAGGTCTTGCCGACGGGTTAAGAAAAATAGGGAAGAACTCTGTCGTTGCCCTTCGTGAGCCTTCATTGGGTCCCGTTTTCGGAATCAAGGGCGGAGCTGCGGGCGGCGGATATGCTCAGGTTGTCCCGATGGAGGATATCAATCTTCATTTCACCGGCGACTTTCACGCTATAGGTGCCGCAAACAATCTTCTTGCGGCTATGATTGACAACCACATTCAGCAGGGGAACGCCCTCGGAATCGACCCGAGAAGAATCACATGGAAGAGATGCGTCGACATGAACGACCGCCAGCTCAGATTTATCGTCGACGGCCTCGGCGGAAAGCCCAACGGTACGCCCCGCGAGGATGGCTTCGATATAACCGTTGCAAGCGAAATTATGGCAGTATTCTGCCTTGCAAGCTCCATTGACGACCTGAAAGACAGACTGGGAAAAATTATAATCGGCTATACTTATTCCGGAGAGCCAGTGACGGCTTCTCAGCTCAAGGCTGTTGGCGCAATGGCGGCGCTTCTCAAGGATGCCCTGAAGCCGAATCTCGTTCAGACTCTTGAGCACACTCCTGCACTTGTACACGGCGGACCTTTTGCGAATATCGCACATGGTTGCAATTCAGTACTGGCAACAAAGCTTGCAATGAAGCTTGGCGATTATGCCGTAACAGAAGCCGGCTTCGGTGCTGATTTGGGTGCTGAGAAGTTCCTCGACATCAAGTGCCGTATGGCGGGACTTACGCCTTCTGCGGTTGTAATAGTCGCGACCGTGAGAGCACTTAAGATGCACGGCGGTCTTGCTAAGACCGAGCTCGGAAAAGAAGACTTGGATGCTTTGAAGAAAGGTCTTCCTAATCTTTTAAGGCATGTTTCCAATATCAAGAATGTCTACGGTTTGCCTTCCGTAGTCGCAGTAAACAGATTCCCGACCGATACTGATGCCGAGATAAATCTCGTTATTGAAGAATGCCGCAAGCTCGGCGTCAACACCGTTCTCTCCGATGTCTGGGCAAAGGGCGGGGAAGGCGGAATCGAACTCGCCAACGAAGTTGTCAGACTTTGCGAGGAAGAGACTCCGAACTTCACCTTCAGCTATTCCGACGACATGAGCCTCGAGGAGAAGATTAACGCCGTCGTCACCAAGGTATATGGCGGAAATGGCGTCACCTATCTTCCGGCGGCGAAGAAGGAGCTTGCAAGGCTCACTGAGCTCGGTTTCGGAAAGCTTCCCGTTTGCATAGCGAAGACTCAGTATTCCTTCTCCGACGACCCGACAAAGCTCGGCGCACCTGAAGACTTCACTGTTACAGTCAAGAACGTAAAGGTATCAGCCGGTGCGGGCTTCGTGGTTGTTCTGACAGGGGATATAATGACTATGCCGGGTCTCCCGAAATCTCCTGCGGCGGAAAGAATAGACGTAACCTCGGACGGAGTAATAACAGGGCTCTTCTAAGCAAATAATAAAAGCCGACAGTTTCTGCACTGTCGGCTTTTTGTCGTCCGCGACGACGATGGTCGGGATGACAGGACTCGAACCTGCGGCATCCTGCTCCCAAAGCAGGCGCTCTACCAAACTGAGCCACATCCCGTTTGAATTGACATCATGTATTATAGCCGTATTTTTGCAATCTGTCAATAGCTTTTTTTCTGAACTTTCATATAAATGGCGGGGTATAAGTCATTTTTATAAGTAGAGGCGATAATTTTTGCTGTTCTTCGAAAAAGTGTTGACATGTGATTGTGCAAATGGTATAATGAATACGGTTAAAAACCATATTATATTAGGAGGAAAATAACATGAAGAAAATTTTGGCAATTGTCATGGCAGTCGCAATGGTTATGGCTCTCTCTGTAACCGGCTTCGCAGCTGAGACTGAAATCACTCTTACTTCAGATAACCTCGGTTACTACACCGATGCTACTGAAGTTGACGGCGGGCTCAATTCCAGTGGCGAACAGTTCACTGTTAATCTCCCTGAGACTCTTGAGATTGGTACTACTGTTACCATTCACATCAAGGGCACTTCTGATGGCGATTTCAGAGTCTGGCTTGTTGACAACGCAACCACCGCTTCAGAGCAGAAATATTCTACTACTGATTTTGGTCTTTCTGGCGGAGATTTCGATCTTACTTTCGACCTCACTGTTCAGAACTGGAATAGCGAAGGCGCAACCTGCGCTACTGCTGTTGACTTCAAGGGCATTGCTTATGGCACTAACCTCGACAACTTCACCCTCACCTATCTTGCTATAGTTACCGATGGCGAAGAAGTAGCTGCTGAGACTGCTGAAGAGACCGAAGAGACCGCTGAGGCTTCTGAGGAAACTGCTGAGTCTACCGAAGAGACCACTGCCACCACTACCAATGCTGACACCGGCGTTGTTCTGGCTGTTCTCCCGATGGCTGTAGCTGCTGCTGCTGTTGTAGCTTCCAAGAGAAGATAATTTCGGAACTCCGATAAGACAACTGAAAAGAAATGCCTCCTTTCGGGGGCATTCTTTTTATGCTGATTATGCTGATATTTGGAACAGGGAGGTCATCCCCAAAGTGTATTCAGATACTCAACTCTGTTTCTTGTCCACCTGATAGTAGCAAAAGCACTCGATGAGCGGCTCTTGCCGTCCTTATCAAAATCATCCGAATAGGTCTCAACGGTTTCCGTTACCTCGTCAAGGGCTTCTAAGATGTAGGAGTATCTTTCCTGCCACTTCTCGCTTACAAGCTCCTGGAACCAGTCGGCAGAGTAGAGGAGTATAAGCCACGGATTCGAACGGTCGCCCCAGTTGTCGACGAAATAGTCATCCTTGAATTTTGCCGCATAAAGTCCGCCGTCTGCATCCGAGCTGTAGTCTCCGTATGCCCAACTGAAATCCCAAGGTGCCACACAGGTGAGCACAGGATAAATCGAATTCTCGCTGAAATCAACAGCAAAGAAGAAGCTTCCTCCGCCGACATCCTGGTCGTTCACAATCTCGTAGGTGATGTACATATCCACAAACGACTCGATATCCATAACCTGAGATATGCAATCATACGCCGACTCGAACTCGTCCTGTGCCAGAGTCAGAGTAAAATCATCGTCGACTCTGTCAACACGGTAGTATTCGCCATATTTTATTGCACGCATTGCAACCTCGTAGCAGACCTCAAAATATCTTTCGATAAAGTCGAGCTGTTCCTCAGAATACAGATCGTTTCTTACAGTATAGTAGTACTTGACAGGAACCCTTGAAGTTCCGTATACGTCGGTTATCGACTCGTTATTGTAATTCAGAAGAAATCTCCATGTCTCACCGCTTGAATAATTGTCGAGCTCTACGAGATAGCCTATATCTGTTCCGGTATAGCCTTCCTCGGCTTCGGTGATTGCAACTCTGTTCTCGTTCTCCTGAGTCTGTTCACAGAGGAGATATATCCCCATATATTCCTCGTTGATATAAACCTGAACGAATGTGGAATCGGAGACGTAATACATCCCTGCGTTAATTGCCGCCGCAAGAGTAAACGCAAGATGGTCTCTTACGCCGTAGTTGTAGGTCTTCAGAAGCACCCACGATTTGCATTTTGCCCCGTCATTCAGCCCAAGAACAGACTGCTTCTTCGTAAACTTGATTCGGTAGGGTGCACCGTTGGCTCTTATCTGGTCTACGTCACCATAATATGCGCTGGCATTGCCTCTGACTCTTATCTGAGCCTCGGTAGCATCCATAACATACTCGGAATCGCAGTTCATAATCTCAACGATACAATTCACATACTCGTCGAGTGAGAGAACCTCCTGTTCGTCTTCTGTTGAAACGGAAATAATCGGAAGCTCACATTCTTCGCAAATCTGTGAGTAGAAGCTGCTCCGTTCACTCCTTGAGAGTCCATACATCTCATATAAATCGTCGGGAGTCAGGCTGTCATATGTGAAATCTTCGGTGTAGTCATCCACAATCAGACTGGAATCATCGGTAACAGCTGATGCTGCTTCAGTAACAGCCTCGGTCACCGTTGTAGAATCGGATTGTGTGACTACATAGGACGGTACGTTTTCGGATACGGTTGTAACTTCTTCAGATGATGAGGCTGTTGTGGTCGTACTTTCACTTATATCAGATATTTCGGTTCGAGTGCAAGCAGTCATACTGCTCGTGAGAACTACCACGGCACACACTACCGCTATAATCCTTCTTTTGTCATTCATTTTCAATACTTCCTTAATATAAATCGGACAAGCCGGTTATCTTTCTTTTCGATATCAGTCTACATTTTACCATACGGCATGGTACTTTTCAAGATACAAAACGGTTACAAAAAGATTAAGATTTGTCGGGCATCATTACTCTGACAAAACGGTTGACAAGAGCCGTCGAATCGAGTAAAATATTCTTGTAGAGAAGATTTCGAGGTATGATATGAAGAGCTACAAAATTAACCGCAACGATGCCGGTCAGCGGGTGGATAAGTTTATCACAAAAGCCGTCCCTAAGCTCCCGCAATCGCTTATGTACAAATATATCCGCATCAAGAGGATAAAACTGAATCACTCAAGGTGTGAGATATCCACAAGACTGAATGAAGGCGACATCTTAGAGCTTTACATCAACGATGAGTTCTTCGAGGCACCTTCCGAAAACGATTTTCTCCTCGTCAGCAGTAAAATAGAACCCGTCTATGAAGACGAAAATATACTGATAGTTGATAAGCCATGTGGGCTTGTCGTTCATGAAGATGATGAGAACACAATCGACACGCTCATAAATCGCATCAAGAAATATCTCTACGAAAAAGGGGAGTATAACCCCGAAGAGGAAGCGAGCTTCGCTCCGTCGCTCTGCAACCGCCTCGACAGAAACACCGAGGGACTCGTCATATGTGCCAAGAATGCTGAAAGCCTTAGAATCCTGAATCAAGCCGTCAAAGAAAGGCGAATCAAGAAAAAGTATCTCTGCGCTGTAATTGGCGAACCAAAGTCGAAAGAAGCTGTGATAAAAGCGTATCTTATCAAGAACGAAGCCGAGAATACCGTCAGTGTTTACGATAAGTCCGTATATCACTCAAAAGAAATTATCACCGGCTACAGAGTTCTCTCAACAAACGGCGATTTGTCACTGTGTGAGATTGACCTCATCACCGGCAGGACTCATCAGATAAGAGCGCATATGGCTCATATCGGACATCCCGTCTTGGGTGACGGAAAGTATGGCTTGGGCGAAATTAACAGAAAATACTCAGTAAAAACTCAGGCACTTCAGGCACACAGCCTGAAATTCGAGCTTGGTGACATAGGCGGAAGCCTTGCATATCTCGAAGGCAGGGAATTCACCGCAAAACCCGCTTGGTTTCAGGAGAAATTCTTCCCCTACTACAAGTAAAAATTATAATTTGTATAAAAGTAAGGAGTAACAAAAATGACTTATACCTATCAGACAAAAGGAACCTGCTCAAGGCAGATTAATTTCGAGGTTGAAAACGGCGTTATCGGCGACGTTTCCTTCGTCGGCGGTTGCAACGGCAACCTTAAGGGCATTTCAAGCCTTGTAAAGGGCATGAAGGTCGAGGATGCGATTGCCAAGCTCGAAGGAATCAAATGCGGTGCAAAGAACACATCCTGCCCTGACCAATTCGCCCAGGCTCTTAAATCCGCGCTCTGATTTTCAGACTCGGAACTTCACTCAAGAAAAAATCAGGAAATGCTTATTGCGGCTCCTGATTTTTCCATGTGCTTTAATTTCACCATTGACATTTAAGCAGCAACGTGATACTATAATAACAAACGTTTCAATATTCGGAGGCTGTTATGGACAAATTCGTGCTTAAAAGTAAATACAAGCCCACCGGCGACCAGCCTCAGGCGATTGAAAAGCTTTCGGATGGTATAAACAGCGGAATGAAGAAGCAGACGCTTCTCGGCGTTACCGGCTCTGGAAAAACCTTCACGATGGCTAACGTTATTGCCAACGTCAACCGTCCGACTCTTGTGTTGGAGCCCAATAAAACCCTTGCGGCACAGATTTGCTCGGAGCTTCGGGAATTTTTCCCCGATAGTGCGGTAGAGTTCTTTGTTTCGTACTACGATTACTATCAGCCTGAGGCTTATATCCCGGCAACTGATGTCTATATCGAAAAAGACTCAGACGTCAATGACGAAATCGACCGTTTAAGGCATTCCGCAACAGCCGCACTGACTGAAAGACGTGACGTTGTAATAGTCGCAAGTGTTTCCTGCATCTACTCTCTCGGCGACCCGGAGGAATACAAGAGTATGATTGTCTCTGTCCGTAAAGGCATGACCAAATCACGCGATGACCTTATCCACGAGCTTGTCTCAATCCAATACGAAAGAAACGATATAGATTTCCAAAGAAACCGTTTCAGAGTAAGAGGGGACACCGTCGACGTTTTTCCGACAAGCTATAACGAAACAGCAATAAGAATCGAATTCTTCGGCGACGAGGTCGACAGAATTACTGAAGTCAATGTCGTCACCGGCGAAGCTGTCAGAACTCTTCTTCACGTTGCAATTTTTCCTGCATCTCACTATATAACCGGCAAAGAAAGACTCAACGCCGCAATTCACGATATCGAAGATGAGATGCACGAAAGAGTCGAGTTCTTCAAGTCTCAGGACAAGCTCATCGAGGCTCAGAGAATCGAACAGCGTGTCAATTACGATATGGAAATGCTCCAGGAGGTCGGTTTTTGCAGCGGAATCGAAAACTATTCAAGAGTCCTTGCAAGACGCGAACCGGGTGCGGTTCCGTTCACACTTCTCGACTTCTTCCCGGATGATTTTCTTCTTATAGTGGATGAATCACATGTTGCGCTACCGCAGGTAAGGGGAATGTTCGCAGGGGACAGAGCAAGAAAGCAGACTCTTGTGGATTACGGCTTCCGTCTTCCATCAGCACTTGACAACCGTCCGCTTACGTTTGACGAGTTTTATTCAAGATGCGACCAGGCAGTCTTTGTGTCTGCGACTCCCGGAGACTTTGAACTTTCAGAATCGGAGCAGGTTGTCGAGCAGATTATCCGCCCGACGGGGCTTCTTGACCCACTTATTGAAGTCAAGCCGACTGCAGGACAGATTGACGATCTGGTTCTCGAAATCAACGAACGTGCCGAGAAGAATGAGCGCGTTCTGGTCACCACTCTTACCGTAAAAATGGCTGAAGACCTGACAGGATATCTTCAGAAGCTCGGCATCAGAGTAAGATATATGCACCACTCAATCGACACTATCGAGAGAATGGAAATTATAAGAGACTTAAGACTCGGCGAATTTGACGTTCTGGTAGGAATTAATCTTCTCAGAGAAGGCTTGGACCTTCCGGAGGTTTCTCTTGTTGCAATCCTGGATGCAGATAAAGAAGGGTTCTTAAGAAGCGAACGCTCTCTTATCCAGACCATAGGAAGAGCCGCAAGAAATTCAGGCGGCAAAGTCATCATGTACGCCGACAGCGTTACGGATTCTATGGAAAAAGCTATCACCGAGACCGAAAGACGCCGAGCTATTCAGGAAGAATATAACATTCAGCATGGTATAACTCCAAAAACCATAGTAAAAGACGTCCACGATGTTATCGAAATATCCTCGAAGAAAGACGTCAACAAGAAAGCCGTTCACTACACCAAGAAGGAACGTATGGAACTCATAGACAAGCTTTCAAAGCAGATGAGGGAAGCCGCAAGACAGCTTAACTTCGAGCAGGCGGCTTACTTAAGAGATAAGATAGCGGAACTGAGGAAGGAAGGATGATTATATGGAAAACGAAACTGTCGGAAACAATCAGATAGTAATAAAGGGCGCAAGAGAACATAATCTCAAAAGTATAGATGTAACCATTCCGAGGGACAAATTTGTGGTGTTTACCGGTCTTTCGGGCTCAGGAAAATCTTCTTTGGCTTTTGATACAATATTTGCCGATGGACAGAGAAGGTATATCGAAAGCCTTTCTTCCTATGCAAGAATGTTCCTGGGGCAGATGGACAAGCCGGATGTCGACAGCATCGACGGGCTTTCTCCCGCAATTTCCATTGACCAGAAAACCACTTCAAACAATCCCCGTTCGACCGTCGGAACCGTAACCGAAATTTACGACTACTTAAGACTCCTCTACGCCAGAATCGGTGTTCCTCACTGTCCTGTTTGCGGAAGAGAAATCAAAAGGCAGTCCGTCGACCAGATTGTCGACAGGATAATGGAGCTCCCGGAGGGCACCAAGATTCAGCTTCTTGCTCCAATAGTCAGAGGCAGAAAGGGCGAATATGTCAAAGAGCTCGAACAGCTCAAGAAATCCGGATATGTGAGAGTAAGAATCGACGGCATAATCTACGACCTTGCAGAAAAAATCAAGCTTGAAAAGAACAAAAAGCACACAATCGAAGTGGTTGTCGACCGCCTTGTCATCAAACCGGAAATCCGCTCAAGGCTTTCCGGAAGCATTGAAATTGTAACTTCTCTTTCCGGTGGACTCGCAGTTGTCGACGTAATCGACGGCGAAGAAATGATGTTTTCCCAGAATTACGCTTGTCCTGAACATGGCATATCAATGGAAGAGCTGTCGCCAAGAATGTTTTCGTTTAATAACCCATACGGAGCTTGCCCAGACTGCACGGGTCTCGGAATGTTTTTGCAAGTTGACCCCAAGAAGGTTATCCCGAACGACGAGCTGACAATCAGACAGGGCGGAATCAGAGCCGACGGTTGGAATACTTTGAACGACGATTCATTTACGATGATTTACTACAACGCCATCAGTGAGAAGTACGGAATCTCTCTTGACACACCAATCAAGGATTTGCCGAAGGATGCGATAGATATATTCCTGTATGGAACCCAAGGACAAAAGCTTTCGTTCAAGCGTCCCGAAGAATGGGGCGGTGGATACTGGATTCAGCCGTTTGAAGGCGTTATAAACAATCTTGACAGGCGTTATCGCTCATCGGAAAGCGATGCGACTAAAGCCAAAATTGAAGAATACATGAGTGAAGTTAAGTGCAAAACCTGCCACGGCGACAGACTCAAGAAAGAGGTTTTGGGTGTAACCGTGGGCGGATTGAACATTGCCGAGCTCTGCAAGCTCTCAATAAGCGACACTATTGACTTCTTCGATAACCTTCAGCTCACTGAGCGTGAACTTCTTATCGCTTCACAGATTCTGAAAGAGATTAAATCAAGATTAGGATTTCTTAAGAACGTCGGTCTTGATTACTTATCGCTGTCCCGTTCAAGCTCAACACTTTCCGGCGGCGAAAGCCAGCGCATAAGGCTTGCAACACAGATTGGTTCGTCACTCGTCGGAGTTCTCTATATTTTGGATGAGCCGAGCATCGGTCTTCATCAGAGGGACAACGCTAAGCTGATAGCTTCACTAAAGAGGCTCAGAGACTTAGGCAACACACTCATAGTTGTTGAACATGATGAAGAGACAATGCTTGCGGCTGACTATATCGTCGATGTAGGACCGGGTGCCGGAGTTCACGGCGGTGAAATTGTCTGTACGGGAACACCGCAGGACATCATGAACTGCGAACGTTCGATAACCGGCGCATATCTGAGCGGCAGGAGAAAAATTCCGATTCCAAGTGAAAGAAGAAAGGGAAGCGGTGCCAAGCTCAGGGTAATAGGCGCCGCAGAAAACAATCTGCAGAAGATAAATGTCGATTTTCCTCTTGGGACGTTCACCTGTGTAACCGGTGTATCGGGTAGCGGCAAGAGCTCGCTTGTCAACGAAATTCTCTATAAGGAGCTTGCTGTCAAGCTTAACCGTGCCAAGATTGTTCCCGGAGCATTCAAGAGAATTGAAGGTCTCGAAAACCTCGATAAAGTCATCAATATTGACCAGTCTCCGATAGGAAGAACTCCTCGCTCCAACCCTGCAACCTACACTGGTGTCTTCAATGACATAAGAGAGCTTTTCGCGATGACAAACGACGCCAAGATGCGTGGCTACACCCAAGGGCGCTTCTCCTTCAACGTAAGGGGCGGCAGATGCGAAGCCTGCGAGGGTGACGGCATCATCAAGATAGAAATGCACTTCCTGCCGGATGTCTACGTTCCTTGCGAGGTTTGCCACGGCTCACGCTACAACAGGGAAACGCTCGAGGTCAAGTATAAGGGCAAGAGTATTGCGGACGTACTCGACATGACCATCGAGGAAGCCTGCTCGTTCTTTGAGAATATGCCGAAGATTTATCGGAAAATCAAAACTCTCAAGGATGTTGGCTTGGGATATCTGAAGTTAGGACAGCCCTCGACCACTCTTTCCGGCGGTGAAGCCCAGCGTGTCAAGCTTGCAACCGAGCTTTCGAGAAAGGCTACCGGCAGAACGATATACATCCTCGACGAGCCCACGACCGGACTTCACACCGACGACGTTGCAAGACTCATTGACATGCTCGAACAGCTCTGCGACAACGGCAACACGGTGGTAGTCATCGAGCATAACTTAGATGTCATAAAGTGCGCCGACTATATCATCGACTTTGGTCCCGAAGGAGGTTCCGGCGGAGGTACGGTAATTGCAACCGGCACTCCCGAGGAAGTCGCTGAGAATCCGAATTCCTACACCGGGCAATACCTCAAAAAAGCTCTCGAATGGAGATAAAAATAATCCGTCGGTTTTCCGCCGACGGATTATTGTATTATCAATTATCAGTGCCGTTCGTCAGAATCGAACGTCTCACAGAATCTTGCGGAAAATGCAGGCTCCTCTCCCGCGGCATACAAATGTGAAGTATCGCCGAATGCCGCCATTCTGAATGAAGCTATGCCTTGCTCGCGCTCTTCGGTGTAAAGTGTTGTAACAGAAGACGGCGCCGCACAGAAATTCTGTCCGAGAACAACAGGGGATATGCTCAGAAGATGCCCGAGAAGTTGGCACTCGATTCCGAAGTGACAGAAAAGAACGATGGTATCTCTGTTTGGATTTACAGCATCATAATATCTGCCATTTCGACGATAGCCATGTTTTTCTAAAAGTTCATCAAGCCCATCCGTAACTGCTTTGTAAAGAGCAGGGTAGTCGCCCTTCTCCATAAAATCAACGTGCATAAACTTGTCTTTATCATAGAGGTCATCGCACTTAGTGAAGAAAGAAGGCATGAAGTCCCATGTTATAACCGTTTCGCCTTCTTCGAGATACGGCGGTGTTACCTGACAATAGTAAAATTCTTTGAGCCATTCGAGGGTCTCAGCCTCTCTCCCCATCTTCTTAAGTGTCAGGGAAGCGGTGTCCTTAGCACGTCCGAGAGGTGAACAGTAAAAAGCCTTTACATCAAGCTTCGATAGCCTGTCACTCAAGAGCTCTGCCTCACGCCAGCCTTTTTCGGTGAGTGAATCAATGGAATAGTCGGGGTCCGCATGTCTTACAATCAAAAGCCGCATATTTATCTCCTTGTCAGAACTTGTCAGAAAAAGATTCTAATGGAATAAGAGCCCCGAGAATAAATCTCAGGGCTCCGAGGAAGTAGAATTAGTAATTTTCTTTTCTTACTTCGAAGAAGCTTCCGGGGTGAGCGCATACAGGGCAGACAGCCGGAGCCTTCTTGCCGATGACGAGATGTCCGCAGTTGCGGCACTCCCACATGGTCTCTTCGCTCTTCTCAAATACCTTCTGCATCTCAACGTTGTCAAGAAGCTTAAGATATCTCTCTTCGTGAGCCTTTTCAATCTCACCGACCATTCTGAACTGAGCGGCAAGAACCTTGAAGCCCTCTTCCTCAGCTTCCTTGGCGAAGGTAGCGTACATATCCGTCCACTCATAGTTTTCGCCCTCGGCGGCAGCCTTGAGGTTCTCGGGAGTAGAGCCGATTCCGTCAAGAGCCTTGAACCAGAGCTTTGCGTGCTCCTTCTCGTTCTCAGCGGTCTTGAGGAAAATCTCAGCTATCTGCTCATAGCCTTCCTTCTTTGCAACAGAAGCAAAGTATGTATACTTATTTCTTGCCTGAGATTCACCGGCAAATGCAGTCATAAGATTCTGTTCGGTTTTTGTTCCTTTAAGTTCCATTTCGAGTTCTCCTTTGTGTTTATTTTTTATATTACACGACGGTTTTATAAACTGTCGTCAGTAACCATATTTTTTTGTTTGCAATCTTCACAGATGTAGTGAGCGTTGACATCGTAATAGATGAGATTTACTCCAAGCCTGTCGGAAAGCTCTTCTCCTATATCGTCAATAGGGAAGTCGTCAACCCTTCCGCAGGAATTACAGATGAGGTGCCCATGCGGCAGGAAAGACTTATCATAACAGTCAGAAAAGCCTCGAAGACTTATGAGCCTTATTTCCTTGTCCTCACAAAGCTTTCCAAGGTTGCGATAAACAGTTCCGAGGGCAATGCTCGGCATACTCTTTCTCGCCTCGGTGAAAATTTCCTCGGCGGTGAGGTGGCGGTCGGAGCTGTATATAATCTCCTTTATCAGTTGTCGCTGTTTTGTCATGCTCATCACCAAAATTAAGAATGATTCTTGATTTATGATAACATATGACAGCAATCTTGTCAAGAGCTTTTCAGAATATTTTTCAGAAAATATTCTCTGAGATTAGCAGATATTGTCGACATAAAGCTCTTGTAATATTGCTCGGAAAATGGTATAATCATAGCTGTCAGTGTAGGTTCGTCGGTGTGTACATGTTTTTTCGGAGGTCATGATGAAAAAATCAGTATTGCTTTTTACTCTTATTTTCACTATCCTGACTCTCACGTCATGCACGCAAAGAGCTTCATCAAGCGATACGACCGGATCGATAACGATTGAAACCTATGCCTCGATTACCACTCAGGCAACTTCTACCGAAGCAGAGACAGCTCCGGTCTACTCAACGATAGAAACCTCCGATTCTTCTGTCACCACCACGCCGGAAAGTGATTCCGAAACGACAGCGGTTGTCGAGACGGAAATATCCGCAGATTATACAATAACCGATTACGAGGCTGTAATGTATGCCGTAGCATCGGTAAACGTAAGACAATTTCCCGATGCGGACAGCGACAGAATCGGTCATCTTGACAAAGGCGAAAGCGTCAACGTTACAGGGATTGTCTCCAACGGTTGGTACCGAATCGAATTTAAGAACAGCGAGTATTTCGTAAACGGAAGATATCTTTCTGACGTGTATGAAGAAGACGAAGAAACCACAACGGTTGCGACAACCACAGTAACTACAGCCGCCACTACCATAACAACGACTGCTTCAGCTGTCACGTCTGCTACCACTACAACCGCAAGCGATGAAGACGTTGACATTGACGACGAAGTTGACGTAGATGAAATTGTCTCACAGCTCGGGACAAGCAGTTACACCGCACTCAATTATTCCACCGTAAAAGCCGTCTGGTTTGCGTACCTCGATATAGACACTATGCTTGCGGGAGCAACCGAGTCGGAATTTACCGAATCCATTTCGGAAGCATTCGCCTATGTTGCGTCATTAGGCTGTAATACCGTCTATGTACATGTCAGAGCCTTCGGTGATGCATATTACTATTCAAGCTATTATCCGTTTACATCCGCGTATTCGGGAACGATAGGGGACAAGCCTTCATATGACCCGCTCGAAATAATGATTACCGAGGCTCATAAGCTTGGGCTCTCATTCCACGCTTGGGTGAATCCCATGAGAACAACAACCAAGAAAAATCTTGAGGCTATGAGTTCATCATATACCCTGAAACAATGGTACTCTTCAAGCTCCACAAACGGAACCTATCTTGTCTATGACAGCGACACCGGCTACTATTGGCTGAGTCCGGCTTATTCGGCAGTGAGAGAGCTTATATGTGCCGGCATTGCGGAAATCGTCTCGAATTATGATGTCGACGGCATACATATCGACGATTATTTCTATCCCACAACCGACGAATCGTTTGACAAGCTTGCGTCTTCAGCTTCGGGAAGCAGTAATCTCGCTCAATGGCGCAGGGATACGGTCAGCCAGCTTGTCAAGGAAATCTATTCAACCGTCAAATCCTGCAATTCAAGCGTTCTGTTCGGAGTTTCTCCACAGGGAAACCTTGATAACAACCTAAACAAGCTCTATGCCGACGTTGAGCTCTGGTGCTCAACAACCGGATATCTTGACTACATCGTCCCGCAGATTTATTACGGCTATTCGGGAAGCCTTCCGTTTGACACAACCGCTGTTCAGTGGGAGGATATCGTAACAAGCTCATCGGTAAAACTCATCTGCGGAATCGCCGCATACAAGGTCGGAACGACCACCGAGTGGAGCTCGGGAAGCATGCTTTCAAAGCAAACCGATCACATATCGTCTCTTTCCGGCTATTCGGGATGTGCATATTACCGCTACAGCTCATTGGTCTCCGGTTCATCCGACACACTTCTCTCAGGAGAAATTGCAAGCCTCATAAAATCCCTCGCCAACTATTAACTTGGCTCAACCCTCAAAGGTGAACACATGAAAAAAACTCTTTCCGTTCTATTATCTCTGGTGCTTCTTTTTACAACAGTCTTTCCGTACAGCGGAACGGCTTTGATTGTGTTTGCCGACGACGAGGTTTCCGAAGAAGAAACCATTGAAAGCGAAGAAACCACCGAAATAATCACTGCCGCAACCGCCGAGGATGTATTTTCGTTTCCCGACGATATGCGTGCCACATACATAACAATCGGATATGACTTCTTTACCGATATCGACCAATCGGCGGATATCACCTCCGAGGAAATAAGCGAAATATTCTCGAATCTTGAGAGCTATGGCTTCAACACGATTATCATTAATACCAGTTACGACGGTGTTATTTATTACGAAATTGATGCAAAGATATATCTTAACGGTTCGCCTCTCGACATGCTTATCGAAGCCGCAAGAGACCACAACTACTATGTCTACATTACATTTGACTTGGAAGACGCTATAGAAGCTAACGAGCTTGAAACCGTAAGCGACAGAATTGACTATCTCTCACAGTGTGCTCATAAGCTCACAAATAAGTACCTGATAGACGGAATCATAATCGACGGCTATTATGCCGATGTCGATGAAAACAGCTATGAAAACTATCTTAAATACGGTTCTGGAATCGGATATGAGAATTGGCTTCTTGACAACAGCGAATACATATTCAGCCTGGTCAGCAACGCAATTCACTCGACAAGCAATACCGTCGCCGTGGGTCTTGCCGCCACAAACGCATGGATGAACGACGGGAACGACCCCGACGGCTCCGACACCAAGGATGATTTCGAAGCGCTTGCAGACGGATACTCAGACACCAAGGCTTATATCGAAAACGGCTATGCCGATTTCGTGATAGTCACCTGCTACGGCGGCTTGGAATCAACCGAGCTCAACTTTACAAATATTGTTTCATGGTGGAACGAGCTTGCCGAAGCAAGCGGCATTCCGATGTTCATAAGCCATGCCAACGACAGAATAAGCACATCTGATACCTCTTGGGCGTCTGACCAGATTCTTAAACAGCTCGAAGAGTGTGCAGACTATCCGGCATATCAGGGCAGTGTCTTCCGCTCATATGAATCTCTCGTTAAAAACGTCGGAAGCAGTACCGATGCCCTTGTAAAATACTATGACGGTCTTATTGACACAGATTCTCTCTACACTCAGCTTGAGATGGTTCTTCCCACCAAGACGAATTACACAACCTACGAGACAACCGTCAAGTTCCAGGGCACTTACGACTCCAACTTCGACGTTTACTTCAACGGCGATATCATTACCCTTAACGAAGCCGGCAACTTCTACTTCGAGGAAGAGCTTGAGGTCGGTGTGAACACCTTCACATTCCAGAATAAAGCCAACGTCGTAACCTATAAGATTACGAGGAAGGTTGATGTTATCCAATCGGTTGAGCCCGAAGAGGGAACCACAATGAACGTCGAGGGCTCAACAAAGATTTCAATCAGTGCCGTTGCATACTCGGGCTCCACCGTCACGGCAACTCTGGATGGCGAAACAATTAAACTCGTTGAACAGACATCCGGCTCCGATGACCTTGACGAGAACTCGAGCTATGCGATATTCACCGGTACAATCACGGCTCCCGAGGGCATCGTCGGCGAAGAGCAGGATTTGGGATACATCTACATCAGCGGCAACTACAAGGATCTCAGCTATGAAGATGTAACTGCCGCGAGAGTAATCGTCAACGCGATTTCACCGACAGCGGAAGCGACCCAGCTTGTCGTTGTAAAGAATGATAATACCTTAGCTTATGACTACTACTCGACCGATGCTATTGCAATACCGACCTCGCCGAGACTTCCTGCCGGAACAATCGACGTACTCGTAAACGAAGTGACCTACAGCGTCACATCCGAAGGCGTAAGTCAGACCGTCAAGTACTACCTTACTGCATCAGGCTTAAGACTCAAGGCGTCCGACTGCACTCTTGTTGACGGTTATACGATAGTGAACAATTCCATAGAGACGACGAATTCGTATACCAACAGCGACGGCGACACGGTTCTTACATTTAACCTCGACTATCAGACACCGTTTACGATTTCCTATTCGCCGCTGACATTCGGAACGGGAGTAAGCGGAACATATTCCGTCAGCAGCTTTGACCCTGACTATGTCATAATAACGTTCGACTACGTCACGAGCTACTCGGGACTCCCGTCGTTCAGCTCCGATTCTCTGTTCAGCAGTGCGGAGTGGCAGACCGTGACGGTTGACGGAGAGACAAAGATTCAGCTTAAGCTCAAACTCAGAAAGAGCGGCGTATTCGCAGGATACTCTGCGGATTACGACGATGCCGGAAATCTGACGTTCACGTTCAACGGCTACAATTCAAGCCTTGCAGGAGCGGTTATAGTGGTAGACCCTGGACACGGATATAACACCAGTTCAACCACTTTGGACCCCGGAGCCGTCGGTCACGTTGTAGAACGAGTAATAAACCTTGCAATCGCGAAGCTTCTCGTTTCAAAGCTTGAAGCCAAAGGCGCTACTGTATACATGATTCCAAGCGATACAACCTATATCAGCGTCTATGACCGATCGGAATACGCAAGGCAATATGACCCAGACCTGTATATTTCGGTTCACTGCAACAGTGTGACAAACGGAGAAGGGGTGCGGGGCGTTGAAACCTACTACTTCACGCCATTCTCCGAACCCATTGCCACGCTTGTAGCAGAGAAGATGGCGGAATACTACGAGGATTATGTTTATAAAGACGGCAAAAGCCGCAACAGGGGAGCGAAATATAACTACTTTGCTGTAACTCTTGAACAAGAATTTCCGTCGATATTGGTTGAGTGCGGCTTCGTCACAGACTACACCGAGGCTATGGCACTTAACGATTCTACAGTGCAAAGCGGGCTTGCTGACGCCATTGTCGAAGCTATCGAAGAATACTTTGCCGCAAATCAGTGAAAAATACTTGAAATTATGCGATGTATGTTGTATAATAGCAAGTAATAAGGTTTCCAAAGGAGGACTAACCGTGTATAAAATTTTAGAAAAACGCGAGCTCAATGATTCAGTTACACTAATGGTGATTGACGCTCCGCTTATTGCCAAGAAGGTAAAAGCCGGACAGTTTATCATCTTCAGAACCGACGAGTTGGGCGAAAGAATCCCGCTGACCGTTGCGGACTACGACCGTGAGAAGGGCACAATCACCATCATCTTCCAGAAGGTCGGAAAATCCACTTATCAGCTCGGCACAATGGAGCAGGGCGACAGCATCCTCGACGTAGTAGGACCGCTTGGTGTTGCTTCCGAGTTTGGCGAGAACGTCAAGCATGCTTGTGTTATCGGCGGCGGCGTTGGTTGCGCTATTGCATATCCTTCAGCAAAGGCTCTTCACAACATGGGCGTCAAGGTCGACATCATTGCCGGTTTCAGAAGCAAGAATATCGTTATCCTTGAGGATGAAATGAGAGCTGTATGCGACAATTATTACATCACAACCGATGACGGTACTTACGGCAAGAAGGGCTTCGTCACCAACCAGCTTCAGGAGCTTATCGACAACGGCGAACAGTATGACCTCGTTATCGCTATCGGTCCCGTTCCGATGATGAAGTTCGTTTGCGGCGTTACTCGTCCTTACAATATCAAGACTATGGTTTCCCTCAATCCTATCATGATTGACGGCACCGGAATGTGCGGCGGATGCAGAGTTACTGTTGGCGGCAAGACCAAGTATGCTTGTGTTGACGGTCCCGACTTCGACGGTTTCGAGGTTGACTTCAACGAGCTTATGAGAAGAAACTCCGCTTACAGAGAGCAGGAAGCTCACGATAAAGAACACATTTGCAGATTAACAGGAGGAGTCAGACATGCCTAATATGCAAGCTCAGAAAACACCCATTACCGAGCAGGATCCCAAGGTAAGGGCAAGAAACTTTAAAGAAGTATGCTTGGGCTATACAGCCGAAGAAGCTATGAACGAGGCGGCAAGATGCCTTAACTGCAAGAACAGACCTTGCGTAAGCGGATGCCCCGTCAGCGTAAAGATTCCTGACTTCCTGGCTCAGGTCAAGGAAGGCAATTTTGAAGAAGCTTACAAGATTATCACCTCCACCAACGGTCTTCCCGCAGTCAGCGGTCGTGTTTGCCCGCAGGAAAGCCAGTGCGAGGGTAAGTGCGTAAGAGGAATCAAGGGCGAGCCCGTTGCAATCGGTAAGCTCGAGAGATTCTGCGCCGACTATATGGCTGACAAGAAGCTCGAGCAGGAAAAGGCTGAGCCCAACGGCATCAAGGTTGCGGTTGTCGGTTCCGGTCCTTCCGGTCTTACCTGTGCCGCAGACCTTGCTAAGCTCGGCTACAGCGTAACCATTTTCGAAGCATTCCACACAGCCGGCGGTGTTCTGATGTATGGTATTCCCGAATTCAGACTTCCCAAGGCTACCGTTCAGCACGAAGTTGACAACTTGAAGGCTCTCGGTGTTGAAATCAAGACCGACATGGTTATCGGTAAGATTCTCTCTATCGACGAAATCATGGAAATGGGCTACAAGGCTGTATTCGTTGGAACCGGTGCAGGTCTTCCTAACTTTATGAACATCCCCGGCGAATCACTTGTTGGTGTATTTTCCGCTAACGAATACCTTACAAGAATCAACCTCATGAAGGGCTATCTCGAAGAATACGATACACCTGTCCGCAAGTACAACTCTGTTGCTGTAGTTGGCGGTGGTAACGTTGCAATGGATGCCGCCCGTTGCGCTATGCGTCTCGGTGCTGAGCATGTTTACGTTATCTATCGTCGTTCCGAAGCTGAAATGCCCGCAAGAAAAGAAGAGGTTCATCATGCCAAGGAAGAAGGAATCGAGTTCCTGTTTCTCAACAATCCTACTGAAATCCTCGGCGACGAGAACGGTGCTGTAAACGGCATCAAGTGCGTTAAGATGGAGCTCGGCGAGCCGGATGCAGGCGGAAGACGTTCTGTAAAGGCTATTCCCGATTCTGAGTATGTCATCCCGATTGATGCCTGCGTCATGGCAATCGGTACTTCTCCCAACCCGCTTATTCGTTCGACCACCGCAGGGCTTGAAGCCAACAAGCACGGTTGCCTCGTTGTCAATGAGGACATGCTCACCACTAAGGAAGGCGTTTATGCCGGCGGCGATGCTGTAACAGGTGCCGCTACCGTTATCCTCGCTATGGGTGCAGGTAAGACTGCCGCTAAGGCAATGGACGAATACATCAAGTCTCTTTGATTTTAACTCAAAGACCGCGAATTAACCCTTGGAGGAGGATACAATGTCAACAGCACTAATAACACTTCTTACGTCCGATACATCGACAACAACTACAACGATGGGTTGGTCATCCATCATCTGGATGGTCGTAATCTTGGTTGCGTTCTACTTCATCCTTATCAGACCTCAGCGCAAAAAGGACAAGCAGGATGCCGAGATGAGAAAGAACCTTCAGCTCGGTGACGAGGTTGTCACTGCAGGCGGTATAGTCGGTATCATCTGCAAGATTGAGGAAGAAACCGTTGTTATCGAAACCGGTGGAGACAGAAGCAGACTCAGAGTCAGACGCTGGGCTATCTCTCAGAATCTTGATGCTGAAAAGGAAGCGGCAGCTGCCAAGAATTCAAAGTCAGCTTCTCCCGCAAAGGACAAGAAGAAGGACAAGAAATCCGACAAGCAGGAAGATTCAAAGTCTGAAAGCACAGCTTCCGAGTCGGAGACAAAGAAGTAAAATTCGACTTCTAAACGATTATCCCTTCGAATACTGTTTACTATGCAGTATTCGGAGGGTTTTCTTTATGCAATTTTACAAGAAGGGAATAGTAGCGGGATTTCTGTCTCTGGCGGTGTTTGTAATAGCCACTGCCGTACTTTTCGGTACGGTTATGACGTTTATGGATGTGCCAGATGAAATAGTCGGTATAGCGGGAACTCTAATATTATCAACCGGCTGTCTTCTGGCAAGCTATGTCTCAACACAGATTGTAAGAAACAAAGGGCTTATGCAGGGGGTTATCATTGCGGGAATTGTGTCTGCAATACTTCTCATAATTTGCCTCTTAGCAAACAAAACTCTTACTATTGCATGCTTTGAAAAGATGATTTGCTGTACGCTATTCTCGGTCATCGGCGGCATCAAGGGAATAAACACGAAGCATTGCAAGTAATAGCATATCGTGAGCATTTTTCTCATAGAATTGGACAGGCAATGAAAAAGGAGATGTGAAAATGAACGGATTCAAAAGCGCCATAGAACTTTTGCAACCAAAGCTTCGTCAAACCTTCGAGCGACTACCTCCGATCAAAATTGATAGCATAAACGAGATAAGGCTTCGCTTGGGAAGGCATGTTTCCGTATCTACAGTCAAAGGCAATTCCTATATAACGGAAACCGGTGAGCTAACGGAAAATTCCGCTTTCGCAATCGTCACAGAGCCGTCGGACATAGAATATACCTTCAAAAACGCTTTCTCTTATTCTTTGCATAGCTATTCAAAAGAGCTGTGTATGGGCTACATAACCGTCGGAAGCGGAAACAGGGTAGGAATCTGCGGAACCGCGGTAACAAACGCAAGCGACTTACGAAGCGTCGAAACAATCAAATATGTCTCTTCGATCAATATAAGAATAGCAAGAGAAAAAAGAGGTTTTGCTGAGAAGCTTATAAACATGTGCATGATTCCGAAGCCGTCAGGGGTTCTGATTATAGGGGCGCCTGCATCCGGTAAGACAACTCTTCTAAGAGACACAACAAGGCTCATGAGCTCGAGGTTCAAGATCTCGCTCATAGACGAGCAAAACGAAATCTCCGCCACACACAGAGACACCGCCCAAAATGATATAGGGGAGTTGACTGATGTATTTGTTGGTTATCCCAAGCATATCGGCATCTCGACGGCGGTGAGGGTTATGTCTCCTGATGTGATAGTCGTAGATGAAATAGGCTCGGAAGAGGAGCTACAGGCTATTGAATTCGCTTTACACTCAGGAGTTACTCTGATTACCGCCGTACATTCGGAAAGCCTTGAAGAAGCAAAGAAGAAGCGGATAGTCAAGGCTCTTATTTCGGAAAATGCTTTTCAGTATGCAGCAGTTCTCGGAAGAAATTACGAATACGAGATTATAAAGATTGATTAGGCTTCTGTTATATTCAGCTGTCGTGATCTCATGCTTTCTGATTTCCAACGAACAGCTCAATCGCGAGAGGCGTAAAATCCGGATTGCAAAAGAGCTTGAAGGCGTAATTTATCAAATGGAAGCTCTTCTTAAATACGGTTCCTATGATGTCTATCAGCTCTGCGAAAAATGCTTTTCGGATATCACTGCATTTGATGCGAGTGATTTCACAATGATTACGGACAGCTTTTCGGAAAGCTTTCTGAAAGCATGTGAGAAATCGCTTGACGATGCGAGCGAAAGCACAGAATCCGCATTTATGAAAATCTCCGAATTTCTCGGAATGTACGAATCGGAAACGCAGATATCGGGACTTGAGAGCATACTTGGAGAGATAAAAAGCGACAGAATCGCCATGGAAAATGAGCTTGCAGGCAAAAGAAAGCTTTATCTCTGCCTTGGAGCGTTCTCAGGGATTGTTATATGTTTGGTATTGATGTGAGGGTAGCTTATGGATGTTGATTTGATATTCAAGATTGCGGGAGTGGGAATAATCGTAGCGGTGCTCAGTCAGCTTATGAAGCGTTCAGAACGCGACGAGCAGGCTCTGATGATTACAATCGCAGGATTGGTCGTTGTAATGCTTATGCTCGTAAGCGAAATTGCGGAGCTGTTCGATACGGTCAAGAGCACGTTCGGATTTTAGCTTGGAAACGGACAACGGACGTGGACATTCTTGCTATAGCGGCTTTGTGTATAGTTACTGCCATAATTGCGAAGACAATTCAGCCTACAAATCAGGATATAGCGCTCGTCATTACGATTGCCGGAGTTGCGGCGGTGGCGTTTTCGATTATCGGCACAATCTCGGACGTGCTTTACGAGGTTCGGAACTTAGCCGGCATTTCCGAAGTCAGTGGCTCGTATATCTCAATAGTCTTCCGGGTACTGGGGATATGCTATGTCTGCGAAATATCGTCCTCCTGTTGCCGTGATTGCGGAGAAAGCGCTCTCGCAAGTGTCATAGACATCGCCGGCAGGGTTGCTGTTTCGGTTATCTGTTTGCCGCTGATAAAAAGTTTCATAGAGGCTGTTGAAAGTATACTGGAGTTAGGATAAAGTATGGAAAGAAAAATCATTCTGTTTATAGTGATGTTAATATTGCTGACAATCAAAGTGACCGCAACCGATTATGAAAATGAGCTCGGGATAGATTTCAGTGAGATAGAAACAGATAGCGCCGGTGATTTTCTGGAAGATAACTCTGTTGACGTCTCCAACCCGGAAACGATTTCAAACATCTCGGCAGGTTCAATCCTCAACTATTTCGCTTCGACGTTCAAATCTGCGCTGAAAAAGCCGGCAAGTGTCTTCATCTGCGTGCTGGTTATATCGCTCGTAAGCGAAGTAGTCATGTCAATCTCTCAACGTTCGGGAATATATGGCGAAGTCTTCACTCTCATATGTTTTTTGTGTATCACTCCGATGATAATCTCTTCATTTTCCGATATGTTAAGCGTCATGAAGTCACAGGAGACATTTATGGCGTCATATATACCTATTTTCGCCGCAATAACCGCCGCTTCGGGGAACACAGCGGGAGCAGGCGCATATAACGCTCTTGTGCTCTATGCTTCCGAAGCTGTATCCCTGATTACCGGACAGGTTCTGAAGCCCATTCTGGTATGTATGCTCGTGATGTCCTGCACTCAGGCGATAAATCCCGATTTACCGAATCTCACAGGCACACTCAAAAGAGCTTTGACCTATATCGTCGGAGTTATCATGACGGTATTTGTGGGAGTTATCGGGCTTCAGACTACAGTAGGAAGGGCAGGCAACAGCATCCTCCTGCGAGCGGGTAGATACCTAGTATCGAGCTTTGTGCCTCTGGTAGGCATGTCATTATCCGAATCATATCAGGCTGTAAGCCAAAGCCTTGGAACCCTTCGCTCGGCAGTCGGTGCACTCGGAATCGTAATAATAGTCCTGATTCTCGCAGTTCCGATTATCACTATGTGTGTTTACAGAATCACGTTTATAATCCTTGACTGGACCTGCAGTATTACCGGCTCCTACAGACTCAGCGCGCTTATGAGGGGAATAGGCGATGTATATTCTCTCGGCGTAACACTTCTCATAATATACGCACTGATGTTTCTGATTTCAACTGGAATGATAATGCTTATCGGCAGTGAGGCATATGTATGACATCTGTAAAGAATATCACCTTGACAGTGTGTATACTGTCACTTGCGTATATGCTCGTCATGATGCTTACCCCGGATAGCTACAAACAGAAAATGAAAACGGTCATCTCAATTCTGACAGCTCTCACAATAGCCGGAGCGGTTTTAAACCTTGATTTCACCTTCGATGAGGCTATAGACGCAGATTTGCTTTACGAATCAGATTACAGCTATAACGACTTGGTTATAAGCGAGCTTGAAGAACGTCTTGCTGAAAGCATTCTTCTGATATATGAGGAGAACGGCATACCGGTAGAAAAAATCTCGGTGGAAACTAATATTGACGAGGATAACGGCATATCTATTAGTAAAATAAGCCTGACAATCCCGGGAAGCAGAGAAGCGTACGAAAGCAAAATCCGCAAGGTAACCGGTGACAAAATCGGGGAAGTAACCCTTGATATCAGCTTTTCGGAGGACGTAAATGATTCTTGACAGACTTAAAGAAAAGTTCAGGCTTTCCGGCAAACAAATCATATATCTAGCAGTAGCTGTGTTGTCTGTTATTCTCATTCTGGCACTGAACAGCTTTGAAAGCGATGATGAAGATACATCCGATTCGGAAACTATCCCAGACGTGAGCTCAGAGTATGCTGAAGAGCTCAAGCTTCAGCTCGAAGAGATTATTTCAAAGATTGACGGCGTAGGTGACGTTACGGTCATGCTGACGATAGAGAGCTCTGCTTCTTATGTATACACAACAGATATCGAGAAAGATGAGCTCGAAACGAAAACCGAAACAGTAATTATAGGGAATAAGGAGGCGTTGATTGAAAGAATAGATAATCCGCAAGTAAGCGGAGTACTTGTAGTCTGTACAGGAGGCGATAGGGCAGTAATTCAGGAACAGGTCATAAAAGCGGTTTCTACCGTTTTGGATATACCGTCAAACAAGGTTTATGTAGCAAAAAGCAACTAAGGAGAGATTTCAATGGCAACTGTAATGGCAAAGAAAAACAGAAAATTCAGATTTAATTCAAGAGTTTCCAAGAGACAGATAATCATCACATGTCTTGTCCTGCTTCTGGGAATAGCCGTATATGCGAATTACGAGCTCACGAACACCGACTTAAAAGCGACCGATGTCGTTACAAGTCTTGATATGAGCGATGTTTACGGCGAAATAACTTATGTAAACGGCACTGAGATAGTCGACTATTCATCAGAAGACTACTTCGCACAGGCAAGGCTCGAAAAGCTCACATCAAGGGATGAGGCGGTAGAAACTCTTAAGATGATGCTCGACGGCGGAGACATTTCCGATGAAGAGCTTTCAACCTATACCGAAGAGGCGGTGGCGCTTTCGTCACTTATTGAGAGTGAAACAATAATCGAAAATCTGGTTATCGCCGCAGGCTTTGAAGACTGTGTATGCTATCTTGACGGAGAAAACGCAAATATCGTTGTAAAGTCTGAGGGCTTGACAAGTGCACAAGCGGCACAAATCAAAGACATTTTGCTATCGGAAGTGGATGTTCAGAATGAAAATATCAGAATTTTTGAGGTAAAGTAGTTGTTTCGGCGACCGATTTGTGCTATACTGTATTTGTATATTTATGCGAAGCAGACGCTTCCGTATCTCAGGACGAATATAGGAGGACAAATTAATGGAAGTCACAGAAAAGAAAAGAAAGGGAACTCTCAGAGTATCCGAGAATGTCATCATCCAGATTGCCAAGAATGCGGCTTTGGAAGTAAGCGGCGTTTCAAAGATTTCGGTTCGCCCGTTTGATATACTTAAGATGTTTTCGAGCAAGATGGATAACACCGCAATAAGAGTTACCATGCTCGACGGCGTTGCAAAAATATCTATTTCGATAATCGTATACAGCGGCTATAATGTAACCAACGTATGCACGCAGATTCAGGATAAGGTCAAAGCCGCAGTTCAGTCGATGACAGGCGTGACCGTGTCGAAGGTAAATGTCTCAGTAGTCGATGTTGATTTTTCTGAGAGTCAGTACAAATAAAAACGGATATAACCAAGCTGATAAAACGGCTTGGTTTCCGTACGTTAAAATCATTTCTAAAATAGGCAGGAAGTTTAAATGGGCATTACAAGGCATGATATAAGAGAGTCGGAGTTTATCTTTATCTTCGAAAAAGCGTTCCGTGACGAATCGCCGGCAGAGCTGATAGAAATCTCCAAAGACAACGAAGCGGTCACTGTTAATGAAGAAGTTATCTCTACGGTTGAAGGTGTTTATGACCATCTTGAAGAAATAGACGAGATAATATCCAAGTTCAGTACAAAAAGAAGCATCGACAGAATCCCAAAAATTAATCTTGCGGCACTCAGACTCGCAGTATACGAAATCAAATACCTTTCGGACAGGATACCTGTTAAGGTTTCGATAAACGAAGCCGTCGATCTCGTCAACAAATACGCTCAGGAATCTGACGTTACTTTTGTAAACGGGGTTCTTGGCGCATACTCGAGAAGTCTCTCATGAGCAAGCTCTACTTGGGTATTGATACCAGTAATTATACAACCTCCGCCGCAGTATATGATTCCGAAAGTCGTTCGGTACGTCAGAATAAGAAGCTCTTAAGTGTAAAATCCGGTGAGGTAGGGCTTAGACAGTCAGAAGCTGTATTCCAGCATGTAAAACAGCTTCCCGATGTTATAGACGGTCTTACAGGAAAGGGCGAGAGTATAACGGCTATAGGCGTTTCCTCGCGTCCGAGAAATATAGAAGGTTCGTATATGCCGTGCTTTATGGTGGGGGAGACGGTTGCAAAAAGCATTTCTGCGATAGGGAATATCCCCCTTTACGAAACCTCTCATCAGGTGGGTCACGTCTTAGCGGCACTTTATTCGTGTCAAAGGCTTGATCTGATAGAAAGCGATAAGCCGTTTATTGCATTTCACGTCAGCGGAGGTACAACTGATTGCCTGCTCGTAAAAGCGGATAAAGAAGAAGTAATAACGGCAACTGAGATATCATCTTCACTTGATTTAAAAGCGGGACAGCTCATAGACAGAGTCGGTGTAATGCTCGGGCTTGGATTTCCTTGCGGAAAAGAATTGGAAAAGCTCGCAAGCGAATCGACTGCCGAATTCAAGCCAAGAGCAACAATAAAAGACGGAAGCTGTTGTCTTTCAGGTATTGAAAATCAGTGCAGAGACATGTTTGACAAAGGCGCAGAAAAGTGCGATATAGCCTTATTTGCACTGAAATCTGTCGAAGCGGCTGTATATGAGATGACCGTATGCGCTATAAATAAATTCGGTTCGCTTCCGATAGTGTACGCCGGAGGTGTCATGTCGGACAAGCTGATACGTGTAAGACTTGAAAAAGATTTTGATTCTTATTTCGCGGAACCGGCTTTCTCACAAGACAATGCCGTCGGAGTTGCAATATTCTCGGCACTAAAGGACGGGTGTAAACTTTGAATTCAATACTTTCGGTTTCGGCACTCAATACTTATATTTCATTCAAGCTTAAAAACGACCCGAAGCTAAAGGGTATTGCCGTAAAGGGCGAGATTTCCGATATATCAATCAATTACACGTCGGGGCACATATTCTTTACCCTGACAGACGGAAGCTCAAATATAAGAGCTGTAATGTTTTCGCAAAACGCCTCGAGACTCAGCTTTTATCCTGAAACAGGACAGGCTGTCATAGCTTTCGGTGGAATAGACGTATACGAGCGAAACGGGGTTTATCAGCTCAACTGCACTCAGCTTGTTCCTGACGGAAAGGGCACTGAATATATAGCTTTAGCACAACTAAAGGAACAACTCGCCAAAGATGGCATATTCTCAAAGCCCAAAAAGTCACTTCCGCAGTATCCTTCAAGAATTGCGGTTGTCACATCACCGTCGGGAGCGGCAATACACGACGTTATGAGCACCGTTTCAAGGAGATATCCTCTTGCAGAGGTTAAGCTTTTTCCGGCAACGGTTCAGGGGCTTGAAGCTCCGGCGAGCATTTCAAATGCACTTTCACTTGCGGATAAAAGTGAATCCGATGTTATTATACTCACAAGAGGTGGTGGCTCGGATGACGATTTATCCTGCTTCAATACAAAAGCCGTTGTTATGGCGGTTTACACTTGCATAACTCCGGTTGTTTCCGCTATCGGGCACGAGGTTGACCTGACTTTATCGGACCTCGTGGCAGATGTAAGAGCCGCAACCCCTACCGCCGCGGCAGAGCTTTGCACTCCCGATATGTCGGCTATTTCCTCGGAAATATCGAGACTTAAGCAGGAGATTACAAGATTGACAGACAGAAAGCTTTATGCTCTTTCAAATTCGGTTTCAAGCTACAAATCAATAATTGATGCGTTATCGCCGGAGAATAAGCTTATGAGAACAGAGTATCAGCTTGGCACAATGCGAGAGTATATGAAGGCTTCAATTTCTCACAGGCTTAGACTGTACGAAGCACAGATATCGGGTTGTATTAACACGTTGTCCGCCGCTGACCCGATGAATATACTTGGCAAAGGCTATGCTTTGATTTACAAGGATTCACACCTTGTAACAGAAAGTTCAGAATTAAGCGGCAGAATACAAATTGTTATGAAAGACGGACAAGCCGAGGCAGAAGTTTTACAAGAAAATGAGGAACAGATATGAACTTTGACGAGTCAATAAAAAGACTGAAAGAAATATGCGCGAAGCTTAACGATGATAAGACATCCCTCGAGGAGACCGTTGCTCTTTATAAGGAGGGCATGGCTCTCTCCGAAGAGTGCTTGAAGCGTATAAACGATATAAGAAGCGAGCTGAATGAAAGCGAAGGCGACAAAAATGAAGCCTGAGCTTAAAGCTGTATTTCAGCGTGATGTAGAAGCGGTTGACTCGTATCTCTTGGGCAACGGATATATTTCGAAGTCCGATGATGATGAAAATAGAGTAACAGACGCCGAATTTTACGCCCTGACGGCAGGCGGAAAAAGAATAAGACCGGTTCTTTGTATCGAGTTTTACAAGCTTTTCGGCGGAAAAGGGGATGTAACGGAAATCGCATCATGCCTTGAACTGATGCACACGTTTTCTCTCATACACGATGACATGCCGGAAATGGACAATGACGATATGCGAAGGGGCAAGCCCTCTGTACACTGCGCATACGGTGTAGACACAGCACTTTTAGCCGGCGATGGTCTTGCGATACAGCCATTTGAGATTATCTCTGATAAAGCTCTGAGTGGGGACATATCACCCGAAACTGCAGTCAGGCTCGTGAACTGTCTTTCAAAAGCGGCAGGGAATCAAGGGATGATAATGGGGCAGAGGCTTGACCTCATTTCCGAAGGGAAGCAAGTCAATTTGGAATTCTTAAAAAGAATGTCGTCCCTCAAAACCGGTTGTATCCTGAGTGCATCTGCGCAATTCGGAGCAATACTCGCCGGTGCCGATGATAATGACATACAAAAAGCCGCTGAATATGCGGAGAACTTCGGACTTGCATTCCAGATAATTGACGATATTCTGGATATTACGGGAAGCGAAAACGAGCTCGGAAAGCCAATCGGAAGCGATGAAAAGCGAAGCAAAGACACCTACGCCACTGTTATGGGTGTAGATGCGGCATACAACGAGGCTAAACGCTATACGGAAACGGCAGTTGCCGCAATTTCGAACATAGACGGCTCGGAACTGTTATGCGAGCTTGCATATGACCTGCTTGACAGAAGACATTAACATACGAAAAGAGAGATAGATTTGAAGAACAACCTGCTTGAGAGCCTTACTCTACCCGAGGATCTGAAAAAGCTCAGCTTGAAAGAAGAACAGGAGCTTTGCGCAGAAATACGCGATAAAATAATCAATACCGTTGCCGAAAACGGCGGACATTTGTCGTCAAATCTGGGAGTTGTCGAGCTCACCGTTGCGATACATAAAGTTTTTGAATCCCCGAAGGACAAAATAGTTTTCGATGTCGGGCATCAGTGCTATACCCATAAGCTTCTTACCGGTCGACTCGACGAATTCAATACGATTCGTCAGAAAGGCGGGCTTTCCGGCTTTTCAAATCCCGAAGAATCTGTTCATGACCCGGTCATAAGCGGTCACAGCTCAACTTCCATCTCATCTGCTCTCGGAATTGCTGAAGCTATGAAGCTGAAGGGAGACAATCATCACGCTATCGCAGTTATCGGCGATGGTGCAATGACCGGCGGTCTTTCATACGAAGGTCTCAACAATGCGGGAAGAAGCGGAGCAAATATAATAGTTATCCTTAATTATAACGAAATGTCCATCTCCAAAAATATCGGCGGCTTGGCGGAATATCTCTCAAAGCTTCGAATCAAAAAATCCTATCGCACAATCAAAAACACCACAAGGGGAATTATCTCCGCAGTGCCGTTGGTAGGTAAGCCGGTTTCTGATTTTCTCAGCGACTCAAAGGACGTAGTCAGGGAAAAGATGCTCCACAGTACGATGTTTGAGAACCTCGGCTTCCAGTTTGTCGGACCGGTTGACGGACACGACCTTAGTGAGCTCGAAGATGCGCTTTCATATGCAAAGTCTCTCGGCGGACCCGTATTGATTCAGGTAAACACAAAGAAGGGCAAAGGCTATAAGCCTGCAGAGAAAAACCCCGGAAACTATCACGGTGTTGCAGGATTCGATGTCAAGACCGGTCTTCTGCCGGAGCATAAATTTGATTTCACAGACGCTTTCGGACAAGCTCTTACAAGGCTCGCCGATAAAGATGACAGAATCTGTGCCATTACCGCATCCATGAAATACGGAACTGGTCTGCAATACTTCAAGAAAAAACACCCCGAAAGATATTTTGACGTAGGAATTGCCGAAGGACATGCCGTGACTTTTGCGGCAGGACTTGCCGAAATGGGCATGATACCTGTATTTGCGGTCTATTCATCATTCCTCCAGAGAAGTTATGACGAACTTATTCACGATGCCGCAATAGGCAATGTTCATATGGTAATCAGCATCGACCACGCGGGAATTGTCGGCTCGGACGGCAGAACCCATCAGGGAACCTTCGATATCCCGTTCCTGACTACTATTCCGAATATCACAATTTACTCTCCCTCAAACTATAAAGAGCTTGAAACCTGCCTCGAAAAAGCGATTTTTGATGACACAGGCATCGCGGTTGTCAGATATCCGAAATCGGGTGAAGCTTCGGAAACTGTCTGTGAAAGCGATTATGCGGTTACCGAGAGAAACAGCGACACTCTCATCATTTCTTACGGCAGGGAAGCAGGAGAAGCGGAAAAAGCCGCTGAAAAGCTCGGTTGCGATTTCATGAAGCTTGTCAAGGTGTTCCCACTAAATGGTGAACTCGAAAACATTATATCCGGATATAACAAAGCTTATATCTTCGAAGAATGTGAATATGAGGGCTCAATAGGGCAGAAGCTAAAATCTGTGTGCCCGAATGTTGATGCTCACGCAATTAACGGCTTTGTGCCTCATATGAAGGTGTGTGAAGCTATTGAGCTTTACGTGCTTTCCGAACATCAGATAGAGCTCACTGTCAGGAAAGAGCAAGCCGATGCCAAGGCTTGATTACTATCTCACATCAAACGGCTATTTCTCAAGCCGCGAGCGGGCTAAAGAAGCAATCAAAAATTGTGAAGTAACCGTGAACGGAAAAGTGTACTGTAAGCCTGCTCTTGATGTCTCAGACAACGACGTCTTCAATTTTACAGGCGCTCAGCTTAAGTATGTCGGTCGTGGTGGATTGAAGCTCGAAGCGGCTATAAGTGCCTTTAACATAGAGCTTAATGAACTTACTTGTGCCGATTTGGGAGCATCTACCGGCGGGTTTACCGACTGTATGCTACAAAACGGCGCAAAAAAAGTATACTCAATAGATGTCGGTCACGGACAGCTCGCCGAAAAGCTTCTGAACGATAGCAGAGTCGTAAACATCGAAGGCGTTAATGTCAAAGACGTTGCTATAAGTACAACAGGCGAAACAGTAGATTTCGTGACTGCCGATCTATCGTTTATATCTGTTAAATTTGCCATCTCAGCCACCGTAAAAATACTGAAAGCTGATGGCAGAGCCGTATTCCTTATAAAGCCTCAGTTCGAAGCAGGAAAAGAGGCAATCGGAAAAGGTGGCATTGTGAAAAGCAAATCTGCTCACATCAGAGTTTTACAGGATATTTACGATTATCTTCTCCCAAACGGTTTTAATGTAATCGGCATAATTCCATCGCCGATAAAAGGCGGAGACGGAAATATCGAGTATCTTGCGTACTGCACAAGAGACTCCGAAAGCAACATAGCACCGGATTTCAATGAAATCGTAAATAGCGCATTTTCACAAGCATAAAATCTCATCAAAGGACGGTCACGGTCATGACGGTATTCATATATCCAAATCTTGAAAAGCTTCATTCAGAGGAATGCACCGAACAGGTTATAGAAATTCTTAAGTCTCTCGGAGTTACGGTTCTGATGACTCCCGACACAAACCGTGTTTTCGGAAATAAGGCGATTGAAGAGCCTACAATCAACGATGCCGTTTCAAGGTGCGATATTGTCATAACAATCGGCGGTGACGGAACAATTCTCAAGATTGCTTCTCTTGCAGCAGAACACAAAAAGAAGCTCCTCGGCATTAACTGCGGAAGACTCGGATTTATGGCTTCACTCGAAAGAAGCGAGCTTGGTTGCCTTAAAAATCTCTGCACGGGAGATTACAAAACCGAGCAGAGAATGATGCTTGACGTGACAGTAAGATTCGGTAACGGCGAAAGCCGTACCGAAACAGTCCTGAATGACGTTGTCATAACTCACGACTTCAAGGAAAGCCTTAACGATTTCACGGTTCTTGCCGACGGCATTGCGGTATCGCATTTAAGAGCCGATGGGCTTATATTCTCGACGCCTACAGGTGCATCAGCATATGCTCTTTCCGCCGGAGGACCGCTTATCGAACCTTCCATGGATTGCATAGAATTTACTCATATCTGCCCCCATTCGCTTTCCGCAAGGGCAATGATATTCGACCCGAATAAAGTTATCGAAGTCAGAACAAGAGCCTCCGGCTCTATAGCTATGCGTGCAGACGGTGGAGAGGCAATTTCGATTGCATCCGACGACAGTGTCTATATTAAAAAGTCTCCGTTAAGCCTTTCGGTAATCGACATTCACGGCGACAACTATTTTAAGTCGGTTTCAACCAAGCTTATGAACAACGCAAAGGAAGTCGAGGAGGCTTGCGACAGATGAAAAATGACCGAAAAAAAGCCATTCTCGATATAGTTTCCAACTATGAGGTCGACACTCAGGAAACACTACAGGCGTTGCTTCTTGAGAGGGGCTTCAACGTAACGCAAGCCACTGTTTCAAGAGACATAAAACAGTTGGCACTACTGAAAACTATGGGTCCGAACGGCAGTTACAAGTATACGGTTCCGCCGAAACCGCAGGAAACGAGTGCAAGACTGTCATTCAAATCTCTGTACGCCGATTCCGTAATTTCGATAGACCGTGCAATAAACATCGTAGTCATTAAATGTTATGCAGGAATGGCAAACGCTGTCTGCTCGAAGCTTGACGCGGCGGCTTACAGCGGCGTTGTCGGCACTCTGGCAGGGGACGATACCATATTCGTTCTAATGCGTGAAGAAAGTGATGCCAAAGCCTTGATGGACGAGCTCGACGGCATGCTTTAAATATCAGGAAATAATTCTTCGGAGGCGATTAATCGGTGCTCTATGAACTTCATATTGAAAACCTCGCTGTGATTGAAAACGCAACGATTCGCTTCGGAGAGCATTTCAACGTCTTTACCGGCGAAACCGGAGCAGGAAAATCAATCCTTATCGGCGGAATCAATGCAATACTCGGACAACGAATTTATAAGGACATAATAAGAGAGGGAACAGACAAAGCTTATGTCAGTGCAGTCTTCACGGACTGCCCGCAAGCAGTTTCGGACAAACTGGGCGAGCTTGGACTTGATTGCGACAACGAGCTGATTATTTCAAGGGAAATCAATTCTGACGGCAGAAGCACCGCCAGAATTAACTCACGACCGGTTACAATTTCGGCACTCCATGAAATAGGCGACCTGCTCGTCAATATCCATGGTCAGCACGACAATCAGAACCTGCTCGACCAATCAAAGCATCTTGATATACTTGATAGCTATGCCCGCTCGGATGAATTGCTTTTAAGCTACCAGAAATCCTTCAGGGAGCTTCAGTCAACCGCGCGAGAGCTCAACAAGCTGAAAACCGAAAAGAGTCAGAATGCAAGGCGCGAAGAGTACCTTGCGGAAATAATAGAAGATATAGGCTCACTTGAAATCACCGTCGGAGAAGACGAGAAAATAGAAGAACGGTTCAGGCTTCTTGACAATGCCGTATCTCTGAAAAATGCCCTTACGGCAGCGACCGCCTGCCTCTCCGAAACAGAATCGGATAACAGCGCAGGTGATCTGATATCTCAAGCCTACAGTGAGCTTGAATCAAACGAAGACATTCTTCCTGTTTTGAAGCCACTAAACGAACGTCTGTCCGCTATCGGAATCGAGCTTGAAGATATAGCCGCAGAACTCACAAAGCTCCGCGACAGCCTCGAAATCGACGACAGCGAATATGCTTCACTTACCCAAAGAAGAAACGATTTGAAGCGCATTAAACGCAGATACGGCACATCTTTGGACGAAGTTATAAAAGTCTATGAGGACGCTGTTCAGGAATCGCAGGGGCTTGCTTCGTTCGATGATAAGATTTCGGAGCTTGAGGAAAAGAAGTCTCAGCTTCTGATTGAAGTCACGAAGAAAGCTGAAGAGCTTTCGAAGCATCGCGAGGAAGCCTCGGAAAGATTCTTGAAACAAGTTGCGGAAGAGCTCTCGTTCTTAAACATGCCAAATGTAAAGCTTGAAGTCAGAAGCTCAAAGGGCAAGCTTACCCTAAGCGGAATGAACTCTATTGAGTTTCTGATTTCCGCCAACAAGGGCGAATCCCCGAAGCCTCTTGCAAAGATTGCTTCAGGCGGTGAGCTTTCGAGGATTATGCTTGCTCTCAAGACTGTTCTTGCCGACAGAGACTCAATTCCGACCCTCATATTCGACGAAATAGATTCAGGCGTCAGTGGCAGAGCGGCTCAGAAAATCGGAATCAAGCTTAAGGAAATATCACGCAAGCATCAGGTCATATGCGTAACACACCTGGCGCAGATTGCGATTATGGCGGATGACCATATGTTAATTGAAAAGCATGAATCGGGAGAGAGGACGGTTACTGATGTAACTCATCTTGATTTCGATGAACGTAAATACGAAATAGCACGAATATTGGGCGGCGACAATATTACCGAAACAGTGCTTAAGGACGCCGAAGAACAACTTAAAAATGCTACGAAAGGTGAATAACTATGATACTTTGTTTTCTTGCAGACGGCTTTGAAGAAGTTGAGGCTCTGACTCCTATAGATTGCCTCAGAAGATGCAAAAAGGAAGTTAAAACTATAGGCATAGGTGGTAAAACTCAGATTCATGGCTCTCACGCCGTCACTGTTAAGGCTGATATTGCCGACATCGACTACTACCTGTCCGACGATATAGAAATGATTATTCTTCCCGGCGGAAAGACAGGAACCGATAATCTTGAAAAAAGCGTACTCGTAAAGCAGGCGATAGATATCTGCATGACGAAGAATCTTCCCATCGCCGCAATATGCGCCGCTCCTTCAATTCTTGGACACAGGGGACTTCTTAAGGGCAAGAAAGCCGTTTGCTATACAGGCTTTGAGAAGGACCTTATCGGTGCCGAGGTTCTCGACACCGCAGTTGCCGTCGACGGAAATATCATCACCGGTTGCGGAATGGGTGGGGCACTTGAGTTTTCATATGTGATAGTTTCAAAGCTGATTTCAAAAGAAAAAGCCGACGAGCTGATGGATTCTCTCAACGTAAGACAGCGCAAGATTGATATTGAAATTTAACCTATAAAGAATTCCGACATAAAGGTGAAATATGAGCGATAATAATAACTACGATAATATTGATGAGCTTCTTTCCTCGATACTGAATGAGACACGTTCATCCCAAGCACAAAATGCGACCACCGAGCAGGCTGTTGCTTCCGAGGAAGTGAAAACCGCTTCGGAGGACTTGTCGAAAACCTCGGTAATGAGTCGTGCTGTGAAGATAGACGACGAAATTGATTCGGACAGTGTTTCCGGTCAGACGAATGTTTTCAATTTCGGAACGTTTCAATCTCAGAACGGCAGAACCGCACTGGTATCCGACTACGAAGAAGAACAGCAGGAGACACCCGTAAAAAAAGCGGAAAAGCCTCATAAGAAAAAGAAGAAAAAACGCAGAAAAAGAAATTATACCGCTTACGGTGGCATAGTCTTGGCTACGTTTGTTTTGTGCGCTTCAATACTGATATCTCTTTTCATAATAGTCGTAATAAGAGATGTGCTGGGAATAGAAGACAACGACAATCAGTTTACCATCTATGTAGAAGAGGGCTCTTCAACATGGGATATTGCCGAACAGCTCTATGACGAGGGCGTTATCCAGTACAAAGAGGTATTCGTTGCCTTTGCCAGAATTATGGGTGCTGACGGAAATATGTATCCCGGTGACCTCGATGTTGCATATAACATGAGTTACGCCGACATTATAGACGACCTGATGGAAGCCAGAGAATCGAAAGAAACCGTGACCATTACGTTTATCGAAGGCATCACTCTTTACGAAGCCGCACAGCTTCTTGAGGATAACGGCGTATGCGATGCAGATGAATTTATCTATACCTTCAACTCAACGGCATTCGGCTATGATTATGAGCAGTATGTATCATCTGAAAGCCTGAAGCTCTATAAGTACGAGGGCTTCCTGTTCCCTGATACCTACGAATTCTATGTCGGAGATACAGCTTACAATGTAGCTAAAAAGATAAGAGAGAGAACAGACGATATTCTCACATCCGATGTTATCGCCAGAGCCGAGGAGATCGGATATTCACTCGAAGAAGTCGTAATTCTCGCTTCAATAGTCCAGAAAGAAGCCGGAAGTGTTTCGGATATGCCATCTGTAGCATCCGTATTTATAAACAGACTGAACAACCCTGAACAGTATCCGAGGCTTCAGTCTGACGCAACTACAGCGTATATCGACAATATCATAACTCAGGTGATGACCGTTTCGTCGCAGAGCATATGTGACGCTTATGACACATATACATGCTTGGGGCTTCCCGTCGGAGCTATCTGTAACCCCGGAGAGGATGCAATAAATGCTGTTCTTTACGCGGATGAGACCGATTACTATTACTTCTGCACAGACCCAGAAACCGGTGTTGCATACTTTGCTTCGACTTATGATGAGCATGTCGCAAACTGCGAGCTTCTGGGCATTATGTGAGGTGAACAGACATGTCTCAGATTGAAATCCTTTCTCCTGCAGGAGATGAAGAGCGACTCGACGCGGCGCTACTTTTCGGCGCAAACGCTGTGTATCTTGCGGGAAAGAGCTATGGCATGCGAGGTTCGCCGGCTAACTTCACACTTGAACAGTTGAAATCTGCCTGCGATAAGGCTCACGCTCTTGGGAAGAAAGTTTACCTCACCGTAAATATTCTTCCCAACAACTCCGAAGCAGATATGCTCGAGGGCTATATTAAAGAGGCATATGCCTGCGGAATAGATGCCGCAATAGTGAGTGATATAGGCTCGTTTGCTCTGATAAGAAAAGCTGTTCCCGATTTGGCTCTTCACGTTTCGACTCAAGCAGGAGTTGTGAATTACCTCACAGCAAGAACGTTTTACGATATGGGAGCAAAGCGGGTTGTCCTCGCAAGGGAGCTTTCGATTGACGAAATTGCCGAAATCAGAGCTAAAACTCCGAGCGATCTGGAAATAGAATGCTTCGTTCACGGTGCGATGTGCGTCTCATTCTCGGGTAGATGCCTCCTGTCACAGTATCTGACAGGCAGAAACGCAAACAGAGGCGAATGTGCTCAGCCTTGCCGTTGGAGCTACAGTCTCGTCGAAGAAACCAGACCCAATGAGTACTATGCGATTTCGGAAGATGAGAAGGGCAGTTATATTCTTAACGCCAAAGATCTCTGCATGATTGAGCACCTTGACAAGCTTGCGAAAGCCGGGGTTACAAGCTTCAAAATTGAAGGCAGAGCAAAATCGGCGTACTACGTTTCGGTTGTAACCAATGCTTATAAAAAAGCAAAAGAGATACTTCTTGAGAATCCCGATGTTTATCAGCTTCCCGAATGGATTAAGGAAGAAGTCTTCAAGGTCTCTCACCGCAAATACTGCACCGGATTCTACTTTGGTCATCCTAATGACTGCCAGTATTATCCCACAAGCGGGTATGAGCGGGTTTGCGATATTGTAGCGGTTGTCGAAAGCTACGACAATGGAATGCTCAAATGCTCGCAAAGAAACAGATTCTTTGAGGGCGACAATCTGGAGCTTCTCATTCCGGACAGCGAGCCGATAAAGTTCACCGCAAACGAGATTTACGACGAGCTTGGCGAACGTGTTCAGAACGCCAACAAAGCAACGATGAAGCTTTCAATCCCGTTTGAACATAAAGTTCCCGCCGGTTCCATAATAAGAAAAGAAATCACAAACGACCGTGCAGAAAAGATATAAATTAATATAAGGGTGTGTGTTTCATGATTGATTCCAATTTCTATCCGCTGATACTAAAAGCTCCTCTCAAGGACTACCTTTGGGGCGGAACAAGACTTAAAACCGCTTTTGGCTTTGAAAGTGAACTTTCAAAGGTTGCAGAGGCGTGGGTCGTTTCCTGCCATAAGGACGGACCGAGCATCGTTTCAAACGGCTCTTTAAAGGGAAAAACTCTTGAAGAAGCTATAGAGATACTGGGTGCAGATGCTCTCGGTGACGCCTGCAAAGACTTTGACAGATTTCCGATTCTCGTCAAGCTCATTGACGCCAAGGACAGGCTCTCAATTCAGGTTCACCCGAGTGACGAATACGCAAGAGCCAACGAAGGCGACAACGGCAAAACCGAGATGTGGTATGTTATCGACTGCGACGAAGGCGCACAGCTTATCTATGGCTTCAAACACAGCATTGGAAAAGAAGAGTTCAAAGAGAGAATCGAGTCAAATACGCTTGATGACGTTCTGAACTATGTGGATGTCCACAAGGGCGATATTTTCTTCATTCCTTCCGGAACTGTTCACGCAATAGGGAAGGGAATACTCATTGCGGAGATTCAGCAAAATTCAAACGTTACCTACCGTGTATCCGATTACGGAAGACTCGGAGCCGATGGCAAGCCAAGAGAGCTACATGTTGATAAGGCTATTGCTGTATCCGACACGAATCCTCCGCTGGACCTCTATGGAAATGTAGGAAAGGTCACTGTTTATGAAAACGCTACCGTTCGCAATCTTGCAAAGTGTAAGTACTTCGATGCTAAACTTATAAATCTGGATGGTAGCTATGAAATAAAGAACACAGAAAGCTTTGTCTCGCTTGTCGTAATTGATGGTGAAGCCGAACTCAGATCAGAGCAGGGAAGCTATAATCTCAAAAAAGGCGAAAGTGTGTTTGTTCCGTGCGGAATTGAATTCACCCTCAAAGGCACCGCTCAGATTCTTTCAGCATCCGTCTGAATTTTAATTTCAAATTTGTAACCCGAATAAGCTGTTTTCCATACTATGCTAAAAGTAAAAGTAATGGAGGCACAGCTTTATGGCTAATACTGAATGTAATATCGACTTCAAAAAGACGTATTTCATGGGTTACTCGACCCCCACCGGTTTTGTAACTCATCTGAAAGATGATATCGAATCGGGAGAATTCACTACTTACATCATCAAAGGCGGGCCCGGAACGGGAAAGTCTTCGCTGATGAAAAAAATCGCTTCGGAGGTTTCCGAGTTGGATGAACCTGAAATTTACTATTGCTCATCCGACCCGAATTCTCTCGATGCGGTTTTGTTTGATAACTTGAATATTATAATCGCAGACGGGACGGCTCCTCATGTTATCGAACCGACATATCCCGGTGCACGAGAAGTTCTGGTCGATCTCGGCGAATGCTGGAATCTCGAATCACTGTCATCAAATAAAGACGGAATTATCGACTCGACCAACAGAAATCAGAAATATCACGCGCTTGCCAAGAAATATCTCAGTGCGATAATATCCGTAAACGAAGATATTATGTTTGTCGGCGACTCAGCATTGGACAGCTCAAAACTGGACGCATATCTTGAGCGCCTGTGCACAAGACTTCTTCCGAAGAAGAAAGCTTTCGAAGGCGAAGGCAAAATAAAATTCAGACAGATGACGTCGTTTACTCCCGAAGGCGTGAAGACTTTTACCAATCTGTTTGAACACCTGAATGTATATAAAATTGAAGACGACTGCTTTGCGGTGACCGATAAGCTTCTGAAACAGCTTGCGCAATATGCTAAGAATAACGGATATGAAGTTCTGATAAGTAAAAACGTATTCCTGTCTGGAAGCGTATATCAGCACATAATTATCCCAGAGATAGAAACCGCTTTTGTATCAGGAAATTCATGCGACTCCCTCAGTGGCACCAAGATTAATTCAATGAGATTCTATGACAAAGACATCTTAAGAGATAAGCACAAAAGGCTTATGTTTGACGAAGGCATTGTGAAAGAACTCACGGATGAAATGATTTCTGCTCTTAAAACAGCCAAAGAAATTCACGACGAACTCGAAAGCTACTATATCAAGGCTATGGACTTTGAACAAGTCAATCTGACTTGCGAAAGACTCATAGAAAGAATCAGGATGAGCGCAGAAAATTGAAATCCTCAAAAGAAGAAAACTGTGCAAATTTACAGCAAAATATCCCACTTCTTTCACAATACGATACTTGATTTTTACAAGACATTAAGGTATAATAAAATCAAGGCGATTTGCCAGACTTGATTGAATCAAGCACTATGTAAGAAAGGAGTGATCGGAATGCCCGGACCAGGTGGACCCGGTGGCGGTCGTGGACCCGGCGGTCCCGGTGGCGGCTTCGGAGGCGGACCAAGAGGCGGCGGAATGGGACCGAGAGGTGGCATGATGCCCCCGCCGAGAAGAAGACCAATGAGACGTGGCTGTGGCGGTAGCTGTTGCATGCCCTATGTCATGAGCGTTGTCGGTGCGATTTCCGCTCTTACGTTAGGTACAGTAGGCGTCAGATCAGCAGGGAAGAAGAAGCAATAATCCTGCTTTAACTACCAAAAAAATCCTCAAGCATTTAGACTTGAGGATTTTTCATGCCTTGCAATATTATAACTAAAGATAATTAATTATCAGTAGGGGAGTTCTCCGAATCATCTTCCGACTTCTCAGACGGCTTCCCTGCGTTACCATTCGCCTTCATATCTGCAAGAGGGGAGCTTTCAACAGCCGTTTTTCTGTCCTTATTCGATAAGTGGGTGTAGATTTCGGTTGTAGCAACGCTGACATGTCCCAAAACGTCCTTCAAAACTATCGGGTCAACATCGCCGTATTCATACATCAGAGTTGCAGCGGTATGTCTTAGCTTATGTGGAGAAATTCCAAGGTTTCCGAGACCGGCTATTTCAAGTTGGTCCTCAACAATTCGCTGAATCCTACGATTTGAAAGCCGCCGATGGTCATGATATGACGACAAAAAGATGGCATCAGGATCCACCAAAGATTTTGGTCTGACCTCCAAATAAGCGTTCAATGCCGAAATACAGGCATCATTCAGATAAACAATCCGTTCCTTCCGACCTTTTCCGAAAACCCTGAGTGTTCTTGCGCTTTCGCTGTAATCATCAATATCCAATCCGGCAAGCTCGCTGAGTCGCAAGCCACAATTAAGAAATATAGTTAATATACAATAATCACGGAGGTAATTCTCGCTCTTTACATCATCCAAAAGTTCTTTGCTTTGGTCAAGCTCAAGATACTTAGGAAGCGTCTTTTCCGGTCTCGGAAGCTCCAGCTTGTCAAGAGGATTTGTATCGAGCCTATATATCTCCGGAGATCTATACGAAGCTAAGAAATCATAAAATCTACGCAGAGACGACGTTTTTCTGGCACGAGTTTTATTTGAGTTATTGCGCTCATTTATAAGATAGTTCATGTACTCGTAAGCATCCATCAACGTAAATTCTTTGACATAAGAAAAAGGAACGTTCTTAATTGGAATTTTCTCAAAAGGAGTTTCTTCGAGATTGACATCACTGTGTTTGACCGCAACCAAATATCTTAGAAAAGTACGGATATCAACATAATAGGCTTCAACGGTTCTATCGGTACGACCGACAACGGAACCGGCATATGTAAGATAGCCGCTGAGATACGCAGGGCAATCTTTTCTGTATTCTTCACGCATTATAAACACCACACTTATAAAAATCGGCTGAAAAGCCGTTTTTCTGTCCCCCAATGTGCGTTAAATTTTGATTTAACGCACATCGGTATATATATTTTATTCTGCACTACTTTACGAATCTATTATTCTCAAAGACACGATATACAAGCCCAAAAAAGCACTTCCCCACATAACATTACCCGTCCATGAAAACTAATCACTGATAACTATTTGAGCTCTACAACCGTAACTCCGTCTTCACCTTCGCCGTATACGCCTTTTCTCATGGACTCAACAGATGGATGCTTTCTTAAGTGATTTCTGACGGCGGTCTTCAAAGCTCCGGTACCTTTACCGTGGATTATCATAACGGTTTTGTTACCGCTCATGATAGCCTTGTCTATAAACGAATCAAGCTCATAGAGTCCCTCATCTACCGTATAGCCTCTGATATCAAGCTCGGTCTCGGCTTTTCTCGTTGCACGGCTCTCGGTTGAATTAGATACGCTTCCCTGTTGCTTTCTCTTTATTGATTTATTATCGAAAGTAACTTCTTTTTTGGCAAGTCTCAGAAGTGAAACATGAACTTTTGTTTTCATGATTCCCATCTGGACAACGCAGTTGCCGGAAGCGTCAGGAAGCGACATGAGAATCCCTGTTTTGTTACCATCTCTTATGATAACATCGTCGCCCTTCTTGAACGGTCTCGGCGGAACATAATCCTCATCCGAAAGCTCACCAAGCTTTGAAGCCTCGTTATACATGCTGTCGATTTCGGACTTATACTTCTGTCTCTCCTGCTGAACTCTCTGAGAGAAATCCTCTTTATCTTTCGACTTTTTAATATCCTCGAGCTCATTCATAAGCCTGCGCGACTGCATATTAACCCGTTCAACGAGCTCCCGTGCCTCTTTTTTGACCTTGAGCAGTTCTTTATCTTTTTCAGATTGATACTTCTCATGTTCGCTCTTAAGCTCGTCACGAAGTGTCTGCACTTCCCTTTCGTATTTTTCGGCAAGCGCCGCCTTCTCCTCGTAATCCTGACGAGCGGCTTCAAGTCGTTCGATAGTATCCTCGAATTTCTGAGCCTCTGCGGACATAAGTCCTTCGGCACGGGAAATAATCCCATCATCAATTCCCAATCGTTTGGAAATCGCGAAGGCGTTAGATTTGCCGGGAGATCCGATTATAAGTCTATAAGTGGGTTGCAAGGTCTTGATGTCAAACTCACAAGAAGCGTTCTCAACGCCCTCGGTTTCGAGGGCATACATTTTAAGCTCCTGATAGTGAGTTGTGGTGACAAGCTTCGCCCCGGTCATCTTGATTCTCTCGATAATAGCGACCGCCAGCGCCGCACCTTCGACAGGGTCTGTTCCAGAACCGAGCTCATCAATAAGCACTAATGAACTGTAGCTGACTCTGTTCAAAATATCAACAATATCTGTCATGTGGGACGAGAATGTCGAAAGGCTTTCCTCGATAGACTGCTTGTCGCCGATATCAACAAGAACATCGCTGAAAACGGTTATCTTGCTTCCGTCAGCAACGGGAATCAGAAGTCCGCACATTGTCATAAGCGTCAGAAGCCCGACAGTTTTAAGAATTACAGTCTTACCGCCGGTATTCGGTCCTGTGATAATCAAGGCATCGTAACCGTTTCCGATAGCAAAATCAATCGGCACCACCTTATCCTTATCAATAAGTGGATGGCGAGCTTTCTTAAGAATGACCTCACCGTTATCGGAAATTGTCGGCATAGCGGCTGACATCTTCGCACCCAAATTTGACTTTGCAAAGTACAAGTCAAGCTTTACAGCGGCATTATAGTCTGAAATGAGCTGTTCAGCAAAAGCGGCGCAGTCGCTCGAAAGCTCCGCAATGATACTGTGAATCTCGTCCTGCTCCTTGCCTTTAAGGATTCTTATCTCATTGTTCGCTTCGACAACAGCCATCGGCTCGATGAAATACGTCTGACCGCTTGCAGAGGTGTCGTGGACAAGTCCGGGAATGCTGTTTTTAGCCTCGGACTTTACCGGCAAGACATATCTGCCGTCACGCATTGTTATAAGATTATCCTGCAAATACGTCTGAGTATCGGCTGACTTAATCATCTTGTCAAGTGTGTCGCGAATTTTAGAACCGGCTGACAGAATCTTTCTTCTTATCGAAGCAAGCTCGGGGCTTGCGCTATCCGCTATTTCCTCTTCACTGACAACCGCATTGGTTATCTTGTAATTAAGCTCTCTGTTAGAGAATAAGCACTCAAAGAGATAATCGAGGCTGAACTCCTCATCGGAAAACTGCTGTCGCCACGACAAAAGAATCTCCGTCTGGGAAAGCATCCTCGAAACATCAAGAAGCTCTCTTAAGGAAAGCGTTGCGCCGCTCTGCGCTCTTTTTGCGATAACCGAAATGTCAGGAAATCTGATAAAATTAGGACTTCCGAATCTTACGGAGGCGTTGAAAGCGTCAAAGGTCTTTTTGATCTCGGTTTGGACAGTTTCCAAATCGTTCGACGGCTCAATCTCAAGTGCCATATTCTTTGAAGCATCATTTGAGCATTCATCCGACAGCATCTCGAGAATTTTATGTAATTCAAGTGTTTTATATTCTTCTCTCATTATTTTTCACCCATATTGTCATTTTGAAGGGATTTGTAAAAATCAAGCGTCTGAAAGCTATGCCCGAGCTGAATTTCGGCGTATCTTTCGGTTATGTTCGAAAGCACCGGCAGATATTCATCGGGAATTCTGAAGCTGAAAATCTTGTCCTGCTCGGAAAGAGCTATATGCCTGATTGCATGAAGCGTTGTCATGTCGACAATCTCGCATATGCTTAAATCACGCTTCCCGCAACAGTTTTCGCAGTAGAGCTTTCCCTCACTCAGATCAAACTGCATCTGTACATCGGAGTATTTATAGCACTTGCAACAGCCGATTAAATTCGGCGTCAGTCCGAGCTCGCAAAGAAGCCTCAGTTCAAATACCGACTTGACGAGAGCTTCCCTCTTCTCCCCTGTTGACAGAAAATGCAGGGCATTCAGCATAAGTCTCAGTACTTCCCCGCTCGGCTGTTCGCTGACGCAGGTATACAGTATCATCTCGCAAAAATAGCTTGCAAGAGAAAACCGCGAAACGTCAAGCCGAATATCGTAAAACAGCCTTATCGGTTCCGCAGAATTCAGGATATATCCGCCGTTTTTTCCTTCAGAAAAACAGAAATTGGCATAGCAAAAGGTCTGCGCAACAGAAGCATTCTTTGCGTTTTGCTTCTTGACGCCCTTGGCGTACACGTCAAGCAAGCCGTTTGAGTCGGTAAGTATACTCAAAAACTTGTCGTTATCGCCGTACTGTCGCTCTCTTATTACAAGACCCTTCACTGTCAGCATTCTTATTTCCGCCTTGTATCAATTTATGTTTATATATCAGATAGTCGGCAATCTTGCCGCTAGAATAAAATATCTGCCAGAGTTTGTCCATATCATCACCTGCCACTTGTCTTTAGCTTTAGCAGACCGGCAGGATTTATGAATGGTAAAATCAGTCGCCGAGACCGAAGTTTTTAATCAAAGCGTCTCTGTTACGCCAATTTTCCTTGACCTTCACCCAGAGTTTGAGGTTCGTTTTTATCATGAAGAACCTCTCGATATCCTCTCTCGCAAGCTGACCGACTTTCTTGAGCATAGCTTCGTTTTTGCCGATGATGATGCCTTTGTGAGACTCTTTTTCGCAGTATATAGTTGCTACTACATCCATGATGCTCTCACCCGAACGGGTGTCTCTTTCCTGCAAGCTCTCGACGCTTACTGCGATTCCGTGCGGAACCTCATCGGAAAGCAATTCAAGAAGCTTTTCTCTTATCATTTCGGAGATTATTACACGCTCCGGCTGATTGGTAAATTTGTCGTCCGGGAAATAATGCGGTCCCTTTACCGTGTGCTTTGAAATAGCATCAAGTATGATATCGAGCCCGTCCGAGTTAATAGCACTTATCGGGATAACGGAATCGAAATCATAGAGTGCCGCATATTCGGCAATGACAGGAATCAGATCCTCTTTATTCTCAAACAGGTCGACTTTATTAATGACAAGAATAACGGGAGTTCTGGATGCGTGAAGCGACGCTAAAAGCGTTTTCTCGGCTTCTCCCACCTTTTTCGTTGAATCAACAACCAACAAAGCGCAATCTACCGAGCTTACAGAGTTATCAATAGCCTTGAGCATGTATTCGGAAAGCTTGTCCCTTGAGCGGTGCATTCCCGGAGTATCCATGAAGACATACTGAATATCTCCTCTTGTGAGAACGCCTGTAATCTTGGTTCTCGTTGTCTGGGGCTTCGAGCTTACCGCCGCTATCTTTTCGCCGACGAGAGCGTTTATGAGGGATGACTTCCCCGCATTCGGTCTTCCGACGATTGTTACAAATGAATTTTCTGTCACTTAGCTTCTTCCTCCACTGATTGTAAATCGTCCTTGGAATGAACAGGATGCAAAAGTATCTCTCCGCTTTCATATCCAAGTGAACGCATGATTTCTTTTTCTTTTAAGCGCATCTCCTTGGTTTCCGGTCCGTCCTCGTCGGGATGGTCGTATCCCAGCAGATGAAGCATAGAATGGACAACCAGGAATGCTATTTCTCTTTCCGTAGAATGATTATTGTCCACCGCCTGTTCAGCAGCCTTTTCCGTGGAAATAATTATGTCTCCGAGCATATAGCAATCGCTGTCGGGATTCAAATCGAACTCGCAGTTGTCGGCAAGCGGGAAAGACAAAACATCCGTAGGAGCATCTATATTGCGATACTGAGCGTTTAACTCTTTTATAACGTCATTTGTCACAAATGAAATGCTTATCTCGCAGTTTTCATCAAAGCCCACACAGCAAAGAGAGCACTTGCAACAGGAGCGCAGTAGCTTCCTGAATTCCTTTGTTATCGGTATATACTTCTGCTCGTTATTAAACGCAACTCTAAGCCTTCTCACGAGTCTTTTTCATCCTTTCTCTGTTGTTGTACTGCTCATACGCCTTGACAATATCCTGAACAAGCTTGTGTCTTACGACATCCTTTTCGGAAAAGTGAATTATCCCTATGTCAGGAACATTCTTCAGTACCTTGACAGCCTCTATGAGTCCTGATTTCCTTGGGTCTGGCAAATCAATCTGGGTTACATCTCCGGTGATAACCATCTTGCTGTTAAAGCCGAGACGGGTTAAGAACATCTTCATCTGTTCCGGCGACGTGTTCTGCGCTTCATCCAGAATTACAAACGCTTCGTCAAGAGTTCTGCCTCTCATATAAGCAAGAGGCGCGACCTCAATATTTCCTCTTTCCTGATACTTGGCGAACGATTCGGCTCCGAGCATTTCGAAAAGCGCATCATAAAGCGGTCTTAAGTATGGGTCAACCTTTGTCTGCAGGTCTCCCGGAAGAAAACCAAGCTTCTCCCCTGCTTCAACGGCAGGACGAGTGAGAATAATCTTATTTATGCTGTGAGACTTGAATGCTCTTACAGCCATTGAAACAGCGAGATATGTTTTTCCGGTTCCGGCAGGACCTACTCCAAATGTGATTGTATTTGAATCTATGGCATCAATATATTTCTTCTGACCAAGAGTCTTGGGCTTGATTGTTTTGCCGGTGGCAGTGACGCAGATTCCGCCGTCGGAAAGCTTCGCGATTTCATCCGCCGAGGCTTCATCACCCATAGACAGAACATACCTGACCTGCTGAGGAGAAATTTCATCACCGTTTTCCAGTATTTTAAGCAAAGCAACTATGCACTTATAGGCTTTTTCGACTTCGTTATCAAGACCAATAACCTTGATATTACCGCCTCTTGTGACGATATTAACCCCGAGTTCATCCTGAATCAGGCGGATATTTTCGTCCTGACTTCCGAAAAGCCCCTGTATCAGACCGACATTTGTTACAGCCAGAGATTTCTCCATATATACACATCCTTCCTTGAAATGCACTTCCCTTTCCACTATTATTATACCAGATAAAGCGGGATATTTCAATATCCCGCCGTCAATATAAATCAATTATTTCGCGAATATCGGGCTCTCTATGCCGATATCTCCCTTCAAAGTATAGGTACAAGTAAGAACAACCGAACTGTCGGTTTTCTCAACCGCTACGTCCTTATTCATAATCTCATAATCTCCTATCAGATTCTCTTCGTAATTTTCAAGCTTTTCATAAACGATTTCTTCCGCCTCGTCCAATGTGTAGATATTCAGCTTATATATCTGCTCGGTATATTCGGTTGTAGTGATTCCAATAGGCAGTTCAATTCCGAAAAGGTTAAAATTAGCTCTATATGTATCCGTGATATAAGAACCACTGAGCACATTTAAGTTCGGAATAAGTATATCAATATCAAATATGCTTAGACTTTTAGCGTAGTAAGTCTCACCATCGACCACTTTTCTGTCGTAAATGCTCTGCTCAAACGTGACAATTCTTTCAAAAACAGCGGTGATGTTTGCAATAGAATGATAGTAATAAGTCCTGCCGCTTCCCCTTTCAACATATCCGCTTACAAGCAAATCTCCTTTCGCAACAGCATCACCTATCAATATCTCAAGATGCCCGACAAGAACATTGATATCCACTATCTGTGCATCCTCGGTGGCGATTATATTGCATGGAATCCTGCCTTCGTCGGTCTTTACCTTCTCGACAACTGTCCTCAGATTTACCGTAACAACGGAACCGCTGTTGCCGATAGACACCCAAGATATATCGTCGTCAATCTCAAAAAGTCTTGTTTGAAGCTTAAGAAAGTTGAGATTCGGGATAAATGCACCCGCCTTTAGTCCTTCTTCTTCGAGAATTCCTCTTACTTCATAAATGATGCTTTCGTCATCGGTTCCGACAATTCTGATGCTGAAAACAATATTAGACAGGTAAAAAGAAAGAAGGATAGAAACAAGAATACCGACAGCAAAGCCGTATCTCTTCCGATATTTACGGAGATGAAAATAGACACCCTTGCGAGAAGTAATCTCCAGAACACAGTTGTTTTGATATGAAATATCTTCAAGCTTCTTTTCATAATAAAACGGAAGTGTAGCATAAACCGTATCGCCTTTAGTGTCAAGTGAAATCACTTTGCATTCTTTTCTCAAGCGATTTATGACAGTTCCCATATCAAAGCCATCAACTCTGACAGTAATAATTCCAATCAAGCGCATAAAAAGCAGACTCATAGTATCTTCGCACCGCCTTTTGAGATTTCTACGGATGTAATTTTACCGGTAAGCGTAACCGAACGGTCGGTATATGCGGATATTTTCAGATTCTCTCCCCAGACAACCACTTCATTTGCCCCGGCTTTAACTTTTACCATGATTTCGTTGCACTCTAAAACATCGGAAACATTTTCAATCAAAGCCTCATCATTGCCCGACACCGTGACATATGATTCGTAATAAGCATATTTTCTAGCCCGATTTTTAAGCTCAGGCAGTATGGATTTAATATTCAATAGAATCACTCCCTTCAATTATACTGCTGAAAATCCAAGCATAGAATTGTAAAAACCGAAAAGAAGGTCAAGCCATGAAAAATGTTTTGAACGGGCTGTTTGTAGTGTTGGTAATTGCGGTTCTCGTGTTATCATTGGTACATATTGATGAAGTAAAAGACGGCATCATCACATCTATGGAGAACTGTGTTATAAACATAGTGCCTTCGCTCTTCCTCAACAGCGTTCTTTCAGGTGTATTGATAAAGTGCTCGGGAGCATTTAAGCCAAAGAAAATTTCATATGCAAATTACGGGATATTTCTTGCTTTTCTCCTCGGAAATATTTGCGGATATCCGATAGGTGCAAAGATACTCAGTGACATTGTAAAGGAAAATGCAATTACATCAGAACATGCAGAAATTGCAATCTGCTTTTCATTTGCTTCCGGTCCGGCATATATTTTGGGAATAGTCAGTACAGCCTTATTTCATAGCAAGCTTTTAGGCTTCACAGCGTTTATTTCGATATTTTTATCAAATATGCTTTTATATATGATTTGTACAGTCAAATTTAAATTCAAATCGAATGTTAATATCATCTGTAAAGGCATTTCACTTACAGACACTGTAATGGAATCTATAGGTTCTTCTGCCAATTCTATGATTTCGATATGTTCGGCAATAGTGTTCTTTTCAGCACTTCTCTCACTCTTGCCGTCACTGAATCCCGTTATATCCGCAATTTTTGAGATATCAAATATTATTTCACTTCAAGGAAACGGAATTCTATTCTTTGTATTGACTACATTACTTTTGTCATTCGGCGGATTATGTGTGCACATGCAAATTATATGTCTTTCATGCGGAAGCTATAGCTTCAAGTGGTTTTATATCACCAGACCGATCCAGTTATTATTAACCGCTCTATTCTCCTCTCTCGGCTATCTTATCGTGCAGAACCATATAAGCCTCGAAACCGGTGCAACCAACAGCATTGAATTCTCGAGTACGGGAAGCATTATTCCGTTTGTATGCGTTTCCGGAATGGTTTTAATCGCTCTGACATATAGAAAAAGCGACCGCTGAAACAGCAGTCGCTCTTTAGTCTTTATAATTTGATTATTCTTCAAGAAGCTTCAGAACAAGTTCCTTCATGACAGCGGGATTTGCCTTGCCTTTGGAAGCCTTCATGCACTGACCTACAAGGTAGCCGAGAGCGTTCGTCTTGCCGCTCTTGTAATCTGATACCGACTTTTCGTTCTGGAAAACAACCTCAGCGGCAATCTTCTCAAGAGACGAAACATCCGATATCTGCGACAGAGAATTCTTCTCGATGAACTCATCAATATCGGCATCGTCACTCATAACGGCGTCGAAGACTTTCTTTCCTGCGGCAGTGGAAATCTTACCGGAGTCGATATAGTTGACAATCTTTGCAAGCTTTTCGGGAGTAAGATTCGTCTCGTGAATGTCAGTTCCATCGTTCATAAGCTTAGAAATCTCTCCAAGAATCCAGTTTGAAAGGAGCTTGCCCGACTTGCAATCGGCTTCGAGCGTCTTATCAAACAGCTCAGCTTTTTCGGGAACGTCGACAATCATTGCGGCATCGTTATATGAAAGCCCACAGGTGTCAATGTATCTCATTATTCTGGCGTTAGGAAGCTCGGGGAGAGTATCTTTCAGATACTGCACCTTCTCCTCGGAAACTACTATTGTTCCGAGGTCAGGCTCGGGGAAATATCTGTAATCCTGAGCATCCTCTTTTGAGCGCATCGAAACGCTTTCGCCCTTGGCGTCGTCCCATCTCCTTGTTTTCTGAGTTATCGTACCACCGGCTTCAAGCACTTCGATCTGGCGGTTGGCTTCGTAATCTATGCCATGAACGACCGCTGAAAAGCTGTTGACGTTCTTCATTTCGCATCTCGTGCCGAGAGGTTCACCTGGCTTGTGAACAGAAACGTTGACATCGCATCTTATTGAGCCCTCCTGCATCTTGCAGTCGGAAATGTCAATATATCTGAGGATCGAACGGATAGTTTCGAGATATGCCTTAGCTTCGTCCGAGCTTCTCATATCCGGTCTTGAAACAATCTCAATAAGCGGAACTCCGCAACGGTTGAAGTCTACGAGAGAACCGTCAAACTTATCAGAGTGAAGAAGCTTTCCTGCATCCTCCTCGATGTGAATACGCTCAACACCGATTCTCTTTGTCTCACCGTCAACAATAATATCTAAGTAACCATCATGGCACAGCGGAATATCAGCCTGCGAAATCTGATAGGACTTCGGAAGGTCGGGATAAAAATAGTTCTTTCTGTCCTGCTTGCAGATCCTGTTAATCCCACAGTTAAGAGCATGACCCATCTTTATAGCATATTCTACGACCTTTTCGTTGAGAGTAGGGAGAGTTCCGGGCATTCCGAGGCAAATTGGGCAAACCTGAGTATTTACCTCGAGCCCGAAGGAGTTTTTGCAGTTGCAGTAAATCTTAGTTGCGGTGTTGAGCTCAGCATGAACCTCCAGACCGACAACAACTTCATAGCCTCTTATCATAGCTCTACCCCCTTACTCGCAATTACAGGCGCTCTGAAACCGCCAAAACCGCACTCATGAGCATACGCCACATTAAGAATTGTTTTCTCGTCAAAGCTTCTGCCGATTATCTGCATACCATAGGGCAAACCGGTTTCGGAATAGCCGCAAGGCACGCTGACTGCGGGAAGACCGGCGATATTAACGGTAACGGTGCAGATATCTGCCGAATACATCGCAAGCGGGTCATCCATCTTGTCACCAAATTTGAAGGCTTCAAACGGAGACGTGGGAGTAATAATCACGTCTACATCGTTAAACGCGCTGTCAAATTCAGAGCGAATTCTCTTCTGCAAGAGCTTTGCCTTTTTGTAATAGGCATCATAGTACCCTGAACTGAGTACAAAGGTACCGAGTATTATTCTTCTCTTGACTTCTCTTCCGAAGCCTTCGCTTCTCGTTCTCTCATACATATCCATGAGGTTTTCGGGATTTTCGCAACGATAGCCGTACTTTACGCCGTCAAATCTTGCAAGATTTGATGAAGCCTCGGCACAGGCAATTATATAATAAGCGGAAAGGGCATAGTCAGTGGACGGAAGAGAAATCTCTTTAACAGTTGCTCCCCTGCTCTCAAGAGCCTTGACAGAGCTCATAACAGCCTCTTTTACTTCCGGCTTGATACCGTCGCCGAAGTATTCCTTCGGAATGCCTATCTTAAGTCCACGGACATCACCGTCAAGGGTTCCGCTTATGGGAGCATAATCTCTTCTTGCACTGGTGGCATCCATAGAATCATGCCCGCAAATGACATCAAAAAGCATTGCCGAGTCCTTGACACTTCTTGTGATAGGACCAATCTGGTCCAAAGATGATGCAAAGGCAACCAAGCCATATCTCGAAACACTGCCGTATGTAGGCTTGAGCCCGACAACACCGCATAAAGAAGACGGCTGACGGATTGAACCGCCGGTATCCGAGCCGAGAGCCATGACAGCCTCCATAGAAGCTACAGCCGCCGCAGATCCGCCGGAAGAACCACCGGGAACACAAGAAGTATCAAACGGATTCTTGGTGGGCTGGAAGTAGGACGTTTCGGTAGATGAACCCATTGCGAACTCATCCATATTTAGCTTACCGGTTATGATTACGCCGGCATTTTTAAGCTTAGTGATAACTGTCGCATCAAAAACGGGAGTATAATTCTCGAGCATTCTTGAGGCACAAGTCGTCCTGATGCCTGTTGTCGAGATATTGTCTTTGATTCCTATCGGGATTCCCGCAAGAGGAGATAACTCCTCACCGGATGCTCTTCTTTCGTCTGTTTTCTCAGCCTCTGCAAGTGCCGACTCACGATTTAGCGTCAGATATGCGCCGATAGCAGGCTCGGTCTTTTCGATTCTGTCAAACACAGATTCAGTGAGCTCCTTGGATGATATCTCACCTTTACCGAGCATTTCGCTCAGTTCGCACGCTTTATATTCATAAAGTTCCAAATTTCTTCCTCCCTACTCAACAGTCTTCGGCACGACTACACAGCCGGCAACGACCTTTGGAGCATTCTTAAGAATTTCATCACGGGAAAGCTTGCTGTCAGAAAGCTTGTCCTCTCTTAATTCCATAACGTTACTCTCGTCGACCAATAGCTCGTCGTCAATCTCAGGCATAGCCTCGACCATCTTGATGATGTTGTTCATTTCCTCTGAATATCTTGGAAGCTCATCATCGGAAATCCTGATTCTTGCAAGCTTCGCAACGTGCTTGATATCTATATTCGGATTATTTGCCATTTCGTCCGCCTTTCTTTCATCTTTAGTATGTCTTCGTCATTCGAGAAGTCTCATAAGACCGCTCTCGTCTATAATCTTGATTCCGAGCTCCTGTGCCTTTGTCAGCTTCGAACCGGCTTCCTCGCCGGCAACCAGATAATCAGTTTTCTTCGAGACGGAAGACTTGACTGTTCCACCGTTATCTTCAATAAGCTTCCTTGCCTCATCCCGAGTATAAGTCGGAAGTGTACCGGTTATTACAAAGCTGAGTCCCATAAGCTTCTGAGACTGTGTGCCCCCGGCATATTCCGTATTGACACCGTAGCCCTTCAAAAGCTCGATTGTGGCTCTCATGTGAGGCTCTGAAAGAGTTTCAAAAACCGTTTCGGCGGTCAGAGTTCCAAAGCCATCTATTGCTTCTATTTCTTCGACTGTCGCTTCAAGAAGTCTGTCTGTACTTCCGAATCTTTCGCACAGAAGCTTGCACGAAGCCGCGCCGACATTTCTTATTCCCAGACCGCAGATAAGCCGATCGAGAGAATTCGATCTTGATTTTTCAATCGCAGAAATAAGCTTCTCGGCAGAACGCTCCTTAAAGCCATCAAGCTTAAGAATATCATCAACCGTCAGTGAATAAATATCAGGAATCCTCCTGACAAGACCGCTTTCCAGAAGCTGCTGTGCCACAGCAGGACCCAGACCGTCAATATTCATTGCGGGCTTGGATGCAAAGTAAATGAGCGACCTGAGAAGCTGAGCAGGACATTCGATATTCGGGCATCTTAAGACGCTCTTGTCGTCCTCACGTACAGCCTTGGTTCCGCATACGGGACAGTACTCGGGAAGCCTGAAGCTTCCGGTTCCGTGCTTCTCTGAAACGCTAAGAACCTCGGGGATTATATCCCCTGCTTTTCTTACGACTATCTCGTCGCCTATAGAAATGCCTCGTTCATCAATAAAATCCTGATTATGAAGCGTAGCTCTCGAGACGCTCGTCCCTGCTAATGTGACAGGTTCAAACACCGCAACCGGTGTAATAGCGCCTGTTCGCCCGACATTTACCTCGATATCAAGAAGCTTGGTCTTTTTTTCTTCCGGTGGGAACTTGTATGCAACCGCCCACTTGGGAACCTTTGAAGTATATCCAACCGCTTCCCTGTCTCTGAGATTATCGAGCTTTATAACAACACCGTCAATGTCATAGGAGAGCCTGAATCGTCTATCGCCTAATGAAGCTATAGCTTCTTCAATATCAGAATAATCACTCAGTAGCTTATACTCGGGAATTGTCTTGAAGCCAAGTTCACCAAGAGTATCGAGCGACTGCTTATGAGAAGTGAATTCTATCCCTTCACTCTGCTGGACATTGAATACGAATATGTCGAGCTTTCTTTTTGCCGCAATCTGAGGGTCTTTCTGTCTGAGCGACCCTGCGGCGGCATTTCGAGGGTTTTTGAAGGGCTGTTCACCGGAAAGCTCCATCTCCATCGAAAGCTTTTCAAAAGAAGAGTGAGGCATATAAACCTCGCCTCTGACCTCCAAAAAAGGGATGTTTCTTGTAAGCTTCAATGGTATTGAACGAATGGTCTTAAGATTCGCAGTGACATCCTCGCCGATAAAACCGTCGCCTCTTGTGGAGCCTCTCACAAGCTCGCCGTCCCGATATTCAAGCGAAACCGACAAGCCGTCTATCTTCGGCTCTACGGTGAAGCTCGGTTCGGGAATCTCCGTCTTAATCCTGTCTATGAAATCCTTGACCTGAGAATAAGAGAATACATCCTGAAGGCTTCCCATCTGAATGGTGTGTGGAACCTTCTCAAAGCCCGAGACAGGCGCGCCTCCAACTCTTTGCGTCGGTGACGTAGGCTTCACAAACTCCGGGAACTCCTTTTCAAGAGCAATGAGCTCTTCCATCAAGGCATCGAACTCATAATCCTCGATTTCCGGGTCATCGTCAACGTAATATTTCTTACTGTAATAATCGAGCAGGCGACTTAGCTCCTCTATACGCTTTTCAGCATCAGATTTATTCATCTTTACTGCCCTTTCTATTTATCCAATATCGGCATATCCTGACGGAATGTCACCGACAATTATTGTCTGTGCTATTACAAAATCCTGTGTGAGAGTAAAGCTTGCCCTTCTCGGAGGAAGATACGCCTCAGTCTCAACAGTGATTCTTATTATAATGCGATGCAAAACGGTATTTATACCTTCGCTCTCGAATGATGAAATCACTTCGATAACCGGCACCGATGACTGCATTATCCGAAGCCTCAGGCTCAGTCCCCTTCCGCTTAAATAAGCATTTCCGGTTAAGCTACCTATTGGGACTTTAATCTTTGAGGTTCTGAGCTTCTCAAGACCCGAAACCAAGCTATTGCTCAATGAGAGCTTGATTCTGTTTATCTCCGCTGAATCATATTCGACAGCCGTCACAAATCCGGAATCGCTGAAAGTAAGCCTGACCAAATCGGAATAGCCGATGTCTTCGTTTTCAAAAAGCTCAATGACCGCTTCGTCAACTGCCTTTGCAACCGACATTTTTCCATACGACTCCGCCATGTTCATGATAACAGGCTTCAGTGCGGCATTTATAAACAACAGGACAACTACAGCAATCAGAATCAGCATTACTGCCATTCCCGTATTGCCGCTATCTTTCTTAATTCTGTGCCTGCGTCTCTGCAAAATATCGCCTCCCGTCCCGATAAGACATACTATGCTTTCGGAACGGGAAACTGAATATTTCTTGAAAATTATTTGCTTCTCATAGCTTCCTTTACGGTAGCTACAATATTCTCGGAGCAGAGTCCGAATTCCTTGAGAAGCTGAACTGCGGGACCTGAGTAGCCGAATACATCGTTTACGCCAATCTTTACGACCTTGGTCGGGCAGTTAGCGGAAAGTGTATCGCATACAGCAGAGCCAAGACCGCCGATAATGCTGTGCTCTTCGGCAGTGACAACGAGTCCTGTCTCACGGGCCGCCTTGACGATGATTTCCTCATCCAAGGGCTTGATGGTGTGGATGTTGATTACTCTTGCGCTGATGCCGTCGTTCTTGAGCTGTTCTGCGGCGACGAGAGCCTCATACACAAGAAGTCCGGTTGCAACGATAGTTACATCGGTTCCTTCTGTGAGCTGAACGCCCTTGCCAAGCTCAAACTTGTAGGTTTCCTTATCATTGAAGACGGGAGTCGCAAGTCTTCCGAAACGCATATAAACCGGTCCGACATACTGGATAGCCGCCTCGATAGCCGCTCTTGCCTCTACATCGTCAGCGGGATTGATGACGGTCATACCGGGGATTGTGCGCATAAGAGCTATGTCCTCGTTGCACTGATGTGTAGCACCGTCTTCACCTACAGAAATGCCGGCATGAGTGGCACCAATCTTGACGTTAAGATGCGGATAACCGATAGAGTTTCTTACAATCTCGTAAGCTCTTCCGGCGGCGAACATTGCGAACGATGAAGCGAAAGGAATCTTTCCTGTCGCGGCAAGACCTGCGGCAACGCCCATCATGTTTGCTTCCTGAATTCCGCAATCAATGTGCCTGTCAGGGAACTTCTTCTTGAATATACCTGTCTTGGTTGCGGCGGCGAGGTCGGCATCCAAAACGTAGAGATTTTCGTACTTATCGCCGAGTTCAGCCAAGGTTTCGCCATAGCTCTCTCGGGTAGCTTTTTTTATAAGTTCGGCCATTTCTTATTCCTCCGTTTCCAATTCAGCAAGCTGAGCCTGAAGCTCACTCATAGCCTGTTCATACTGTTCCTTGTTCGGTGCGGTTCCGTGCCATGAAACCTGATTCTCCATGAACGAAACGCCCTTACCCTTGACGCTGGACATAACTATCATCACAGGCTGATTGACAACCGTCTCGGCTTCCTTGAATGCAGCATCCATACTGTCGAAATCGTGAGCATCCATAGCGATTACATGCCAACCGAATGCGGAGAACTTATCGGTAATAGGATAAGGAGAGCAAACGTCGGAAATCTTGCCGTCAATCTGCAAGCCATTGTTATCAACGATAGCAACAAGATTGTCAAGCTTCTGCTGAGCTGCGAACATAGCAGCTTCCCAGACCTGTCCTTCTTCGATTTCGCCGTCGCCCAGAACACAGTATACATGATAAGTATCGTTTGTGAGCTTTGCGGAAAGAGCCATGCCGCAAGCGGCGGATATTCCCTGACCAAGAGAACCGGAGGACATATCAACACCCGGAATATGCTTCATGTCGGGATGACCCTGAAGCATTGAACCGATGTGTCTTAAGCTCTTGAGCTCCTCAACGTCAAAATATCCTCTGTTAGCCAAGGTTGAGTAAAGAGCGGGAGCAGTGTGTCCCTTGGAAAGGACAAAGCGATCTCTGTCGGGAAGATCCGGCTTGTCGGGATATACATTCATCTTTGCGAAATAAAGATAAGTAAGAAGGTCAGCAATAGATAAAGAGCCCCCCGGGTGACCGCTCTTGGCGTTGTAAACACCCTCGATTATGCCCATTCTAACTTTGCATGCAGTTATACTGAGCTGTTTCTTTAGTAATTCGTCCATAGAAAAACCTCCAAATTATAATGTTGCCAATATAGCGAGTGCTTCCGCCATAGTATCCTCGGAGCAGGTGGATTTCAAGACGTAATCCGCCGCTTCCTTCACAGCAGGCTGTGAATCTGATGGGCAAAAGCTTATATCAGATGCTTTGAGCATCTCAATATCATTGTCATAATCTCCTGCGGAGATAATTAATTTATTGTCAAGCGATATTGCTTGACACATTTCCTTAAGAGCACTTCCCTTTGACACATTCTCAGGCAGTAGCTCCAGAAAATAGGGACAGCTTCTTACAAATCTTACTCCCATGCCGTCAAACTTACAGACGTACTTCATGAGCTTGTCAATGACCTCAACACTGTCAGCAAACAAAAGCTTGCACCAAGGCTCGGTAACTTCGTCGCCCGATGCCTTCTTTATATAACTGACCTGAAGAATCTCATGATGCCACTTTTCAGCATCGTTGAGATTAAGATAGTACTGTCCCTCGAAAGTGAATATTTCAGGAGCGATGCCGGGAAATGTCGAAAATATGTCCTTGAGAATATCTCTTGCACAATCGGGCAGATATGTAGAAGAAAGAATCTTATCTTGATGATAATCATAAACAATGCAACCATTGTAAAGTATCAACGGAAGGTCAATATCCAGAATGCTCAGATACTTTCTCATTGTGTGGATGGGTCTGCCGGTTGCGACTCCAAAAAGCCCTCCGGAATTTCTGTAATCGGAAATAGCTCTTAAGTTCCCTTCCGACACTGTTTTATCAGGCGCCAGAAGAGTCCCATCCATATCCGTTACGAAAATAGTCTTGTCAAGTTCTATCATATACAGTCTCTCATTTTCTCGAGGAGCTTCGAAAAGTATTCCGGAAGCCCGCTTGTAAATTCAAGATATTCCCCTGTGACAGGATGAATAAATCCTATCTTTCTTGCGTGAAGGCATTGTCCTTCACAGCCTTTATACGGTTTCCCATAAACATCATCGCCCAAAATCGGATGCCCGATATAAGCGGAATGTACTCTTATCTGATGAGTTCTACCCGTTTCCAATCTGAAATTTACATAAGAACATGTTCCGAGCGTACGCTCATGCAGTTCCTCTAAAACGGCGTAGTGAGTTATTGCAGGTCTTGAATTCGATTCAGTCACGCACATACGCTTGCGATTGTTCTTATCGCGTCCGATAGGTGCATCAATCGTGCCTGTCGGCTCCTTAAATCTTCCACCAGTGCAGATAGCTTCATACTCTCTCGTAAAACTGTGCTCTTTAATCTGCTCAGCAAGCCCAAGATGTGCTTTGTCAGTCTTGGCGACGATCAGAAGACCGCTCGTGTTCTTGTCTATTCTGTGAACGATTCCCGGGCGGATAACGCCATTTATGCCGGAAAGCTCGCCTTTGCAGTGCCAAAGAAGCGCATTTACTAGCGTCCCCTGATAGTTCCCTGCGGCAGGGTGTACAACCATGCCCTTCGGCTTATTGACAACCAACAGGTCCGCATCCTCGTAAACTATATCAAGCGGAATATCCTCCGGCTCAACCGATAGACCGACCGGTTCGGGAACAGTCAGCGCAACCTCATCACCTGCATTCAGCTTAGTGCTCTTTGAAGCAACCTTGCCGTTCACAAGAACATTGCCGTCATCAATCAGCTTCGCCGCAAAGGAACGAGTTATATCAACATCATCCTGTGAAGCAAGCCATATGTCAAGCCTTTCGCCTTCACAGTCGCTGTCAACGACTAAATCGTATCGTGTCACTTATCTTCACCCTGAGATAATTCTTCGTTTTCGTTGATCTCTGCAACCTCGTCAGCCTTTGCAAGCTTCTTCGCTTTGGATTCCTTTGATTCCTGCCAGATGTAAATCAGGCAGAGACCGATTCCCCCGACAACAACACACATATCCGCGAAGTTGAACACCGGGAAATCAATAAAATCCAAGGCGATATAGTCGACAACGCCTGAAAATTCGGAATCTATAAGCATTCTGAATCTGTCTATCAGGTTTCCGACACCGCCACCGATAACCAACGAAAGTGCAAGATATTCAAGAGTTCCTATTTTCTTGTGCTTGATAACCATATAGATAAGTATGCCTATCAACACAATCGAAGTAAATGCAATCAGGAAGATTGTCTGACCACCGAGAATGCTCCAACCGGCACCGTCATTACGAATGTGGGTAATGCTGAATATATCGAAGTTTCCTATTGAGAAAGTCCAATATCTGTGGATAACCGATGTGCACAGTTCAAAATTCGTGGATACATAAAGCTTCAGAAGCTGGTCAAGCACAACGAGCAATCCTGCAAGGATTAACGAGAGAATCAGCAAATAAACACATCCTTAACTACAATGACCGGCTGCCGCTATAACGGCAGCAGCCGAACAAGTTATTTCACTTACGCTTCTGCGGACATATTGGATACCGTCTCAGCACAACGCTTGCAGAGCGTGGGATGTTCATGTGAGCATCCGACTTCATCGGAGTAAATCCAGCAACGTTCGCACTTCTCACCTTCCGCCTTCCTGACAGTAAAGCCAAGTCCGGTTGTCTCGCCGGTGAATTCGGGAGTGCCATCACGCTCAATATCAACCTTAGAAACGATAAGAACAGTCGGAAGCAAATCCTTGACAGCCTCGAGTTTATCGTAGCTGTCACCTGCAGTGATAGTAACGCTCGCCTCAAGTGAAGAACCGATTACCTTCTCTGCTCTCTTAAGCTCGAGAGCCTTCTTTGCGTCAACTCTGAGATTATAGATATAATCCCACTTGTCGGTAAAGTCACTGTCGAAGGTGAGCCCCGACACCTTGGGCATATCGTTGAGGAATACGCTCTCTGGATTTTCGGATGAAGAGTGCTTCATGTAGGACCAGATTTCATCGGCGGTGAACGAAAGAATCGGTGCCAAGAGACGTGCCAGAGCGGAGAGAATCAGATACATAGCAGTCTGAGCCGAACGTCTCGCCTTTGAATCCACAGCTTCGCAATAGAGCCTGTCCTTTATAATATCGAGGTAGAAGTTACTCATGTCAACAACGCAGAAGTTGTGAATGGAGTGAACTACAATGTGGAAATCAAAAGCATTGTATGCTTCGTCAACCTTGGTGATAAGATTGTCGAGCTTCATAATAGCCCACTTATCAATCTCCTCAAGGTCTTCAAGCGCTACTGCCTGAGTATCAAAGTCAAAGCCACCCTGATTGGATATATTGCCCAAGATAAATCTTGCGGTATTTCTTATCTTCTTATAGGAATCGGAGAGCTGACCTAAGATCTCCTTCGAGATTCTTATATCAGCATGATAATCGCTCGAAGCCGCCCAAAGTCTCAGGATGTCAGCACCGTTCTTGTCATAAATCTCGTGAGGCTCAATACCGTTGCCGAGAGACTTGTGCATCGCCTTGCCTTCTCCATCAACAACCCAACCGTGCGTGCAGACAGCCTTATAAGGAGCCTTGCCGTTTACTACAACGGAGGTAAGAAGCGAAGACTGGAACCATCCTCTGTACTGGTCTGCGCCCTCGAGATAGAGGTCTGCAGGAGAAGAAAGTCCTTCTCTCTGGTCGAGAACAGCTGTATGAGTTACACCCGAGTCGAACCAGACATCCATGATGTCGGTTTCCTTGGTGAACTCGCCACATCCACACTCGCACTTGACGCTTGCTGGAATAAATTCGCTTGCTTCGTGCTTATACCAACCGTCAGAGCCTTCACGTCTGAACAAATCAGAAATAGCCTTTATGGTTTCGTCGTTTATAATCGGCTTACCGCAATCCTTGCAGTATACAATCGGAATAGGAACGCCCCATGTACGTTGGCGGGAAATGCACCAGTCGGAACGGTCCATTACCATCCCCTTGATTCTGTCCTCGCCCCATGCGGGAATCCACTGAACATCCTCGATAGCCTTAACGGTCTCTTTCTTGTAATCCTCGACTGAGCAGAACCACTGCTCGGTGGCTCTGAACAAGATAGGAGATTTGCATCTCCAGCAGTGAGGATACTGGTGCACAATCTTGCTCGATGCAAACATTGCACCGGTTTCGATAAGGTGTTTGGAAATTGCCTTGTTAGCTTCGTCCGTAGTGAGTCCTGCGAACTGTCCTGCTTCCTCGGTGAGAACGCCCTTGCCGTCAACAGCAACGATTATTCCGACCTCATCATACTTCTTCGCAATCTCAAAGTCGTCAACACCATAGCCTGGAGCGGTATGAACGCAACCCGTACCACTGTCAAGTGTTACATGGTCGCCGACAATAACGAGGGAAAGTCTGTCCATAAACGGATGCTGAGCAGTGCAATATTCGAGCTCCTTACCTGTGAACGAGCCGATTGTCGTGTATTCGGTAATTCCTGCGGCGGCAAGAGTAGGCTCGATAAGCTCACGAGCCATTACATAATTCTCGCCGTTTGCCTGAACAATAGTGTACTCATACTCGGGACCCAAGCATATTGCCAGGTTACCAGGCAATGTCCAAGTAGTGGTGGTCCAGATTACGAAATAGGTGTTATCAAGGCTCAGACCAAGAGACGTGAAGAGCCCCTTGTCATCGACAACCTTGAACTTGACATAGATGGAAAGACACGGGTCATCCTGATACTCGATTTCAGCCTCTGCAAGAGCAGTCTGGCACTCGGGACACCAATAAACCGGCTTTAAGCCCTTGTAGATATAGCCCTTCTTAGCCATCTCGCCGAAGACCTCGACCTGTCTCGCCTCAAACTCAGGCTTCAATGTAAGATACGGGTCGTCAAAATCGCCGAGAACGCCGAGTCTCTTGAACTGAGTTCTCTGAGTATCGACATAGGTCATTGCAAACTCACGGCAATGCTTTCTGAGCTCAAGCGGAGGGATTGCACCGTTTTCAACGCCAATCTTCTTCATCGCCTTAAGCTCAATCGGGAGACCGTGGGTATCCCAACCGGGAACATAATTGGCACAATAACCGCTCATATTCTTCTGCTTGACGATTATATCCTTGAGAACCTTATTAAGAGCGGTTCCCAGATGGATATCACCATTTGCATAGGGCGGTCCATCGTGAAGAATGTACGAGGGACGCCCCTCATTCTTTTTGAGTATCTTCTTGTATAAGCCTTCTTTGTCCCAATTTTCGACCATCGGCGGCTCTTTTGTCGCCAGATTACCCCTCATGGGATAGTCGGTCTCCGGGAGATTCAAGGTCTTGTTATAGTCCATATCCTTTTTACCCCTTAGTAATGATTATTTCTTATTAGGTGAATTATGACCGAATTTCAATTCTTCGGACGAAAACTCCTGCTTTTTGTACATGGATTCATCAAATCCGAATGCCCTGCGCTTATCGGTTGCCGACTTGGTCTGTTGAGTTGGCTTTTCGGCAGTGCTAGCTGTAGCATTAACTGTGGCATTAGCCGTAACTTTAGTCGTAGCTTCTGGAGCGGCAGATGCAGCTTCAGTAGGCTTCTCAACGGACTGTGCAGGAGCTTGAGCGGCAGGCTTTATCTGACCGGACACAATCTTAGATATTTCCTCGTCGGAAAGTTCAGGAAGATTAGAAACAACCCTGATTTGCTCGTTGAGAACAAGAAGAACCTTCTTCTTGAAGTCGGAAATCTCGACCTTCATTTTATTCAGCTTGTCCGTCTGCATCTCGGTCTGGGTCTTCGAAGCGGCTACGACAGCATTCATCTTGTCGTTTTCTTCCTTGATTGCAACAGCAATCTTTTCAACCTCCGAGCGCTTTAAGGCTTCGCAGTCATTGGAAATATCGGCAAGAAGAGCATCTCTCTGTGCCTGAGCATCGGCTATTATCTTATCGGCTTCTGCACGGGCATCGGCTATAATCTTATTTCCTTGCTTCTGAGAAACCAAGATAGCATCTCTGATGGCATCCTCATCATTTCTGTATTCGTTAATTCGCTCGACAAGCTTGATGATCTTTGCCTCGCTCTCTTCCTTTTCCTTAGTCGCGTTTGAAAGAGCTATGGCAACATCCTTAAGATACTCGTCGACTTCTTCTGGCTTATAGCCGAAGGTTGCTTTTTCGAACTTCTTTGTGGCAATGTCTTTGGCGTTCATATTGTCCTCCTTATTTGAACTTATATATTGTAATGAAAATTCTGTCTTTCTTAGACATACCGCCGACACGATTCAGGACAAACTTCCCATTCCCGCGCAGTGAGAACACATCACCCTCGTCGACCTTTTCACTAGGGTCGAAAATCATAAGGTGGTTCAGCAGCACTCCTTCGGAACGAATAAGTGCCTGCGTTTTCTCACGCGAAAGTCCGATCGCATCGGACAGAACGGCATCAATTCTCAGAGACTTGACTGTCGCGTTTATGGCTTCGAATTTCTTTTCCGGAATATCCGCTTCGGAAAAATCATGACTTACCGTCACACCGACTCCGCCGATTTTGGAGACTTCTTCAACAATCGGAAGAACAGAGTTCATAACGAACACCACGGTGCGCTTTTCACCCACCAGAATATCGCCGAGCATCTCGCGCTTGATATTCAAAGACATAAGTGTCCCGAGAAAATCGCGATGAGTAAGCGAGCCGATATCTCTTCCGCTGAAAACGACAGGAGAAAAAGGCACAGTACGCCCATATCCGGAGAAGACAATTACTCGTCTTTCTGCCGCATCATACCCACCAAGGAACTCATAGTCTGGCAAATCCCCGCTATCGTGGGCATATTGTTCGAGCGACAGACTACAAAGAGCAAGCTGCCTTTCGTCCAAAAAGCAACCTGACCTTGAAAGTCCCGACGCAAAGCTCGCACGACCGAGATCGATAATATGCCGTATCAGAACCCTCTCATCGTCATTTACCGACGACAAAAGTCTTTGCCTGTGGCAGTCATTCTCCATTATCAGAAGCTGTAACCGTTATTCTCAAGCTCGCTCATCAAGTCAACGCCACTGAAACCGACATTCTTCGGCATGATGACGAATGTCTTTGAAGCGGTCATTTTGATAGAAGCGCCATTTGCATATGCAACTCCCGAAAGAAAGTCCATAATGCGCTTTGCATCCTCTGCCTTGACCTGCTCAAGGTTAAGAAGAACCGTCTTCTGATGGTTCAGGTCGTCGCCGATGGACTTAACCTCAGAAAAGTCGGTAGGACGAGAGAGAACAATCTGCACGGTTGCAGTTGTATTGATCTTAACCTCTCTGTTTCTTCTTTCCTGAGCGACATCGACTGTTTCAACTTCGTTTTCTTCATCGACAAGAGGCTCGTAATCCTCGCCTTCCTCTTCCCCGATTAAGAAGTTCTTGATAGAATCTAACACACTCATAATGTACCTCCGCATTTATTTATATAGCGATAAAAAACAAATATATCTATACCCCTCTATTATCATATATTTCGGCGCAAATGTCAAGACAAAATATGAAAAAATGATACGTTCGGACTGTCAATAGTTACCTTCAGTCTCCTATACAGTATCTTCCGACTCCGAATCCTCACTTTCAGATACTTCCTCTTCCGAATCCTCCTCGGATGATTCGGATGTGCTCTGTCCCTCTGTCGTAGAAACCGGGTCAAGAAGAACGCTATCGTACAGAGTCAGATAACCGTCCTCCGTAGTGACTGCAGACAAAACGTAATCGTCGCCCTCATAGATTACATCTATAAGTCTGAACTCAGTCTGTCCACCGCTCACGACATACACACCCTTCTGACCGTTCTGGAATCTGATGGCGCTTCTCGAAACCTTGATGCCCGAATATGTGCCGAAGAGTATTTCAACATCTACCACCCTCGAAGCGGCAACGGTTTCGTCCATCTGATCGCAGGACAGAACAATTATTGCTTCATTGCCGTTTCCCGTGGCGGTTATTGACTCAACCGTTACGTCGTAAGTTTTTCCGACAGAGGTAAATGTCAGCTCGAAACTCTCGTTGACAAAATATCTGTCGTCGGTATAAATCACTCCGACCATGCTCCATTTATAATCAGAGAAAAGCTTTCCGATAACGTTTGAGCTTATTGTCGTATCTTTCTGAGGAGAAGCAATTATACTTTTGATATCATCAACAGTCAGGTCAGATATTCCGTCTGTTGTCAGATCCGACTCGTAACCGTCCACAACCGATGTAAAATATCCGGAGGATGAGGCGGTGACGGTCGCTACTGCGTTCACAAGCGAAACCTCCAAAGAATTCAGTCTTTCTGTCAGAACGCTTATTCTGTCGGTATAGTCCTCTTCAACATTGGATGAGACATTAAGAATGCACATCAATTTCAGGAGATCAACCCTTTCGGAATTCAGGTCTTCGAAATTCTGAGTTTTTATATCGGCGATTATTTCCTTATACTGCTCGGAAATCTGTGTTGATATAAACTCAGGCTGGACATAATCGGTTGTGCCATTGTCCTGCGCTTTTTCAAGCGCTTCTATCTCTTCTTCAAGCTTTTCAATCTCGTGCCTGTTGTATATCTGCGTGTAAGAATTATATATCTTGGCTATAGAAGAGCCATTTGAGACACGGCTTCCGTCACCGATATCGTATGTAAGCACGCCATCTCCGAGATAGCTCGTGTATACCAAGGATTCATCGCGTACTATGACGCCTGTGAAGCTGAGTGTTTTACTGGTTGTGAAGAGCGTTGCATCCTCAGTGTCGGAATCTGCGGACATGGTGAGATATATCTGCGACAAAACTATCGCAAATATACAACCGAAGATTACAACATATATCAAGAAGTCTCTAAGTCTTCTGAATCTCACTTGTTATCTGCCTTTCAGTATTTCTCGACGATACCGTTTCTTCTGATTATTTCCGATGCAATTTCAAATTCACTCTCATCATTCGAAAGCAAATCTCTGTAAATCCAGTTTATTCTTTCGTCACGCCGGAACCATGTGAGCTGTCTCTTGGCGTATCTTCTCGAGTCCTGCTTGACATTTTCCACGCATTCTCCAAGCGATTTCTCACCTGCAAAATACGGTTTAAATTCTTTATATCCGATAGCCTGTCCGGCTGTTGCTACGTTCTCCATAGACAAAACCATTTTTGCCTCGTCCAAGAGCCCCATTTCAAGCATCCTGTCGACCCTGAGATTGACTCTTTCGTACAATAACTCTCTGTCCGAATAATTGAGTCCTATCATAATAGGGTCATACGGGCTTTCTTTTTGGGAAAGTTTATTTGCCTCAGTCATCGTAACGCCGGAGATTTTGTAAACTTCAATGGCTCTTATTATTCTCGTGAGGTTATTCGGATGAAGCCTGTTTGCAGACTCAAGGTCAAATTCTCTCAGAATATCCAAAAGATATTCCCCGCCTTTTTCTTCTGCAAGCCTGGAAAGCTCTTCTCTCAGCTCTGTTGATGAGCAGGTTTCGTCAAAGCTTATGCCGTTTATCAGAGAAGATATATAAAGTCCGGTGCCGCCGCATACTATAGGCACCTTTCCCCTGTCTGCTATGTCACTAATGCACTCACCGGCAAGCCTCACATAATCAGCAACAGAAAACTCTTCCGAAAGGCTGAGGAAATCAATCATATGATGCCTGATTCCACGCATCTCTTCCGGCGTTGGCTTTGCGGTTGCAATGCTTATATCCTTGTAAATCTGCATGGAATCGGCAGAGACAACCTCTCCATCAAAACGCTCGGCGAGCGACACCGAAAGCTCCGTTTTTCCGGAAGCCGTAGGACCGCATATAACAATCAGCTTCTGCTTCATCTGCTATACTATCCTTCGGAACATCTTCTCGATTTCCTTCTTTGAGAGCTTCACAAGAATAGGTCTTCCGTGAGGACAATACCTGATATCCTCCTCGGTTATAAGCTCCATAAGCCTTTCAAGCTCAATAACGTTCGTGTCACTGTTAGCTTTGATTGCCGCCTTGCAAGCAAACGTATGATATAAATCATCGAAAATATCTGTGCCCTTGCTCTTCTTGCCTTCAACTATGCTGTCGGCAACCTGCATAACAACATCAATCGGGTCCATATCCTGTGCTATCATCGGAGAACCTGTAATGACTATCTCGGGAGCATCTTTAAACTCAACACCGATTCCAAGCCTGCGACAAACATCCTGATTTTCGTGAAGTGCATCGAACTGCTCATAGGTAAGAGTAACACGAACGGGATTCAGAAGCATCTGCGAATCGAGCTCGGTCACGTTGCGCTTGAGCCCTTCATAAATCAGTCTTTCATGAGCGGCATGCTTGTCGACAAGAAGAATATCGTCACCGCATTGAGCCACAATATAGGTCTTGAACGCCTCGCCTATTACTCTGATTTCAAGCGGTACACTTTCTGTAACAGGTTCAGTGGAAACCGCTTTTGACAGTGATTGCTCGTTTATGTATGTATATATATTTTCGGTTTTATCTGTATCCAAAGGCTCATCGGCTTTTGACTCAGCGACAAATTCGGGAGTTTTATCTTCACTATCGTTAGTTTTGTACGGAGCCTTATAGTCTTTCATAAATGTATTTATGAAGTCACTTGCAGGCACTGTTGTCTTTCGCCAAGCGGTTTGCGTTGAACCGAAAGACATCTGCTCACCGCTGTCGGAAACTGTCGTGGCTCCCGTATACAGCTGTCTGTGGGTCATGGAGCTGTTAGCCGATATCCTTGAGCCGTCCGCATTAATCTCCTCGGGAGAATCGGATTTCAGAAGTGCATCCTTCACGGCGTAGTAAACTGCACTGTAAACGGTGTTGTTATCCTGAAATCTCACTTCAAGCTTGGTAGGATGAGCGTTTACGTCGACTGTATCAGCCGGCATTGAAATATTGAGAACACATCCTGGGTGCTTGCCGACCATCATCTTGTCGGTATAGGCTTCTTCGAGCGCCAGCGCTATCGTTGTACTCTTGATATATCTTGAATTGACAAAGAAATTCTGAAATGCTCTCGTTGTTCTTGCCGCAAGAGGCTTTGTGACGTAGCCTTTGACAGTCACATACATGTATTTGTAATCAACCGGTATACAGCCGTCGTAAAACTCTTTGCCAAGTATTGTGTAAATAGCAGACAAAGGCTTACCGTCGCCTGAGGTGACAAATTCAACCTTATTGTCTCTTATGAACTTGATTGATATTTCCGTGTGAGAAAGAGCTATCTTCTGGACTATTGTGGCAACCGAATTGCCCTCGGGAGTATCCTTTTTCAGGAACTTCTGCCTTGCGGGAACATTATAAAACAAGTCTCTTACGATTATGGTTGTACCGTCGGGACACCCGGCAGGCTCGGATGAAATCTCGATGCCGCCTTCTATTTCGTACTTGAGTCCGAGTTCGTCTTCACGCCTTTTGGTCAGAAGCTGAACTTTCGAGACGGCGCAAACGGACGCAAGAGCTTCACCTCTGAATCCGAGAGTTCCTATTGAATCGAGGTCTTCTTTGACGGAAATCTTGCTTGTGGCGTGTCTTACAAATGCAAGAGGCACATCCTCACCTGACATTCCGCAACCGTTGTCGGTAACTCGCAAATAGGTCTTTCCGCCGTTTTTAATCTCGACAACTATATTGTCGGCACCCGCATCTATCGAGTTTTCGACAAGCTCCTTCACTGTTGAAGCAGGTCTGTCAACCACTTCTCCGGCGGCTATAAGCTCATATACCGATTTATCCAAAAGATGAATTCTGTTCACTTTGCCGCCTCCTTAGACAGTTTTAAATATAACGCACAATATCCGAGATTAGCTCTCTGAGCTCCTTATCCGACAATTCGTCGATATTGGTCTTTCTGAGCATGTTTATAACTGCTTTTTCGTTAATGCCCTCAAATGACATCTGGTCGCTCTCAGGTTCAGCCTGCACAGCCGGCTTGACCTCAAGCTCTTTAAGGATTTCTCTCGAACGTCTTAAGATAGATTCGGGAAGCCCCGCAAGCTTCGCAACTTCTATTCCATAGGATTCATCAACACCGCCACGGACAATCTTTCTTAAGAACCTGATACCGTCGGAGCCCTTCTTCACGGCTACACTATAGTTCTTGATTCCGGGCTTTTCATTTTCTAGAGAAATAAGCTCATGATAATGCGTTGCAAAGAGCGTTTTGCAACCGACCTTTCTCGGGTTGGATATATACTCCGCGACGCTCTTGGCGATGCTCAAGCCGTCATAGGTTGAAGTACCTCTGCCGACTTCATCGAGTATAACAAGGCTGTCACGGGTGGCGTTCTTGACGATATCCGCAACCTCGCTCATCTCAACCATGAAGGTTGACTGACCTGCTGTCAGGTCGTCGGAAGCTCCGACACGGGTGAATATCTGATCACAGATTGAAATCTTTGCATAATCGGCAGGCACGAATGAGCCTATCTGAGCCATAAGGGTTATCAAAGCAACCTGTCTCATATATGTAGACTTGCCGGACATATTCGGACCGGTGATTATCGACATCCGATTATCGGTTAAATCAAGATAAGTGTCGTTCGGGACAAATAGCTCATCTTTAAGCATAAGCTCGACAACAGGGTGTCTGCCGTTTCTTATGTCTATAATTCCGTCAATGGCGATTTCAGGCTTGGTGTAATTGTTCTTGATAGCAACCGAAGCAAACGAAGTCAGTACATCTATTGTGGCAACCGCAACTGCGGTTTTCTGAACATCGGAAAGCTTATTTGCAACGTAATCCCTTACTTCGCCGAATATCTCATTTTCAAGTGCAAGAATGTGCTCGGATGCACCGGAAATCATATCCTCGGTGTTCTTGAGCTCTTCGGTTATGTAACGCTCGGCATTTACGAGAGTTTGCTTTCTGATGAAGTAATCGGGAACCTGTTCGATAAACGAACGTGTGACTTCCATATAGTAGCCGTAAACGTGATTATAGCCGGATTTGAGATTCTTGATTCCTGTCTTTTCACGCTCTTTGGCGACTATTTCCTCAATAACGCCCTTGCCGTCAGACGCAATCTTTCTTAGATTATCGAGCTCATCGTTGAAGCCCTCTTTTATCATTCCGCCGTTTTTGAACGTCGCAGGAAGATCGTCGGGAATTGCATTGTCAATAAGAGTTGCAATATCTTCAAGTGTGGAAACATCATTATTCAGAGTTTTAATCAGGTCCGAGTTAAGCTCACCCAAAATTCTCTTGATTTCCGGAAGCCTTGACGAAGTGCTTGCAAGAGCCTTTAAATCCCTTGGCGTGGCGGTTTTATAGATAACCTTCGTCATGAGCCTTTCGAGGTCGTAAACGCCACTAAGCTCGTCCTCCAGACTTGAAAGAAGTGCGGAATTGCGATAAAGCGCTTCAACTGCATCAAGCCTTTTAATGATACGCGTCGGATTGCAGAGAGGCTGCTCAATCCATGATTTCAGCATTCTCTTGCCCATCGAGGTCCTTGTCATATCGAGAACCCATAGAAGCGAGCCCTTTTTCTCGCCGCTACGAAGAGTCTTGGTAAGCTCCAGATTCGTTCTTGCGGTGTAGCCGAGCGCCATAATCTGCTCGTCGGAATGTCTCTCGATTGATGAGAATCTCGCAACGCTTCCTCGCTGAGTATCGGCTATATAGCAAAACAGTGCGGAAACAGCTTTAGCCTCGGCATCTTTTTCTGTGAGCTCGAGCTTCAGGAACGAATCGTTTGAAAACTGGTCCAAAACCACCTGACGATTCCTGGAAAAATCAAATGAGCTCTCATCAAGCGTCTTAATTCCCGCCTTAAGCTTGTCCGAGATAAATTTCGCAACGTCGCTGTCTGTTGGGAATTTTGCCTGACAAAGAATCTCAACCGGCGAATATCTTGAAAGCTTGTTGATAAGAAACGCCTGCAGATCCCCTTCGGAGGATTTGTAGAGATGTGCTTCGCCTGTCGACATATCGGCAAAGCAAACCGCGACAGTACCGGCTTCGAGATAAATAGATGAAAGCCAGTTATTGTTGCCCTCGTCAAGCATACTGCTGTCGGTAAGCGTTCCGGGAGTGACTATTCTTATGACGTCACGCTTGACTATGCCCTTTGCAGTTGCAGGGTCCTCCATCTGCTCGCAGATGACGACACTGTAGCCCTTGTCTATCAGCCTCTTGATATAGCTGTCACAGGCATGATGCGGAACTCCGCACATCGGAGCGCGCTCCGAAAGCCCACAGTCCTTTGAGGTCAGTGCAAGTTCAAGTTCCTTTGATGCGACAATAGCATCATCAAAGAACATTTCATAAAAATCTCCAAGCCTGAAGAAAAGGATGCTGTCCATATGCTCGAGCTTTATCTCAACATATTGCCTCATTCCCTTCGACAGAGAATTTATATCAACGTCCTTGAGTAAAAGCGGCATATTTCTTCATCCTTTCTCATACTTGTTTTACTTAAAGTTCAATCAGTGGCAACCGCCGCAGGAGGCACAGTTACCGGTGCAACCATAGTTCATGTCGCAGGTTTCGGGGTCTTCACCGTTTGCGGACATGCTGATAATGGTCGTTATCTGGCGAAGGAGCTCGTCCATTGCATTCTTTGCGTCGTTATAGGCGGACATATTTTCGTTCTTCATAATCTTTGAGTAGAGCTCGCCGACGCTTGTTTTAAGCTCCTCAACCTTATTTTCATCCCGCCCGGTAGTCTTGGAAACCTCGTTATTGAGGACGGTTCTTCCGCGATTGAACTCCTCTATCATTTTCTGAAGCTCGGTGTCGTTGTCGTTGGCAACACGGGCTCTTATATAGGTTGAATATCTCTCATCAGCTTGAATTGCCTTGCCGAGTTCTCTTGTCAGTTGAATAACATCCATTTTAAGTTCTCCTTATATATCATTTTTACAGATTAAAATTCAGAAGCATGCAATGCTATGCAACCCATAGATTGCACCTTAGTATTATACCACAACCCCTTGTAAAATACAAGTCATCAGACTCAATTTGCGGTATGTATGCTTACAAAAAATTTTTCGTAAAACTACATGAAGACAAGAAAACGCCCCGAAATTCGGGGCGTTTTCGTTACATACTTCTTTGATGAAGATTAGTGCTTCTTGGAAGCAACAACACCGGCAGCAGCAACTACCATAGGAAGTACAGCAAGTGCAATACCTGTGGTGGGGTTGGAATCGGTGGGCTCTTCGGTCTCATCGGCATCATTGACATCGATGGTCTCGTCATTTTCGGTCTCAGAGTTGGTGTCCTCTGCGAAAGCAGCAACAGTCAACATGGAAAGAACCATGACGAGGGAGAGAAGAAGTGCAACAATTTTTTTCATAATGAAAAACCTCCTTTTTGTTAAGCAAACCGCTTAGTAGTTATATTATACATTATTTTCGCGGGATTTACTATTGCCAATTTATACAATCTTTTTTTCTTAAAAAGCTCCAAAATCGGCGTTATGCAAAAATCGCAAAAATATTGCATACCAAATGTAACGATTTCATGAATATATCGCAATAAAATCACCGAATATCTCACGAATGTCTATTATGCCCCATCAACCGGCATTATAACCGTATGGGTTATTCTTCTGCCAGTTCCAGGAATCTCTGCACATGTCGTCGATTCCGTAAACTGCCTTCCAGTGAAGCTCCTTCTCGGCAAGTGTCGGGTCAGAATAGTTCTCGTCAAGGTCTCCAGCGCGTCTCGGACCGATGACATAAGGAATTTCCTTGCCGCACGCTTTCTCGTAAGCCTTGACGACGTCAAGAACCGAATATCCGATTCCCGTTCCGAGATTGTATATATAAACTCCGCCGTTCTTGGACTCGTCTATCTTTTCAAGAGCTCTGACGTGACCGTCTGCCAAGTCGCAAACGTGGATATAATCGCGAACGCCGGTGCCGTCGTGGGTCTTATAATCGTTGCCCCAAACATTGAGGTGTTCTCTTCTTCCGACAGCAACCTGTGCAATATACGGAACGAGATTATTAGGAATCCCCTGCGGGTCCTCACCTATCAGTCCCGAAGGATGCGCTCCTATAGGATTGAAATATCTGAGAAGAACCACATTCCACTCATTATCGGCTGTATGAACATCGGTAAGAATCTGCTCAATCATGCTCTTTGTCCAACCGTAGGGATTCGTGCAGGCTCCCTTTGGGCAATCCTCGGTTATCGGGACTCTTTCGGGAACGCCGTAAACCGTTGCGGAAGAGCTGAAAATTATATTTTTGACACCGTGAGCCTTCATCGACTCAAGAAGTGTAAGGGTTCCGCCGATATTGTTCTTATAGTATTCAAGCGGCTTCTCAACAGACTCTCCTACCGCCTTGAGTCCGGCAAAGTGAATAAGAGCCGTGATATCGGGATTCTCATCCAGGATTTTATCCATCGCTGTACGATCAAGCATATCCGCCTTATAGAATTTTACTGACTTACCGGTTATCTTTTCTACTCTTTTCAGGGATTCCTCGCTCGAATTTGCGAGATTATCAAATACAACAACGTCATAGCCCTTCTCCAAAAGGGTCAGAACGGTGTGCGAGCCTATATATCCGGCTCCTCCAGAAACCAAAATCGACATAGAAAATTGACCTCCATACTCGTAATTGTGTTTTTGCACTACTGCTATAATAGCACATTCCGAGCCGAAGGTCAATCATAAATCACGAAATTTTTAACTTTCCGAGATTACAAATGTCGTGATGCTGTAGGAATCGAGGACATATCCGAAGGTATTTTCGCTGTAGGAAATGTTGCCTGTTCTCGCGAGACTCTGGGTTTTGCTTGTCGTATAAGCTTCAATATAGCCAATATCAAAGCCCAGATTGCTTAGATTAAAATGCTGTTCATAGTCGTTCTCGGAATTATTGATTACTACTATGACAATCTCATCATCGGATTTAAAAGCAGATACACTTATGCCATCGGCAGGTTCTTCCGTTGCATCGATTCTTACATATCCCAGGCGAACAAATTTAGAATACTGCGCCATGCAATAGCCACGCTTGGTGATATCTCCGTATTCGTCGATGGGACCGTAGAATCTTCGGATATACCACCAGACATACGCCTGCATATTGCCGACCGTCAGGGCATCGGAGATATGCTCCGCGGTTTCCAGGGCTTCGGGCCACATGTCGGCGATTGACGTTGAATTCGGGTATATCATCTCGGTTACCCAAAGCTCCTTGCCTTCGCCTAGCTCTTCAAACAACGGATATTCAAAATCCGATACCTTAGTGCCATAAAGATGTGTTGCAAAGATATCTATCTTCTCAAGAGCTTCTTCGTCATTCAGAATCGCATCATAATACTCCTTGTCATAGTTATACGATTCCGGAGTCATCAACTTGCAATCAATTACGTCTGAGTAATTAAGAATGAAGTCCATAATCTCTTCCGTAGTCCAGGAAACCCAGCCTGAATTTGATAAGTCCGGCTCGTTCTGGAATGATATCGCATAAATCTCTATGCCGTTTTCCTTCATATAGGTAACATAGTCGTTAAGATGCTCGGCGTACTCCGCATACTTGTCATGCTTTATGCGGATAGGATTGTCCTCTCCGGCTTTCTCGTAGCTTTCCATCATGTCATCGGGTGCTGTCCAAGGAGATGCAATGATGATAGCACCGTTATCCTGCGCCGCCTTGGCGGTGTCGAGATCTTCCGCCCATCTGTCACTGTCAGGGTCAATGTGAAGTCTCAGAATTGTGAATCCGAGCTCATCCTCTCCGTTGCCAAAAGCAAGCTGTCTCTCTTCCTCGGTCAAATCCCCTATCCAGACAGGGAAGCTCGTTCCGCCGAAGCCGATTATCGTCTGGTATTCTGTACTCGCAGAAACCTCAATAACTTCCGATTCGACCGTATCGGTGTAATCGGGTGTGAAAAGCTCGTCGTCACGAATCTTCGTCTCTTCTTCAACCTCTGTGCTCGCGCAGGCAACAAGCGGCAAAAGCATCAGAACGGCAAGAATCAAAGACAAAGCCTTTTTAAGTGTTTGCTTCATAGTAATCCTCCAAGATAAATCAGTATTCCGAAATCACGAATGTTGTAACACTGTAAGCACCGAGAACATATCCAAAGCTGTCATCATCGTATGCAATGTTTCCTGTCCTCTCAAGGCTTACATTTTCATCGGTAGTATACGCCTCGATGTAGCCTATATCAAAGTCCAGACCGTTTATATCAAACGTCTGAGCGTACTTCTTGCCCGAATCGTTAATAGCTACAATAACCAGCTTCCCGTCACTCTTGTAGGCTGACACGCTCACTCCGGTAGCAGGCGTTTCGGTTGCCGATACTCTTACATATCCGGGGCGAACAAATTTGGAGTACTGTGCCATGCAGTAACCCCGTTTGGTAATTTCGCCATCTTCGCCGAGCGGTCCATAGAACCTTTTTATGTACCACCACAGATACGCCTGAAAATTCCCCTTCACAAGAGAATTATGCACGCTCTGAGCAACACCTATGGCATAATCCCAATCATTCGCATCATATTGATCACCGTTGGTTCCGGAGGGGTCAATAATTTCTGTCATCCATAGCTCCTTGCCGGTGCCCTTGCTCTCGAAGAGCGAATAGCTGTAATCTGATGTGGATGTACCGTACAGGTGTGTTGCAAATATATCAATTCGTTTCAGTGCATTTGAATTATTCAGAATCGCATTATAGAAATCTTTCTTATACTGGAACGATTCCGGAGTCATCAACTTACAGTCTATAGCATCGGAATAGTTGACGATAAAGTCGATAATCTCGTCAGTTGTCCACCAAACCCAATCATAAGCATAATCAGGCTCATTTTGGAACGAAACGGCATATATCTCTACGCCCTTGCCCGACATATATTCCACAAAATCATTGATATACTCGGCATAATCGGCATAGCATGAATGCTTGACTCTCAAAGCATCGGAATCGCCGGACTTTGTGAAATTCTCAAGCATACTTGAAGGCGCACTCCACACGGAAGCAATGACAAGCGCCCCGCTTTCATAAGCCGCCTTTGCTGTTGCAACCTCTTTTGACCAGTTGCTCTTGACAGGATCTATGTGTATCCTCAGAATCGTAAAGCCCAAATCGTCTTCATCGTTTCCAAAAACGGTTTCTCTTTCAGAGGCTGTAAGGTCTCCTGCCGCATTCCATGCGGGATAGTTCATTCCGCCAAAGCCGATAATTGTCTGGTATTCGGTGCCCGCAGATATTGTAACGGTTTTGGATGATGTAGTGCCGCTGTAATTCGGTGTGTAAAGCTCGTCGTTGCGTATATCATCACCGGATGTCGAAGCCGTAGTTGCCGCAGTTGTGGCGGCAGTGGTTGCGGCGGTTGTTGCTGATGTCGTGGTTGCCGCTGTAGTAGTTACTGTGGTGGTCGTAGCAACAGTTGTAGTAGCAGGCGTAGTTGTCGCTTCAGTTGTCGTTGTAACTACAGTGGTTGTAGCCTCGGTAGTTGTTGTAGCCTCCGTGGTTGTAGTCACAGTTGTTGTTACTTCGGAAGTCGTAACCTCTGAGGTTATAACTTCTTCGGTAGTGGTTGAAACTGTAATTTCTTCTGTTGTCGGGATATCTGAAGTAACGATTGATGGTTCCGGGGCTGTATCCTCACTTGCCGTACTTGCGCATCCGGCAAACATTGTAACAGTCATAACGAAAGCGGTGATCAAAGCCGCAAGGCGATTGTAAAATTTCATAATATGTGTTCGTCCTTTCAAGCGACTTATGTTTATTTTAACATATACTTTCGTGAAAGTAAATTGTCGCGGTAACAGTACTATATTTTTGACTATAGAATGATAAAAACCAACGCTCAAGAAAATATACTCTTGTCGTGGTTGATTTCAAGTCGAAAGAGTGATATAATATCACTATCAATCTTAAGTCGAATGAGGCGTAATTATGGCGGAAAAGGTATCACTGAAACTTAATAATTCCAAGTGGAAAAGGTTCTTTTCCGTGCCGTGCGCGCTCATCGACGACTACATAAGGCTTGCAGACGAATCGGCAATAAAGCTTATTTTGTATCTTATGTGCGACGAGTCGGACGAGATTGATAAGTCGGAGGTTTGCAAGAAATTAGGTATTAAAGAGAGTGCGTTTGATGATGCGGTCATCTTCTGGAAAGAGATGGGCGTTATTGAATCCGGGAGTGTAACTGTTACTCCGGTCATAACAAAAACCCCCACAGTAGCCTCCCCTGCTCCTGTTTCAAACGCAAAGGTTCGTTTGAATTACTCTCCCAAGAGCATTTCCGATATGATTGATACCGACGAGTCCTTAAGAGAACTATTCTCAGAAGCCGAGAAAACCATCGGGCGGCTCTTGAAGCACACAGAGCAGGAGCTCTTGATCAATCTTCGCGATTACTACGGATTCGACACCCAGTCGATTATATTGATGCTCGAGTATTGCCGTGACTGCGGAAAGACTTCCGCCAAAAGTATTGAAAGCTTCGCGACAGAACTGTTCCAGAACGGCATTACAAGCTTTTTTGAGATTGACGCCGAAATCAAGCGAAAAACGGAATACAACTCCTTCGAAAACGAAGTCAGACGCGCACTGTTTCTCGAAACTAAGCCGACGGCAAAGCAATCGCAATACATCTCATCGTGGCGTGAGATGGGATTCGGCATCGAGATGATAAGCGAAGCACGCGAAAGATGCGTAAATCAGACTAACAAGCTTTCCTTCCCGTACATAAATAAAATATTGCAATCTTGGGCTGAAAAAAGAATCTTTACCCGTGAAATGCTGGAAGCGGATGAAGCCAACAGGACAAAGCCGGTAGCAGCGCAGATTGAAAGAAAATCCGGCAACAGCTCATTCGACTTAAACGAATTCGACAGCTTCACGCTTTCTCAGTCACATTCAAACAAATAGCGGAGGTTACCATAATGAAATACACTCAGGAAGCGGTAAACGCCGCCTATTCGGTCATCGAAGCAAGACGCCAGGATGCCTTGAATACATATGATGCTCATGTTCAGAGCATAAAAAAGAATCATCCCGAGATATACGAGATATTTCTTAATATTTCCAAGACTTCGTCAAAGCTTGCCAAGGTTATTTTTTCAAAAGATCAGAACGGCAAGCCTGCCGTCAACGTTTCCGAAGCAGTCGAAAAAATCAAAAACGAAAACTTAGAGGATCAGGAAAAACTAAAAAACGCTCTCACTGCTTTTGGCTATCCAGAGGATTATCTGACTGTAAACTATACCTGCCCCATCTGCGGAGATACGGGCATTCATCTCGGAAACAGGTGCAAGTGTGCCGAAGAACTCATGACATCTTCCACAATTTCAAAGCTCAATGAGCAGTGCAAAATCAAGCTTCACAGCTTTTCGGAGTTCGATCTTAGCTTCTATCCCGAAACATATCAGTATAACGGAACTGCTTACGATTGCAGAAACAGAATGGCTGAAATACTCAATTTCTGCATCGGCTATGCAAATGGATTCTCCGAGCAATCGCAAAGCCTTTTTATGCTTGGCAAAACCGGACTCGGAAAAACTTTCTTGTCCTCCTGCATTGCAAACGAGCTTGTACGAAAAGGCATAAGCGTTGCTTTCGACTCTATTCAGAATTATCTCAGATATATCGAAAACGAGCACTTCGGGCGTGCCGAAGGCGACACTCTGGAGCTTCTTCTGAATGCCGAGCTTCTGATTCTTGACGATTTAGGATGCGAATTCAAATCATCCTTCAATTCCGCCACTATCTATAATCTCATCAATTCAAGATGCAATATGGGCAAGCCTACTATTGTGTCGTCTAACTTATCCATCAACGAGCTTTCCGAAAGATATGATGACAGAATCATATCTCGCCTCATAGGAAATTACCACACTCTCCGATTTATCGGCGAGGATATTCGTCAGATCAAGAGGCGTGAAGGCATCTTCAACTGATATATTCCCACACTTTTCCTGAAGTGTTCACCAAGCATTAGACAAGCTTTCCGGTTTGTCTAATGCTTTTTTGACATCAAGGTGCTATAATATAAACAACAAATTCAAGGACAAACGTATTCACATAACGGAGATGATATCATGAACAAGAATACGAAAAAGAAAATAATAGTAGGTACATCGGTAGTAGCCGCTTGTGCTTTGACAGCAGCATCCGCCTATCTCATTCTTCAGAAAATTACAGACACAGCTCTGAAACGTGCTAAACCCAAGCCAAGTAAAATCACAAAGCGAAAAGCAGATAAAAACGTTGAGCCGTCGATATTTGACAGATTTGAAGAAGAGAAGAAGCTTGCCGCCGAAAAGCTGAACGCGCAAAATCTCGAAGAAGTCAGCATAACAAGCCAGGATGATTTGAAGCTCATCGGACACTGGTGGCAGTGTGAAAATGCAAAAAGAACGGTTATCTGTTTTCACGGTTGGCACGTTACATGGGATTCGGATTTCGGTCTTTCGGCAGATTTTTTACACGACAATGACTGCAATATCCTTTTCGTAGAACAAAGAGCGCACGGAAACAGTGAGGGCGAATATACTGCTTTCGGACTTCTCGAAAGATATGACTGCCTCGACTGGATTTCCTGGGTAAATGAGAGATGCGGAAGCGAGCTCCCCGTCTATCTTTATGGTCTTTCAATGGGAGCGGCAACCGTGCTGATGACTACAGGCTTGAGCCTTCCTGAGAATGTCAAGGGAGTTATCGCTGACAGTGGCTACTCATCCGCAAGAGAGGAATGGAAGCACGTTTTTGAAAACAACTCCAAAATCCCATATAACAGACTTGAAAATATCTTCAACTCGACTGCTGACCACAAACTTCACACCGACTCATCCTTCACTGTCACTGACGCTTTGAGAAGCTGCAACGTTCCGGTTCTGTTTATTCACGGAACCGAGGATGATATAGTTCCAATCGAAATGGCTTACGAGAACTATAACTCCTGCCCCGCTCCGAAAAGGCTATATGCCGTCGACGATGCAGGACACTGCATGAACTACTTCATGGATAAGACCGGCTATGAAGTAGAAATAAAGTCGTTCTGGGAACGCTGTGAATGACACTACACTAAAAAGCCGCCTCCGATTTACGGAGACGGCTATTATTGTGCCTGATTATTTCTTAACAAGCCTTACAACCTGCTTTTTGCCTCTCTTGAGAATTACTTCAGAAAAAAGGTCAACGTCAAGTGAAACATCAGTGACCTTCTCGTCATTGAGAGTAACTCCGCCTTGCTGGATGAGCCTTCTTGCCTCTCCTTTACTCGGCGCAAGCTTTGTCGCCACCATGGCATCGAGAATACCAATAAAATCAGTTTCAAACTCAAAAGTGGGCATGTTCTCATTGGAGCCAGAGCCACCAAACACCGCTCTCGCCGCGGCAAGAGCCTTGTCGGCTTCTTCCTCACCGTGAACAAGCTTTGTGAGCTCATATGCGAGAATCTCTTTTGCTTTGTTAAGCTCGCTTCCCTCCCACGAATCCATTACGTCGATTTGCTCAAGAGGCAGGAACGTAAGCATCCTTATGCACTTCATAACATCGGCATCGCCGACATTTCTCCAATACTGGAAGAAGTCATAAGGAGAGGTCTTGTTCGGGTCGAGCCATACTGCACCGCTCTGGGTCTTGCCCATCTTCTTGCCCTCTGAGTTAAGAAGAAGAGTTATGGTCATGGCATAGGCATCCTTGCCAAGCTTCTTTCTTATAAGCTCTGTACCGCCGAGCATATTCGACCACTGGTCGTCTCCGCCGAACTGCATATTGCAACTGTAATGCTGATACAGATAGTAGAAGTCATAAGACTGCATAATCATGTAGTTGAATTCAAGGAAGGAAAGCCCTTTTTCCATTCTCTGCTTGTAGCACTCAGCACGAAGCATATTGTTTACAGAAAAGCAAGGTCCGACTTCTCTTAAGAGCTCGATATAATTGAGATTCAAAAGCCAGTCGGCATTATTGACCATTATGGCCTTGTCGTCGCCGAACTCGATGAAACGCTCCATCTGCTTCTTAAAGCAATCGCAGTTGTGCTGAATAGTTTCAGCAGTCATCATCGAGCGCATATCGGTTCTGCCGGAAGGGTCGCCGATATAACCGGTACCTCCGCCGATAAGTACGACAGGGCGATTTCCTGCCATCTGGAGTCTCTTCATAAGGCAAAGAGCCATAAAGTGTCCTACATGCAAGGAATCTGCTGTCGGATCAAAACCGATATAGAACGTTGCCTTGCCGTTGTTGATAAGCTCTCTGATTTCTTCCTCATCGGTGACCTGAGCTATAAGCCCTCTTGCCTTGAGTTCTTCGTAAATCTGCATTTAAATTTCCTCGTTTCATCTCTTTGTGGTAGATAAACCATCTTAACACGGGAAATTAAATTTGTCAAGAGCTAAACCTTTGATTTTATCCTTGACAGAGCACTTTTTTCGACTCTTGAAACCTGCGCCTGAGAAATGCCGATTTCGTTTGCTACCTCGACCTGAGTTTTGCCCTGATAGAATCTGAGATACAGAATATTTTTCTCTCTGTCCGAGAGCATTTTTATCGCTTCACGGAGCAATAGCTCATCTATCCAACCCTCATCGCTTGAGCTGTCGCCGAGCTGGTCAAGAACATAGAGGGTGTCGCCGGTACTCGAATAGACGGGCTCATATATCGAAACCGGGTCGCTGATTGATTCGAGAGCAAAGACGACCTCCGACTCTTTCACATCCAGTTCTTTTGCTATATCTCTTGCAGTAGGCTCGGTATCGCTTGATGCGGTCAGCCTTTCTTTAGCCTGCATTGCCCGATATGCCAAATCCCTCGTTGAACGTGACACTCTTATTGCATTGTCATCGCGAAGATATCTTCTCAGCTCGCCTGTTATCATCGGCACGGCGTATGTTGAAAACTTCACATCGAGATTAATGTTGAAGTTGTCTATCGCCTTGATAAGACCTACAACGCCGACCTGAAACAAATCGTCGGGAGGCGTTCCTCTCGACATAAACTTCTGAATCACGCTTAGAACAAGTCGAAGGTTTCCCTGAATCAGCTCGTCCCTCGCCTTTTTGTCACCCTGTTTTACTTTTACCAATAGCTCCATCTTTTTGTCTTCACTCAGGACTTTCAAGTCTCTTGTGTTGACGCCGCTTATCTCAACCTTACTGTATTGCATATAAGTATACACTCCGGATAATGATTGATTCTTTCCAAACGGAAAATCTTATATCATTATTGCCGGAGTGTATATTTACTATTCAAGAAAAGTCCTCGGCATTATCTGGAAATCATGCTCAGCATATAGCCTCTAACTCTTTTTTCAGTTCTTTTAAAATTCTCTTTTCGAGTCTCGAAATATAGGACTGAGATATTCCCACAACATCCGCAACTTCCTTCTGGGTCATCTCTCTGCCGCCGTTCAATCCAAAGCGCATCTGCATTATGAGCTTTTCCCTGCCGCTAAGGGAATCAACGGCTTTTATGAGAAGCTGTACTTCTGTCTCGCCTTCAAGCTTCTGGTAAACCTCATCCGGCTCGGTACCGATTACATCCGACAGAAGAAGCTCGTTTCCGTCCCAGTCGATATTGAGGGGTTCATCTATAGAAACTTCATTCTTCTGTTGGTTGGTTTTTCTCAGGTACATCAGTATCTCGTTTTCGATGCACCTTGAGGCATATGTTGCAAGCTTAATGTTCTTTTCCGGATTGAAAGTATTGACTGCTTTTATAAGCCCTATCGTACCGATTGAGATTAAGTCTTCAATCCCTATTCCTGTAGATTCGAATTTTTTGGATATGTAAACGACAAGCCGAAGATTATGAGTTATCAGAATCTCTCTTGCCTTTTTGGGATTAGTTGTGAGCATTTCAAACACTCGCTTCTCTTCTTCGCCTTTTAATGGTGGCGGAAGAGTGTCAGAGCCATTGATATAGTCGACTGGCGAAGCTATTCCTAAAAGCTTAAGAATTCTTATCCTGATTTCTCTCAAAAATTTCGGCTTTTCCATTGCTAAAGTCCTTTCATTCATGTAAAATTGCGGGGTTAAATACCGCTCTTCGTTCTCCGCTTTCCGTAAACGCCAGCAGGGCATTTACGTTTTTCTTTTTTCCTGTTTCATCTTCTATGTATAATTCATCGGGAGAAAAGGCATAGAGAAGCCCTTCGCCATCTATTGTTGAGTACGGCACAGCCGAGAAGCGTTCCAAATTCGGTTTATCACCAGAACCTGTACAGATTATAACCGGCTTTCCGCTGAATAAATCGGTAACGGTATTCCCGGTATCGGCAACGCCGTCAAAGCTGTAACTGCTTCCACCATAGTCAAACATCACCCGGTAAGCATGATTCCGGTCGGCTTTTCTTGAAAGAAAGCCGGAGATAATCACTGTCAGGACGTAAATAACAGCCGTGAAGAATATCAGCGTTCCGAGCGATATGTCGAAATAGAAAGAAGCGTTGTTTATGTAGATAATATCCGTTCCAATCAAAGATTGAAGAAGATAAACAGCCCCGCCGAAGACTATATTCACTCCGAAAAACTCGGCACTAAGAATCAGAAATCTCTGCTTGCCCATGCCCCTTCGCAGAAAAGTCACAGTTATTATTACTGCAAAAGAAAGTATTTTCAGAAATATGACGCCTATACTCTCAGGGATTATGATTATAAGAGCCGAAAAGCCGCCGATAAAGGCTCCTGCCGCCATTCTCACAGGCTTGGAATATTGATGCGAAAGCTTTGATGTGAGACTTAAAGTAAGCCATGTTATGTATGCGTTTACTATTACGAGAGTGTCAAGATAAATGCTCATGTCTGTCACCGTTTTTATTCTATCCCAGCCTGATAGCGTAATTTGTCAAATACGGTACAAGCAGACATAAAAATAAAGGCTCCACCGGTCAGGCGAAGCCTTTATGAGGTTTAAGTAATCAGTTCTTGAAGAATACTGCGAATCCCTTGTAAGCCATGTAAACGTCAAGCTTTGCGGTGACTTCATAAGGAGAGTGCATCGAAAGAACAGGAACTCCGACATCGACAACATCTATGCCGAGGTTTGCAACATATGCCGCAACGGTTCCGCCACCGCCGAGGTCAACTCTTCCGAGCTCACAGGTCTGCCAGATAACATCGTTTGAATCGAAGATATTTCTGACGTAAGAAACAAATTCAGCATGCGCATCGTTGCATCCGCTCTTTCCACGGGATCCGGTGAACTTGCACATCGCAACGCCATAGTTGCAATAAGAAGCGTTTCTCGGCTCGTTTACCTCAGGGAATGTCGGGTCAAACGCCGCGGAAACATCCGCAGAGAGGCAGGAGGAATGAGATAAAACTGTAGGAGCATCGGTGCCGGCATTCTTTCCAATGTGGAAGATGAAGTCTTCAAGGTAGTGACTCTGAAGTCCTGTGTTGCCCATGCTGCCGATTTCTTCCTTATCGGTAAGGACAGTGACGCAGGTTGTCTTCGGATTCTCGCAATCAAGGATTGCCTCGAGAGCTGTATAGGCGCAGGATCTGTCGTCCTGTCCGTATGCGGCGATAAGTCCTCTGTCGAGACCGACATCCCTCGCCTTAAATGTGGGAACGATTTCGAGCTCAGCGGAAATGAAGTCATCCTCTACTATTCCGTACTTTTCGAAGAGAATCGAAAGAACATTGAGCTTGACTTTCTCAGAAACCTCATCATCGTTGAAGGGACGAGAGCCGATTAAGACATTGAGCTCTTCGCCTCTGATTCCGTCGCCGAGGGTTCTCTTGGACTGCTCCTGAGCAAGGTGCGGAAGAAGGTCGGTGATTATGAAGATAGGATCATTCTCGTCCTCGCCGATTGTTACGGTTACCTTTTCGCCGTTTGCCTTGCAGATAACGCCGTGAAGTGCAAGCGGGATGGTGGGCCACTGATACTTTCTTATGCCGCCATAGTAGTGAGTCTTGAGCAAGCAAAGCTCGTTCGACTCATAAACGGGATGCTGTTTGAGGTCGAGTCTCGGGGAGTCAATGTGAGCGGCAGCAATCTTTACGCCATCCTCAAGAGACTCGGTTCCGAACACACAGAGAACAATGCTCTTGCCACGGTTGTTCCAGTAGACCTTTTCGCCGGCGGAATATGCTTTCTTGGGGTCATACTCCTTGAAGCCCTTTTCTGCTGCAAGCTGGATAGCGGTATCAACAGCCTCACGCTCGGTCTTGGAGCTGTCAAGAAAGCTCTTGTAGCCTTCACAGAAGCTGTCAACAGCTTCCTTTTCCTGATCGCTTATTTTAAGCAATCCGTTCTTCTTCTGGGTAAAGAGCTTCTCCTGAAGCGCCTTACCGGCAGATTTTTCTTTTTCGTTTTTTACGTCTGACATGATAAAATCATCCTTTCTATAAAATCTCAGAATATCTTGTGTATGCTTTCATTATCTTTCTGACATAGTGTCTGGTGTTGCTTCCTTCAAAGTCAGCTATGTCGGGATTTTCTAAAGACACTATTCCGTCTTCAATCCAACCGTCTACTTCGCCTATTCCCGAGTGGTATGCCGCCGCGGCAAGTTCATAGCTTCCGTATCTGTCATACAGAAAAGCGAGCATATACGAACCGTACATGATACTGTATTCGGGCGTGAACATGTCCTCATACGTCAAATCACTTTCGCCGAGCTTTGAGCTTACCCAGTCGAATGAATCCTCGATAATCTGCATAAGTCCGATGGCTCCGGCGTCCGAAACAGCGCTTGGGTCAAAGTTCGATTCGGTTTTGATAACGGCAAAAACAAAAGCTTCGTCGATTCCGAACTCTTCGCTGTATTTCTCAACTATTTCCCGATAATCAGTCCGGTAGCTCTCGCTTCCGAACCAATACGGCATATAGCCGAACAGAAAAGCGCCCAGACCACAGACGAACAGTATCAACAGAATAAAAGCGCCTATTCTCTTAATTACATTCATCTGTATATAACCGCCTTAATTCTTCTATAACCGAGAGAGTTTTTTCTCTGAGACTGTCAATATCCGAATTATTCACTATTGTAAACTGTGATTTGCTTATGAACATGTCGTCCGATTTCTGGGAGCCGAGCCGGGATTTCACCATTTCAACAGGTATTCCGTCTCTCTCAAGAACTCTCTGTATTTTGAGCTCCATCGGAGCAATCACGCTGACAACCGAAGAACAGATATCGTCAAGTCCGCTTTCAAAAAGCGTGGGAGCATCAAGAAGTACAAGTCTCTCATCTCTTGCTTTACAGGCTTCAACACGCCTGAAAATCTCCCTTGTTATGTATGGGAAAATGATATCGGTATAAGTCTTAAGCTTCTCGCTGTCACAGAACACTATTCCTGCAAGCTTTCTTCGGTCAAGTCCCGTTTCTGTCACGCAATCCGGAAACAGCTCACACACTTCATCCAAAAAAGTTGGATCAGAAGCAACATCATGCGAAATCTCGTCGGCGTTTATCGTCGGGAAGCCACAGCTTGCAAAAATACCGCTGACGGTAGACTTCCCCGCACCGCTCTGCCCGGTGAGTCCTATAACTCTTATATTGTCAGATTCAAAAAGTCCCATCGGTCTTTTCACATCCTTAAAGCTTAATCAGATTGAACCCTGCCGAGCGAAGAATCCTGTTGTATACGGCAAGCCCGACACCGGTTCGTTCGGGACACCTTGCATAAACACGCTTGGCACCCATTTCATCAAACTGCCGGAGTCTCTCAAAGAGGTTGTGTGCCTGTTCAACAGAATCGTCACCATATGTGAGATAGGGCACTCCTTCAACAGCCTCATTTTCATCAAACAGAAGACAATAAGTATTTTTGGTCTTGTTCTCAACTACATACTTCCTGAAGCTGTCGATATCGCTGTCGATAAGTATAACGTCAGCTTTCGGCGAATAGTGCTTATACTTCATTCCCGGCGAGCGCACAACAGTACCGCTCGAAAGCTTTGCCGACACTCCCTCGTCGATTATTACATTATCGCAAACTCTAAGTAAATCCTCGCGGGATATTCCACCCGGACGAAGTATTCTGATGCCATCGCCCTCAAAAGTAATTACGGTGGATTCAACACCGACATCCGATTCCCCGCCGTCAACAACAGCCGAAATCCTGCCGGACATGTCTTCCATAACTCTTGTTGCATTCGTTGGACTCGGGCTTCCCGAAAGATTTGCGGAAGGTGCCGCAAGCGGAAGACCGCACTTTTCAATTATCTTCTGAGCTATCGGATTTGACGGAAACCTGATGCCGACAGTGTCAAGTCCTCCGCTCGTTACAAGAGGGATTGTATCCTTCTTCGGCATAATCATGGTAAGAGGTCCAGGCCAGAATAGCTCTGCACACTTATATGCAAGCTCCGGCACACTTTCTGCTATATCATAAACCATGTCGAATTTACTTATATGGACGATAAGTGGGTTGTCGCAAGGACGATTTTTAGCCGCAAAGATTTTCTTGACTGCGTTTTCGTCAAAAGCATTCGCCGCAAGACCATAAACAGTCTCGGTCGGAATAGCAACGACCTCGCCGTTCTTTATAAACTCCGCCGCTTTTGATATATCACTATCTGATGTTCTTAGTAAAAGCGTTTCCATCATATTTCACCCGCTTGCTTGGCAAGCTTCGCCGCCTGATCGGCGGTTGCAAGTGAGTCAATCACCTCGTCCAAATCACCATTCAATATAGAATCAAGCTTATACAGTGTCAAGCCGATTCTGTGGTCGCTGACTCTGCCTTCGGGAAAGTTATAGGTTCTGATTCTCTCGGAGCGGTCACCTGTTCCTATCTGTGAACGACGCTCGCCGGCGATTGCCTTGTCCTGTTCCTCCTGCTTCATCTCAAGGAGCCTTGAACAAAGGACCTTCATAGCCCTGTCTTTATTTTTTTGCTGACTGCGCTCATCCTGACATTCAACGACCATACCGGTCGGAAGATGTGTGATTCTGACCGCTGATTCGGTCTTATTTATATGCTGACCGCCTGCGCCGGAAGCTCTGAACACGTCTATCTTCAAATCTTTATCGTCAATATTAAGCTCGACATTCTCAGCTTCCGGAAGAACGGCAACCGTAGCCGTAGAAGTCTGGATTCTGCCCTGCGACTCGGTTTCCGGAACCCTCTGGACTCTGTGAACTCCGCTTTCATACTTGAATCTCGAATATGCTCCCGCACCTTCGACAGAGAAAGAAACCTCCTTGAAGCCTCCGAGCTCCGTCCTGTTTGCTCCCAAGACCTCTGTCTTCCATCTCTTGGTGTCGGAATACATTGTATACATTCTGAAAAGCGAGCCCGCAAAGAGTGCGGCTTCCTCACCACCCGCACCGGCACGGATTTCTATTATAACATTTCTTGAGTCGTTGGGATCTTTCGGCAAAAGAAGAAGCTTAAGCTGTTCTGTAGTGCTCGCAATTTCTTCTTTCGCCTCTCTTAACTGCTCTTCTGCCATGAGCTTAAAGTCCGGGTCCGTTTCGTTTTTTATAAGCTCCTCAGCCTCGGATTTTGCATCTTCCGCCCGAAGATACGCCTTGTACACGTCTATTATCGGAGTAAGCTGATTGTATTCCTTCATCAGACTTCTGTAAAGCTCGCCGCTTCCCGCTGTTTCGGGTTGCATCAATCGCTCGTTTATTTCATTGTATCTGTCAAGCAAAGCGGCTAATTTTTCAAGCATTCATATCCATCCTTTATTGTTTTTCGGGTTCTTCCCTTTCATCTGTGTTAATGCTCTTGACGTTCTTTTCAGCTTTGGATCTTAATATCATGAACTCGTGTCCACAGCCCTCACACTTGAGCTTAAAGTCCATTCCGGAACGCAATACCCGCATTCTGTTGGAGCCGCATGGATGCGGTTTCTTCATTATAAGAACATCGCCTTTTCTGATATCCATGTTTCATTCCCACTCCCACTCACTTAATTTCAATCAACATGTTATTATAGCACAGTATTCCCGACTTCGCAACATTGACTTTCTCTCATAGGTCTATAAAAATCTCAGGCAACATATTATTTTAACAGTCGAAACACCGATAGGGAAAGGAAGGCTCACTAATGATAAAATTTCCGCCGGAGGGCTATCTGATAAAAAAATCAGAAAATTCAGGATACATCGGTTCACCCGAAAGTTTAAAAAAAGCGATGGACAATGAAATAATCCTCGAAGCAAAAGCAGACATGTGCACCGCTTCGCATGATTTGCTCATCAATCTCCCATGTATGAACGCTTATATGCCAAGAGAAGAATGCGCAATAGGCATCAGCGAAGGAAAAACAAAGGACATCGCAATAATATCAAGAGTCGGAAGACCGGTTATGTTCAACGTAATCGGATTAACGGAAAATGAAGGAACGATATCCGCTGTTCTATCAAGAAGAAAAGCTCAGGAAAAGTGCATATCCGAGTATCTTTCACAGCTTTCGAGCGGTGAAATTATAGACGCAAGAGTCACGCATATTGAACAGTTCGGCTGTTTTGTCGACATAGGCTGTGGCATTCCGTCGATGATACCCATAGATGAGATTTCAGTCTCAAGGATATCCTCCCCTGCTGACAGATTTACAATCGGAGAAAGAATAAAAGTAGTATATAAGGGTACAGACGGCGACAAGTTCTACATATCCCACAAAGAGCTCTTAGGCAGTTGGGAAGAGAATGCCGGAATGTTCTCCGCCGGCGAGACAGTCCGTGGAATCGTGAGAAGTGTTGAAAGCTATGGAATTTTCGTTGAGCTTGCGCCGAACCTTGCGGGACTCGCGGAGCCCAAAGACGGAGTCGAAGTCGGTCAGACTGCAAGCGTCTACATTAAATCCATAAATCCGGAAAAGATGAAGATAAAGCTCATAATCGTTGATGTTTCGGATGCTCAGATTCGGTTTGAAAACCGATACTTTATTACCGACGGTATAATAGACCGTTGGCAGTATTCGCCCAACAGTTCGCAAAGACTCATAGAAACGGTATTTCAGTAAGGCTTTTATTTTTTGCCCTTTATCTTATCCCAATATTCTTTTGCGGCTTGCTCGGTTTTGTTATCGCCGTAGTTATAGTATTTCCTGTCTTTAAGATTATCCGGAAGATACTGCTGTTCAACCCACGAATTCGGATAGGAATGAGGGTACTTATAGCCTTGAGCCTTTCCGAGTTCCTTTGAGCCCGCATAGTGACCGTCCTGTAGATAAGCGGGGATATCTCCGGCATCACCGGCTCTTATGTCGGCGATAGCTTCATCTATGGCACAGATTCCGCTGTTTGATTTGGGAGCGGTTGCAAGAAGTATGACAGCCTCGGCAAGCGGAAGTCTCGCCTCGGGAAGCCCCAACTGCATTGCACTGTCAACACAAGCCTTTACAATGGAAATAGCCTGAGGATAAGCAAGACCGACATCCTCACAAGCGATGACAAGAAGTCTTCTTGAAAGCGAGATTATATCCCCCGCTTCCATAAGCCGTGCGGCATAGTGAAGAGCGGCATTTTCATCGGAGCCCCTGATAGATTTCTGTAATGCCGACAGAATATTATAGTGCTCATCGCCGTCACGATCATAGCGCATATTGCTCCTCTGTGTGAGAAGCTTGGCGTTTTCAAGCGTTACGGTGATGCAATCGTCGCTTGAATCAGCCGACAAAACACACAGTTCGACTGTATTTATCGACTTCCTGACATCTCCGCCGCAACCATGGGCAATATGCTCGATAACTCCGCCTTCAAGCCTGAGCTTCTTTCCCATTTCATCCGCTGATATCTGGAATGCTCGCTTGATTGCGGGAGCTATCTCGTCCGGAGGAACAGGCAGGAACTCAAATACAGTCGAACGGCTTATAATGGCATTATAGACCGAGAAATACGGATTCTCGGTTGTCGAGGATATGAGAGTTATCTTTCCGTTTTCTATGTACTCAAGAAGAGATTGTTGCTGTTTCTTATTCAGATACTGAATCTCATCAAGATACAAAAGTATCCCATTATATCCAAAAAGCGAATCGGCATCAGTGATTATATCCTTGATGTCCTGTACCGAAGCGGATGTGCCGTTAAGCTTGTACATCCGCATATTTGTATTGTCGGCAATGATTCTTGCAACAGTCGTTTTTCCGATTCCGGAAGGACCATAGAAAATCATATTGGGGATATGTCCGCTTTCGATAATGCGTCTCAGCGGCTTGTTCTTACCGAGCAAATGTGACTGCCCAACCACATCATCAAGAGTCTTGGGTCTTATTTTGTCTGCTAAAGGTGATGCCATCTCATATCCCCTCTCTTTGGAATTTATAAAACAAGGGCACATTTTCTCCGAAAGCCGTGAAAGTGCGCCCTTTATAATTTACTTCTTTTTGTCTGACGTAGACTTTCTCACTATTTCAGGCTCTGCCCCTTCGGTTACGCACTCAGGGTTAATTACGATGCTCACAATGCTTGGGTCTGACGGAGCCTCAAACATTGACTTCATGAGAATTCCCTCAACTATGGAGCGAAGTCCTCTTGCACCGGTTTTTTGCTCGAGAGCCTTCTTTGCGATTTCAACCTTCGCTTCATCGGTAATCTCAAGGTCTATGTTATCATAGTCAAAGAGCTTTTTATACTGCTTCTCAAGAGAATTCTTCGGCTCGGAAAGAATTGTCACAAGCGCTTCCTCATCCAAGGGTGAAAGAACGGTCACAACCGGAAGTCTTCCGACAAGCTCGGGAATCATACCGAATCTTACAAGGTCCTGAGGGATTACCTTCTTCAGAACCTCCTTTGACTCGAGCTTCTGACTTTCATTAATCGTTCCGCCGAAGCCCAGCTTGGATGTATCTGTTCTTCTGCGAATGATATTTTCAAGCCCATCGAATGCGCCGCCGCAGATGAATAAGATATTCTTGGTATCAACCTGAATAAATTCCTGCGTCGGATGCTTCCTTCCTCCCTGTGGAGGAACATTGGAAACTGTACCCTCGACTATCTTTAATAGTGCCTGCTGAACGCCTTCGCCGCTTACGTCTCTCGTTATTGAAGTGTTCTCGGATTTTCTCGCTATCTTGTCTATTTCATCAATATAGATAATTCCGTGCTCGGCGGCACTTACGTCATAGTCAGCCGCCTGAAGAAGCCTCAGAAGAACATTTTCAACGTCGTCTCCGACATATCCTGCCTCGGTAAGCGTTGTGGCATCTGCTATTGCAAACGGAACATTGAGAGTTTTTGCGAGTGTCTGTGCCAGAAGGGTCTTTCCGACACCGGTCGGTCCCAAAAGCAGGACGTTCGACTTCTGAATTTCGACATCATCGGCGTTATCGCTCGAAATTACTCTCTTATAGTGGTTGTACACGGCAACAGAGAGAGCAAGCTTTGCCTCATCCTGACCGATAACATATTTATCAAGCTCTTTCTTTATATCAACCGGCTTTGTCAACGTAATTTCCGAAGAATTACGCGCATTCGTGTCGACTAAATTTCTTTCTTCAAGTATGTCGTAGCAGAACATGACGCAATCGTCGCAGATATGAACATCACCGGCAGAAAACAGGCTCTTGACCTGACTTTCCGGCTTTCCGCAGAAATTGCATCTCTTCATGCCGCCGCCATCGGATCCCGGCATCCAGGATTCCTCCTTCTCAAAAGTATCCTGCCGAGCCGCTCAACAGTTATCTTTGTAACACCGAACGGTTCGGCAGTCTGACATCTTTTACTGTCTTACCATTATCTTGTCGATAAGACCATACTCCAAAGCTTCCTCGGGAGTCATATAGTTGTCCCTTTCAGTGTCTCTGGTTATGTCTTCAATCGGCTTGCCGGTGCACTCAGCGAGAATACGGTTGAGCTTCTCACGAGTCTTGACCATATGGTCAGATTGAATTTTTATATCTGTACACTGACCGGAAAGTCCACCGCCACCGATAAGAGGCTGGTGGATAAGAATCTCGCTATTTGGAAGTGCAATTCTCTTTCCCTTTGCGCCGCCTGCAAGAAGCACCGCTCCCATAGAAGCCGCCATACCGACACAGATGGTGGAAACGTCACACTTGACATACTGCATTGTGTCGTAAATAGCCATTCCTGCGGTGATGGAGCCTCCGGGACTGTTGATGTAGAGATAGATATCCTTCTCAGCATCCTGTCCTTCAAGGAACAAAAGCTGTGCTACTACTATGCTTGCGGTAGCGTCATCGACCTGGTCGGAAAGGACTATAATTCTGTCATTCAAAAGACGTGAAAAGATATCGTAAAATCTTTCGCCGTGACTTGTCTGTTCAATTACGTTTGGTACAAGAGCCATTATATAACCTCCTTACTTATTCAATGGTTCAATACAATTTGCTGTTCTCAACGAGAATCTCTCAATGAGAGAGATGATTATGGATGTGCTCGTCGTCCTCGTCGGGCTCGGCAGTTACGGTTTCAATAACCGCATTGTCCTTGACAAGCTCTGCAGCCTTGCCTACGCTTGCATCAGCCTTGATATCGGCAACAGGGATATACTGCTTGACAGTGTCAACAGGCATCTCGTAGTAAGAAGCAATGTCTGCATACTCCTTCTCAATGTCCTCGTCGGTGACTTCGATATTCTCGAGCTCGACAATCTTCTCAAGAGCAAGTCTCAACTTAACCTGCTTCTCAGCTGGCTCCTTGTAGGTCTCTCTCAAAGACTCGTTGGTCATACCGGTGTACTGGAGATAGACATCGAGCGGAATACCCTGCTGCTGAAGTCTTGCGGAGAGTTGGTCAACCATGTCGTTGATCTTGTTCTCATACATAACTTCGGGAATCTCACCCTCAACCTTCTCAATAAGAGCGTCCATAACGGCATCCTCGGCTTCTGCCTGAGCATGCTCTTCCATGTGCTCCTCAATCTGCTTCTTGACATCTGCACGAAGCTCTTCAGCGGTATCAAAATCGGAAGTGTCCTTTGCAAAATCGTCGTCAAACTCGGGAAGCTCCTTCTTCTGAATCTCATGAAGCTTAATCTTGAAGACAGCATCTGCTCCTGCAAGCTCGGCGGAATGATATTCCTCGGGGAACTTGACGTTGATATCGAATTCTTCGTCAACACTGTGACCAACAACCTGCTCCTCGAAGCCGGGAATAAACTGACCGCTTCCAAGAGAAAGTGTAAAGTTTTCATCCTTGCCGCCCTCGAACGGAACGCCGTCCTTGAAGCCTTCGTAGTCGATAACTACGTCGTCGCCCATTTCGCAGGGTCTTGAGTCGATGCTGATGGTTTTCTCGTTCTTCTCGAGCAGATGACCTATCTCATGCTCAACCTCGTGCTCGGTAACGGGATGAAGAGTCTTTGTAGCCTTTATGCCGAGATAGTCCTTAATCTCAATGGTAGGTCTGACGGTGCAGGTAGCCTTCATCTTGATACCGACTTCCTTGGAGATTTCGGTAATCTCGACGTCAGGTGTAGCAACCAGATCAAGCTCTGCTTCCTTTACAGCTTCTTCAACTGCGGGACCGTAAAGCTCGTTTGCAGCATCCTCGAAGAAGCAAGCCTCGCCGTACTCCTTCTCGATAACCTTTCTGGGAGCCTTGCCCGGACGGAAGCCGGCAACGGTGATTTTCGATTTATTCTTCAGATAAGCCCTCTGGAGCGCGTCTTCGAACGCCTCAGGCGAAATCTCTATCTCCAATTCATACTTGTTAGTCTCAACTTGATTCTTTGTTTTTAACATACTGAACCTCCGATTTTTTTATTGTTTATGTAAAACTGCAGGCACAATATACTTTGATTCCTGCGTTTTTCATACGTCTTTTTATTATAGCACATATTGATTCCCTTTGCACCATATAATAAAACGGCAAAATTATTTTTTGCAATTATGCACAATTTCTGTGATATTAAGAGGCATAAATTGTAAATAATCACTTGATATCAATCTGAAATTAATACCATATTTCTCACCGTTTATTGCCAATCCGTGCGACCTTCCGTGAAGGTGTCCATAGAAACAAAGCTTGATGTCATACTTCTTTAAGACCTCAAGTATATCAGGATTTTCGGCTTCGCCGTACACAGGCGGATAGTGCAGGAACACTATCGGTATCAAACCCTCATCAACAGCGCCTTGGATGGACAAAGAAAGCCTCTGTGCTTCTCTTGCTATTACCTTGGCATCGGCAGGCTCGCTACCATCATTAATCCAGCCCCTCGAACCGCAGATTCCGAAATTCTCATAGCGATAATGATTATTATGCAGAAAGCTTATATTGTTGATCCCGTTCTCTGTCAAGAATTTATCAGCCTTGGTTTTGGTCGACCACCAGTAATCGTGATTGCCCTTGAGAATTATTTTCTGACCGTTCAGATTGCTTATAAACTTGAAGTCTTCGAGTGCACTTTCCAGATCCATTGCCCAAGAAATATCTCCCGGTATGATAACCGTATCCTCCGGCTTCACGACATTCTGCCAGTTCCTTTGGAGCCTGTCGACATAGTTGTTCCAACCGCTGAATATATCCATCGGCTTATCCGATGACAAAGAAAGATGTAAATCCGCAATAACAAACAAAGACATCTTGGCGACCAATCCTTAAAAAATAGCAGACATTCAGGCAGAATATAATCCAGACAAAGAGGAATAATACACTTAGTCCGTCTTTGTATGGATTAATACTGTCCGAAAGGAATAATACAGATGGAAAACGATAAAATTTACGGTATCAAGTGTGACGTGTCCGAATGCGTCTACAACAGAGAAGCCAAGGAGTGCGTTGCAGGAAAGATTGACGTTTGCTCCTGCGGATGCTCGCATCCCAACTGCTCCGCTCAGACAGAGTGCAAAACCTTCAAGCCGAGAAGCTTTTAGGGTTATTCAGCATCAGACTAAATCAGTCTGATGCTGATTTTTTGTTTCAGAACAAGAATTCAAGAACAGCATCGCTCATCTTGTCAGGAGCAACGGTATTTGTGAATCTTATGGTCTTATTCTTGATGGATGCTAATGACTCAGGTGCAGGAACTCCGCACTTTTTCTCAAGAAGCTTTACCATCTCAAACTCATCGGCACTGTCGGCATCACAGCCGAGCGCACCAAGCACGGATGCAGAAAACTTATAAGGGCTTGCGGTAGAAGCAATGACAGTCTTTGTGGTATCACCTGTAGCCTTGACATAGCTCTCGTAAACCTTCGAAGCTACAGCTGTGTGAGTATCCATAGTATAGGAATACTTCTCAAAAACGCTGTTAATCTGTGCTTTGGTTTCCTCATCGGTGCAATAATCGGCATAGAATATCTCACTGAGCTTAGCTTTGATTTCATCAGAAACTTCAAACCTTCCGGTTTCGGACAAATCTTTATAGAGGCTTCTGATATACTCATCATCTCCACCTGAAAGCAGGAAGAGAAGTCTCTCGATGTTCGAAGAGATAAGAATATCCATAGAAGGAGAAATAGTCGTGTAGAACTTTCTGTTTCTGTCATAAACACCGGTACGGATAAAATCGGTGAGAACGTTATTCGAGTTGGAAGCACAGATAAGTTTGCCAACCGGGATTCCCATCATCTTGGCATAATATGCCGCCAGGATATTGCCGAAGTTACCGGTAGGAACACAGAAGTTAAGCTTGTCGCCCATCTTGATTTCTCCGTTCTTGACAAGCTCTACATACGAAGATACATAGTAAACAATCTGAGGGACAAGTCTGCCCCAGTTTATGGAGTTTGCGCTTGAGAACATCATATCGCCGTCATCAAGCTTCTTGAGAACCTCGCTGTCGGTGAATATCTTCTTGACACCTGTCTGAGCGTCGTCGAAGTTGCCGTCGATAGCGCAAACTGAAACATTGCTTCCCTCCTGAGTGGTCATCTGGAGCTTCTGCATTGCGCTGACACCATGAGCCGGATAGAAGACCATTATACTTGTGCCTTCTACATCCTTGAAACCTTCAAGTGCCGCCTTTCCGGTATCGCCGGAGGTTGCAACGAGTATTACAACCTTCTTGTCGATTCCGAGCTTCTTGACAGAGACAGTCAGAAGATACGGCAGAATCTGAAGCGCCATATCCTTGAAGGCACATGTTGGACCGTGCCAGAGCTCGAGCATATACCTGCCGTCGAAGAGATGAGCAAGCTCCATGATGCTCTCGCTGTCAAAATTCTTGGTGTTATAGGCGCCCTCGGTGCAATATCTCAGTTCGGCTTCGGTGAAATCGGTGAGGTATTTCGACAGAACGAAGGAAGCCTTCTCGGGATAACTCATGCCCTGAAGAGCAATCAGATCGGATTCCGTTAGAGTCGGAACCTCTGACGGAATGAAAAGTCCTCCGTCGGGCGAAATGCCCTGCGATATAGCCTCGGCAGAGCTGAGGTGAAGATTCTTGTTTCTTGTACTTTGGTAGAACATATTTTCTCCTTTCGTGTCTTCTTAAGCTGTGAAGGCACGTTGAATGTATTTGAAGCCCGTGACCTTGGTTCCCGTCAATTCAACGACGGCAACATCAAACACGCACGAGCAGTCAATTCTGTAACGACGGATGTAAAACTTTGCGGTTTTCAATATATGAGCGATTTTGTCGGAACCGATTGCCTCCTCGCCACGCTGAACAGGGTTGGGCTTACGGGTCTTTACCTCAACAAAATGGACAACATCGCCTTTCTTTGCGACAATGTCAATCTCGCCGCCTCTGATTGTGAAGTTTCTTGAGAGAATTACACAACCGTTTTTCTCAAGAAATTTTGCGGTGTAATCCTCGCCGATGTTTCCGATTTCTCTTGTGGTCATTACTTCTCACTCAGATTCTTCAAAAAGCTCTTTCTGTGAACCGGACTTATGCCGTACTTTTTTATCATTTCGTAATGAAGCTTGGTGCCATAGCCCTTGTGCTTTTCAAACCGGTACTCGGGATACTTTTCGGCAAGCTCAACCATGTATCTGTCTCTTTGCACTTTTGCCAAAATAGATGCCGCAGCTATTGACTGTGAAAGAGCATCTCCGTGAATCACTGTTGTGCATCTGCAAGGCAAATCCGGAGAACGGTTGCCGTCAACCAAGGCAAGCACATTACCGGAATCTATCCCAAGACCTTCATATGCTCTTCTCATTGCGAGCATTGCAGCCTCTAAGATATTCAGCTCTTCGATTTCTTCTACAGATGCTGTAGCGATTGAATAGCTTAGGGCTTTATCTTTTATGACATCAAACAGCGCTCCCCGCTTTTTAGCTGAAAGCTTCTTTGAGTCGTTGATGCCTTCTATAACAGTGTTTTTATCGAAAACCACTGCGGCGGCGTAAACATCTCCCGCAAGCGGTCCCCTGCCGGCTTCGTCTATTCCGACGATAACAGGCGCTTCTGTATCAAACTGTCGGTCAAATTCGAATAGTGTCATTTATGGCTCCTCAAGAGAGATTCTTCCGAGCTTTCCTGAGCGGAATTCATCAAGAAGCATAATTGCCGCTCTCTCGGTGTCGATTTCGCCACCTGAGACCAAAAAGCCACGTTTTTTGCCGATAAGCTCTAAAATCTCGTAATCGGTCAATTCCTCCGAAGCCGAAATTTTATATCTCATCTCGATGGGTGCCATACTGACGGCTCTGAGAGTTCCTATGAAATGCACGGCAAGTGATTCCATATCCATTATATCGTCTTTTACAGCGCCTGTAAACGCAAGCGCAAGCCCGACGTTCTGGTCTTCAAACTTAGGCCAGAGAACTCCGGGCATATCTAAAAGCTCGAAATCCTTAGAGAGCGTCACCCACTGCTTTCCCTTCGTAACACCCGGTCTGTCTTCAACCTTGGTGCTCTTTGTCCCCGAAAGGCGATTTATGAGCGAGGACTTTCCGACATTCGGGATTCCGACTATCATGAGTCTTACCGCCCTGCCGGTCATGCCTTTAGCATTCCAACGTTCTATCGTATCCTTTAGCGTTTCACGGACAAGAGGAAGAACCTTCGAGACATTCTTGCCGCTCTTGCAATCAGTCGCAAGGGCAGGTATTCCGGATTCCCTATACTTCTGAATCCATTGGCTTGTTATAGTTTCATCGGCGGTGTCGCACTTGTTGAGTAATACTATTCTCGGCTTTCTTCCGACAAGCTCGTCCATCTCGGGGTTTCTGCTTGACATAGGAATTCTTGCATCGGTAACCTCAACAACGGCATCAACCAGCTTCAGGCTGTCGGTCATCAACCGACGGGTTTTCGCCATATGTCCCGGAAACCACTGTATCGTTATATCTTTTTCTGCCACTTAAACCTCCGTTATGAGAAAACCGTTATTTCGGAAAACGGATAGAGTCTCAAAACTACTTTTCCCAAAATATCTTCGCGGTCAACCAAGCCTACAGAAGCATCTCTTGAGTCGCAAGAACCCTGACGGTTATCACCCATTACAAAGTATTGTCCTTCACCGACTGTAACCGGATAGGTGAATCCGCCCTCGTCGTTGAGCGTAAGATTCCTGATATAAGGCTCGTCCAGAAGCTCTCCGTCAACATAAACATTTCCGGTCTCAAAGTCGATATCAACCGTTTGCCCCTCAACAGCAATAATTCTCTTGACGATAACTTCATCAAGTCCCGGACAGTTTGCAGAAATTATATCTCCCTGTTGAGGAGTGTAAAACAGGCTCCAGAGAATCAGAAAATCGCCATCCTGAAGAGTATTAGTCATAGAACTGCCGTTGACAACGGCTGTTCTCACAACAAACGTGAAGAGCAGAACTACAACGGCAAATGTTATGCAAAGCGACTTGAGCCAGTCAAGCGCGCTGTCTATACCACTACTTTTTTTCTTTGTATCTTCCATCATCATGTCTCCCAAAAATAAGTACTTCTATTGTAGCAAGTTTTTCTTAAAAAAGCAAGAGCTCAGAAGCGATTATTTGAAATTTGCGTGTCACAGGAAGATTCGCGCAAAACTAAAGCCCGAGAAACAACCTCGGGCTTTGGATTCTATCCAAACGGGTCAATCGGAAGCGGAATACGTCCCTCATCATCAGAAACACTTATGTAAGGCTTTGTAGTGACAACCGGCTCCGTTGTTGTAGCTTTTGTGGTGGTAGCCTCCGTCGCTGTTGTTGCCGTCGTTGTCGATTCGGTTGAGGGCGCCTCCGTAACAGTTGTAGTAACCGTTGTAGTTGTAGTTGATGTCGGAGCCTCGGTAACGGACGCTTCGGTTGCAGTTGTGGTCGTTGCTGACGTCTCAGATGTAGAGCTTTCGGTCACGGATGTTACAAAAGCGTCAGTGTCAAAATCTATAGTAGCAGTGACCATAGGCGAATAACTCGGATAGTAGAAGTAGTGGGATGTCTCTTGGTCAGCATCACCTATGTCTACAACTTCGTCCCACTCATCAAGAACGACAGAATCATCCGACTCGTCAAGAATAATCTCATCATAACTATCACCGGAAGTCGAATCAGGCGTTACTGTTGAAGCAGACTTTTCCGTAGCACTTACAGTGGTTGTTGGTACTGACGCCGAAGTTTCCGGAGTTGTTGTTACAGCAGGCTCAGTTTCGGAAACCGACGGAGACGGCGAAGATGATGACGTCTCAGGCGATGTTGTGACTGTTGCCGGCACTGTTTCTTCCGTAGGCGCAGTGGTTGTAGCAGAAGTTGTCTGTTGTACATAGGTAATAATCGTAACAGACTTAGATTCAGAAGCGGTTTCGGAGACAGATATACTTACACAGCCTGTGAGCATAACAAAAGCCGCAAGTACCACTGTACCGACAAACATACACTTTTTATGCTTCATACTGTCTCCCCTTCTTTCATTATTGCCAACCGGTGTAGTCGTCAGCCGCAACGCTGTAATAGTAAATGGCTTTACAGAGATTTGAGAGCGCTGTATCTGACGAATCGGCACTGATAACATTGTTTACATACGACAACACACTGTATGACGTGAACTCCTCTCCGTTTTTCATAACAGTAAAGGTTTTGCTCATATTCTTTGCGGAAACCTTGAATTCGACGTAATAGGCATAGCTTTCATTTTCCAAGGCTTGTTTCTCAAGAACCGTTCCGCCGACGGTAAATACATCGCTTTCGCTTGCAACATCGGATGTCATATAAGCCCTGATGACAACAGAATCTCCGAGAAGAAGCGCTTTTGCAGTGCCCTCAGTTTCTGTTCCGGAATATTTGCTCAAATCGGCAGTCCATTCCCCGGCTACTGGATCTATCCACCCGTCAACACCATCAAGACTGCAAGTGCTGATTCCGGAATAGTATGCGGTCGCATAATCCCCGTAATTGAGAAGAGCTTTACAGAGATCACTCTCATCCCAGTCACGTTCAATCGCCTTTTTGCAATAGGTTGCCACAGAATAATCATAAGTTGCGGTGCTGTTCGTGCCATCCGTCAAATAGGCTGAAATCGTCGAGCTGAATTGCGTGGGATTCACATACACAGTATAACGATAGTAAACCGCATCGTCAACAGCCATTGAGCCGGAAGCCGAAACCGTCTGCGTTTCATCTGTTCCATCTATGCTTGCAACAAGAGCATAAGCGTCAGGATCAGTCTGGTCTGTCATATTGAAATAGTATGTAACTCCGACAGAGCCGTCAAGAGTCAAGGTTTCCCCATAAAGCGCAGGCAACTCAACATCCGCCGTGACAACATAAGGATAATCAGCATCATCCGTCTCATTGCAAGTATAACCTTCATGGACGTAATTTGTAACAGTAGTACTGTAGTGACCGGCAATTATAGTAGCTTTGGAAGATGATGATGCTTTTACGGCAAGGTTAGACGAATAGGCACCAACATATGCATTGGAATTCGTGATTGATAAAGTTGTACTGGAATTACAATAGATGCCATATAAGCTATTACTCGTGCCTTTCGATACTATTTCCACTCTGTCCGTCCCACTTATAGTAAGGGAGCCCGAGGCATTTTTGTAGAAAATCGCACTATTCTTTGTCCCCTCAACTGTTCCGCCAGTAATACTTATTATACATTCGCCACTATAGGCATATATGCCATAGGCACTACTAACAGTCCCGCCTTGCATATTCAAAGTACCGCCATTCATCCGTATAGCATTCGCAGTGGAACTAGTTGAAGTATCTACAATACTACCAGAGCCATCAGCACTACTATCAATCAAGTTTAAAGTTCCGGAAATATAAACTGTATAGGAGTATGAGTCTGACCTGCTTAACTTATGTCCATTTAGGTCTAAAGTAACTTCAACACCGGATTCAATTTGCAAGTATTTACTTAGTGTCACATCGGAGGTCAACTTATATGTCCCAGCCGTAAGAACATAGCTTGAAGAAGTGATTTCCGAATATGTCTCCTCATCATCTGCAAAAACGGTCAGCCCTGCAAAATTGCCGAGCGACAGGCAGAAAATCATCGCAATAGCGGTTAAAATACATACAAATCTTCTTAGCATAAGCCCTCACATGCCTTTCATGCCGATTTTGAATCGGCTTATATAGTTTTAAAGCGCAACTCATTGAAGAGAGTCGTGACTTTATTCTACCACACCTTAACTTCAATGTCAAGAACTATTTTGATAATTTTCAACAAATTTCGATTAAACTTTGTGCTATTTCTGCTCGTGTTGACTGTACCATACGAAATGAATATTTTTGCAAAAGAAAGGCTCCCTATGCTTTGGGAGCCTATCAATTCTTCTGCAATCAGAATTCAAATTATCAGGTTGTTTCGAAACTGCTTGGATTATCTTCAACCTTAGCCATGTATACCAAAATGGGCGAAAAATAATTATCCGGAATGTAGGACTTTCGGGATTTCAGAGTTATTTCACCACTCGATGCGAGTGGAAGACGGAAGGAGAAAACAAGACCACCGTCAGCATTATCGTCAACGATGATGTTGGTGTGGGCTTCGCGACAAAACTTGCCGACGACCGCCAAGCCGGTGTTACTATCCTTGTCGCAGAGACGTTTTTCAATTTCCTCAAGGTTCGCGCCATAGCCGTTATCCGAAACAATAACGGAAGCACTCCCTTTTAGCTTCGATATTTTAATCCTGATTTTACCGTTGTCGTTATCTACATTCCTGATAGCGTTTACTATAAGGTTCATCAGGCAGGAAGTAAGCCTGTCGGGGTCAGCTTCGACATAGATGCCATCCTCGATTTCGGCGATAAACTCAACAGAAGAACGCCTTAGCCTTGAACGGCAAACGTTAATCATATCATCAACCAGATCGGACAGGCAGAAAGAAACCGGCTTGTACTCGTCAAGCTTAGCCATTTCTTCGGTGTTGATGACAGCGGAAAGAACCTTGTAGCAAGATGACACAATCCTTGAGACAGTGTCTATTTCTTCATACACATCGGCATCTTCGAGAGAGAGCTCCAGACGCTCGGCACAGGAGACTATCTCCATAAGATTGCTTCTTATGACAGTACATTCATGCTTGTTGAGCTCCAGCAATTCGTCCACTGTGACACCTCCCGAAAATCACAATTTTTTGATATCAACCCTATTTGAAGATATCATATCACATTCTTGGAGAAAAGTAAAGTTATATTTCGACTTATTTCGACAGTACCCGACATCTCAGTCTTCCTTATCTGTCACCACTTTTATTATTCTATGTTTTCAAGAATATATTCGTACTTATAGAAAATGCCGTCCCCAATGTGAGAACGGCATTTTTAACTTATTCGGATAGATATTATCTTCTTCCGATTTCGAGCTCAGCAGGACCCGCATTGTCATGGTCAATAATATACTTGACGAGGTCGTCAACCTGAGTGAAAGCAAGACCAACATAGCTGTCGGCACAACCATAGTAGATTGCCATCTTGCCGGTTTCGGCATCCTGAAGTGTAGCACACGGGAAAGCAACGTTCGGAACGAAGCCTCTCTCCTCGTACCACTCCTCGGGAGTGAGAAGATAAGTGGAGCAACGGTGAATAACCTTGGAAGGCTCATCAATATCGAGGATCGCTCCGCCGATGGAATAAACGAAGCCGTTGCAGGTGTTGGCAACACCGTGATAAATGAGGAGCCAGCCCTCGGAGGTCTCAATCGGAACTGCGCCTGCACCAATCTTGGTTCCTTCCCACCAGTTGTTGTAGGAGATGCCCATTACATGGCGGTGATGTCCCCAGTATTCCATATCATAGCTCTCGGAGAGGAAGATATCGCCGAAGGGAGTATGACCGGAGTCGCTCGGACGAGAAAGAAGCATATACTTGCCGTTGATCTTTCTCGGGAAGAGAACGCCGTTTCTGTTGAACGGAAGGAAGGGATTTTCGATTCTTGTGAAGGTCTTGAAGTCGGTGGTCTTGGCGATACCAAGGGTTGCACCGTAGCCGTCCTGGCACCAGATCATGTAGAAGGTGTCTTCAATCTTGAGGAGTCTCGGATCATACATATAGGCGGGCATGAAGGGCTTGCCTTCCTCGTCTACGAAGTTGATTCTGTCATTCTCAAATTCCCAGTGAATAGCGTCATCGCTATAGCCGAGATAGAGGAACGGTACACCGTTGATTGATTCAGCTCTGAATACTCCGACAAAACGTCCACCGTAGGTAACTACGGAGCTGTTGAATATTCTTGCAATTCCCTCAATCGGGTTTCTGCCGATGATTGGGTTTTCTGTGTATCTCCATACGGGGAGATTGTAATTTTCCGGCTTATCCTGCCAAGGAATATTGGGGAGATTTTCGCCGTTTATAATCTTTACCTTGTCCATTTTTTGCTCTGTCCTTTCGGTCTGATTTCAGAATTTATATCCCCTTCGGGCTTCTGCAAAATTATTATATCACAGGCTCTCTGACATTTCAAGGGGTGATTATCATTTTCTTTTGAATTGTCAGATAGCACACTGTGAGACTTGACTTTGAGGTCAATGTATGTTAAATTTGATGATAAGGCACATTTCCCGGAACAAAATGAATGGAGTACTTTTAAAATGAGTAACAGGAAGAAGTTTATCGAAAGCTGTGAGATGCTTGAACACAAGATCTATATGCTCGGCGGATATGAGCAAAAGGTTCTGATAGAAGGAAAGAAAGCGGACAATCCGCTCGTTATATATCTCCACGGCGGTCCCGGCAACCCGATTCCGTTCGGCGAAGGCTGTAGTGGTCTCTTCCCAGACCTCGAAGAAAAATGCACGATGGTCTATTGGGATCAGCTCGGTTGCGGCATCAACGACGCAGAGCTTGACGATTCCATTTGCATAGAAAGCTATGTCAATATGGCATCAGACTTGATAAAAGCATTGCATAAAGACTATCCCGACAACAAGATTTGTCTTTTCGGTGTTTCATGGGGTTCGGTACTGGCGGCGAGATGCGCTATCGAAGTTCCTGAACTTCTGGATAAAGTGATGGTATACGGTCAGATCACTAAGGAACTTTTCTTCAACGATGAGGTTTTCTCGGCTCTTGAGAAGAACGTTTCAAATATGAACAAGAACGAGCTCGAAACTTACGAAAGAGTGAAGAAGAGCACCGTTCCGAGAACCGATTCCGACATTGCCGACATGGGAAATCTGATCAAGAAGTGCACCGACGGCTATCACAACCCGAACGGCGGAAAAACTCCCGTCGGGAAGTTTGTTGTCGGAATGCTCACAAGCCCGGACTATCATCTTAAAGACTTCAAGGCTGTTTTCGACAACGGCACCCACCGCAAGCCGATTATAATCCGTCAGCTCATGGACGTTGATATGAGAGACACTCTTGCAAAAATCAGGCTCCCCTACCTCATTGTGCAGGGAAGCTCAGATCTTGTTACGTCGACAAATACGATAAGAGACTATCTCAACGAATGTCCGAATGAGCATATCAGATTCAAAGTTATTCCGAATTCGGGACATATGCCGAGCGGAGAAGCGATGCAGTATCTGATGGACGAGGGCATGAATTTCCTGTCGGAGGAAATTGCCGTCAACTGTCAGACTTATCCGGCTTCTTCCGAAGCTTCATAAGCGCAAGACAGCAAACTATAAGCACTATCGGGAAGACCATTGCGGCGGAAAGCCCGGTTTTCAGACTGTCGCCATTGAGTCCGGAAACAAATCCAACAAGAGTTGGACCGCTTGTACATCCGACATCTCCGGCGAATGCAAGAAGTGCAAAAAGCGCAGTCCCGCCCTTCGGAAATTCAGCGGAAGCCAAACTGTAAACTCCGGGCCACATCACTCCGACGGAAAGCCCACAAAGCGCACAGCCCAGAAGCGACAGAAGCGGCAATGGCGAAAGCACCGTGAGAAGATACGAAATCACGCAAAGGGTTGCGCTTCCTATCATAACCGGAAGTATATCGACTTTGTGAGAAATCTTTGAGTTTGCAACTCTCGCTATTCCCATAAGAACCGCGAAGAGGCACGGTCCGGCTAAATCTCCCATTGCCTTTGAAACCCCGAGACCGCTTTCGGCAAACGCAGACGACCACTGGCTCATCGCAAGCTCACTCGCCCCAGCACATAGAATCATCACTATGAACAGTATGAATATCTTTGATGAGAACAGGTCACGGATTTTCATTGAGCTTCCGTCTTCGGTAAGGGTTTCAATCGGCACCTGAGTGAACAGGAAAGCGTTCACAGCGGGAAGAACCGCCCAGATACAGCACATTATCCTCCAGTTTTCGATTCCGAAAACGCTGAAAAATATCGTTGAGACAAGGATGACCAGAACAGCTCCCCAACAGTAGAACGAGTGAAGAAGGCTCATTGCGGATGCCTTATCATCAGTCGGGCAGGCTTCAACAATCGGGCTTATCAGAACTTCTATGAGTCCCCCACCGACAGCGTAGATTATGACTGAGATTAGAAGTCCTATGTAGGCATTCGGAAGAATTGTCGGGAGAAAAGCAAGCATCAGAAGCCCCACCGCCGAGAAGACATGTGCGGCAACGATGCAAGTCCTATAACCAAGCTTGTCAATAATCTTGGTGCTGAGTAAATCGACTATCAGCTGTGTGAGAAAGTTAAGCGTTGTGATAAGTGTTATCTGACTTACTGATATTCCGAATTCACTGCTGAAGGTCACAAAAAGAAGCGGAGCAAACAGGTTTACCACCGCTTGGGTTATGTATCCGACGTACGAACAACGAATTGTGCTTTTATAGCTGAGTTTCATAAAAATCTCCCTGTTTTTTTGCAAAGTTATGTCCCGTTTTTGAAGCGGGACATTTTTTTATAAATTTTGAATTATAGCTTTACCACTCAATTCCGGTAATGCCATACCCGGCAGCAAATTCCTTGATTGCCGCAAAAGAAGTGTCACTGATATCGTGCTCCATTTTGCAAGCATCGTTCTGTGCGGTTTCCTCGTCAACGCCAAGCTTGACAAGAATCTTCGTAAGTACGGTACGGCGCTCGTAAATTTTCTCAGCAACCTCGAGCCCGGCATCGGTAAGAGAAAGATAGCCGTCTTTATCCACAGTGATATACATTCCGTTTTTGAGAAGCCCGACAGCACGACTTACACTCGGCTTTGAAAATCCCATATACTCGGCAACGTCCAGTGAACGGACATATCCCTTCTGATGCGAGAGTATATATATAGTCTCAAGATACATTTCACCTGACTCTGCAAGATGCATTCCGACTCCTCCTTATGAATCGTAATATTTTGCTTTTCACACATCTATAATAACATCACAGAGCAAAAAATGCAAGGGGAAGATGAATTTTTGAGCCTTAAAAATTATGCACAATTTTGCTGTTAGCTTAGGCTAACCTCTTGTGAATCCTGCCGAATGTGAAAAAATCGGGAAAAAGATATTGACAAAAACTCGAAAATGAGCTATCCTATATAAGGGCGGTTAGCTCGAGCTAACCTCAAAATATCGTTTTATGTGGATATTACAACAAGAGGTGACATATATGATTCCTTTGCCGATGGCAGATGTCGGGGAAGAATGTGTGATAAAAAAAGTAAACGGTGTGCCGGACGTAAAATCCCATCTTGAGGATCTGGGATTTGTTCCGGGAGCGGTAATAACAATCGTAACCGTCATGGGCGGTAACGTAATAGTCAACGTCAAGGATTCCAGAATCGCAATAAGCGAAGAGCTGGCAAGAAAAATCATGGTTTGAAATTATAATTCAAATATTACAAGGAGGTATGTCAGGTGAAAACGCTCAGAGATGTAAAAATCGGCGAAACCTGCACGGTTGTAAAGCTTCATGGCGAGGGTGCCGTGAAACGTCGCATCATGGACATGGGCATTACAAAAGGTGTTGAAGTTTACGTTCGAAAGGTTGCCCCTCTCGGTGATCCGGTCGAGATAACTGTCAGAGGCTACGAGCTTTCCATAAGAAAAGCCGACGCTGAAACCATCGAAGTTCAGTAAACATTTGGGGAGTAATTCCCCATTATTTAAATCATTCGATTAGCCTACGCTAATAAGCCTGAGCTAACTCTCAGAAAAGGCTAATCAGAGGAGAGGAATTATCACATGGATAAGGAAATAAGAATTGCCCTTGCGGGTAATCCGAACTGCGGTAAAACTACGCTGTTCAACGCCCTGACCGGTTCCAACCAATTTGTCGGAAACTGGCCCGGCGTAACTGTTGAAAAGAAGGAAGGAAAGCTCAAAAAGCACGATGGCGTTATCATCACCGACCTTCCGGGTATCTATTCGCTTTCTCCCTATACCCTCGAAGAGGTTGTAGCGAGAAACTATCTCATCAATGAGCGTCCGGATGCCATCCTGAATCTGGTTGACGGAACAAACCTTGAAAGAAACCTTTACCTGACAACCCAGCTCACCGAGCTCGGAATCCCTGTTGTCGTTGCCGTCAACATGATGGACATTGTCAGAAAGAACGGCGACAAGATTAATCTTAACGAGCTTTCCAAGCAGTTAGGTTGCAAGGTTCTTGAAATGTCAGCTCTCAAGGGCGACGGTGTTATGGAAGCCGCTGAAGCGGCTCTGGATGCCGCAAAGAATGCGAAGACCGTTCCGATGCACACATTCTCAGGTCCTGTTGAGCATGCTATCGCTCACATCGAGGAAGCGGCTGTACATAATCTTCCCGAAGAGCAACAGCGTTGGTATGCAATCAAGATTTTCGAAAGAGACGAAAAGGTTCTTGAGCAGTTGAAGCTTGATTCTGGAGTTCTCTCACATATCGAAGCGGACATCGTTGCCGCCGAGAAAGAGCTTGACGATGACGCTGAATCCATTATCACAAATGAAAGATACGTCTATATCGGCTCCATAATCAAGTCCTGCCATGTCAAAAAGAATGCAGGAAGCCTTACCGTTTCGGATAAGATTGACAAGGTTGTCACCAACCGCTGGCTTGGTCTTCCGATATTTGCGGTTATCATGTTCCTGGTTTACTACATTTCTATGGTCACCGTCGGTGCGGCGGCTACCGACTGGGCTAACGACGGGCTCTTTGGTGACGGCTGGCATCTCTTCGGAATCGGAAGCTCAGCATACAATGAAGATGCCGAAGAATACGGAAATTCGCCCGACATCGTTCTTGCATTTGCAGACGAAGACAGCGGTCTCGAAGATATTCTCGATACTGAGAGCGAAGACTTCAATGCCGCTGTAGCAAAAGCTGAAGTAAATGCACTCGTTGCATCTGTTGACTCTTCCGCTACCGCAGAGTACGAAGTGGAAGACGAAGAGACACTTGCGGTTGAAACCGAAGTCGCCACATATGAAGATTTGGTTGCGGCGGCTGAGATACTTGAAAAGTATGAATATGCAGAACCTGACCCTGCTGATTATGGCGTCTGGGTTCCGGGTATTCCGGTTCTGATTGAAAGCGGACTCGACGCTATCAACTGCGCTGACTGGCTAAAGGGACTTATCCTTGACGGTATCGTCGCCGGTGTCGGAGCAGTCCTCGGATTCGTTCCTCAGATGCTTGTTCTGTTCCTCTTGCTTGCTTTCCTTGAGGCTTGCGGATACATGGCAAGAATTGCATTCGTCCTCGACAGAATCTTCCGCAGATTCGGTCTTTCCGGTAAGTCGTTCATCCCGATTCTTATCGGTACAGGTTGCGGAATTCCGGGAATCATGGCTTCTCGAACGATTGAAAACGAGCGCGACAGACGTATGACTATCATGACCACAACCTTCATCCCCTGCGGTGCCAAAATGCCGTTCATCTCGATGATGGCGGGTGCTATCTTCGGTGGCTCTCCGGTAATCGCAGTCGGTGCATACTTCCTTGGTATGGCGGCAATAATCGTTTCAGGTATCATGCTCAAGAAGACAAAGATGTTTGATGGAGACCCGGCGCCGTTCGTTATGGAGCTCCCCGCTTACCATATGCCGACACTCGGAAATGTCCTGAGATCCATGTGGGAGCGTGGCTGGTCCTTCATCAAGAAGGCAGGCACAATCATCCTCCTCTCGACAATCGTTATCTGGTTCACATCCTTCTTCGGATGGGCGCCCGACGGCTTCAGAATGCTTGCTGAGGAAGAAATGGAATACAGCATCCTGGCTAAGATAGGTTCTCTCGTTGCCTGGATATTCGCTCCTCTTGGCTGGGGCAACTGGCAGGCGGCTGTTGCGGCTGTCACAGGTCTTGTCGCAAAGGAAAATATCGTCGCTACTATGGGTATTCTCTATGCAGGAGAGAGCTCCGCATATGCTTCTATTGCGGCGGCGTTCACAACCGTTTCCGGACTTTCGTTCCTCATCTTCAACCTACTCTGCGCTCCCTGCTTCGCGGCTATGGGTGCCATCAAGCGCGAGATGAACAACACAAAGTGGTTCTGGTTTGCAATCGGATATGAATGCGGATTCGCTTATGCAATCGCTCTCATCGTAAATCAGCTCGGAAACCTCTTCACCGGCGCTTTGTTCGCAAGCGGAACCGTAATGGGAGTTGTAAACGTTATATCCCTCATCGTAGCGGTTGCTCTTATAGTACTTATGGTCTACATGCTTGCCAAGCCATATAAGCCGGCTGAAAAGCTCACTGTCAGTGCAAAATAATAAACTAATGAGGTGTTTATAATGGTCACATGGCTCGCCGAAAATATCGGAACAATAATTGTGCTGATAGTTCTTGTTGCGATTGTCGCAGGAATAGTTCTGGCTATGCGCAAGGACAAGAAAAGCGGAAAGCTCAGCTGTGGCGGAAACTGCGGCAGTTGTGGAGCATGTGCTCATGCGGCATCCTGTGCGGCAGGAAAAAAGAAGAGATAAACTCTTCCCTGCTACTGTAACAGTACACACTTATCAGGCGGGAGAATCGACAGGTTTTCCCGCCTGAACTAATAAAGGAGGAAAATGCAGAATGACTGAAACTGTTCTTAAGATAGACGGTATGATGTGCTCGATGTGTGAATCACATGTAAATGACGTAGTGAGAAGCAAATTCAAAATTAAAAAGGTTACTTCTTCTCACAAGAAAGGCGAAACTATAATAATCTCAGAATCCACTTTACCGATTGATGAACTTTCAGATGCCATAGGTGCTACCGGTTATAGGGTCTTGTCTGTTGACAGTCACCCATACATCAAAAAGGGGCTTTTTTCAAAATAATTTTGAAATTCGACAAAATTCGAGTTGATGTTTTCGAAATATGTGGTATAATATAGGGAGAAGGCGAATAAAGCCGATAACAAATAACTATAGAGAGGGTTTAACATGGAAAATGCGATGTATAGTCTCACTAAGATTACTGAAGATGCCGGGGCAAGAGTTTGCTGTACCGGCGACATATCGGAAATCATGAAATTCGTTGCAAAAGAAAACACGCCGGCGGAAATCCACAATGCCTCACCTGAATTCGAACCGTATCTGTCTGACTTACTGGCAAAGTTGGGCATGCCCGCAAGTCTCCGCGGTTATGAGTATCTCAAAGCCGCAATAAAACTTACTTTGGACTCCCCTACATGTCTCCATCGTCGTGTTACATCGTGCCTTTACCCCGAGATTGCAACTCTGTCTGACACAAACGCGGCGTGTGTTGAACGAGCTATTCGTCACGCAATCACTGTGCTTTGGGACAGAGGAGATTTAGAACAACTGAACAATATTTTCGGCAGTAGCATTTCAGCAAAGACCGGGAAAGCTACCAATTCCGAGTTTATCGCGAGAATCTCGGAAATGGTCAGGAACAACGTAACGCTCTGATATTCTGAAAACAACAGCGCAAAAATAAAGCCTCTTCGTAAAAGCGAAGAGGCTTTATGATTGTGCACTAATTTTCAATCATTGAGGTCAATCATCTTCAGAGAATTTTCATTAGCTGAAGTCACAATCCACTCATTTTCTTCATAGTTGATGATTTCCATCTCTTGCTTTTCGTATTCTTTGTCCATATAATTGCCCTCCTGTGTACAGTTTTGTTTGCCCAGATAGTATCTGATTTTTGTGAAGTACGTTCATGATACCACGTTTCGACACGCTTGTCAAGCACTTTTTACAATAATTTTTGTGTAAGTATCAATTTTTCTTGTCTATCTTGACTTATTCGCACAAAAGAAAAGCCGCACCGTAAAATTTGGTGCGGCTTGATATTTACTTCAGCGGTTGTGCATTGCCGCCATCTCATATTTCCTCTTGGTGGCTTCCCCACCACGGATATGCCTTTCCTTCTTGTTGATATCAAGAATGACCTTGACCTCTTCGTAGAGCGACGGTTCTACTTTTTGCAGTCTTTTACTGACGTCCTGGTGAACCGTGGATTTACTGATTCCGAACTCTTTTGCCGCCTGTCGGACGGTCGCCCTGTTTTCAACTATGTATTCGCCTAAAATCACTGGGCGTTCTCTGTCCCTCGGTATTTCCGTCATAAGCTCGCTCTCACTCCTAATACTTTTTACTAATTTATATTACGAGCCTGACAAAAATAGAAGTATCGAGTCTGCCAAACGGCGAATCTTTAGGAAGCAGTTCGACCTAAACGGACATTTATCTTGTCTTATGAAGCCCTTAACGAAAAATTTTCCTGCAAACATGCGCATTTTTCGGACAAAGGTCTTGCAAACTGCGACAAAATGGTGTAGAATATAAGAGCATAAAAAATACTATTGGAGGTTTTTATATTATGTCTAAGTCTGTAAAAGTAGCGATTAACGGATTCGGCAGAATCGGACGTCTTGCTTTCCGCCAGATGTTCGGTGCTGAAGGATACGAAATCGTAGCAATCAACGATCTCACAAAGCCTGAGATGCTCGCTCACCTTCTCAAGTATGATACCGCTCAGGGCGGCTACTGCGGAAGAATCGGCGAGAACGCTCACACCGTTGATGTTAAGCCCGCTGTTTATGCTGAGGACGGCAAGACCGTTACAGTTCCCGGTGCTATCATCGTCGACGGTAAGGAAATCACCATTTATGCAAAGCCCAGCGCTTCCGAGCTTCCTTGGGGCGAGCTTGGAGTTGATGTAGTTCTCGAGTGCACTGGCTTCTACTGCTCAAAGGCAAAGAGCCAGGCTCACATCGACGCCGGCGCAAAGAAGGTTGTTATCTCTGCTCCTGCAGGCAACGATCTTCCCACCGTTGTTTACAGCGTCAACGAGAAGGCCCTCACTGCTGAGGACACCATCATCTCCGCAGCTTCCTGCACCACCAACTGCTTGGCTCCTATGGCTAAGGCGCTCAATGATTACGCTCCTATCCAGAGCGGTATCATGTCAACCATCCATGCTTACACCGGCGACCAGATGATCCTCGACGGTCCTCACCGCAAGGGCGACCTTCGTCGTGCAAGAGCAGGTGCTGCTAACATCGTTCCTAACTCCACCGGTGCGGCTAAGGCTATCGGATTGGTAATCCCTGAACTCAACGGCAAGCTCATCGGCTCCGCTCAGAGAGTTCCTGTTACCACCGGTTCCACCACCATCCTCACCGCTGTTGTCAAGGGCGAGAACATCACCAAGGAAGGCATCAACGCCGCTATGAAGGCTGCTTCTTCTGAGTCCTTCGGTTACAACGAAGATCCCATCGTTTCTTCCGACGTTGTCGGCATGAGATACGGTTCTCTCTTCGATGCAACTCAGACCATGGTTGCTAAGCTCACCGATGACCTCTATCAGGTACAGGTAGTTTCTTGGTATGATAACGAGAACTCCTACACCAGCCAGATGGTCAGAACCATCAAGTACTTCGCAGAGCTCGCTTAATCGAGGCTATAACTTAGTACAAAATAATCCCGTTTCTCTTTTCCTGAGAAATGGGATTTTGTTATTTCTCGACTACAACCGCCGGAAGAGTCTCTTCGTTCGACGGCTCCGGCTCGGGTTGAAGCTCATCCATTGTGAGCTCAGCCTTGTACAGGTCTCCGTCAATTACGATATTAAAATCGACGTTATTGAGAGCACAGAGGCTCTTTGCAATCGAAAGCCCCAAGCCGCTACCTTCGGTTGAACGGGAGGAATCTCCCCTGACGAAGCGCTCCATAAGCTCATCGCTTGAGATATTGAGCTCGTATTTCGAGATGTTTTTAAAGATAATCTGTATTTTGCCGTCAAGCTCTTCCGCCGAGACGTAGACCCGAGTGTTCGGCTGAGCATACTTAAGGATATTCCCCATAAGATTATCGAACACCCGCCACATAAGCCTTCCGTCGACAAGAGCCATCATAGGCTTTTCAGGAGTTGTTACTACAAGCTTAAGGGAATTCGCTTCAAGTCTGTCCTCATATTCCGCTGTTGCCTGCGTTAAGAGAATCGACATATCTGTCTTTTCCAAAGCTACGGGGATCGCTCCCGCCTGAGCCTTTGAAGCTTCGACCAAATCGTCAATAAGCTTCTTCATTCTTTGGGATTGGCGGACAAGCACATCTACATACTCTTTTGCGGAATCGGGTTGGATGTTCTCTTTTGAAAGGATATCTACATAATTTACGATTGAAGTGAGAGGCGTTTTCAGGTCGTGGGAGACGTTCGTAATAAGCTCGGTTTTCAGCCTTTCGGAGCGAAGGCTTTCGTCGACAGCCGCTTGAATGCCGTCGTTAATGTTGTTCAGGTGTCCGGCAAATTTACCGAGACCGAAATAAAGCCCTTCATTATCGACAACCGTCTCGGTCTTGCCTTCGGATATGGCCTGAGCGGCTTCTTCAAGCTTTCTGACGCCTATGGCATAGACGAGAGCCGCAATCAGGACTGCGAGGTTTCCTACAGTGAACATGAGAAGCCCCATGAAAGCATCCACGAGAAGTAACAAAAAGCACAAAAAATCATATATCAGAACACCTATAAAGATAAATTTAAGCTTTGTTGCATATTTGCGGTTTTTGATGAGCTTCCTGAAGAAGTTAAACAGCCATATCAGTGAGCCGAAGATGATTGTGTTCTTAAAGAACCGCCTTGCCTTGACTCTTGCAGAGCAGGTCATCAGGACAAGCATAACCACGCCCGCCGAAATTCCGGCACAAAGTGCAAAAATCAGATATTGAAGCAACCTTGCTTCAAGGTCAATATAGATAATTTCAGAGACGATGTACAAAGAGCCGAAGAGCACCACGCCAACAGGGATCAGGTATAGTTCGAGCGGAATCTTGTCGGCAAAAGTGAGGTGAATGCCTTCATATTCCGGGAAATGCCCAGCAGTCGTCATCAGGACGACAAAGCAAACAAGTGCCACTACTACAGTCACTATCATCATAGCTATGAAGTTATTTTTATTGCTTAGAAGTGTGTTAATTCTCGTAAGCTTGATATAGACATCGTCATGAACTGTAAAATCGGTGAGATTGGCAGGAAGACTCACAGTTACAGTCAGAGTTTCAGACAGAACCTGAGAGAGCACTATATGAGTGCAGTAGATTATCTCGCCGTCCTCCTGATCAATGGAAATCTCAAAGCCCAAAACTTCAACCAAGTCGTCGAGCTCTGAAAACATGCTGAGACAGCTTACGGCTTCTTCATAACTGTAGGTGATAACCTCGACAACCATCGGCTCACCCATTACGGTGACGATATAATCCTCCGATTCGGATGTCAATTTTGTGTCGCTATCATCTATGGACGCGTGATTTGAGTAGAGCGTTTCTCCGGCGACGTTAATGACATCAATCCTGAAGTTGCTTCTGCCTTCGGGATAGTAAATCTCGATATAATTGCCGAAGCTATTGAGGTCTTCTTCGGTAACCAAAGTCTCGGTTTCTGAATAGGAAACGTTGAAAATTTCTCTCAGCCACTCTATGGGCGTCTCGTCCTCGTAATAGTAGAAGCCGAACAGCGGAGAAATATCTTCGTAATCGTCGTAGTTGATGGCATAGTATTCGATAAATTCATCATCAAAGAGATAGCTATAGCCGGTGGTAGCATCATAGGTTGATGTCTCATAGTCATACGAATCGTAGAAAACCGCATCATCCAAGGCTTCAGCGGGGTATCCAAACGGCTCGTACCACGAAAGATATACCTCCGTGAGATTCTTCTTGAGCTCGGTTTCATTGGAAATATAATCATCCATAATGGTGTAATTATCAAGATAGTAGGCGTCGTTATAGTAAAGGATAATTGCGGCGAGCGCACTGCCTGCAAATATCATCACAGCCAAAACAAGACAGACAAACGCTGTCACTTTTCCCCAGAGTCTTCCCCGCTTTCTTGTGCCACTTATCATAACTCAAGCCTCCTGTTCCCCAGTACTACAATTAATTCTTTGGTCTTTCAAATTTATAACCCTTTCCCCATACAACTTTCAAGTATCTCGGAGCCGCAGAGTCAATCTCTATCTTCTCTCGCAGATGCCGCATATGTACAGCCACTGCGTTGTTGACGCCTATCGGGACATCGCCCCATACAGCTCGGTATATCTCGGGCGGCGAGAAGCACTCACCCGGGTGCTCCATGAGAAACCTTAAGATACTGTATTCCTTCGGAGTGAGCGAGACGATCTCACCGTCGACGGTCACTTGCTTGTCCTCATATCTTATCTGGATTCCGCCGATTTTGAGCGTGTCGGGACTTGCGGGAGCACTTCCCAACATGGTGTATCTTCTGATTTGCGAACGGATCCTTGCTGTCAGTTCAACTGCATTGAAAGGCTTCGTAACATAGTCGTCGGCGCCGAGGTTCAGCCCAAGAACTTTGTCGGTGTCCTCAGACTTCGCCGTCAGGAATATAACGGGGACATTTGAAAAGCTTCTCAGCTCACTCAAAGTTGCGATTCCATCCATCTCCGGCATCATGATGTCCATGACACATACATCTATTTTCTCGTCATGAAGGATTCTCAAAGCATCCCGACCGTTATAAGCGGTAAAGAAATCATATCCCTCGTTTTTAAGATAAATCTTCAGAGCATTCACAATATCCGGCTCGTCGTCGCAGATAAGTACGCTATAATTTCCCATGAATTTCTTCCTCTTTTCTTCTCCATCTTATGATGATATAGATATTGTACCACAAAAGAGATTAAGATGCCATACAAAAAGATATTAAGATTTCGCCCGATTTCTTAATAATTGTTCGCCCACATTCCGCTTTTTGGGACAAAAGGCTTGAAAACGGATGAAATATCGGTTATACTTAGTGTAAGGGTAAAATATACTGAGCAAGGACGTGATCTGATGTTTCCGTTGACAATACTGCCATTCGTTATTTTGGGATATCTTTCTGGCAGTGTTTTGTTTGCACCAATCTGGGCAAAGGCTTTTCATAAGGGAGACATAATCGAAAAGGCAAAAGACCGCAATCCCGGAGCATCGAATGCTTTTACATACGGAGGACTCTGGTGCGGAATACTCACGCTTATATGCGATGTTCTCAAGGGCATGATCCCGATAAGACTTTTCCTTACCTTCGGTACATATTCGGATGTAACGCCTTGCACCGATGTTGCATTCGCATTCGTTCTCGCGGCTCCTGTTATCGGACACGCATTTTCAATCTTCAACAGCTTCAACGGTGGAAAAGGAATTGCCACGACATTTGGCTGTCTTATCGGGCTGGTTCCGATTTTTCAGCCTCTGTTTTTCATGGCAATTTCGTTCATCTTCTTCTCTCTTATCCTGAAAATATCACCACATTTATACAGAACGGCAATATCATATTTAACCACGCTGATTGCATTATGTATTTTCGGTCTGAAAACAAATATGGTAGCCCTGCCGATTGGGTTTATTTTCATCACTGTAGCGGTGATGTACAGACTCCACAGGAGTCCTGAAGAAAGGGAAGAAATTGAGGTGAATCTGGCGTGGAAGCATTGATACTTTCGATGGGCACCGGTGGCGGTCACAACGCCGCGGCTCAGGCTGTCCAGGAAGAGCTTGAAAGGCGAGGACACACCGCCGTACTGATGAACCCATACAATCTCAAAAGCGGTAAAATGGCAAAGTTTGTTGACTCAGCTTATATCGCAACTGTCAGATATGTCCCGGGGTTATTCGGACTCGTTTATAAAATAGGCGGTGCGGTTTCAAAGCTTCCGGTTCGACGCTCCATCATATATATGATAAACCGCAAGCCGGCAAAGGCACTCGGAAAATATCTGAAAGAAAACCACTATGATGCCATCATCACAACTCACCTGTTCTCGGGAGAAATGCTGACATACCTCAGGGACGAAAAATTCGACCTGCCGAAAACAATATTTATCGCCACGGACTATGCCTGCATTCCTTTTGAAGGTGAAGTCGAAACCGACGCCTGCATTGTGCCCTCAAACGACTATATAGAAGAGTTTGCCCGATGTGGAATTGCCTTGAGCAGATGCTATGGATACGGAATTCCGACAAAGAGTGCATTCGGGACAAAAGCTTCAAAAGAGGACTTGAAGAAAGAGCTTGGACTCGACCCCGCCTGCAAGTATATTCTCATATGCGGCGGAAGCATGGGTGCGGGTAGCATTGTAAAGACAGTAAGACATGTTGTTGAGAGGACATCAAAGCTCGAGCGCACAAAGGTTATCGTCGTATGCGGAAGCAACAACAAGCTCTTTGAAAAGCTTTATGCCGAGCACGGCGACGAGGTTATCCTGTATCGCTTCACCGATAAGATGCCCGAGCTCTTCAAGCTTTGCGAAATGTGCTTCACAAAGCCGGGAGGACTGACCACAACGGAAGCCGCTGTGAGCGGCACGCCTCTCGTCCATATGCCCCCTATCCCCGGCTGTGAAACGAGAAACGTGAACTACTATGTATCAAATAAGATGAGCGTCAGAGTGAACACTTCAAAAAAGAGTATCAATCGTGCTATAGACTATCTTTCCGACAGGCAAAATTGCCTTGACATGATAAAGAAACAGCACGAATTAATAATTCCAAATGCAGCTTCCGACATATGCAATCTCGCCGAAAAGCTGATTGCAGAAGTAACTGCCGAAGTCGAAAATTAATAAGGAGATGTTTGATATGCCTGAGATGGACATAAAATACCGCGATTTTGCGAGAAAGAAGGCCTGTGAGCTTTTAGCTATAGACAGCCCATCGGGTTACACCGAAAGAGCCGCGGCTTGGGTGAAGGATGAATTTGAAGGCTTGGGCTTTAAGGCTACCATCACCGAAAAAGGCGGAGTTATCGTCGATTTGGGCGGAATTGCCAAGGATGATGCCCTGCTTCTTGAAGCTCACACTGATACTTTGGGCGGTATGGTCTGCGAAATTACCGGTTCAGGAAGGCTTAAAATCACTAATTTGGGTGGAATGGAAGCAAACAATGCCGAAGCAGAAAACGTGAGAATTTATACCCGTGAGCAATTTGTTTATGAAGGAACCCTACAGCTCTGCAACGCAAGCGTCCATGTCAACGGAGAATATCATTCCACAAAGAGAAGCTTTGACACAATGGAAGTCGTGATTGACGAGAATGTAAAGTCTGCCGATGATGTCAGGAAGCTTGGAATTGCAGTCGGAGACATAGTCTGCTTCGAACCGAGGACCAGACTTACCCAGTCGGGATATATCAAATCGAGGTTCCTTGACGACAAGCTTTCCGTCGGAATACTCTTAGGCTTTGCGAACTATATCGCCGACAACAACATCAAGCTCCCGAGAAAGACTTATGTACACGTTACGGTTTATGAGGAAGTCGGTCACGGTGGTTCCGGCTCTGTTCCCGAAGGCGTTACCGAAGCAATCAGCGTAGATATGGGATGCGTCGGGAACGGGCTTACCTGCAACGAAAGACAGGTTTCTATCTGCGCAAAGGACTCCGGCGGACCATATAACTATCAAGTGGTTTCAAAGCTCATTGCCGCCGCCAAAAAAGAAGGTGCGGACTATGCTGTTGATGTCTATCCGCACTACGGTTCCGATGTTGAGGCTACCTTGAGAGCGGGATATGACATCCGTCACGGGCTTATCGGAGCGGGTGTTTATGCAAGCCATGGCTATGAAAGAAGCCACGTTGACGGAATTATGAACACCCTGAAGGTATTGAAGGGCTATCTGAATGTCTGAAAACCGATAAACACGAAAAAAGCCGAAGGATTAAACCTTCGGCTTTTGATATTACTTGAACTGTTCTATCAGTCGGAAGAATAAGGCAGGAGTGCAACATATCTTGCTCTCTTGACAGCCTTGGTGAGTTCGCGCTGATGATATGCACAGGTTCCGGTTACACGTCTGGGCAATATCTTGGAACGCTCGGTAAGGCACTTGCGAAGCTTTGCAGTGTCTTTGTAATCAATGGTCTCTGCTCTGTCAGCACAGAACATGCAAACCTTTTTTCTGGGTCTCTTTGTCGGTCTTGCACCGACAGTATTTCTTTCCATGGTGAAATTCTCCTTTCAAAGATTATCGCGTTCTGACTGAATCAGAACGGGACGCCGTCGTCGCTCAGAATCTCTTCGAAATCGTCCATATTTCCGATAGCGATAGGATTCGAAGACGGCTCATTATAAGCGGGTTGTTGCTGTGTAGGCTGGCGATAGTTGGACTTATACTGGGACTGACTTGATGAATCACGGTCAGATGCTCTTTCGCCGGTAAATGAGACGTTATCAATATTCACATCGAATGTTGTTCTCTTGTTACCGTTCTGATCCTGATACGAACCAGTACGAATAGATCCCTCAATAGCAATCATACTGCCTTTTCTGAAGTATTTGCTGATAAATTCGGCACGCTGATTAAAAGCAACACAGTTGATAAAATCAGTTTGACGTTCTTCACCTTGCTTCGCATAACTTCTGTCGACAGCCACTCCAAATCTCAAAACCGATGTACCGTTTTGAGACTGTCTGATTTCAAGGTCATTCGTTATTCTGCCCATCAATATTACTCTGTTAAGCATTACTATTCCTCCAATCAGCTGTTCTTAGCAATGACTAAGGAACGAAGTACGCCGTCGGTAATGTTGAGGACACGGTCAAACTCAGCCGGGAAATCAGGCTTGGACTCGAAAGTGTAGACAACGTAGTAGCCCTCAGTCTCGTAGTTGATGGCATAGGCAAGCTTGCGCTTTCCCCATTCGTCAACTTCGGCAAGAGTTCCGTTTGCTTCAATCATGTCCTTGAATTTAGCGACAAGCTCAGCTACTGCCTCGTCGCCCGCTTTGGTTGAGAAAACCACCATAGCTTCGTAGTTCTCAGATAATTTTGCCATAATTGCACCTCCTTCTGGATTTCGCCCGCCACTCACGACGGACAAGGATAACTAAGATAGTATATCAAAATAAATCGGATTTGTCAAGCAAAACTTTGAGCAAATCCGAAGTATTTTTTCACGCTATGAAGATGTTCCTGTGCCCATTCCCATAACTATCATCATAACAGCCAAGAATATAACCGTAAGTGCAACTACCGAGCCTATCGCATAAGCCATAGAAGTTCCGCCTTTTGTCAGGAGAGCCTGACGCTGAGAGTTATACTCAACGATGTCATTCTTGATTGTGTCAAGGTCGTTCTTTGCTTTTCTGTAGTAGATATAATTAGCGAAAAGTCCGACGCCGAGGCTCAAAACATAAGAAAGTATCGAACAAGCGTTATAAATCACTGCAAATGATGATGTGCTTACAATCTCTTCTCCGATAATTCCATAAGCATAAAGGTAGTAGATAAGAGTCGGGATTGAAAGCAAAGCTGTCAGAAGAAGGACAACTATTCCCTCGCGAATCATCTTACGATAGAACAGATAGATATGCGGGAAGAAGAACGCCGAGAAGTTGAATGACCACTTCCTGCCGCTTTCGAATCTTACAAACTTTGGAATGAAGTAAGGACTGTTGGAGCCGACATAGTCGGAATACTCAGCAACAGTGTGGTCTCCTATGAGATAATCAGCGCTGTATGCACCGTTTCCGAAGAATGAAAATCCCCTGCCCATGCCACCCATATATGGGTTTCCGTATGGACGACCGTAGCCGTTTTGGTTCTGGTTCTGATTCTGATAGTTGCCGTTCTGATTTTGATTCTGATAATTTCCGTTCCGGTAGCCGCTGTTACCATACGGATTCTGATTGTATCCGGTATTAGTTCTCTGATAGCCGCCCGAAGCCTTCTCCATGTTTACAGGAGAGCCGCAGTTACAGCAAAAAGCCGCATCCGGCGAGTTCTCGGCACCGCAGTTGGGGCAGATGAGCTTTTCGGGCTTCTTTTCTTCCTGCTTTATTGTCGGCTGCCAACTCTCACCTGTTTCGTGAAGCTTTTGGTTGGTGCACTTTCCTTCATTTATATAACAATCTCTATGATACGGAGAACCGCATTCCGGACATACGACGATATCGTCGGTTTTGGTTAATATCCTGCCGCATGACGAGCAGGGCTGACCTACATAAATTGGCATTGGCTCTCTCCTTTCTACATTCGTACTAATTTAAGTATAACACGTTTTTTTGAGAATGCAAACGAATTGATAAACTTTCATTTCGATTTCACCGAATATGCAAAATGAAACCGGCATTTGTGTTCAGGCTTTCATCAATTCCCGCTACTGTGAAAAATTTAGCGATTCCAAGGTTTACATGAAGGGCAAAATATGCTATAATAGATGTCTATGAATAATGATTACAGAAAGAAAGGTGTGGGCGGCAATGGACAGCATTGAACAAGAAAACATAAGAAATTTTTGCATTATCGCACACATAGACCACGGTAAGTCTACACTCGCCGACAGAATTCTTGAATTAACGGAAACTGTCGCATTAAGAGATATGTCAGACCAGCTTCTTGACAATATGGATATAGAGCGCGAAAGAGGCATCACAATAAAAGCTCGGGCGGTCCGGCTGAACTATAAAGCTGACAACGGCAAGACTTATGTGTTCAATCTTATAGATACACCCGGTCACGTCGACTTTAACTATGAGGTTTCACGCTCGCTTGCGGCTTGCGAAGGCGCAATTCTCGTTGTTGACGCTTCTCAGGGAATTGAGGCGCAGACGCTTGCGAATACCTATCTGGCGCTTGAGCACGACCTCGAAATTCTGCCGGTCATAAACAAGATTGATCTGCCGAGTGCAAACCCCGAGGGAGCTATTGCTGAGATAGAAAACGTGATAGGGCTTCCCGCAGAGGATGCACCAAGGATTTCCGCAAAATTGGGCATCAATATCCGTGAGGTTCTCGAAAGAGCCATCACCGACTTCCCTGCCCCTAAGGGCGACCCTGATGCCCCGCTTCAATGCCTTATATTCGATAGTTATTACGATTCATACAAAGGCGTTATTATTTATGTTCGCGTCAAAGAAGGCACAGTCAAGGTCGGCGACACAATCCGTCTGATGGCAACAGGTTCCGAATTCCAGACTGTTGAAATCGGATATATGGGTGCAACCGAGCTCATTCCTTCCGGATGCCTCAAGGCCGGAGAAGTTGGCTATATTGCGGCATCTATAAAAAGCATCAGAGATACTAAGGTCGGCGATACTGTCACTAACGCCGCTGACCCTTGCGATAAACCTCTTCCGGGATATAGAAACGTTCAGTCGATGGTATTCTCCGGAATATATCCCGCAGACGGTTCAAAATACGGAGATCTGAGAGACGCTCTTGAAAAGCTCCAGCTTAACGACGCTTCGCTCACGTTTGAGCCTGAAACTTCCGTAGCCTTGGGCTTCGGTTTCAGATGCGGCTTCCTGGGACTTCTTCACATGGACATAATTCAGGAGAGGCTTGAAAGAGAATATAATCTCGACCTCATCACAACCGCTCCGTCGGTTATTTATAGAGTCACCATGATGAACGGTGAAGTCAGATATATTGCCAACCCTACAGACTATCCTGACCCGTCGCTAATCAAGCTTGCCGAGGAGCCGATTATCAGCGCTCATATATTCTCGCCGAGCGATTATGTAGGAAACATCATGGAGCTTTGTCAGGAGCGCAGGGGCACCTTCAAGGATATGAAGTATATCGACGACACAAGAGTCGATATTCACTATGTGTTGCCGCTGAACGAAGTAATATACGACTTCTTCGACACGCTTAAATCGAGAACCAGAGGCTATGCTTCTTATGACTATGAGCCGATTGGATATCAGGAGAGCAAGCTTGTTAAGCTCGATTTGCTTCTGAACGGCGACATTGTCGATGCTCTTTCGTTTATTGTCCATCAGGACAGAGCTTACCCGAGAGCAAGAAGACTTTGCGAAAAGCTTCGGGACAACATCCCCCGCCAGCTCTTCGAGATTCCGATTCAGGCGGCTATCGGCGGAAAGATTATCGCCCGTGAAACCGTAAAGGCTTATCGCAAGGACGTTCTGGCGAAATGCTACGGTGGCGATATTACCCGTAAAAAGAAGCTCCTTGAAAAGCAGAAGGAAGGCAAGAAGCGGATGAGACAGGTTGGCTCCGTTGAAATTCCGCAGGAGGCGTTCATGAGTGTTCTTAAGCTTGACTCAGATTAATCCCCACAGATTACAATTCAAATACAAATATCACCGCAGACTTGCTTTTTTGCACGCTGTCAGGTATAATCTATTTAAGTTCTGAAAGGAGCGATGACAGCTTGGACAAACTCACCATCTCAAATAAATATGTTCGGTTCGGCATTTCCTGCTTTAACCTTCTGTATCTTTTTCTCATAAGTGTATTGGCAATGTGGACGTTTCTCTACACAATAGAGCTCAAAAACGAAACGTCGTTCTATATCGTCTATATAGCCTTGAACGTCATCTTCTTTATACTCATGATGATGACGAGAAATCAGTTCTTCACGAGGATTGTTTCCCTGCTACTGCTGATTCCGGTCTTTGTATTGGTTCTGTTCAGCTCTGCGCCGGCACTGTTTATCCCACCGTTTGTTGTGGGAGTGCTGATGTTCTTCATCTGCGGTGCGGGAGACATGCCAAAAATCATCTGGGGCTCTTTCTATCTGATTCTGTTTATAGTCGGCATTATCGTATTCTATATCATCAGCACCTTGTTCGGCGGCTCCGCGGTTGAGACGATTCTCGACTCAAGCGTCACCGACACAGCCGTCACCGAAGAATACGACATGGACAAAATCGCCGAGCTCAACGCGAACAGCGTCTCCCCCGACGGCAAATACCGCTACTACATCATCGACGTTCAGGACAACGACCGAGGCAAAGTCATCATCGTCGTAGAGCCGAACGACATGGACATCAATTACCGCTTCTTCACCCTCGTTGAGGAAGGCTATTCCATAAGAATTGCGAAATACTCCACCCGAGGCGTCACTCCCGATATCGAATGGGTCGTGAACGAAGACTATGACGAATCCGGCGAAACGACAGCCGCTTCCTATAAGCTACGCTACCGATTCGGAGAAAACGCTGAATGGAAAACCTCGACCATCAACATCCCGACCAGTAAGAATTATCTCACATTCCTGAATGTGGATTAAAACAGATAAAGATTCCCCGAGGCATAAAGCTTCGGAGAGATTTTTGTCTATTGACAGTAAAAAATTTCTCGATATATTAAAATAGTCCTTGCAATTACTTGCAAAATGTGGTATTATGATAATTGAAAAGAAAAATAACGGCGAGGTAAAAATTATGATTAAAAACATCTTTTCACTTGCAATTCAAGGAATGCGACGAAGAAAAAGACAGTCTCTGTTGATTTTCTTCGTTCTACTGATCTCCTTCGCGTTTGCTATCATGCTTCTGAGCTATTCGAGCAGTATTTCTTCGACCAACTCACAGCTATATTCCGACACCTTCGGAACATGGTATGCTTCGTTTATTTCAGAAGATGAAGCCGCAGACAGAGAATATCTCGAATCGAACGACTGGCTTGACGATATCGGCATGAGCGTAAACTACGGTACAGTTTCAGAATACAACACAAACTACGAGTACTATGGAATTAAAAGCAGCTCTCTTAGTATCGGCACCGTTGACGATTCACTTATCGATATGGGTATACAGATGCAAAGCGGACGTATGCCGAATAAAAGCGGCGAAATTGCGGTTGAATCCTCTATGCTTTCAACCCTTGGATTAGGCTCAAGTCTCGGTCAGAAGGTACAGCTTGTAGTCACATTTACCGCTGATGAGCGTGAGTTTGAAGCTGTCAAGGAGTTCACTCTTGTCGGAGTTATCAGCTCTTATACGAGCATATGGAGCGTGAACGGTACTCTCAACAACGTTATTGTTACCGAAGACTGCATTGCGGAGCTCTGGGAAGATGCAATTTCAAGCGTATACGAAGGATACCGGGATACTCTCGAATATACGACAGACGTTACAATGTTCTTCTCCGTCAAGGAAGGAATGGAGAAAAACGTTACGAGCAAAGTCGGCTCTTACCTTTCATCCAATCACTCAACAGCATCTACCCGCAAGCTTTCAGTCAACTCAAAAGTTGAACTTGACGAAGAAAACACCGAGGTCAACACATTCTATGTCTGGCTCATATTGGCTGTAACTCTTTTGGCGGTTGTCATCATCTATGTTCTGCAGATGCAGACTGAGGTCAAACGGATTGTCAGGATGCGAAGCCTTGGAGGCTCAAAAGGACAACTGAGGCTACTTATATTCGTTGAAACGATGATTTTGTGCATACCTGCAATGATTCTGGGAGCCGCGCTCGGAAGCCTTGGGTTGTGGGGACTCCTTAGAATCAGCACCTATACCGGCTCGACTTCGATAATTATAAATATCCCATGGAACTATCTTCTTATTTCGGCGTGCCTGTGGATTGCAGGCGTTCTCATAATAAGAATGATAACCTTCCAGATAGCTCTTGCCACTCCCCTCACAGGAAGAATGGTCATGCAGAGGCGCAAATCGAAATTCTATATGAAATTCAGACACGCTCTTGTCATGCTCATGTCGATAGTACTCTGCGTTTCGGTAGTGTTCACAACGTTTAGCCTTGCCAAGCCGCTTTATAGCTACAACGACTGGGCTTCCAAGTGGTCGTACTACATCTGGAGCAATGGCTGGCTTTCTTCAGATGGACAGATAACCGATGAGCTGATGTCAACAGTAGCTTCGGTTGAAGGCATCAACGATGTAGATGGATTAGCAAACTTCTATGCACAGATAACCTCAGACAGCGGAGAGTCGGAGTACATGTCTGTATTTGTCATTGATTCGGACGAGCTCGCCGATTATGCCGACCTTTCAAAAATAGATACCGAGGCATACGACAACGGCGAAACAATCATCATTCAGTATATGGATGATGAAGAAGCATCGCAGTATTACCGGTCAAATTACAACCACGGTGCAGATTATCCTGAAATATCATTTATGGGCTACAATGCGGATGAACGCTTTGAAGCCGGCGAGACTGTAACCGTTTCCATAGATTATCGAGATAGCTTCTATAGTAGTCTTCCCGATAGCGTCGACCCCGAAAGCTGGAGTGCTATTAATATAAGTACAGTAATTGGCAATATTGAAAAAATTGAACCAGGTCAAAAGATTTACAGTCTTCCCGATACACTCGGATCGAGAAATTATACATACTCTACCACGGCAGATGGAGCTTCTATGTACACTTACAGTGGCAATGATTACTCGTTTATCGTCTATGAGACTCCACTTGTTATCTGCTCAAAGGCATTACTTCAAAGGTTTGTAGACGAGCTTCCGGATGACACAAGTTGGGAGCTATCAAGAGTGCAAGCAAATGTTGAATTGGAAAATGACTCAGATGTTGAATACACATTTGCATATGTATTTGCAGATGCCAACGCAAATTTCTATGCCACCGATGCGGCTATCACCAACATCGTGAAAGACAACGAAAACATTTCATTGGTCAACCGTCGGGAATATATTTCGTCGAACACGCAGGTTTATCTCCAATCGGTTATAACGCTTCTTGTGAGCGGAATCTGCATTGCGGCAGTAGTACTGTTGATACTGCTGACTACTCTTAGGCTTGAAGCCGAGAGTGAGAGACGGCATTATGGAATCTTGCAGGCGTTGGGAATGTCGAAAAGGCAGAGAAACCTGGAGATTATGCGGAAATCGGCTGTGAGAGGGATTGTGTCGGTTGCGGCGTCGGTTGTTTGCTACATAGTGTACTACCTGATAATCAACGCTTCTTTGTTAGCCGAGGGCACGAGCCCTATAACGGTTATCGGAACGCTGTTCGATACGCTTGCGGTTTACGGACTGACTGCTCCGGTGATTGCGCTTGTCCTGCTTGCGCTGTTCCTGGTGATATTCCTGATTTGCATCATATCAAAGCTCGGACTCAACAAGCTCCATATTATGGACATGCTGAATACCGAAAGCTAAGTACATAAAAATAACCGGCGAAGCAATCTTCGCCGGCTTTGTTATTCTCGAATGGATTACATGAGGCTCTTGTAGAGCTCAGTGATTTCCTCGACACTGGTGTCTCTCGGGTTACCGGGACGGCAAGCGTCTGCATAGGCAGACTCTGCGAGGAACTTAACGTCCTCTTCCTTGAGGATGCCCTTAAGGTTCTCGGGGATTCCGACGTCATGAGAGAGCTTCTTGACCTCTGCGATGGTTGCAAGAGCGGCTTCGTCGTCGTCCATAGCGTCGATGCCGGCAACACACATAGCCTTGCCGATGGCACGATATCTCTTTCCGGCAACGGGAAGATTGTATTCAAGACCGGTCGGAAGGATGATAGCACAGGCAACACCGTGCGGTGTGTCATAAAGTGCGGAAAGACCGTGAGCCATGCTGTGGACAACTCCCAAGCCTACGTTTGAGAAGCCCATGCCGGCGATGTACTGACCGAGGGCCATGCCTTCCCTGCCCTCGGGAGTGTTCTCGACAGCGCCTCTTAAGTTTGCAGAGATGAGCCTGATAGCTTCGAGGTGGAACATGTCGCTGATGGTGCAATGACCCTTGGTGATGTAGCCTTCGATAGCGTGAGTGAGGGCATCCATGCCGGTAGCGGCAGTGAGGCTCTTGGGCATAGTGGACATCATATCGGGATCGACAACGGCAACCTCGGGGATATCGTTGGTGTCGACGCAGACGAATTTGCGCTTCTTCTCAACATCGGTGATAACATAGTTGATGGTGACCTCTGCGGCGGTTCCGGCTGTTGTGGGAACTGCGATGGTGAATACAGCGTGATTCTTGGTGGGAGCAACGCCCTCGAGGCTTCTTACATCGGCAAATTCAGGGTTCCGAGCGATGATGCCGATAGCCTTGGAGGTGTCCATTGCGGAGCCACCGCCGATGGCGATAATGCTGTCTGCACCGGAGGCGTTGAAGACACTTACACCGTGCTGAACGTTCTCGATGGTCGGGTTAGCTTTGATGTCGCTGTAGACTTCATAAGGGAAGCCATCGGCATCAAGAAGAGCGGTTACCTTTCCGGTAACGCCGAACTTGATAAGGTCGGGGTCGGTGCAAACCAGAGCCTTGGTGCAACCGTGAGACTTGAGCTCACCCAAAATGTTTTCGATTGCTCCGTGTCCGTGGTAGGAAACGGAATTCAGTACAATACGATCTGCCATAATTATAAACACTCCTTAGAATCTTTTTCGATGAGGCGCACTGCCCCATCACATAAGATAATTATACACTCTTTTTGCCGCATAATCAACAGCATTTCGCTGAAAATAGCATAAAAATTCGGTGGAAATTCAAATTCCCACCGATTGATTTTACCATTGGCGGTAACGTCCGCTGAGCATGAGAAGTGCGAAGAAGTAGAGGCAGTTATCGTAGTAGCGGCGTTTACCTGTACGAAGTGGCGTATTCCAGAACTTCAGTACAAATCTCTTTGCACGTTCTATAACCTCTTCGGAAGCACCTTCCTGCCATGAAGCAAGGGATGCGGCGGCGTTAGAGGCAATGATTGCGACAGGGTGCATAGCTGTCTCATCAAGTAGTGTGCCGTCTCTGAGCGGAACCTTGTCCCAGTTGTCGCCCAAACTTTCAAAATAAGCCTGCACCTTTGCGGCGTTTTCGCACTGCCACAGGTCGACAGCGTTCCACGATGTGTCAAGAGCCATATTCATCACGGTTCTGTAAGAATCGGAATAGTAGCGATGGAACGCCTGCGGATTCCAGAATGGTTTGTCCTCCGGAAAAATTACCGGCTCTCCTGAATATGAAGAATAATCGGCGCAAAGACCGGTTACGGGATGGCAGGCGTAGTGAAGATACTCTCTTGAAGCATCAGCCGCCTTTTTCCAGAAATCACGGTCGTGCTCGTCGCAGTTCTCTGCGAAAAGCTCATAGAAATGCGGCAGATGATAGGACGGGTCTGTAAAATCAACCTCAACAATAAACTTGATAAGGTGGTTTTCCAAGTCCCACATGGTCTGCCCCTGCTTGTCACCATCTCCGTTACGGTGGATGCAGTCACGAAGAATCTGACGAGCCCATTCGGAGTAGTTGTATATCCCCTCTCCGTCTCCCCAACGATGGGAAGCAAATATCAAAGCCATCGCAAAATATTCTTCGCCGTCGGGTGCGGGACCATAGGCATTCTTGGTGCCATCTGGAGCACACGACCACGCGAAATAGCCGGCGCATCTGCCTTCGTAAAGATACATGTTTGTCATCGACCACTTCCAGATACGGTCGAAGACGTCTTTTCTGTCCATCTGAACTGCCATCATCATGCCATAGGACATGCCTTCGGTTCTGGCGTCGACGTTACCGGTGTCTTCCATATAGCCCATGTCTCCGGGCACTTCACGATAGATGCTGACGTCATGAGGGGCGAAAAACATGGTCTCGAACGTATCATTGATTCTTTTGTCGATTTCAGCCTCGGAGATTCCAACCTCCGATAAAATGTTGCGGTATTCCTTCATAATGTTCCTTTCAATGTGCAATCAGGATTCCGATTGCTCCTTGCTTCTCTCATAATCCCGGAGCTTCGATTCGAGAAGCGCCCATTCCTCTTCCGTCTCAATCGGGTGGAAGGTGAGAGTCTTGTCATCAGGGTCAAAGATTGAAGCGAAGACCTCGATATCTCCGTCTTCGTCGTATGTGTTCTCGGTATAAACGATATAACAACGGTTGGTGGCGGTGTTCTTGAAAGTGAAAAGAACGTCACAATCAATGATTTCGTCGTTCTCACCGAGTGCGGTTATAATAGCTCTGTCAGCCATTTTTGAGCCTCCTTTTCAAATCGCATTAAAGTACATTTTAACATATATTTCGTGAATGTCAAGACAAAAAATGTCAAGACAAAAAGTCCGGGAATTGCTCCCGGACCTTCGATTGGGTCACTGTTTTATTTCATCTTCAAGAACAATGACTTCATGATGAAACATAGAACGAGCTTCGGTTCTGGAAACCACTATATGGTCGATGAGATCTATATTCACTCGTTCCAATGCGACTTTGATATTTTCCGTGAGACGGACGTCATCCTTGGAAGGATAACTGTCACCGAACGGATGATTATGAGCAAGAACACAGGTAGAGCACTTGCTCTTGAGAGCTTCCTGAAGAATTTTGCGCTCATCAAAAGTTACGGATGAGCCATCACCTTCCGAAATACTTACCGATGAAACAACACCGAGCTTATCATCGAGACATGTGAGCAATAGCTGTTCGTTTTGTGTCGGCAGGAACTTATAAAGAAAATACCGACAAAGCTTATATGTGCTGTCAAGCTTTTCGCCTTGTAAGCCTGAAAGCAGATAGCGAGCAAAGAATTCCGGCAGAAATTTCAGGAAGCATGCGGTGTTTTCGCCCACACCTTTTACCTCAAGCAGGTCTTCATAAGGAGCATTGAGAATGCCCGAAATGCTCCCGAAGCGTTCCAGAAGCGCATGCGCCGTTGGATTGGTATCTCCCTGCGGAACAGAATAAAAAAGCAGCATCTCGAGAGCCTGATGATCATAAAACCTATCCAATCCATGCTCGAGAAATTGCTGTTTAAGACGCTTGCGATGACCGGTATGAACACCGGGATTCTTTTTCTTTTCGGAATTCCGCTCTTTTGACATATATACTTCCCTCATCTTTGCTACAGACTGTTGGTATTGTATCATATATCCGCCACAGTGTCAAGAATTTCGCTTGCAAACCACTTTCCACTATGATATACTTTTTATACGGACTAAAGGTCCGAAAGGAGGATTTATATGAAAAAAGCAAGAAAAATCTTATCACTCGTTTTGGTAATAGCTATGTTGGCTGTTATGACGTCGTGTTCGGGACTTGGGCGTGAAACCGTCATGGTTCCAACGGACATCTACGCAAGCAAAAGCTATGACATGAACATTGTCATCGATTTCATTACGGAGACCAAGGAAATCAGTCCTTATATCTACGGCATAAATCAATACGGCAACGAAGAGAACCTCGACGAGGCGAACTTCACTGCCATCCGTCAGGGTGGCAACCGTATGACGGCTTACAACTGGGAAACCAACGCCTCAAATGCCGGTGCCGACTGGTATCACTCGTCCGACAGCAATCTTTCGGATTCGGATGAACCCGCCGATTGCGTAAGAACTCTTTCCGAAGAAGCAAAAGAAAACGGGATAACGTACAAACTAACCACTTTACAGATGGCAGGCTATGTTGCGGCAGACAAGAGCGGACAGGTTTCCGAAGAGAATACTGCACCTTCGGAAAGATTCAACGAAGTTATATTCCGTTCGGATGGCGAGTTTCCTGACACTCCCGACCTCACCGACGGCGTCGTCTACATGGACGAGTACGTCAACTACATTATAAACATGCTCGGAGATTCGACAAGCAAAACCGGCATACAAGGCTACAGCCTTGATAACGAACCGGCACTCTGGGCGGGAACACACTCAAGAGTTCATCCCGACCCTGTCACCATTGAAGAGCTTTGCTCCAAATCGGCTGAACTTGCCGCGATTGTAAAAGAACTCGACCCGAACGCAGAGATATTCGGTCCTGCCCTCTATGGTTATACCGCCTATGACCACCTTGCCGACGATGACGACAGCACCGAATGGAAAGAGCTGAAGGAAGAAAACGGCTATAACTGGTTCCTCGACTGCTACCTCGACTATATGTGTCAGGCATCTGAGGAAGCGGGTGTACGGCTTCTTGATGTTCTCGACATCCACTACTATTCCGAATCTGCAAGAGTCAGTGATGAGGACAGACTTCAGTCAGTTCGAACCCTCTACGAAGAAGGCTTCTCCGAGAACAGCTGGATTGGACAGTGGTGCATGAACAACGTTCCGATTCTTCCCACTATTCAGGCTTCTATCGACGAGTATTATCCCGGCACGAAGCTTGCCATTTCCGAATACAACTTCGGCGGCGAAAATATAAGCGGAACCATCGCAGAAGCTGAAGCTCTCGGGTGCTATGCCGATATGGGAGTATATCTTGCGACCATCTGGGGCGGAAATGACTGCCAGTTTGCGGGAATCAGGCTTTATACCAACTATGACGGCGACAGTTCTTCCTTCGGCGATACTCTTATCAGCACGACCACCGATGATGTCTCCCTCTCGAGCGCATATGCGGCTACCAATGACGACGGACTGATTACTCTCATGATTACAAACAAGGATTCAAGCCTAAACGAAAACGCAATTATAGATTTGACTTCATCCGACACTATCTACACAGCCGCCGCTGTTTATGCAGTATACGACGAGACCTACGAAATTCAGCTTATCAACGTAGTTGAAAGTTCTGAAACAAACATCTTCGAAATCACTCTCCCACCCTACTGTGCGGCGATGGTTGTTCTTAGCGATGATGTCACTGATTTTCCGAATATTATAGCTGACAGTGAGTAAACAGATTCCCTCAAATTTTTTCGCAAAATACTTGTAAGATTTCTTCCTCCATGAAGTCTTATAAGTAAGGTGGTGGCGAGCAAGTGGAGTTTGAGGAGATTTACAAGACCTATTTCAAATCGGTTTACAACTACATTCTGAGGCTTTCTGGAAACGAGCATATTGCCGAGGAAATCACGAGCGATACCTTCTTCAAAGCGATGAAATCTATCGGGAAGTTCCGTGGCGAATGCGACATCCGAGTCTGGCTCTGTCAGATTGCGAAGAATTCCTACTACTCGTATTTGAAAAAGTCGAGAAAGGCAGAAAGCATTGACGATGCGGACTTTCCCGAAATAGTCGACCCAGATGCTTCACCCGAGGAGCTGGCAAGTCGCAAGGAAGATTTCCTGAGAGTAAGAAAAGCCCTGCACGACATAGCAGAGCCCTACAAGGAGGTTTTCCTGTGGCGGGTGTTCGGAGAGCTTTCGTTCAAGGAAATAGGCGAACTCTATGGCAAAACCGACAATTGGGCTTGTGTCACCTACCACCGGGCAAGAAAAATGATACAGCTTAGAATGGAGGAACAAAGTGATGAATAGCGAGTGCAGTGTAGTCCGAGATCTTTTGCCGCTTTACTATGAGAATATGGTAAATAAAGAGACAGCTGAGTTTGTCGAAGAACATCTCAGTAGTTGCCCCGATTGCGCTTTTGAGCTTGAGAAGTTGAAGGCTGAGAAGAAGATTGACGAACCCTCTCTTGCCGAAAGAACCGACGATGCCGAAGTGATAACGGGCATGAAAAAGAAGATTCGCAAGAGAAAGTGGACAGCCGTAACTGTCATTGTCTCTTGTATTCTCATCGTCTGCATACTGATTTATCAGTTCCCGGTTTACAGGCTTTTGATGGTCGCCGGCACGTTATCCTACTATAACAGCGACGAAGTCGCAATGCTCGTTTCTATAGGAAGTCTTTCTGACAGAATAGAGGCTCAGTCGGTTCTCAGACAGGCTGATGCGGCATTTCAGGACTGTAAGCATACAGACGCTGAGTGTGACGAACTATATGGAGTTCTCTCAAGATATGCTACACCAAGCGAACGTTCTGCATCATATGTGAACTATTCGCTTCAGCTTTGGAGCGCTCACTTAGGTGCCACCGAAGGCTATATCTGGGTCTACTACTCCATGGAAGCGATTGACTCGAATGGAGACACCGTTTGTGCCAGTTCGCGATGCGAAGCTCTCTGGAAAGTGGAGAAGAACGAAGACGGAGTCTGGGAAGTCGTCAGCATAAGGGAGCATCCGTAACTTTTAATACAGAAAGGAAAGACTAAAATGGACATGAATAAAATTGCTGCAGTCGGTTCGGCTAAAGCAAAGATGATTTATCACGAAGACCCGGAAGCGTTGCATATCGGGACTCTTCCCGACCATGCTTGGTTTGCGCCATTCAGTAAAGGCGAGAATCCGTTTAAGACGAAAGATAAGTCGAGCAGGGTTGAAATGCTGAATGGCGAATGGGACTTCAAATATTACGATAGCATTATTGACCTCGAAGACAACTTCACGGAGACTCAGTTCAATGCGAAGATTCCCGTTCCGTCGAACTGGCAACTCCACGGGTACGACAAGGCGCAGTATACAAACGTCAACTACCCCATCACCTATGACCCGCCGTATGTGCCGGATAATGACCCTGTGGGAGTTTACCGCAGGACTTACGAATATAAGCCTGACGGCATGAGAAGGATTCTCACTTTTGAAGGTGTGGACAGTTGTCTTTATCTCTATGTAAATGGCGTATTCGTTGGTTATACTCAGGTCTCGCATGCTTTTTCGGAGTTTGATGTCACCGATTACTTGAAAGACGGCGAAAACGCTATCGTCTGCGCCGTTCTGAAATGGTGCGACGGCACATACCTCGAAGACCAGGATAAGTTCAGACTTTCGGGCATTTTCAGAGATGTCTATATGGTTTCCCGTCCGGAAAAGGGGCTTGAAGATTATCGTATTACAGCCGATATGGATGGCAACTTTACAATCACTGTCAAGGGAGTGAATGCGAAAATCACGCTTTCGGATTCTGACGGAAAAGAAATATTTACCGCCGGAATCTCAGACGGCGAAAAATTCGAATATAAAGTTCCTGACGTGAAGCTCTGGTCTGCCGAGATTCCGAATCTATATAATCTGGTAATAGAAACCGATGACGAAGTTATCGGCGAAAAGGTTGGATTCAGGAGTATTTATATCGAAGACGGCGTGGCGAAGTTCAACGGAAAAGCTGTTAAAATTCATGGTGTGAACCGCCATGACAGCTATCCCGACACAGGCTATTACGCTTCCGAAGAAAGTATGCGCAAGGACCTGGAGCTGATGAAAAAGCACAATGTCAACGCAATAAGAACCTCGCATTATCCAAATGCTCCCCTATTCTATCGTCTTTGTGACGAATATGGCTTCTACGTTGTCACTGAGGCTGACTTGGAGACACACGGCTGCGTTATGGTCTACAATGATTTCAGATGGAGCGCTCCTAACGCTTATTGTGGCATTTCACTCCTGACGATGGAGAAGAGCTACAAGGATGCAATCGTGGACAGAGAGCAGAAGCTCGTTTATCAGCACTTCAATCACCCTTCTATTATCATCTGGTCTTTAGGAAACGAGAGTGGTTGGGGCGAGAATATGCTCGAAGGAGCGAAGCTTGTCAAGGCGAATGACCAGACGAGGCTTCTGCACTATGAGAACACTCACAATCTTGACGGAACACCTACTGACATTCTCGATATTGTTTCAAAGATGTATGCCTCTCCCGACTGGATTCGTAACGATTTCCTCAAGGATGAGAACGAGAAGCGTCCGTTTATTCAGTGCGAATACAGCCATGCGATGGGCAACTCCAGCGGCGACCTTGAGGATTATCGCAAGGTTTACGACTCGAGCGACCGACTTATGGGCGGTCTTATCTGGGAGTGGTGCGACCACGCGCTGATTCAAGGCGTTGCGGATAACGGCAAGGTCAAATACGGCTACGGCGGAGATTTCGGGGAAAAGCATAACGACGGAAACTTCTGCGTCGACGGACTCACCTATCCCGATAGGACGCCACACACCGGTCTCCTCGAAGCGAAGCAGGTCTTCCGACCAATCAGAGTAACTAAGGGCGAAAATCCGGGCGACTTTGTCTTCACAAACAAGCTTCTCTTTGCCGGTGCGGATAAGCTGATGGATTGCAAGTATGAGATTACCGACATGGGCAAAGTCATTGCCGAGGATAAAGTAGAATATAATCTTCCGGCGGATAGCAAAACGATTGTAAATATCCCCGAGGCTGAAAACACTACCGGCGAAAGCGTTTATATCAGATTTATATTCACATCAAAATCGGGTGAAGAGGTCTGCTTCGACCAGATTAAGCTTGCCGAGAATTATGCTTTGAAGCCGATTGTTTGCGAAAATGCGCCGAGTCTCACCGAAACAGTGTTTGAGTTTACTGTTAATGCCGGCGGGAAAACCATTAGATTCGACCGCAGACACGGAGCTATCTCGGCTATCGAAATCGGCGGAAGGAATCTTCTTGATAAGCCCGTGGAGTGGAACTTCTTCAGGGCGCCGACCGATAACGACACCATGAGAGGCGACTGGTATCAGGCACATCTCAACGACTATATTCCGAAGATTTATGAAACCTCGGCTGAGATTGTCGGGAATGCGGTCGTTATAAAACTTTCCCATTCATTCGGATGGAGCATCAATCAGCCGTTCTGCACAGCAAATTCGGAAATCACGATTGACGGAAACGGCGACGTCACCGTCAAGACCGACGGCAAGACGAGCAACAAGGTCGAGCTTCTGCCGAGATTCGGACTGAGGCTGTTCCTCGACAAGAGCTTCGACGAAGTCAGGTACTACGGCTACGGTCCTTTTGAAAGCTATGTCGACAAGCATCAGGCTTCGTATATGGGCGAATTCAGCGCAGATATTGCCGACATGCACGAAGACTACATCCGCCCGCAGGAGAACTCCTCGCACTACGGGTGTCTGTTCTCGGAAATCTCAGACGGCGAGAATACCGTAAGATTCGAGGCTCCCGAGCCGTTCTCTTTCAACGCTTCCGTTTATACTCAGGAAGAGCTCGCTTGGAGGCGTCACAAATATGAGCTCGAGAAATGCGGAAGCAGTGTCATCTGCATAGACAGCGGCATGGCGGGAGTCGGGACGCACAGCTGTGGACCCGATCTCGACCCGAAATACCGGATTCCCCTGCCGGACATTCACCTTGAATTCAGAATCAGCATAAAGTAAAAAATAAACCGGTCTGAGATTGAGTTCTCGGACCGATTTCTTTTTACTCATTTGCCCTTGACATCAATGATACACACTCGACATGAGCCGTCCTCGGAAACATGTCGAACGGCTTGTATCTCACCAATTCATAGCCCGATTTGGCTAAGATATTCAAATCCCGGGCACAGGTGGCAGGATTGCAGGAGATATAGACGAGCTTCTTCGGGGACATTTCAGCGATAGCGTTAAGCGTTTCTGTGTCACAGCCTCTTCTTGGCGGGTCAACAATGACGACATCCGGCTTTACGCCTTCCCTGCTCAGCTTTTTGGCAACTGTTCCCGCATCTCCAGTAAAGAACTCTGCGTTTGTGATACCGTTAATTTCGGCATTTCGCTCGGCATTTTTGATTGCCGCAGGGACGATTTCTACGCCTATAAGCCTTTTGACGCTTTGTGCCATCGAAAGCCCAACTGTGCCGATTCCGCAATATAAATCAAGAAGCGTCTCGCTCCCATCGAGATTCAAAAACTCTTTTGCCGTATTATAGACGTTTTCTGCGGCTTCGGTGTTGACCTGATAGAACGAATGAGGAGAAATCTCGACCGTCACGCCGCACATTGTGTCCCGAATTGTTCCGGAGCCGTAAAGGCATATGTCCCTATTACCGAGAATCACGTTTGTATTTGCAGAGTTGATATTGAGAAGAACGGTTTTGATTTTGGGAAAGCACTTAGACAGCACTTCAACAAGCCTGTCAAAAAGTTTGGTCTCTTTCGTACATACAAGGCTCAGCATTATTTCGCCGGTGTGGAAGCCTCTACGGAGATAAATGTGGCGGAGAAGTCCCCTACCCGTCTTTTCGTCATAAACAGAGATTTTGTTTTGATTGATATAGTCTATAATCACACCACAGATTTCGGTGAAGATTTCCGGTTGTAAAAGGCAATCGTAAACCGGCACAACGCGATGAGACCTCGGTGAAAAGAATCCGCAAAACGCTTTCCCATCTGTCGTTGACACCGGAAGCTGAACTTTATTGCGATATCTGTTAATTTCAAGGCTTCCGACAATCGGCTCAAGCTCAAGATCGAAGCCTCCGACGCGTTTGAAGGCATCCCTTACAGACTGCTCTTTTGCACAAAGTTCGGCTTCATAGGAAATATGGCGGTAAACGCAACCGCCACAGGTACGGACATTGCAATCGGGCTCCACTCTGTCTTTGGAAGCCTCCAGAAGCTTCTCGATTTTAGCATAGGCATAGGTCTTATTGACTTTCAGAATTCTTACCAAAAGCTTGTCGCCTATTGCTGTATCGGGAACGAAAATTGCCATGCCGTCATGTCTTCCGATTCCGGAGCCGTCTGAGCTGAGAGCGTCGATATTCAGTTCTATTATGTCGTTCTTATCAAGCATCGCAACTGCTTCCTTCTGAGAGATAATTTCCGATTCTGTCAAAGCACTTGTTCAGAATATCGGTATGTACAACACCGGTTTTATCAAAAGCGGTCGATTCGACGGTGAACGTGAAGTCCTGCTGTTTTTTACTTCTGATATAATCGAAGAACTTATCGAAATCCACACGACCTTCGCCGATTGGAAGCACTTTGAGATTGTTCCAGTCCTTATACCCTCCGCCGTAGTCGTTGACATGATAGTGCCTGATGTTATCCTGAAGCCATGGGTTACCATCATCATACAAAAGCTCTTCCTGACAGTGAAAAGCCGCCATTTTGGTGTCGAAGACGAATCCGGCATCGGGATATTTTTCGTAGACTCTACGCAGATTAGTAATAGGGTCATTGACATTGCAAACGACGTTTTCAACAAGAAGCGAGAGCCCATATTTATCGGAAATTTCACGCAGGTATTTGTAACCGGCGATATTGTTTTCAATACGGCTGTCCGAGACCAAGCCGTTCCAGAGATGCAGGACGAGCTTTTTCGCTCCTACACCTTTTGCGATTTCGCAATTCAGTTTGAAGTCGCGCATTGCCGATTTCAGATCTTCATCAGTACCACTGCTCAACAACTCGCCAATACGCTTTTCACAATGGATTACGGGAATATTAATGCCGATATCTTTTGTAAAGTCAATCAGCTTGTCAGCAATTGGATACCAGTCGGGATATATCATAAGCTCGAAGCCGTCGCAATTCAGCTTCGGTGCGAGGTCTTCAAGAAGTGTGTAATCCCTGTTATTGGGTCGCCCTATCAGAGCGCCTGTAGAACAAAGTATTGGCATATTTCACCTCAGATTAAATCAAGAAGCTTGCCGGCTTCTTCTTTTCTTGAAAGAACCGTATCGAAGTGCTTGATGTATTCGAGCGGATATTTCGGATTGAAGAAACGGTTGAGGCGATCGCCATCACCCTGTGACAAAACAAGCTTCGTTGTTCCTCCTGCACCGACGGACAGAATTGTCTGCACTTCTTCCATGATGTTGATGTTATAGATTCCGGCATGACCGTCAAGAGTCCAGCCGATATTTTCCTGATTACCGAGCTGATTCTTCTGGCGGTAGAGATAATAAGGGCTGTAGCCGGCACTCATGAGCTTTTCAGTCGAGTACTTTATCATCTTCTCACAAAGCTCACCGTCGCCGAGGCTTCGTCTTGCCATAAGCTCCGATGCACGCTTGATTGAAAGGGCGTGAACGGTTATATTTTCGGGATTAAGCGCCATTACTCCGTCAACTGATTTTGTAAAGCTTTCAAACTTGTCGTCAGGAAGTCCCGCAATCAAGTCGACGTTAATTGCCTTGAAGCCTTTTGCTTTTGCAAGCTCATAGCTTGAAAGAAACTCACTGACGGTGTGGCTTCTGCCGATGGATTTCAGGACTTCTTCATTGAGGGTCTGCGGATTGATGCTGACTCTGTCACCGCCGTTAAGCTTGATTACGTCAAGCTTTTCGGATGTTATCGTATCGGGTCTGCCTGCTTCAACAGTATATTCACGAACATGTGACAGATCAAACGATAAAGCAATTTGCTTCATTATTCTGTCTAAATCTTTTGCTTCTATGGAAGTGGGTGTCCCGCCACCGAAATAGACCGTATCAAGTGTCAAGCCTTTATTCTTTACAAGCTCTCCGGTATACGCTATCTCTTTACAGAGCTTTTCGACGTATTCAGGCATAAGCTTTCTGAAGCTTCCTACGGTCTGAGAGATGAATGAGCAATATGTACACCTTGTCGGGCAGAACGGAATATCCACATAAAGGCTGAACGAACGCTTTGGCATGGCTGAAACTACTGCATCCTGATTTTCGGCTGTCTTCCAACCGATGTTTATTTTCTCATCAGTCATGAGATACCTGTCGGCAAGATACTCAGAGGTTTCATCAGAGTCGAAGCCTTTTGCGCGGAGCTTATTTATAAGCTTGACCGGGCGGACGCCCGTAAGTATTCCCCACTCCGGCGATATACCGGTAAGCGCTCTCAGACATAAAAAGAGAAGCTTCCCGAGCTGAAACTCGCACTCATCGTCATAATTCTCTATATCAGAAGAAAGTGTCAGGCTTTCGGAAACCACTTTTCCATCTAGCGTAACGGCGACTTTAAGAAGTTCGCCGGTTCTTTCTATCAACGCAAAGTTATCGTTCGGAAGTTCCGCATTCTCTTCTGTATCCAAAAATATAAAGCCGAAGCTTTGCGCGGGGAAAAAGAGCTTCGAGACAGCCTCGAGCTCATACTTAAAATCATTTCCCGAAAATACAAGTGTAAACATCAAAAATCAACCTCTGAGCGCACCCAAGTACGGATTTTCCAGAAGCTCTGAATATAAATCCGTTTCCGATCCGTGTCCAGGAAGAACCCGCATATTTTTACCGTCCGCGAGCTTGTAGAGCTTATCAATCGAAGATATTATATCTCTGAAGGTGCTTCCACCGATGTCAATTCTGCCGATGCTTCCGGCAAATAGAGTATCTCCTGAGAAGATTATATCGTCGATTATGAAAGAAACCGAGCCGGCGGTGTGACCTTTGGTAGATACGACTTTAAAAGTCATATCGCCGAATTTGAGCTCATCGCTGTCGGAGAAGCACTCCGCACCCTCGCAGGGATAGAACGGAACGGAGAAATAGTCTGCACAGCAAAGCTTAGAGCTTCGGAGCATCGGCTCATCCTCATGAGAAATCATTACCTTGCAACCGGTCTTCTTTTTGAGCTCTCCTGCCGCAGAAATATGGTCGACGTGACCGTGAGTCAGAAGTACGGCTTCAAGATTCAAATCTCCCAGCTTATCTGTAATTCTTTCGGTATCACAAGGCGCATCAATCAGGACGGCAGTATTGCCGGAGCTGACGATATACGCATTGGTTGCGAAATCTCCCATATCGGGAATGGTTGTAATCTGCATAATACACCTACTTTGAGCTTCTCTCAACAGAGAATACGCCCTCGACCTTCTTGAGCCTTGTTATGACGTTCTGAAGCTCCGCCGTTCCCGCAACGCTTATTGTGAGCATGATGCTTGCATTGCCGTTTTTGAGGACTCTTGCGGTTGATTCATAGGTCATGGTTCTGGTTTCCTGCAAACATGACATTATATCCGCAAGGATACCTATTCTGTCATAGCCGATTACGTCAAGAACAACCTTATAGTAATTGCTTGTGGTCTCGTCCTTGCCTGCCCAGTGCACAGAAATCCAACGCTCGGGCTCGTTATCCTTCTGAGAAAGATAGTTTACGCAGTCGCATTTATGAACGGAAACGCCATGACCACGGGTAACGAATCCGATGATATCATCTCCCGGAAGAGGAGAACAACACTGTGAGAGCTTGACGACACAGTTATCCATTCCATCGACAATAATGCCGGAACTCGGCTTCTTTCTCGTAGAAAATTGCTCGGTAGCAAACTGACTTTCAGTTTGGTTTGCAGTCTGAATATACTTCTTTGTGTATTCATCCTTGAGCCTTGGAATTATCTTAGAGAGCGTAACACCGCCATAGCCGATTGCGGCATAGAAGTCGTCAAGGGTTTCGCAGTTGTGACGTTTCATATCGAGAGACAGGAAATCTTCAAGCTCGTCTTCGGGAACCCTGATAAGATTACGCTTGAACTCGCGCTCGAGTTCCTGCTTGCCCTCGGCTATATTCTCGTCCCTGCGCTCTTTTTTGAACCAAGAGCGAATCTTGGACTTGGCTTCGTTTGTCTGGCAGATATTAAGCCATGCTCTGTTGGGACCGTGATTTGGGTCTTTTGTGGTGATGATTTCGATAATCTCGCCGGTTTTTATCTGGTAGTCGAGCGGAACAAGCTTTTTGTCAACCTTTGCGCCGGTCATCCTGTGTCCGACCTGTGTATGAATCGCATAGGCGAAGTCGATGACAGTAGCGCCAAGCGGAAGGGAGATAACATCGCCCTTCGGAGTCATGGCAAATACATCTTCGGGAGCCAAGTCGTCCTTGATAGCTCTTACTATATCCTCAACATCATTCGATTCCTGCTGACTGTCAAGGATCTGACGAACCCAATTAAGGCGACCATCATACTTGTATTTGCCCTTCACGCCCTCCTTATACTTCCAGTGGGCGGCGATTCCGTACTCGGCGGTATGGTGCATTTCATAGGTTCTTATTTGAACCTCAAAGGGTATGCCTTCCCTGCCCATAACAGTTGTATGAAGGCTCTGATACATATTTGCCTTCGGAGTGGAAATATAATCCTTGAACCTGTTCGGAATCGGCGAGAACATATCGTGAACCACGCCAAGGACGTAATAACATTCCGTTACGGTATTGACGATTACACGAACTGCATACTTGTCATAAATCTCATCAAAGAGCTTTCCTTGCTCATAGACCTTCTTGTAAATACCATAGGCACTCTTTACACGACCTTCGATAGTCGGAAGAGGATTGAAATCCTGCTCGAGTCGCTTTGCGAGGCGCTTCTTTATCTGCTCGATAAAAGCTTCACGCTCCGGCTTGGATTTTTCCAGAAGCTGTTCTATCTCGTTATAAGCGAACGGGTCAAGATATGAAAACGCCAGATCCTCGAGCTCTTCCTTCATCTGTCTGATTCCCAAGCGGTTAGCAAGAGGAACGAATATGTTCATGGTTTCGAGCGATACGCTTCTTCTCTTTTCCTCGCTGCGATAACCGAGGGTCCTCATGTTGTGAAGTCTGTCGGCGAGCTTGATGATGATAACTCTTATGTCCTTCGACATCGAAAGAAGCATTTTGCGGATATTCTCAGCCTGTTGTTCTTCTTTGGAGTAGAGCGCAACCTGATTCAGCTTTGTAACGCCGTCAACAAGATTTGCAACATCCTCGCCGAAAAGCTTCTTAAGCTCGTTATAGGATGTTCCGGTATCCTCAATAACATCATGAAGAAGAGCCGCACAGATAGTGTCGGCGTCCATGCCGAGCTCAACCAGAATCTTGGCAACTGCTATCGGGTGGATGATGTATGGCTCGCCCGATTCGCGTAATTGCCCTTCATGCTTTTCACGGGCAAGCTGATAAGCCTGTTCAATCTTTTCGATGTTGTAGTTCTTGTCGAGAGCAACCATCGACTCGACAAAATCATTATAGGCTTCATTTACGATTCTTTCTTTATCTGCTTCTGTCACAATGTTCCCTTCTCACTTATTCTTGTGCAATTTCATATTCTTTAATCAAGCTGTCAAGACGATGAAGCGTTCTGGAGCTTTCTATGTCAACCCTTGTTTTGGGTGAAGTCATTTCTATGTAGCCGTTTTCAGCGGCTCTGCAAAGCCCCGTGTCGCAGAAGGCATCGACCGCCACTGATAGCTTAAAGCAGTTTATTCCGAGGCGGGCAGACAGGTTCGTAACCGTGAACGGTGCCGCAAGGTTGAAAGCGTATTTATATATCGCTACAAGCTCTTCACGGGTGGGTCTGCCCTTTTTCAGGATTTCGGGAGGCAATTCCTCACCCCGACGGAAGCTCTCATAGGCATCGTATGCCGCAAAATAGCTCTCTTGTCTGATTCCATGGAGGCGGTAATCCGTCACCGTAAGCGTAAAGCTCTTTTTGCCATTATATTCATTTACAGAAAGCGTGCCCATCAGGTCTACTTTGTCTCCGGCTTTAATGCCGATAGAAGCTGTCTTCTTCCTGAACATAAGACAGCTCAAATGAACACCGTCATAAGACACTTCAAGCTTGGTATGCTCGCCGTTCTTGAGAGGAACCACCCTGAGAACCGCCGCGCCGGAAAGCGCAAACAGCGGCTCGGGATTACCGGCACCGTAAGGCTCGATTCTCCCAAGGTCAATGATATTCTGCTCTGTTATATCCGCACCTCTGAGAAGCTTGTCAGCCGTGAGAGTGAACCTCGGCATCACGGGAAAATTCTCTTTTGCATACTCAAGAATCATCTCTTTGAGCTCAGGGATATCGGATTCTTTGACCGTCAAGCCTCCGGCACATTCGTGACCGCCGTACTTGACTAATATTTCTTTGCAGGCATCGAAGCACTTGAAAATATTGAAGCCTTGGATGCTTCTTGCCGAACCTACGGCGAAGCCATCGTCATCTGCAGAAAGAATTACAACAGGTTTTTCGTATCTCTCAAGCAACCGCGCCGCCACTATTCCGATTACGCCATGGTGCCAGCCCTTGCCGCTGAGAACAATAACTCTGTCGTGGACTATATCCGGGTTATCGGCAATATACTTTCCTATTTCCGCAACAATTTCTGCTTCGCACTGCTTTCTTTGTTCGTTAAGGGTTGTCAATTTACGGGCATTTCCGACAGCTTCATCGCCCTCCGTTACGAGCATATCAAGAGCTGTGAGCGCCGAACCAAAACGCCCTGCGGCATTGATTCTGGGAGCCAGAAAGTACGCAACCGATGACGAATTCATATTATCTCGATTGATGCCGCTCTGCTCAATAAGACTTACGAGACCTTCACGCTCGGTGTATTTTAGCTGTTTCAAGCCCATATTTACTATGGTTCTGTTTTCTGAAACAAGAGGTACTATGTCAGCTATAGTGCCTATTGCACATATGTCGGCGTACTGCTCGATAATGAAATCGTCTCCGCCATCTTCAAGAGCGCAAAGAAGCTTCAAAGCGACTCCGACGCCCGCGAAATCCCTGAATTCTGACTGGCAATTTTCAAGATAAGGGTCGACAAGTGCCTCAGCTCTTGGAAGGGCTTCCGCAGGCTGATGGTGGTCGGTTATGACAAGTTTCATACCAAGCTCATAGATATAGTCTGCTTCCCTGACAGCGGTTATGCCGTTATCAACGGTTACTATCAGAGTTGCGCCGTTCTGGCGGATTTCGTCAACCGCCCGCATATTGAGACCATAACCCTCGTTGCGTTCGGGAATATAACAAAGCGTTTCAACACCCATATTCATGAAGTAGTCATATAAAATTGCGGTTGAAGTGACACCGTCACAATCATAGTCGCCATATACGCAGATGGTTTCGCCGTTTTCTATAGCCTGATTTATAGTGGCAACCGCTTTATCCATATCGGGAAGAAGATAAGGGTCACTTAGTTCGGTTCCGTTAAAGAAGGCTTTTATATCTTCAAGGTTATTATATCCCCTTGCGGACATAATCTCGGCTGTGAGACGGGAAAGGTCGGTATTTTTAACGGTCTCATCGACAGCATTTGTATTAATTGCTCTGACTTCCCACTTTTTCATACCTGAACCTTCTTTCATCCGGGATTTATTTGCGAATGGTGATATTATACCACTTCAAGCGACATATTTCAAGGACCCCGTGCACTATAAAGCCCTATTTTTCTTAAGAAAATACGCTTCCCTCTTCCAAGAGAAGCGCATTAACTTCAAATTACTTTATCTTGTCCACAATCTTCTTCATGTACTCAGCGTAAATCTGTCCGATGAGCCTTGCGCCCTTTTCGGTGGGATGAACGCCGTCCTCAGCGAACGTAACCGGGTCATCGCCTATGAACGCGGAGTTGAGAAGTCCGTCAAGCGGGACATAGACATCTGCATACTCACGGGCAAGCTTTCTTATGACCTCGGTCTTCTTGTAAAGGTCCTCCCTGAAGTAGAGCTTGTCGGGAACGGGAATCAGGAACGGCTCCATAAGCATAATTCTTGCATGGGTTCTTTCCTTCATTGCGTCAAGAATTGTTCTGTAGTTCTTCTCGAACTGCTCGTCGCTCATCCAGTCTCTCTCACCCGCATGGCTCCATACATCGTTGATTCCGATGAGAATCGAGCAGATGTCAGGCTGAACCTCAACAAAGTCGCTCTCGAGACGTTCTACAAGGTTGCTTGTCTGGTCTCCGCCGATTGCGAGGTCGACAAATTCGAACTCGACATCAGGGCAAAGCTCCTTGAGTGCGGGTGCGGCATAACGGGGATATCCCCAACCGAGGTCGTGAATGTTTTCACGGTCTCTGCCCATGTCGGTTATGCTGTCGCCTTGGAATAGTAGTTTAATCATTATAATTCCTCCATATATATTTTAGTGTTGGATTGGTGTCAGTCAAGCCTGTACTTCGTCAGGTCGGGGAGCTCTGCAAGCGTAAGCGTATAGTCACTCTGGTACGCCTTGATGAGCATACTTTCTTCGGTGTAGGACTCGTTATAGCCCTTCCAGGTGTAGACGAAGTCGCCGCTCCATACGCCCCAGTAGAGCCAATGGATGTTGTCCTGCTGAAGGTTGTCGGGATCAGGGATGCAGCCGTTTTCGGAAAGTGCTACGAGCTTGGTTTCGTCGGAGCACTTATAAGCTTCGATAAAGGTTGCCGCCTGAGACGAATACTCGTTTTCACCGGGATAAATATCCCAAGCGATTATGTCGACAACGTCATCACCGGGATACCAATCGGCATCCTGACCGTTCCAGACCCAGATAAGATTTGTGAGCTCGTATTCCTCGGTGAATATCTCGTACATAAGTCTGTAGAGCTTGATGTAGCTCTCGGCAGAGCAATCTCCCCACCAGAACCATGCACCGGAAGCCTCGTGAAGAGGTCTCCAGAGGACGGGAACGCCATAATCTCTGAGAATCTGAAGCTTTGAAGCTATCTCGTGCATGTCCTCAACCAAGAGATTATAAAGCTCTTCGTCCTCGCCGTTCATTGCCTTGTCAAGGTCTATGGTCGAATACTCGGTGTAGAATGAACTGTACCATGCACCATCGTCGGATACATAGCCCTCGGGTGACTGCCAATGCCAGCAAATCTGGACAATTCCTCCGCAGTTGACATACCAGTCATAGGCACGCTCAACAGTCTCGGTTGAAGCATTATTAGCCTGAGCGACGGGAGTATAGTTCATCATGTCGAGACCAAGAACCGCAAACTCTTCGCCGGTGATGGATGTAATCCACTCGTACTCTTCGGAATCTCTGCTTGAATCTGCGAACTGACCCGTCAAGGTGTATTTGCCGTAAATGTCACACAGGAAATTATAAAGCCTTACTGTGTTGTCATCAGCGTTTTCGTTTGAAAGAGAGCATGTGACGTTATAGACATCTTCTATATCTATATCGGAAGCGGTTATAGTGAGACAATCATAATCGACCCAACCCCAGCTTACGGTCATCGAAAACTCGTGAGTGCCTGCACTGAGATAGATATACTCGAGTGTGACATCACAGACTTCCCCACCGACCTCGCACTCAACCGAGCCGATATAGCTTCCGTCAAGATTGGCATAATTGGTTCTGCCGGCATTCGCTGTATATGCCGAAACGGTCAGATTGTAGAAGCCTGAATTTTCGATCTCAAAAGAAATTACCATCGAATCACTGTCGGAATTGAGACCGGTAACGCCTGCTCCGCCGGAAAACAGCTCGTTTGAAGTTATCTTACAGCTTCCACCCAAGGTTCCGTCCTCAAATTCAAGAAGCTGATAATAATCGTTCGGGGCATTGTTCTCGGTATAGGTGTTCTCGGTCAGGTCAAGCGATGTGTTGTACTCGCTTCTTACATCGCCGAAGGTTGCATTTTCCATAACGGCTGTGCCGCAAGCGGTTGTGCACAGTATCGCCGCAATGGTGAGCATACAGACTAAGCCTTGAAGTAATTTTTTCATTGTCATTGTCCTTTCTTGACGGTAAACTTGACGTTATCAACGCCGAATATTTTTATCAGCTCGGAGATGGTCTCGTTACTGATGTTTATTTTGTTTGCTCCTTTTATGTCGGTAGACTTTTTCATATCGGAGAGATAGCCTATAAGCCTGTCGTCTCCACTATTTGCTTCGCAGAGCTTACGAAGAGCCGAAATTTTGTCTTTTTCGGTCGACTCAAGCTTAAGGCAAAGGGGTCTTTTTTTGAGTTCTCCGACATAATCATCAACACTTTGGATACTGTCCGCAAGAATCTTCGGCGTTTCCTCATCCTTGATGGAAAGCCTGCCGGTTATCGCAAGTCGTGAACCGTTCATCAAAAGATTTCTTGCCGATTCGTAAATATTCGGAAATACCACAGCCTCGATTTCGGAGGTTGCATCCTCTACAACGCAGAACGCCATCATCGCTCCGTTCTTGGTGTTGTGAACCCTCTTCGAGCGGAAAATCGCCATTATGCTGACTTCCTGCTTGTCCTTGTATGTGGGAGGATTATCCGAAGCTCCGTCAATAATCTTCTTTGCGGTCGTCATTCCTGAGGCTGTCATCCAACCGGTATATGCCGAGAGCGGATGACCGGAAATATAGATTCCCGTCGTCTCCTTCTCCATTTCCAGAAGCTCTGCAAGCGAATACTCTTCTACATGCGGAAGCGACATCTCCACGGGAGCTTTCTCCGCACTGCCAAACAAATCAATCTGACCGTCTATGCCGGCTCTTGACTCACTTGAGACGGCACCGAGAATCTTGTCATAGCTCGAAAGCATCTGCCGACGATTTGTCTTGAAGCAGTCAAACGCTCCGCATTTTATGAGGCTTTCTATCGAGCGGACGGTAACCTCGTTTGAGTGGGTTCTCTGGATAAAATCCACAAGTGACTGATACTTGCCGTTTTTCTCACGTTCCTGCAAAATTGCGTTTATTGCGGTTTTGCCGAGGCTTTTTACCGCTAAAAGCCCGTAGCGGATGCCTTCATCAACAGGGACGAAATCATCCTGACTCTGGTTTATATCGGGAGGAAGAATCCTGACACCCTTCGACTCGCACTCAGCTGAATACTCGGTTATCTTTGCAACGTTGTCGAGGACGCTCGTCAGGAGTGCAGACATATACTCTTTGAAATAGTGACGTTTGAGATATGCCGTTTCATATGCAACCGTAGCATAAGCGGCGGCATGGGACTTGTTGAAGGCATAGGAAGCGAAGCTGGTCATCTCATCGAAAAGCTCGTTTGCCACTTTTTCGGAGATACCGTTTGCTATACAGCCGCAACAGTTCACAGAGCCGTCGGGGTTCTTTTCACCATAGATGAAGGCTTTTCTTTCGTTTTCGAGTACGTCATGCTTCTTCTTCGCCATAGCCCTGCGGACTATATCTGCTCTGCCGTAGGAATAACCGGCAAGACTGCGGAAAATCTGCATTACCTGCTCCTGATAGACGATACAGCCGTAGGTAACGTCCAGAATCGGCTTCAGAAGAGGAGTTTTATAGGTAACCAAGTCTTTATTATGGCGGTTTCGGATATATGTCGGAATAGAATCCATAGGTCCGGGACGATAAAGGGAGATAACCGCTATCAGATCTTCTATGTCCTCCGGGACAAGCCGCATAATTGTGCTTGTCATCCCCTGAGATTCGAACTGGAACACTCCGACGGTATCGCCGTCAGCAAGCATTTTGTAAACCTCTTTGTCATCAAGAGGTATCTTCTCTATATCAAAATCGGGGTCTTTCTTCCTTATTTCTCTTACCGCATCGCGGATAACGGTTAAGTTCCGGAGTCCCAAAAAGTCAATTTTCAGGATTCCGAGGCTTTCGAGGACTCCCATCGTATACTGCGTAACGAGCTGACCGTCGTTGGTCATAAGGGGAACGTAATCGGAAACGGGTCCGGCAGTGATTACTACTCCCGCCGCATGGGTTGAACAGTGGCGTGGCATTCCCTCAATCTGCTCCGCCATGTCTATGAGCTCTTTCACCTGTGGCGAGGTGTTATAAAGCTCCTTGACCTCGGGAGAGTTCTCCTTGACATCGCTTAAAGTCTCTCCGAACTGAATAGCTTTTGCGACTTTGTCAACGACGCTGTAGGAAATTCCCATGACCCTGCCGCAATCGCGAATCGCATTCTTAGCCGCCATTGTTCCGAATGTGACTATCTGCGCCACATGGTTCTCGCCGTAACGGCGTTTCACATAGTCGATAACGTCCTGTCTGCCCTCAATGCAGAAGTCGATATCGAAGTCGGGCATTGAGACCCGCTCGGGATTCAGAAATCTTTCGAAAAGAAGATTATACTTTATCGGGTCGATACCGGTAATTCCAATGCAATAGGCGACCAAGCTTCCGGCACCCGAGCCTCTGCCCGGTCCGACAGGGATTCCGTGTGTTTTGGCGTAATTGATGAAATCCCACACTATGAGATAATAGTTGACATAGCCCATGCCGGATATTATTCCGAGCTCATATTCAAGGCGTTCTTTTATCTCATCGGTGATATTGTCGCCATAGCGTTTTTTAAGCCCATCAAGGCTCATCTGCCGAAGATATGCCTCGTTGTCGGTGACACCCTCTATTGAGAATGCAGGGAGCTTGGTTACTCCGAATTCAAACTCAACATTGCATTTATCTGCGATTTCAATAGTATTATAAACGGCTTCCGGATGACCGGGAAACGCCGCAAGCATTTCTTCCTCCGATTTGATATAAAACTCATCATTCGGAAAGCTCATGCCGTCAGGGTCGTCAAGCGCAGTATTTGTTGCAATTCTCATCAGCACCTTCTGTGCGGGTGCGTCTGAACGGTTGATATAGTGAGCATCGTTTGTGGCGGCGAGTCTGACGCCGGTTTCGTCACTGAGTTTGAAAAGATACGGCAAAATATCCGTCTCATCGGAAAAGTCGTGATTCTGAACCTCGATATAGTAATCCTCGCCGAAAAGTGCGCGATATTTGAGAACAGTTTTCCTGGCGTTCTCGTAGTCTCCGGCACTTAGAAGCCTCGGAACTTCGCCCGCTATACAGCCGGACAAACAAACAAGACCTTCATGGTACCTTTCAAGAAGCTCAAAGTCGATTCTCGGCTTGCGATAAAAGCCCTCGGTATAGGAAAGCGACGTGAGCTTACAGAGATTTTTATAGCCGGTTTCATTCTTGCAAAGTATTATCAGGTGATATGGGTTGTCTATCTTACCAGCCTTGTCGAATCTCGTCCTCGGGGCGACGTACATTTCACAGCCGATAATAGGCTTTATTCCTGCGGCTTTGGCTATTTTATAAAATTCAACGGTCGCAAAGACGTTCCCGTGATCGGTCACAGCGACAGAGTCCATCCCAAGCTCCTTGACACGGTTTACAAGGCTTTTCAGCCTGCATGCACCGTCAAGAAGCGAATATTCACTATGAACATGAAGATGGACAAAATTCGCCATAGTTACCCTTCTTTTGATTTATTTATGTTATCCGCAATTTCTATAAGTCTTTTGAATCTGTGATTCACTCCCGAGCGAGACAGCGGAGGATTAAATTCCGCCGCAAGGTCACTCAAGGCATATTCGGGATACTTGAGCCTCAGATTTGCCGCTTCCCTGAGCTCGTCCGAAAGCTGATACAATCCCTTGGGAGAGTTTTCGATTACTTTTATGGCTTCGAGCTGTTTCTGTGCCGAAATGTTCTGACGCTCGAGATTGGCAGTGTCGCAGTTTGTTGCTCTGTTGGCACGATTTCGAATATCTTTATAAACCTTCGTATTCATCACTTCGAGGCTTGCGCCGGTGGCTCCTATGAGGGTAAGCATATCCTCAATGTTCTCGCTGTCCTTGAAGTACAGGATTTTATGCTCGCCACGGGTGAGGCGTTTTGCGACAAGCCCTATATGCTTCTCCAAAAGCTCGCTTATGCCGTTATAGAGCCCGTCGTCCGCACTTTTCGGGACAGCTATCTCAAGGTGATATTCCCTCTGAGGGTCTGTCGCTCTCCCTCCGCTCAGGAAAACTCCGGTCATAAATGCACCGAAATTTGAATCCGCAAGCTTGTCCGCACGGGACAGAAGTTCTGTGCAATCAAAGCTCGCGATACCGAGTCTTGTGAGAATCGCATTTGTGCTTTCTTTCTCGGAAACCGAGATTTTATATTCAGGAAGTCTGCCACGATGGCGTACAATCTCTTCGCCGATACTGTTATCGGGGATTACATGCCTGACAAGCCTGATAAATAAATCTTTGCATACTTCGTTGTCGGTCTTATAAACAATTCCTGCGTCGGAATTCTCGCTCATAAGAAGCATTCCCAAGAGACAAGCATCCGACTTTTTTCTTCCAGATACCGACTCCGCCGCTTCGGATTTCACTTTATACACAAATGATTCTGTTGACTTCACTTTCATGTCTTTTGCTCTAAGCTCCGATGCTCCACCCTGACGCTCAGCTTGTCCGCTGACAGAGCGTCTGCCATTCTTCTTGCGAAGCTGACTGAGCGGTGTCTGCCGCCCGTACAGCCAAATGCTATAACGAGTCGGGACCTTCCCTCTTTTTCATACATGGGAATCATAAAGCTTACAAGGTCGTATATTTTCTTGAAGACCTCATTTGATTCCGAAAAACTCATAACGTAGTTATATACTTCATCGTCCAGTCCACACTTGTTTTTAAGCTCGGGAACATAGAACGGGTTCGGAAGGCATCTTACATCGAACACGAGGTCTGCATCTTTGGGGATTCCGTACTTGAAGCCGAAGGAGATAACGCTTATCGCCATTCTTGTGCCCTTGTCGGTGAAGAACTCTGCCATTTTTGCATGGAAATCCGCCATTTTGAAATCTGTCGTGTCGATATAAAAATCGGACATCTCCTTGGCTCTCTCAGTTTCTTCACGCTCAAGGGAAATTGCCTTATACAGATTTCCAAAAGCCTCGTCATCAAGAGGATGCTTACGACGGGTTTCCTTGTATCTCTTTACCAAAGTATCATCATCAGCGTCAAGATACAAAACCGAAAGCTCGACGTCGGGTGCTCTCAATGCGTTGACACAGTCCTCGAATTTCAAGAAAAGCTCACCCGAACGAATATCAACAGAGATTGCGATCTTGGTTATCAGCTTATCCGAGCCGATTATAAATCTTGCGAAGCTTAGAAGCATTTCGGGAGGCATATTGTCGATGCAGTAATAGCCGATGTCTTCAAGATAGTTGATAGCACTCGACTTCCCCGCTCCTGACATCCCCGTTACAATAATGATTTTCATATTCTTCCTCCCAGATTAAAGCCTATTCTTCTATAAGCTTGACTTCACATTCGAGTTCATATCCGGTTTTCTGCGAAACCGTTTTCTTTATGTGCGAAATCAGTTTCATCACATCTGCGGCTGTTGCGTCGCCTGTGTTTATGACGAAGTTTGCATGCTTGTCGGAGACCTTTGCGCCGCCGACAGAGTAGCCTTTTAATCCGCTCTCTTCGATTACAAGTCCGGCATATGTGCCCTCGGGGCGCTTGAAGGTAGACCCTGCACTCGGATACTCCAATGGCTGGCGGGATTTACGCCTCGCAATCAGTTCGTCCATTCGCGCTTTGATTACGTCTTTATCGCCGGTTGAAAGCCTGAATTTTGCGGAAACGATTATCTCGCTGGAAATAGTGAAGCGAGAGCTTCTGTAACCAAAATCAAGATTATCTCTACTGTAAGCTACAATTTCTCCTGACTGATTTATACATGTAACCTCCGTCACGACATCCTTCATCTCTCCGCCATAGGCTCCGGCGTTCATGAAGACCGCTCCGCCGACTGTTCCGGGAATTCCGTAAGCAAATTCAAGTCCCGTAAGTGAAGAATCAAGTGCTGTCTTGCAGACTCTTGCGAGCGAGACTCCGGCGTAAGCAGTGATATATTCGCCATCTACGGTTATCTCAGACATATCAGGACCGAGGAAAAATATCGCTCCCCGGTAGCCGTTATCAGAAAATAATACGTTCGAGCCGTTTCCGAGAATCATATACCTCTCGGCTTCCGAAATAAGTTCTTTAAGAGAATCTATACTGTTTGGGAAAATCATTATATCGCAAGGACCGCCGATTTTGAAAGACGTGTGCTCTTTTAAGGGCTCGTTAATCAGGAATTTACAGCCATGTTTTGAAGATATCTCTTTCAAAACTTCTATACTGTTTGGCATTACTTTGTCACCGTTTCAATGTTATTACTATAGTTCAAGCTGTGGGTGCTTCTTAAGAATCCACTCTTTAACCTTTTCCCAGTCACTGTTTAAAATCAGCTTTTCCGGGAAATCGACTTCCTCAAGAACTTTCTCAACTGTCGAAGTCTTCCCTACGGCATCCCAAAAATGGGCGTCTGTATCGACTACTATCGGGATTTCATACTTCTTGCAAAGCTGGAGAATCGGAACCGAGTTCTTGAGTGAGCCCTTCTTACGCATGAGAGAGCTTTCGTTTATCTCGACAAGCTTTTCATACTCCTTGAAAACTTTCAGGACTCTTTCGTGCTCAAATGGGAAGAAGTCGGTTGTCGGGTGTCCGATAACGTCAATATATGGATTCTGACAGAGCTTGATGTAGCCGTCGGAAACGACTTTAGGGTCATCCGAAAGCTCTTCAAAAGTGTACTTATGATATGACGCGACCACCCACTCCATCTTCTGAAGAAGGTCCTCGTGCATATCGACATCACCGTTATAGTTATATATGTTTACCTCCGCACCTTTAAGAACGGTGACGCCGAAAACGGTTCTCGGGAGAACTCTCATATTGGTGAAGTGCCATTCGTGAGCGGTGTCCGGCATTACACCGTAGTGGTCGGTCATGGCAACGGCTTTCAAGCCGATGTCAGCCGCCGCACGGCAGTTTTCGGTAATGGTCGAATAAGCATGGTCGGAAGCTATTGTGTGCGTGTGAAGGTCAGCTTGGATAAGCATCAGAAATCCTCCCACTTGGAAACAGTCTCTGTTCCTTCCATCTCAAGACCGAGGTTATTGAGGAGCTCCTGAGCGGCGTTATAGCCCATCTTCTTCTGGCGGTTGTTCATCGCGGCAACCTCGAGGATTACTGCAAGGTTACGTCCGGGCTTGACAGGGATTGTGATACAGGGAATATTTACTCCCAGGATATCCATACTCTCGGAATCGACGCCCATTCTGTCATAAACCTTGTCGGGGTCCCAGATTTCAAGCTTGACGACCAAATCTATCTTCTCGGTCATCTTGACGGCACCCATACCGAAAAGTCTTCTTGCATTGACTATTCCGATGCCTCTGAGCTCGATAAAGTGGCGGATATTGTCGGGAGAGGAGCCAACCAAGGAGATTGCCGAAACCTTCTTGATTTCAACAGCGTCGTCAGCAACGAGGCGGTGTCCTCTCTTGACAAGCTCTATTGCGGTTTCGGATTTACCGACGCCACTCTCACCGACGATAAGAACGCCTTCGCCGTAGATTTCAATCAAAACTCCGTGGCGGGTGATTCTTTGACCGAGCTGGGTGTTCAGATATGCTATTCCTCTTGAGATGACTTCCGAGGTATCGAGCTCGGATGAGAGAACCGGAACGCCATATTCGGTTGCGGCATCCATCATTTCAGGGAAGGGTTCATGCCCTCTTGAAATTATGAGTGCCGGGAATTTGTACGAGAACAAAGTCATCAGGACTTTTTTTCTTTCGTCGGAAGAAAGTCCCTGAAGGTATGCGAACTCTGTGTTTCCGCAAATCTGAATCTTCTCGTTGTTGAAATAGGCATAGAAGCCGGTGAGCTGTAATCCCGGGCGGTTGATGTCGTTGTTTGAGATGAGAATTTTGGATAAATCCTTTGGTGTGTAGACCGTTTTTAAGTTTACTTCCTTCGCAAACTGTGCGAGTGAAACTGTATACTTTTCTGCCATTGAGTACTCCTTTCCATTGAAACGTCAGTCTAATTTTATCTCGCCGTCCTCAAGCATGTTCTGAACGGCAATAAGTATTCCTGCCTTACCTGTTGGATATGTTAATGCGCCTTGAAGCCATGCGGCGTAAGGTTCTCTTATTGGGGCATCTGCCGAAAACTCGATTGATGCGCCCATTGTGAAGGCTCCTGCCGCCATTATAACCGGACTTTCATAGCCGGGGGTGTCGATAGCCTCGGGGACGAGATAGCTGTCTACCGGCGCGCCCTTCTGGATGCCTTTTATGAATGATGTGAGTGTTTTCTCGTTTTTAAGCAGTATTGATGCGATTATATCCGCTCTCGGCTCGCCTTGTTTCGGAAGTGATTCATAGCCCAAAAGTCCCAGAAGTGCACAGGCAAACTCGGAAGTCTTGACTGCCGCCGCAGTTACCTCCGGCGCCAGGAAGAAGCCCTGATACATTTCTCTGTTCTGGTGAAGCGATGCGCCTACTTCCTTGCCCATTCCGACAACCGTCAGACGATAAGCGCACTTTTCAACCAGGTCTTTTCTTCCCGCGATATATCCGCCGGTTGAAGCGATTCCTCCGCCGGGATTTTTGATAAGAGATCCCATTATGAGGTCAGCCCCGACTTCGGTCGGTTCTTTAGTGTCCACAAACTCACCATAGCAGTTATCAACCATAATTATGGCGTTCGGATTGCCCTTCTTTACAGCCTGAATCATCTTCTCTATGTCAGCAATAGTATAAGATGGTCTTGTCGAATAGCCTCTTGAACGCTGGATATAGGCAACTGTGGCGGTTTTGACTTTTTCGGTAATTGCATCTAAGTCCGGCATGCCGTTCTCGAGGAGCTCGATTTCCTCGTACTGGATTCCGTAATCCATAAGGGAGCCGTTACCCTTTTCACCACGCTTGCCGATGACCTCTTCAAGAGTGTCATACGGTGCACCGCAAAGCATCAGAAGCTTGTCGCCGGGTCTTAAGACTCCGAAAAGTGCGGTTGAAAGAGCATGAGTGCCATTCACAATAGTATGACGGACGAGTGCATCCTCGCAACCGAATGCGGTTGCATAGACTTTATCGAGCGTTTCTCTTCCTACATCGTCGTAGCCATAGCCGGTTGTGCCGTGGAGGCAGGTCTCGCTGACGTTATTTTTAATAAATGCCGAAAGCACCTTCATACCGTTGTATTCAGCGATTTCATCGATGCGTTTGAACGCCTCTGAACACTGAGCCTCGGCTTCATCAGCAAGCTTCAGTATTCTTTCGTCGATGTTAAACAAGTTCTTCATAATCTTTTCTTTCCTTTAGTTTCAGTATATAATCCTCGCCGAGCTCGGTACAGCCGAGGCGAAGGTAAAAATCTTTCATGGATTCGTCCGACGCAAGGTAGCAGTCTGTTCCCTCTTTTTTCAGCTCCAGCGAAACAAGCTTTATAAGGGTTGAGGCATAGCCCTTTCCCCTGTCTTTCTCGGGAGTGGCGATATCAGCAAGATATGCTCTGCCGTAGCTCTGGCACTTGACTGTGAGAACTGACGATTTATAGCCATAGATGCGGACTATTCCCCGATTCGCACGTCTTACCGTGTCTGTGAGCCACAAGCCGTAGTTTGCATCCTGTCCCGAAAAAGCCGTTTCGAAAACAGACTCATACGGCAACTCCTTCAAAAGCTCACTGTCTTCCGAAGCACCCTCTATAGCGGGAACCGAGAAGAAATATCTCTTTTCCTTGCGGTATTCGCTCAATCCACGCTTTGGAATCAGGACTTCCGGCATCTCAACGAACATCGGATACTTGAAGCGGATGAACTCAGCGGTTTCCCTTATACAGCCGGAAGAGCTATGGGCATCGTCGAGTAAATCAACCGTCAGGGAGCTGTTCATAGAGGCGAATATTCCGACTCGCTTATTGCCCCTCAGCAGTTCATAAAACTCACAGAAATCGAACTCGGTGCCGTAGGCAAGAATATGCGAGAGAATAATTCTTGAATAGTGAGAATCCCGAAGAAGTAGCTTTGCGTTATCAAAGCTGTCTATTCGCCTTATCATTACTTGAGCCCGCTCACTATCGACTTGTAGTGCCTGCCCCTGACCTCGAAGTTAGGATACATGTCGAACGAAGCACATGCCGGAGAAAGCGTTACAATATCGCCCGGCTCTGCGCTCTTTCTTGCAAGCTCAACCGCTTCTTCCATCCCTGAAGCGTGAAGAATCGTCAGCTCATCGGGATTATAGAACGGTGTGTCGGTTACGGCTTTTTCAATCTTCGGTGCAGTCTGACCCATGAGAATCAGGGTCTTGACGTACTTATTGACCGGTTCGGCAAGAGGTTCGAAAGGAATCTTCTTGTCGTAGCCGCCGGCTATTACTATTATCTTTGTTCCGAACGCCTTGAGACCGGCGATAACTCTCGTCGGGCTGGAAGCAATCGAGTCGTTATAGTACTTGACACCATCAAGTTCTCTTACGAATTCGATTCTGTGCTCAACACCGCCGAAATGGCGTGCAACGCGGCAGATGGAGTCGACAGAAACGTCTCCCCAGACGGCGCTGATTGCCGCCAGATAGTTCTCGATATTGTGCTCGCCCGGAAGCTTGATTCTTTCTGCAGGAATAATCTTGACGGTCTTTCTGCCGTCGCAGTAGCAGAGAACTCTGTCGGAATTCAAATACGCTCCGACCTTGACGGGAGAAAGCCTTGAGAATCCAACTAAATTTCCTCTTACACGCTCACCGAGCTTGACGGTCTCGGCGTTGTCCTGATTCAGAACAGCCTTTGAGAATGCGCTCTGGTGGTCAAGAACATTGCACTTTGCCGCGATATATTCATCCATGGTCCCGTGAACATCGAGATGGTTCGGAGATATATTCGTTATGACCGCGACATCGGGAGATTCGCGCATCGAGATGAGCTGGAAGCTTGAAAGCTCAACAACCGCAAAATCAGTCTCGGATATGCTCTCGATTCTCGGTAGCAAAGCCTTTCCGATATTTCCTCCAAGCCAGATCTTATAGCCTTCTGCTTTCAAAAATTCGGATATAAGCGTCGTCGTTGTGGTTTTGCCGTCCGAGCCGGTGACAGCATATATCTTGCAGGGGCAAAGCTCAAAGAAGGATTCCATCTCACTTGTGATTATGACTCCTGCCTGACGGGCTTCCACGAGCTTCGGATTGTTATAGTACATTCCCGGAGTGCGGTATACTACATCATAGTCGGTGAGACTGTCAAGATAGCTCTCGCCCAGGACAAATTTTACACCCTTTTCTGAGAACTCGCTGTAGAGCTCGGGGTCGTATTGCTCTTTTGTCTTCCTGTCCAGAACGGTTACATCAATGCCTTTGGACAGAAACAGCCTTATGAGCTCGGTGTGGCTTACACCTGTGCCGATAAAGGCAACCTTCATATCTTTAAGAGAATCAAAAAATCTCTGTGTCTTGTTCATATATTCACGCCTTTCGATTTTTCGTTTGCTAAGGCTGAACACACAGTATGTCACTATACATTTTCAGCCTATAACATTATATAACATTTCCCTACGCAATTCAATGCCTAATTTTGCGAGAGTGAGAAGATTTTTTTGAATTTCGGGAGGCAATCAAAGTTCACTGCGACAAAAGGATAAAAAAATCCTATCAAAATATCGCGAATATTTATAATTTTATTATTGTAAAAGGGCTGAATTTGCTATATAATAAAAAGTGGCATTATGGGGTATCATGCTGCCGAAAAAATTGTTTAAAACAAGGAGACAAAGATTGTAATTGAAAAATACTATCATCAGCATACGAAATGCTGTTGTCGAGTATGACGGGATTCAGGTGCTCAAGAGCATCAACCTCGACATAGTGGACAAGCAATTCGTAACACTCTTGGGTCCGTCGGGATGTGGAAAGACCACTACCCTACGAATCATCGGTGGCTTTGCCGAAATGGCAAGCGGTGAGCTATTTTTTAACGGCGTGAAGATTAACAACCTCCCACCCCACAAGCGTGAGGTCAACACTGTCTTCCAGAAGTACGCGCTTTTCCCCCATTTGAATATCTACGACAACATTGCTTTCGGTCTCAGGATTCAGAAGCTTCCCGAGAAAGAAATTGCAACTCGTGTCGGAGAGATGCTTGAGCTTGTAAACATGCAAGGCTTTGAGAAACGCTCGGTTAATTCTCTTTCCGGCGGACAACAGCAAAGAATTGCCATTGCCAGAGCTCTCGTCAATCGCCCGAAGGTTTTACTTTTGGATGAACCGCTGGGCGCATTGGATCTTAAGCTCCGAAAGGAAATGCAGATAGAGCTTAAGAGAATGCAGCGTGATCTTGAGATTACGTTTATCTATGTCACACATGACCAGGAGGAAGCTCTGACCATGTCCGACACGGTAGTCGTAATGAGAGACGGCTCAATTCAGCAGATAGGCACACCGCAGGATATTTATAACGAGCCTGCAAACGCCTTTGTTGCCGACTTTATCGGCGAATCAAACATCATAGACGGAATAATGAGACGCGACTTTCTGGTCGAGTTTGCCGGCAAAGAATTCTCCTGCGTTGATCAGGGATTCGCCCCGGACGAGCTTGTTGACGTTGTCATAAGACCGGAAGACATCAAGGTTGTTCCGCAGTATCAGGGAGCTATTGTCGGAGTAGTGGAAAGCTGTATATTCAAAGGCGTTCACTATGAAATCGGCGTTGATGCTCTCGGCTACAAATGGAAAATACACTCCACTCAGAGCGAGGAGGCAGGAGCGATTATCGGCATGAATGTTACTCCGATGGATATACATATCATGCACAAGTCGGAGGCGTAAACCGATGAAGGTATCTAAGGTTTTCGCCGTACCATACGCCGTATGGGTTCTGATTTTCACGATAATTCCTTTAGGACTTGTAATCGGATTCGCTCTTACCGATTCTGACGGAAATTTCACTCTCCAAAACCTGTTCGATATGTCGGACTATATGGCGGTTCTCTTCCGCTCAATATTGTTTGCCATCATCGCAACGGTTATCTGTCTTATATTGGCTTTTCCCGCGGCATATATCATCTCGCGTGCAAAGTCATTCAACCAATCCTCGCTTATAGTTTTAATAATGGTCCCTATGTGGACAAACTTTATCCTGAGAACCTACGCATGGATGACGCTTCTTGAGTCAAACGGTCTTATAAACAAATTTCTGGGGCTGTTTGGAATCGGTCCTCTGAACCTTATCAATAACGGCGGCGCCGTTATTCTCGGTATGGTATATAATTATCTGCCGTTCATGATTCTGCCGCTCTATTCGGTAATGGTCAAGATTGATTCGAGTGTTATTGAAGCGGCAAGAGACTTAGGTTCAAACAACTTCAACCTCGTAAGAAGGGTCATTCTTCCCCTCTCGATGCCCGGAATCAATTCAGGCATTATCGCCGTTTTCATTCCGAGCGTTTCTACCTTCGTCATTTCAAGAATGCTCGGTGGCGGAACAAGCGACCTTATCGGCGACATAATCGAATCGCAGTTCCTGGGAACATCGTATAATCCTCACCTCGGTTCGGCTATGGCACTGGTTCTTATGATAGTCGTAATATTCCTGATGAGCCTGTTCAATCAGTTCGGCACGGAAGAGGAGGTTATGCCATGAGAAAGCTATCCTCCAAGCTCTACATGTACGCTCTGTACCTGTTTTTGTATCTTCCTATTCTCGTTCTGATTGTATTCTCGTTCAATGCGTCTAAATCCCGCTCCAACTGGACAGGCTTTACTCTTGACTGGTACATCAAGCTCTTCCACAACGAGACTATAATGACTTCACTGAGAAACACCGTTATAGTTGCTCTTGCGGCATCAATATTTGCCACAATCCTGGGCACTACCGCCGCTCTCGGAATCAACAGCATGAAAAAGCGCTCCAAGACCGTTTTCATGAACCTGACATATATACCCGTTGTCAGTCCTGAAATAATCATGGGCGTGTCTCTGATGCTTCTTTTCCAGATTTTCAGAACCTCGTTCGGTTTCCAGTTCGGATTTGCTTCGCTCATCTTAGCGCATATTTCTTTTGACGTTCCGTATGTCATATACAGCGTGCTCCCGAAGCTCAGAGGAATGAATCCGAGCCTTGTTGAAGCCGCTCAGGACCTTGGATGCAATCAAAGGCAAGCGTTCTTCAAGGTTGTAATCCCCGAGATTATGCCCGGCATCTTTACAGGATTCCTGATGAGTGTCACCTATTCGATCGATGACTTCGTTGTAAGCTACTTCACATCCGGCACGAATGTGCAGACGCTTTCTATCACGATTGAGTCGATGACAAGGCTTAAGGTTTCCCCCGAGATTAACGCTCTGTCGGCGATTATCTTCCTCGTAATCTGTGTCATTCTCATAACCAAAAACATACTCGACAACCGCAAGCTGAGACGTGAGCAGGAGCAATTCCGAGCCGCTCAGAGGAAGGAGAGCATGATATGAGAAAACTTTTAGCGACTCTTATAGCCTTCCTCGTTCTTACACTTTCCTTTTGCGGATGCTCATCTGGCAACGCATATGGCGCATATTCCGAGCTTGACGAGGAGCTTCTTTCCGACTACGACTATACCCGCTTCATGGGGCAGGACATTGTACTCAATGTCGCCAACTGGGGCGAGTATATGTGCCTTAACGAATCGGACATGCTCGACGTCAACGAAGCGTTTGAAGCTCTGACAGGAATCGAAGTAAACTATACGACGTTTGCGAGCAACGAAACGCTTTACTCGAAGATTCAGTCGGGCAGTGCGGAGTATGACATCATCATTCCAAGTGACTACATGATTTCGAAGATGATAGATGAGGGACTTGTCCAGAAGCTTGACTTTGACAATATCCCGAATCTTGCAAACATCATGGACACGTTCCTCTATCCCGAATACGACCCGACGAACGAATACTCTGTCCCCTATCTTTGGGGAATGGTCGTTATCATATACAACACCACTATGGTTGACGAAGAGATCACCTCGTGGGCTTCGCTCTGGGATGAAAAATATGCGGGAAATATCCTGATGTTCAATAATCCCCGTGACGCCTTCGGTATTGCATTGACATACCTGGGCTATTCTCAGAACACCGAGAACGAGTTTGAGCTTCAGGAAGCGGCACTTCTCCTGAAGGAACAGAAGTCAGTAGTTCAGGCTTACGTCATGGATGAGATCTTTGACAAAATGGAGGGCGGTTCCGCCGCTATCGCTCCATACTATGCCGGAGACGCAGTCACGATGATGGCTGAGAACGAAGATCTCACCTATTGCATTCCTGTCGAGGGAACCAACCAGTTTGTAGACGCTATCTGCATTCCGACCACTGCTCAGAACAAGGAAGCGGCGGAGATGTATATAAACTTCCTCTGCGAAGCTGAGGTTGCCCTTGCAAACTGCGAATATACCGGCTATTCAACCCCGAATCAGGCGGCGTATGAACTTCTTGACGATGAGGTAAAGAACAATCCTCTGCAATATCCATCGGATGAATATCTCACAGAGCACACGGAGGTATTTGTAAATCTTTCGGATGAGGCAAACGAGCTTATGCAGACCCTCTGGAATCAGCTCAAAATTGACGGGACAAATCCTTGGCTCGTCCCCATTTTCCTTATTGCCATGCTGGCGGCTACGGTATTCGTGAACGTCCGGCGGGCAAGAAAAAAGCACTCCGATCACCTGTAGGAATCTATCTTTTATAGATTTAGAATATAGCATATTCGGCACACTATTATTCAAAATACAATATGGAGGCATGATTCAATGACAATGTTAAAAAAGACCTCGCAAATCTTCAACCCCGAGCTGAGTGTAGCTCCACTCGGCATCATAGCGATGGACAACGCAAAAGAGCTCGGTGAGAAGATTAACGACTATCTCGTGACGTGGGCAAGACAAGCAGGAAGGGACGTTGATACCTTCCTTATCCCCGCAAGCTGCCCGAGATTCCAATCGGGAGACGCCAAAGGCTTCATCTACGAGACAGTCAGAGGCTACGACCTTTTCTTCGTATGCGATGTAGGAAACTACTCCTGTACATACCCGTATTTCGGCTATGAAAATCGCAAATCTCCCGACGACCATTTTCAGGATTTAAAAAGATTGATTCAAGCCGCAGGAGGAAAGGCGCACAGAGTCAATGTAATCATGCCCCTTCTCTATGGTGGCAGACAGCACAGGCGCAACGGCAGAGAATCCCTCGACGCCGCAGTCATGCTTCAGGAGCTCCAGAACATCGGAGTTGAGAACGTTCTGACATTCGATGCTCACGACCCGAGAGTTATGAACGCAGTTCCGCTTATGGGCTTTGACAATATAGTCCCCTCTTATCAGGCGCTAAAGGCACTATTCAAGGCATTTCCCGACCTGATTATAGATAAAGAGCATTTCATGATTGTATCACCCGACGAAGGCGGAATGAATCGAAACATGCACTATTCTTCCGAGCTTCAGGTTACGCTTGGTATGTTCTACAAGAGAAGAGACGTAAGTCAGGTTATCGACGGCGTCAACAAGATTGAGGCTCACGAATATCTCGGAAACGATGTTACCGGAATGGATATCTTCATTGCTGACGACATTATTTCCTCTGGAAATTCGATGATTGAAGTCGCCTATGATCTCAAGAAGAGACACGCAAAGAGAATCTTCACCTATGCCACTTACTGCATCTTCACAAAAGGCTACGACGAGATGGACAAGGCTTATGCGGACGGCATCATCGACGGCGTATTCGGAACGAACCTGACATACGCTCCCAAGGAACTTCTCGAGAGAGAATGGTATCATGTCGTCGACTGCTCGAAGTATGTTTCCTACTTCATCACTGCTCTTAACCACGATATGTCTGTAAGCTCGATTATCGACCCGCATGAGAAAATTCAGACACTTATCAAGGAGCATAGAGCAAAATAATCCGGCATAAAGTATCTTGGATATATTTTGAGAAAGGATGACCCCCAATGCTTAAAAAATTCAATATAGGCGAGCTCACTTTCAACCCGTTTGAGAGAATCGGCAACGACTGGTGCCTCATCTCGGCGGGAAATGAAGACAGCTTCAACACTATGACAGCCTCATGGGGCGGAGTCGGCATACTCTGGGGCAAAGAGGTTGCCACCTGCTATATAAGACCTCAAAGATATACGAAGCAGTTTGTCGACGGAAGCGACTGCTTCACCCTCACCTTCTTCCCCGACGGCTACAAAAAAGCTCTCGGGCTCTGCGGAAGAGTTTCGGGAAGAGACCACGACAAGCCGAAGGAAGCGGGTCTCACTCCCCTGTTCACAGACGGAACGGTCACCTTTGAGGAGGCAAACCTTGTTCTCGTCTGCAGAAAGCTTTATGCACAGAAGCTGACAGAGGATTCGTTTGTCGATAAGACAGTGTTTGAGCGGAACTATCCCGAGAATGACCTTCACACAATGTACATCGGCGAGATAGTCAAGGCTTACAAGGCCGACTGAAACTCATTCTAAAACAAGACTCCCTTTCATAAACTCATCTTAGGACGAGTTTCGGAAGGGAGTTTTATCATGCAGGAAAATAATTTTGGCGGTCTGAGCGAACAGGACGCTGAAAAGAGATTAAAAGAATTCGGCTACAACCGCCTTAAGTCTAAAAGCAAAAAGAACCCCGTCGGGATATTTCTGTCGCAGTTCAAGGACATCATGGTTATGGTGCTTCTGGGTGCGACGGTTATATCTGTCGCCATGGACGAAATATACGATGCGGTGACGATAATTCTGATCGTTCTCATGAACGCTATACTTGGATTCATTCAGGAATACAGGACAGAGAAAACAATGGAGGCTCTCGAGAAGCTGACTGCTCCGACTGCGAGAGTGATTCGGGATGGGCAAGAAAAAGTCATAGACGCTTCGCTGATAGTCCCGGATGACGTTATTCTGATAGAAGCCGGAGACCAAGTGCCGTGCGACGGGAAAATACTCAGCTCAAACGGGCTCTGGTGTAATGAGTCAATACTCACCGGCGAATCGGAGGCGGTAAGGAAAGACGATTCAGAAAGCCAAGTTTTCATGGGAAGCTCGGTTACAAGAGGAAACGCCGTTATCGTCTGCGAAAGTACAGGCATGAACACCAAAATGGGACAGGTTTCTTCGCTAATAGACGAAGCGGGAAATCAGGAAACACCGCTCCAAAGAAAACTCGGTTCCCTTGGGAAGACGCTTTGCATTATGTGTGCCGCAGTTTGTGTGCTTGTGGTTGTAGCGGGAATATGGCGGGGCGAGCCGATTTTCGACATGCTTATGACAGGCATCACAATAGCAATCGCCGCCATCCCCGAGGGGCTTCCGGCAACGGTTACTATTGCGCTTGCCCTATCCGTCCGTCGGATGATGAAGAGAAACGCTCTTGTGAGAAGGCTTCACTCGGTCGAAACTCTGAGTTGCGCAAATGTTATATGCACGGATAAAACGGGAACCCTCACCGAAAATAAAATGAGCGTCACGAAAATAAGAACCGCTGACAAGGAATATACCATTACAGATGATTTAAAGCCGGATAAAGCTCTGAGTGAACTCCTCAAGTGTGCTGTTCTCTGCAATAATGCCGTCCTGAGCGAGAATGATGGTATCGGAGACCCCACGGAGATAGCTCTTCTTGTCGCCGCCAAAAAGTTTGGCGTAAACAAAGACGGTTTCACGAGGCTTTCCGAAGTACCCTTTGACAGCGAATCAAAGAAAATGAGCGTCACAGTTTCAGATAATCACGACATGAGAACATACACAAAAGGCGCACCGGATGTGATACTCAAATCCTGCCGGATGATCTATACCGAATCGGGCGTTGAGCCATTGACAAGCGAGAAAAGAAGAGAATTATATCAGACAGTTGACGATTACGCCGCAAGTGCACTTCGTGTCATGGCGTTTGCCTTTACAGATGAGAAAACCGGCTATGAAGTGTTCTTGGGGCTCACCGGTATGCTTGACGCTCCGAGAGCAGAGGCTAAAACGTCTGTAAACGAACTCAGAAAAGCCGGAATCCGAACAGTTATGATTACAGGCGACCACAAGCTGACTGCCGAAGCGGTTGCGAAAGAGGTCGGAATACTCAGGCGTGGGCATTTGGTTATATCGAAGGTAGAACTCGACAATATGACCGACAAGGAGCTCGACAGGATAATCTCGAAAGCCGCTGTATTTGCAAGAGTCGACCCGAGTGATAAGCTCAGAATCGTGCAATCACTCAAAAGAAAAGGCAACATCGTCGCAATGACCGGTGACGGAGTGAACGACGCTCCTGCTGTCAAGGAAGCTGACATCGGAATCGCAATCGGGCAGAACGGCTCGGAGGCTTGCAAACAGGCGGCGGATATGATTTTACTTGACGACAACCTCTCGACCATCTGCGAAGCAGTCAGACAAGGCAGAACCGTCTATATGAACATCCGAAAGTTTGTGAGATATCTGATTTCCTGCAACATCGGAGAAGTCATGGTTATGTTTCTGTCGATAGTTCTGGGGCTACCGGTGGTTCTCCTTCCGACGCAGATACTTCTTGTAAATCTCGTGACCGACGGGCTTCCGGCGATGGCACTGAGCCTTGAGAAGAGCGAAAAGGAAATCCTTCGGATGAAGCCGTCCGAATTTTCAGGGAGCTTTTTCAGCGGAGGACTCTTAGGAAAGATTTCAGTCAGGGGCATTCTCATCGGGCTTTGCACTCTTGGATGCTTTGCGTATTCGCTTTATTTTGGATGTACACTGGAAGCCGCAAGAACCTGTGCTCTGGTGACACTGATTGCAAGTCAGCTTATACATGTTTTTGAGTGCAGAAGCGAGAAAAAATCTGTATTCCGGATGAATCCGTTTGAGAATCCGGCTCTGATTTTAGCCGTGCTTGCCTCCGCCGGTGTTACAGCTCTGTGCATATATGTACCGTTTTTGTCAGTTGCGATGGAGACGACACCTTTGCTACTGCCGGAAATGGCTTGGTCGCTCATATTCGCGGCGGCTGTGCCGATTGCCTCGGGACTGCTGAGGTTAATTACAAATCGCGAATAAACAATAAAACCGCTTCCCTGCTCTGTCGGAAAGCGGTTTTGTATTACGGTGCAAAGCTCTTCATTACTTCAAGTGCCGCTTTGATTCCATCCACTGCGGCGGACATGATTCCTCCGGCATAACCGGGACCCTCACCGCAGGGAATCAAGTTTTCTGTTCCCAAGGCGCGCATATTCCCGTCTCTCGGGATACGAATCGGCGACGATGTTCTCGTTTCCGGAGCAGTGAGGACGGCTCCCATATCGCCAAAGCAGTCCATTTCGCAGGCGAATTTTGAAAGCCCTTCTTTCATCATCTCGGTTACGAACGTCGGGAAAAGCTTGTTTAAATCTCTGTCCGCTACGCCCGGCTCATAGCTCGGCACTACGGAACGGCTTGCGGGACTGCCCAAGAAATCCCCCACTGTCATTGCTGGGGCACGGCTGTCGCCGCTTAAGAGATAGGCTTTCTTCTCAATATCAGAAGCAAAATTCAGACCATCAAGCGCACCATGCCCAAAATCGTCGGGAGTAACAGAGACCACAACGGCGGCGTTCGCATTTTCCCCATCACGGCTGTACATGCTCATGCCGTTGGTGACTATGGTCCCCTTTTCACTCGCCGAGGCGACGACCATACCGCCCGGGCACATACAGAAGGTATAACAAGCTCTGCCGTCGGGTCTTCTGTGGGAGAGCTGATATTCGCCCTTTGGAAGAAGCGGGCTTCCGGCGTAGTCGCCATAAAGGCTTTTATCTACGCTTTCCTGCTTGTGTTCGATTCTCGCACCAACGGAAAAAGGCTTCGGTTCAAGCCTGATGCCGCTGCTCAGAAGCATTTCAAACGTGTCTCTTGCTGAATGACCGATTGCCAGAATCAATGCACTTGTTTCTATATCACCCGATGGCGTCGAAACTTTGGCTATCCGCTCACCGTCAAATTCAATTCCCGTAAGCGCGCTGTGAAGCCGGACTTCGCCACCGTTTTCGATTATTTTCCGGCGGATATTCTTGACAATATCCCGAAGATTATCGGTTCCGAGGTGAGGCTTGGCGATTCTGAGTATACTTTCCGGTGCACCGAAATCGACGAATTTTTGCAGGACATATCGGCAAAGCGGGTCGTTGATTCTGGTGGTGAGCTTGCCGTCCGAAAAGGTTCCGGCACCGCCTTCGCCGAACTGAACATTGGTGCTCTCGTCAAGCTCTCCGCCCGACCAGTATTCGGTGATTTTCTCAACTCGCTCATCAACCGAGCCACCACGTTCGAGAACTATCGGCTTATAGCCGTATTCCGAAAGAATCAGCCCGGCAAACATTCCGGCGGGTCCGAAGCCGGCAATCACTACACGTCCGTCGGTTCTTCTGTTCGAAATCGTCGGAGACAGTTCGAGCTCCTCAAAATACTTTACGTTCTGTCTCTTTGACAGCTCACGCTCGAGCTTTTCGGAATCAAGAGTCAGGAGAACAGAGCTGACAAGGCGGATTCCGTCACGGGTTCTTTCACGCTTCCTTGCATCAAGCGACGTTTTGTATATTGATGCCGAGAGGACATGGCGCTTGCCTACGCCAATTTCCTTCAGAGAAGACGAAATTATTTCCGCTTCGCCCACATCAATGGGTGTCTTTATATTCATAACTATAATCGGCATAGCGTTCACCTTCCCTGATTTTATGCTCAAAAAATCGGGGCAAAATCAGCTTTCGCCCCGATAAATCTCTGTTTGAATCACTCTTCGGATTCTGTTTCCTCTTCCGTAGTCTCAACCGTTTCGATACTTACATATACTCGATAGGTTCCGTAGCTCCAGACATTATCGTATCCCGGGACATAGATTGTAAGATCCATGATAGTATAGCTCGAATTAGTATTGGCATAGTCAAGCATGTCTATCTCGGCGACAACATCGGATGAGCTTATCTGCTCAAGAACATCCTCGGGTCCGACCAGAATTACGTTCTGAATCTGAGCCTGCTCGACGGTTACCACCTTATCGTCAGTGCTGTTCAGGAAATAAATCTGAGAGTTGCTTATCGTCACAACCTTCTCGGCATAGCCCTCGAGATCGAAGGTTACCGTCGCGGTATCTATTCCGGAAATATTCTCGTAATAGCTCTTATTTTCAATCGTTTTTGTAACCACGCTTCCGACGGTTATCTCGTTGATGGGAATGTAGCCTATAAGTATGGAATCCATACTGCTGAGGCTTGCATTCTGAGAACGAACCGAGATGCTAGAAGGACTTATACTGTAAGCTACGGACGAAGTGTCAAACGAATCCACGGATGACGTCAACGTAACATACAGAGGAAGTGTCTTTATAAGGTATACCGGAACCGTGACCTCAAAGCTCTCATTGTCAGCGGTTATATCCTCACTCTCGAATACCTCGTTTCCGCTGTAGAAGACAACGGAATTGAGGTTTGATGTCATTGAAGACTGGATGATCGCGGCGTTGTCAACCTTGACAGAAACAGACGTTATCTGGTTGATGTAGTCCTGCGGACCGTAGAGCTCAATGGTTGACGGAGAAATGGTAATCTCTTCTTCGTCAATAATATAGCCGTCCGAAGTGGAAAGGTTCGAAACATCGGCAACGAGAGTCCCATCATCAACAGAGAAGGTCTTTGTTACCATATAGTCAAAGTCTACCTTGACGGTCGCCGGCTCAATCTGTTCAACCTCAATGGTATCACCGTTTGCGCTTGTTACTACGAGCGAAATATCATAAGAACCGGTGGTTCTTACTGCATCCACGTTTATTCCGACATGAATATCATCCGCTGTGTAATCACCGATAAGATATCTCTCGCCGGAAATTACGACGTTGACGGTATCGACCGACGTTTTCATGACAGAAATTCCGGCAACGTCCGCATAAGAACCGTCCAAAGAGAAATCTATAGGAACATCCTTGAGAGTGACAGTTGTCTCGGGAAAGACGGTAAGCGACATGATTATCCAGATAACGAATGCCAGAACTACGGAAAAGAGCATCAGGTAGAAGTTGCCGCTCTTGAAGAATCTATTCTTCTGTGTTTTCTCGGTCGTTTTCTTCTCCGCCATCGGTCTTCTCCTTTCTTGTGAACAGCCTGCCGAACAGTTTCTTATCAGACGAAAGCTTTTCATCAATTATCTGGGATTTCAGATACTTTATGATTCTGTCCTTTGTGTATCCTCTTGTGAGCTCGCCGTTTTCGGCAATGGAGATGGTGCCCGTCTCTTCCGAAACGACAATGATTATGGCATCAGAGTTCTCGCTCATGCCGATTGCCGCTCTGTGACGGGAGCCGAGCTGTTTGTTGATTCGCTCTTCCTTCTGAGGAGTCGGAAGGAAGCAACCTGCCGCAATGATTCTGGCATTTCTTATGATTACTGCGCCGTCATGCAGAGGCGTCTTTGGGAAGAATATACTGCCGAGAGTTGCAACGCTCGGTATGCAGTCCATGACCGTTCCGTTGTCAATCTGTTCACCCAGACGGGTGGTGCGCTCGATTACTATCAGCGCGCCGGTTCTCGTTTCGGAAAGCTGACTTACGGCTTCGCCGATAACCTCGATGGTGTCATCCCAGTTTTTCACTTCATCATCGGCTTTATAGCCACCGCCGCCGAAAATCCCGAAGCTTTTCACGTTCGCTTGACCCATCTTTTCAAGTATTCGCCTGAGTTCTGGCTGGAATACGATAATAACCGCCAGAATGCCTATCTGGAAGAAGGTTTCCAAGAGATAGGACATAACTTTAAGCTGCCACCACGAGGCAATAAGATACACGCCGAGTATGATTAAAATTCCCGTAAGGAGCTGCTGAGCTCTCGTTTCACGGATGATTTTAATGAGCTTATACAGGATATACGCTAATATGATTATGTCGATAACGTCTCTTATAGATATCGAACTTACTATACTTACGAACTTTACCCAAGTATCACTGATAAATTCCAAGTCCATTTCCCTTTCCGCCTGATACGGCATTGATGCTCTTATTATTTTAACAGCAATCGAGGGAAATTTCAATAGTCAAAGTCCATCTTTTGAGATTTTTTTTACTTCTGTCAGGAGCCTTTTAACGTCTGTCTCGGAATTGAAGACCGACGGCGAAAATCTGACTGTCCCTTCGGGCAGAGTTCCGAGCGTTTTATGAGCCAACGGCGCACAGTGAAGCCCGCCGCGAAGAGCAAAGCCTCTTTCGGATAAAGCACCCGAAACCGCCGACGACGGTATGCCCTCGATATTGAACGACACTATTGGGACAAAGTGATTGCCGTTTCTGTAGACTGTCACGTTGTCGATGCCTTTAAGTCCGTCCAGGAGAATATCGCAGAGCGACTGCTCGTGGTTGAATATATCGTCCATACCATAGCTATTGACATAGTCGATTCCGGCTTTCAAAGAAGCGATTCCAACCGTATTCAGGGTTCCGCTCTCAAGCCTTTCGGGCATGAAGACGGTTTGCTCAAGCTCGGCAGAAGTGGCACCGGTTCCGCCTTCGATTATCGTATCTGGCACATATTTGCCGTCAGATATGAGAAGTCCGGTTCCCGTCACACCGTAAAGCCCTTTATGACCGGCTGTGCAGATGAAATTCATTCCGTCGTCAAGACTCAAGGGGATAATTCCGCAAGCCTGCGCACCGTCGACGATGAAGCAAACCCCCATACTTCTGCACATGTCCGCAATCTCACGAATCGGCATTATCCTGCCGGTTACATTACTGGCGGCTGTGCAGACGACACATCGAACACCGGGAGTTATGAGCCTGTGAAAATTCTCGAGGGTTTCCTCGTCCGTCTTCCCCACTACCGCCACGTCGACTGTTGCCCTGCCTTTTGATAGGGCATAGGCAGGGCGTGCAACGGAATTGTGCTCCATAGAGGAAATGACAAGCCTGTCTCCTGGACGAACTATTCCCTTGATGGCGAGATTAAGAGAATGGGTACAGTTGCCCGTGAAAACTGTGTTTTCGGGGCTTGATTTAAACATCCCGGCGGCTGTGCATCTTGCATCATAAACCATTGCCGCCGAATTATATGAATAAGCGTGCCCCGACCTACCCGGGTTTCCGCCGTACTTTACGGGAGCTTCCGCCGTGGCTTTAACGACTGATGGAGGCTTTGGGTAGGTCGTGGCTGCGTTATCAAAATAGACCATTTTCACATTGAAGAATCCTTTCGTAAAGACCGTATTTTACATTTCAACCGTTCCTCGGTCTTTAACCGCAATGCCGTTTTTCTCAAGAATCCCCGCAACATAGTCGGGATTATCCCCGGGAGTATCCCGTATTCTGACCGAGTAACCGCAACCGGAAGCTAAGTTCTTCGGAGTTTTTGACACCTCGCAGAATATTCCCATACCGTTAAGGAGCTTCTTTGCCTTCATTGCGTAGGTTATCGACGAAACGGCTAAGAGAGTGTATTTCATGTCACAATGTTGCACCTCGCATTATTGAGGTCACCTCTAAAATACAAGAGGCTATCATAAATATATGTGGAAATACCGCGTATTGACACAATAAAAAAGCCCTGCCGAAGCAGAGCCTTTGATGTCTGTTTAATTTAGCCCCTTATAAGAGAAACGGCGTGTGCGGAAATCCCCTCACCTGTTCCGGTGAAGCCCAAGCCTTCCTCGGTGGTAGCCTTCGCGGAAACACAGCCTATATCTATATCCATAGCATTTGCAAGCACTTCTCGCATCGTGAGAATATAGGGTGCAAGCTTCGGCTTCTGGGCTATTACGGTGATGTCGGTGTTGACTATTTGATAACCGTTGTCTTTCAGAACACGGCAGACTTCTTTCAGAAGTTCTATGCTGTTTGCACCTTTGTATTTGTCATCGGTATCGGGGAAGAGCTTTCCTATGTCTCCGAGCGCCGCCGCGCCTAAAAGCGAATCCATGAGAGCATGCGTAAGCACATCGGCATCGGAATGCCCCAATAATCCCAGGTCATACGGTATTTCTACTCCGCCCAAAATCAGCTTTCTGTCGGGGACGAGCTTATGAACATCGTAACCGTGACCGATTCTTACGTTGCCGGAACCAAGCAGTCCTTCTGCCATCTTTAAATCCTCCGAAACAGTGATTTTTATATTATTCCTCGAGCCCATTGTCAGGTGTGGCGTTATGCCGACAGAATCAAGGAGCTGTGCATCGTCGGTATAGTCGCCCGTCGAGCTCTCCAAAGCGTAGAGATAAAGCTTCCGTGAAAAGCTCTGCGGGGTTTTGACGAGATAATATTTCGAGCGGTCGGGAGAATAGGATTTCTCACCATCCGAGAATCTTATCGTCTCGGTCATCGGTGTTGAGATAATCGAGCTCCCATACTCAAAAGCATCGTCAAGAGACGCTTTTATCTCGTCGTGAGAAACAAGCGGTCTTGCACCGTCGTGAATCATGATGATGTCTTCCGTTGCGGCTTTTACGGCGTTTGTGACAGACTGCTGACGGGTTTCACCGGAGCTGACGAACAAAATCGGCTTTTCTATGCCGCTGAGAGCTGTTTTGTATGTATCGAACAGCTCAGTGGGAGCCGAGATTATGATTCGCTTTATCTCGGGAAAATCGCAGAACGGCTCGCATGCACGATAAATGCAAGGTTTTCCCGAAATCAGTGAAAGAAGCTTGTTTTCGCCGCCCATACGAGTGCTTCTGCCACCGCAGGCTAAAATCAGCTCGGCAGACTTTGACGCAGGCATTAGTTCTGAAATATCTTTATTCATCATCCGTTCTCCCAATACTTTCTGTCGAGACAACGATATCTTACTGCCTGAGCAACGTGTTTACGGTCAATTCTCTCTTCGCCGTCCATATCTGCCATAGTTCTTGATACCTTGAGGATTCGGTCATAGGCTCTGGCGGAAAGACCAAGACGGTCAAAGACTTCGCCCAAAAGCGTGTTGGCATCTTCTGTCAGTGGGCAGACCTCGTGCAGAAGCTCGGATGTGAGCTTGGCGTTGCAGGTGATTCCCGTGCCCCTGTATCTCTCGTTCTGAATTTCTCTTGCCTTCTGGACTCTTTCACGAATGGCGGCGCTTGATTCTTCCTTCTTGGTCGACGAGATATTCTCATACTCAACCGGCGCCACCTCGATATGCAAATCAAATCTGTCAAGGAGAGGTCCGGAAATCTTCGAAAGATACTGCGAAACCTGCCTCTTTGTGCAGACGCACTTTTTCTTCGGGTGACCGTAATAGCCGCAGGGACAGGGGTTCATCGCCGCTACGAGCATTATATTCGAGGGATATGTAACCGTGCCGGATGCTCTTGAAATAGTAACTTTTCCGTCCTCGATAGGCTGGCGGAGAATTTCGAGAGTTGAGCGGGAGAACTCGGCAAGCTCGTCTAAGAACAAGAGTCCATTGTGAGCAAGTGAGATTTCACCGGGGCGTGGGATTCCTCCGCCGCCGGCGAGACCGGCTGTCGAAACCGTATGGTGCGGAGCCCTGAACGGTCTCTCGGTCACAAGAGGTGCATTCTTGTCAATAAGACCGGCTATCGAGTAGATGTTTGTGGTTTCTATTGACTCCTCAAATGTCATCTTCGGGAGGATCGAGGGAAGCCTCTTTGCAAGCATACTCTTGCCGGAGCCGGGCGAGCCTATCATCAGAAGGTTGTGTCCACCACAGGCGGCGACTTCAAGAGCTTTCTTTGCGAACTGCTGACCCTTGACGTCGGCAAAGTCAAGGAGATTGCTCGTATTCTTTTCTGCGGGAACATAAGGCGGAGCCTTCTCGATGACTATGTCACCGCTAAGGCAGTGCGCTAGTTCACTCAGGGACTCAACGCCGTAAACCTCGATTCCCTCTACAACGGAAGCTTCATATGCGTTGTCCTTGGGGACGTACATTTTTTTGATTCCCATTCGCTGGGCGAATATTGTCATGGGAAGAACGCCGTTAATCGGGCGGAGGTCACCACTCAAGGAAAGCTCGCCGATAAAACAGCAGTTTTCAGTCCGTTCCGCAGGAAAAGCGCCAGATGCTTCAAGAATAGCGACAGCGATTGCCAGATCATGCGCTGAACCGCTCTTCTTGACGTCTGCCGGTGCCAGATTGACTATAACGCTGACCGCAGGAAATCGGAGCTTTGACGAGCGAAACGCCGAACGAATCCTTTCACGGGATTCCTTGACCGAGATATCGGCAAGCCCGACTATGTCGAAACGATCAATTCCCTTGCTCACTTCAACTTCAACGCTAACCTCGAAGGCGTTCATTCCAAACAGCCCGACACTCTTTATTTCTGAAAACATAACGTCATCCCTTCCCTGCCGATTTTTGGTTCTTTTATTATTTTACATTATTTGAGACGGTAATTCAAGGGCTACAGAACGCATTCTTCAAAAAATTCACGAAAAATTCGCACGAAAATTGCTTTAAACCGTTCATTGGCACTTGTAAAGTGATAAAAAAAGCTGTATAATTAGATGGATGAGAATGTTCAAAAGAAATGAGATGATTTTTTTGGCGAGCAATAATTCGAATTGGGATGATTTGGGCAACGACATCCGCGATGTGATAGATAAAGCCATCTATTCGCAGGATTACAGCGAACTGAATCAATCGGTCCGCAATCTTGTCGGAAATGTTATAAATATGGGTAGTGACGCTCTTAAGAGAATGACAGGTGGAAGCTCCAACGCCTACTATGACGATTCGGATACCGGCAGTTATCAGAACGGAACGAATTCGACTCCGAAGGTGGTTCCTTCTTCAAGGAATATGCCCGCACTCTATGGCAATCCGAGCAAAATCAGGTCAGGCGGAATTATGAAGTTAATCGGCGGAATCGTGCTTACAGGCGGCGGTTTTTGCCTTTCAGTGCTGATCGATTTGGTAGGATGGATGTTCTGGCTTGATTTCGGACTGTTTACTGTCCTGCCTACTATAATTGGCGTGGCTGTCGGGCTACCGTTGTCTATAAGCGGCGGCAGACAGTTGGGCTTTGCTAACAGGTTCAAGATCTATCGGCAGACTTTGGGCTCGAAGACATACTGTGCGATTGAAAAGCTTGCGCAAAATGTCGGAATGAGCGCGAAAAAAGTCCGCAAAGAACTTCAAAGAATGATTGACGACGGACTTTTCCTCGAAGGTCATATTGACGATAAGCAGACAGTGCTTATCACGAGCGATGCAACGTATGAAGATTACCAGAAAAGTCTCATAAAGCAAGCCGAAGAGAAAGTCAAAGACTTAGCGAAAGAAAGGCAATCCGAAAAAGAAGCAAAAGACGCAAAGGTTCAGGAGGTCCTCGACAGGGGCAACAAATTTATCGCCCAGATAAGAGCCTGCAACGATGCGATTCCCGGCGAAGAGATTTCCGGAAAAATCTCACGCATGGAGCTTATAGTAAAAAGAATTTTCGAGCGCGCCGAGACCAATCCCGAGGTTGTACCGGATTTGAAGAAGCTTATGGATTACTATCTGCCGATGACGGTGAAGCTTCTGAATGCTTATGCGGATATGGACAAACAGCCGGTTCAGGGCGAAAATATCCAAGCCTCGAAGCGTGAGATTGAAGAGACGCTTGACACCCTCAATCAGGCGTTTGAGAAGCTTCTGGATGAACTGTTTTCGGACACGGCTATGGACGTTTCGAGCGATATTTCCGTCCTCAACACCCTTCTGGCACAGGAAGGGCTCAAGGGAAGCGACTTCAAATAAGAGCAAAATAACATTAGCATAAAAAAATTATCAAGAACAGGAGTATTACTATGGACAATGTAAACGAGCAAGAATTCACTAATGTTCCCCACCTGACATTGGAGCCGGACATTGAAACCGAGACCATGGCTGAAGTTGTCGAAGCAGGAAGTCAGCAACCCACGCAGATTGCAGAGACAACAACCCTCACTCCCGAGGAGCAGAAGATGGTTACGGACTTTGCTGCCAAGATTGACGTTGAGAACACCGCTCAGATTTTGCAGTATGGCGCAAGCGCTCAGAAGAAGATGGCAGACTTTTCGGATGCCGCTCTTGCTAACGTCAGAACTCAGGATCTGGGTGAAGTCGGCGACCTGATTTCGAGCATGGTAAACGAGCTCAAGGGCATCAATGAGGAAGAGGAAAAGGGCATCCGTGGCTTCTTCCGCAAGCAGTCGAATAAGCTTGAAACCATGAAGACGAAGTATGCAAAAGCCGAGGTCAACGTTGAGAAAATTGCCGATGCACTCCAGGAGCATCAGGTGAGACTTCTCAAGGATTCCGCTGTTCTTGACAAAATGTATGACCAGAATCTTGCCTACTTCAAGGAGCTTACCATGTATGTCATGGCAGGCAAGCAGAAGCTCGAAGAAACCAGAAACGGCAAGCTTGTTGAGCTTCAGGAAAAGGCAAAGGCATCGGGACTTGCGGAAGATGCACAAGCCGCAAAGGATCTCAGTGACAAGTGCGACAGATTCGAAAAGAAGATTCACGACCTCGAGCTCACAAGAGCTATCTCCATCCAGACCGCTCCGCAGATCCGTATGATTCAGAATAACGACAACGTAATGGTTGAGAAGATTCAGACGACTCTTACGAGCACCATTCCCCTTTGGAAGAACCAGATGGTTCTGGCGCTCGGAATCGAGCACTCCACCGAAGCGGCTCAGGCTCAGAGACAGGTTACCGACATTACCAACGCTCTTCTCAAGCAGAACGCCGAGAAGCTTCACACCGCTTCCGTTGAGACTGCACAGGAAGCTGAGCGCGGAATCGTCGACATCGAGACCTTGAAGCAGACCAACGAACAGCTCATCCAGACTCTTGACGACGTTATGAAGATTCAGTCGGACGGCAGAGCCGCAAGACTTGCCGCAGAGGCTGAAATGGTCAAGATGGAAGACGACCTTAAGCAGAAGCTTCTCCAGATTCGCAACAGCGACGAAGCTTAATACCGCATCCAAATATATTGAAAGGGGCTAATTATTATGAACGAAACAAGACTTAGCGAGGCTGAGCTCTACAAGCTCTGGCTCGAGAATGCGACCGAGGACCCTGACCTTATTGAAGAGCTCAAGTCGGTTGAGGGAGACGATGAAGCGATTAAGGACCGCTTCTATCGCGACCTCGAATTCGGCACGGGAGGACTCCGTGGCGTCATCGGTGCAGGAACCTACAGACTCAACATTTATACCATCAGACGGGCTACACAGGGACTTGCGGACTATGTCAACGAGGCTTATCCCGGACAGGACAATGCAGTTGCTATCGCTTACGACTCAAGAATCAAATCGGATCTCTTCTCGAAAGAGGCGGCAAGAGTTCTTGCCGGAAACGGAATCAAGGCTTATATCTACAGCGAGCTTATGCCGACTCCTATGCTTTCGTGGGCTGTAAGAACGCTTCACTGCAAGGCCGGTATCGTCTGCACTGCATCCCACAATCCGTCGAAGTACAACGGCTACAAAGCTTATGGCTCGGACGGTTGCCAGATGACGATCGAAGCGGCTGACACGGTCTTAGGCAAGATTAACGCTACTCCGATGTTCGGCGGAGCTAAGCTCGTCGGATTCGAAGAAGGTCTTGCTAATGGCATGATTGAATACATCTCTCAGGATGTTATCACCGCTTATCTCGACGAGGTTCAGAAACAGCAGATTCACCCGGAGGTTTGTGCCGCAAGCGGCTTGAAGGTTGTTTACACTCCTCTTAACGGTACCGGTAACAAGCCCGTAAGAGCTATCCTCAAGAGAATCGGCGTCAACGACGTTACCGTTGTTCCCGAGCAGGAAAATCCGGATGGTCACTTCCCCACCTGCCCGTTCCCGAACCCCGAAATCAAGGAAGCTTTGCATTTGGGGCTTGAACTCTGCAAGACTGTAAAGCCTGACCTCCTTCTTGCCACAGACCCTGACTGCGACAGAGTCGGAATCGCCGTTCCCGACAAGGACGGAAACTACGTCCTGTTCAGCGGAAACGAAGTCGGAGCTATGCTTCTTGAATACATCTGCAAGGAGAGAATCAAGCTTGGCACTATGCCCGAGAAGCCTGTTGCGGTCAAGTCCATCGTTTCCACTGCCATTGCGGATGCTATTGCCGCCGATTACGGCGTTGAGATGAGAAACGTCCTCACTGGATTCAAGTTCATCGGCGAACAGATTGGCTACCTTGAAGCCGCCGGCGAAGCCGACAGATACATATTCGGCTTTGAGGAGAGCTATGGCTACCTCGCCGGCTCCTATGTCAGAGACAAGGATGCTGTCGTCGGCTCGATGATGATTTGCGAAATGGCGGCTTACTACCGTTCAATCGGCGTTTCCCTCCTCGATGCAAGAGAGGCTATGTATAAGAAGTACGGAAACTATGTCCACACTGTCGAGAGCTTCGTTTGCGAAGGCGCCGCCGGCATGGCTGAGATGGCAAAGATTATGGGCGACCTCCACGAGAATCCTCCGAAGGAAATCGCAGGCTTCAAGGTTGTGGCTCTTGCCGACTACTTAAAGAAGACCGATACCGACCTTGTTACCGGCGAGACAAAGGGCATCGACCTTCCGAAGTCTGACGTCCTCAAGTTCACCCTCGAAAACAAGGCAACCGTCATCATCCGTCCCTCCGGCACCGAGCCGAAGATCAAGGCTTATTACACCACTATTGCGGCTGTAAGAGAAGATGCGGTTGAGCTTGGACAGAAGATTGCGAAGGAGTTTAAGGCTTCGCTGGGGTTCTGATTAACCAGAAATAACATGAAATTGCGGCAGAATCAAAAAGTTGGTTCTGCCGCTTTTTGGCATCTATCGATTTTAAATGCAGATGTTAATTTTAGTTGCTTGCCTTTGACGTCACCACCGTGTATAATCATTATAGTAAAAATTACAGTTGAGGTGAGGATATGATAAGCGAAAACATTAAACTATGCCGGATTGAATCGGGGATGAGTCAGGAAGAACTGGCTGAAAAGCTTGGAGTAGTGAGACAAACCGTATCTAAGTGGGAAAATAATTTATCAGTGCCGGACGCCGACATCCTTATCAGAATGGCGGAACTTCTCGATGTTCCTGTCAACCGACTTCTCGGAGTGTCGGACATTCATAATGAAGACTTGTCATTGGAAATTTCCGAGCTAAGGAAAGAACTCAAAACCGAGAACATGAAAAAATCCCGTATGCAGGATATAGCAAAAGTTCGAGGTTGGATAATATTCATTTCCTTCGTTTCGTTGATAACGATGCTAAGTATAGGCAATGAAATCGTCTCAATGGTCGTGTCAATAGTGCTTTTACTTTTGGCTTGCATAATACTCTACAAGAATATAGATTTGCTGACCGAATCCGAAGACTATTCCAAAAAGAATGCTGTTCGATTTACAACTATATTCGATATATGCCTATTAGCGCTGTGTCTTGTATTTGCAATAATTGTAAAATCAGATATGATTTCTGATGCTGAGAAGATAGAAGAAATATTTGCGATGCTGTTGATGGCTACAGTTATGTTTGTAGGAGGAATTATAAGTCCTCGCCTTCCATTCACCAATCATACTGGGTTAAGGCTACCGTGGACTGTGGCAGATGAGGACACATGGGATTTGGCACACAAAGTTATCGGGATAATATCATTACCGCTTACGATATTATTCATTGCCTCATATCTGACGATAGACTATCCTGCCGTTGTTGCAACAGTAACTATAATATTGTGGATTGGAATTCCCGGTGTTATCTCGGGAATATTCTTCCTAAAGAAGTTTAAAAGAAAGCGATAAATCATTGCAAAAAAGCCCGCAGGTTCTGAATCTGCGGGCTTTTGAATTACTACGAATAAAATCAGTTGAATTCTGCGGTGAAGTTGCCGTTTTCGAAAATCTGGACAGCCTGACCGTCGTGAGTGTAGCCGACAATCGACATATCGGGTGCACCGACCATGAAGTCGACGTGAATCATCGAGTCGTTTACGCCCATGGCGTCGAAGTCTTCCTTCTTAAGGTCCTCAAAGCCTTCGACACAGTCGTTGAAGCCTCTGCCGAGAGCGATGTGACAGCTTGCGTTCTCATCGAAGAGGGTGTTATAGTAGAGGATGTTCTGCTTGTTGATGGGAGACTCGCAGGGAACGAGTGCGACCTCGCCAATCATGGAAGCGCCTTCGTCCATCGTTACCATCTTTTCAAGGAGCTCCTTGCCCTTCTCTGCGCCATAGTCGACAACCTTGCCGTCCTTGAACTCAAACCAGAAGTTCTCAATAAGCTGACCCTGATAAGAAAGAGGCTTTGTTGAGACAACCTTGCCCTCCGCCTTGCCCTTTTCGGGGGTAGTGAATACCTCGATAGTGGGCATGTTCGGGTTGAAGTATCTGCCGTTAAGGTCGGTTTCTCCGCCGCCGCACCATCTGCCCTTGGGCATCAGCCAGACCTTGAAGTCGGTGCCGTTTGAGGATTTATATTCGAGCCTCTCGAAGTGATAAGCGTTGAGTTTAGCACACTTGGATTTAAAATCTTCATTGACCTGATTCCATACTTCAATCGGGTCGTTGTCATCGGTGACATAAACGGTCTCAAGAATTGCCTGCCAGAGCTTTTCTACAGCCTGATTCTTACGGAGTCCCGGGAATACCTTCTTTGCCCAAGCCTCACCCGGAACAGCGGCAATAGTCCACTGATGGCGGTTCTCCATCTTCTCGGAATAGGGCTTTGAAACCTTGTATCTTGCACGGGAAGCCTTCTGCATCTTTTCCATGTTGATGCCCTTGAGACCGTCGGGGTCGCTCGACTCAATCATGATTCTTGCGGGAAGCTCCTCGCTCTGCCACTTCATCTTCTCCTCCTGCCAAGGAAGAATAGTTGAAAGGGTCTTAACGGAAGCGTGTCTATAGTTGAGCTTGGTTACAGCGTCACAACCCCACTCGACATTGACCTTCTTTGCGCCTGCCTTGTAGGCCTCGTCAACAACGAGAGCCGCAAACTCAGCCTGATCTACATCGGCATAAACCTGAACAGTCTGACCCTTCTGGACATTTGCGCCAACTCTTACTATGAGCTTGGCGTACTTTTTTATAGTTGATTTTTTCGTAAGTACCATTTCCTTTCGGCATTATACATTGCGGAACATATCCGCTCAAATAAAAAGAATAGCACAACGAGGCTAAAAAGTCAATGATTTTGCCCGTTATTTTGCCTTTTTCGGCGAATTTTCAGATATCAGCAATTCGGGAAGCCATCTCTGATGCGGGATGCTCTCTCCGAAAAGAAAATGCCTTAGGATATCTTCATAATATATAGCCGGAATCGAGAGCATGAGCCACAGCACAGAATACGGCAAGCATATCTGCCCCATTAAATTAAACGGCAGTGACGAATAGTCCCAGACATCAAGCCCCATTACAAGATTTACTATCACGCCCGAAGTGAACTCCATCACCGTAATCGTAAGGCTCGAAAGCACCGCCTGCCACAAAAGGCAAGGCGCTTCCCCGCCATCGTCCATGCTACCTATTATCATAAGACACAGCCCGCCGACCACAAACATCGAAATATGCGTATATCCCCGCCAGATTATCTCTAGTAACCCATAAGTAAGCCCACCGGCAACAAATATCACCATCCGCTTCGCCACTGAAAACGCCGCACTTCTTCCCCACATAAAACCATCTCCTCAAGCAATACTTCCATTATTTTTGCCGGGATTGGGGAAATAATACTGAGCAGGAGAGATTTTATTGATACTGATTACTTCTCTACTATCCTCACCCTCACATTCTCGGGATAGAGGGACAGGACGAGGTCGTAGGGCTTCTCGGAGCCGAGGGTGTCCCAGTCGTAGGGGTATGGGAGAAGGACGGTGACCGTTTTGCCGGATTCTATCGTGCATTTAGAGCCGCCGATACCTTCATTCAGATAGCCGAAGAGATAAGGGTTGATGCCTCCGCCGGAGGTGAAGGCATACTGCATGCGGAAGGAGGTGAGGTCGAGCGTCTTTTCCTCGCCTGTTGGGTTGGTGATTTCGATGGTTAGAATCAGGTCGGATTCGTCGCAATAGCTGAGGATTTCTTCACCGTAGAGCTTGGCGAGCTCTTCGGAAGAGTAGATGCCGTCGTAGGTGCAGGTGAGCTCCAAGTCGTGAAGGGTGAAGGTCTCGCCGGTGGCGTGAACAGTTTTCTCGGTGAAGCGGTATTCAAAGGCGTTGACATAGATGACCCTTGCGGTAAAGACTATTGCGATTACGGCGACGATGGCAATAATTCGCTTCATGGGACAATCCTCCCGGCGTCGATTTTAAGGATTTCGTCGGAGATAAGCTCGAGCTCTTCCCTGTCATGGCAGGCGACGATGATGAGAGAGCCGCTATCTTTGAGCTTTGAGAGAATATGGCGGATATTCTCTACCCCGGCGTCATCGACGGCGTTGATAGGCTCATCCAGGATGACGAGCTCTGGCTCACCCATGACTGCGGCGGCTACGCCGAGCTTCTGCTTCATGCCAAGGGAGAAACTGCGGTATTTCCGCTTGTCTTCCGGGTCGAGACCTACGTCGTAAAGAACGGCTTTGAGCTCATCGTCGGAAAGACGGTCTCGCAGGTCGCTCAGGAGCTTCAAGTTCTTAAAAGCTGTGTACTCTGGAAGAAAAGACGGGTTCTCAATCAGGACGCCGACGCTTCTTGGGAACGAGATATCTTTGCCTAATACTTCGTCGTTTATAATGACCTGCCCGCTCGTTGGCTTGATGAGCCCGCAGATAAGGCGCATTAGCATCGTTTTCCCGCTTCCGTTCTTGCCCTGGAAGCCGTAGACGTTGCCACCCTGCATGGTGAGGCTGATGTTATCTAATACCGTCACGCCTTTTATTGTTTTCGTTACGTTCTGTAGTTCCAAAATCATATTTATTCCTCGTCTCTCTGACTTTTAAGAATGTCCCGCCGGTTGAAAATTATAAGTCCCGCCGCAAGGCTCAGTGCGAATACTATCAGTAGGGTTAAATAGCCTTCGCCGGTTCCGATTCCGTCCTCCGAAAACGCCGAGAGCTTCAGAAGCTGGGAGCAGTTTGTAAAAAGCAACGGGCTTGTTACATAGGTTGAGGCGGCGGAGATGGCGGCTACCAAGAAGAAGCTGATTATAGGTGTGGTAAGTGTCATCAGGAATAGCTGAAATACTCCTGTTACGAATGATGTTACTATCGGGAGAAATAGCGCCACGCTCGAAAACTCTTCTGTAAGTTCAAGAATATTAGTCTCCCACGAGATCGGGACGCCTGCCACCAAACAGAATGCAAGCGAAATTATAATCATTGTGAGATAATATGCAAGCACCGTCAATGCAATCCACGCTACTTTTGAGAGATACCATCTTGACCTCGAGCCGCCGTATATCAGGACGCCTGCGCCGTGGTTGTCATAGACTGAGGAAAACGGATATCTGCCGACTATCCACATGAGATATAGGTGTATAAGATACCAGACTACGGGAAATCTGAACTCCTCGCCGCTTTGCGGGAACGGTGCTATGGACTTTGTGAGATACAGGATATAGTCGAGGCTTCCAAGGTTAAGAGAAAACAGCTCGGCATATCTGAACAGCGAGATATTTGCGATTAAGACTATGAAGGCGAGGATAAGAAACTTCGGCAAATCCCGCAGGAAGCCGACTTTCAGGTCATATTTAAAATACATATTTCTTGCGCTCCAAAAAGTAAAATCCGATGAAGCTTGCCGCCATAAAAATTGCGAATTCGATCAGGATTATTCCAAGTCTTATGCCGTCGGCTGTCTGAATCGGTCTTAAAAAAGTGATCGGGCTGAACTGCGATAGCGAGAAGAGCGAGAGGACATAATCCAAAACTTCGAAAACGATGAAGCTTCCGGTGACGGCTAAGAATGCCGAGCGGGTGAACATGCTTATCAGCATTGCGAAGCTCGCCATACACCCGCACCAGAGCATGTCTATTAGAATATACAGAAGAGTGTATAGCATCGGCATTGTGTAGAAGAGCTCTCCCCACATGTTGCCGGATCGCACATAGTAGTTCTGCGTCACCGCCTCGGGAATGAGCATCGGAAAGACGAGCATGGTAAGTCCTAAACTTGCCAGTAAAATCACTCCACTCACGAAGAATCCACTTAAGAATGACACTATGTACTTTGCCATGAAGCAGTCCCTGCGGTCGATTCTCACGAGAAGATTCTTGAGATAACCGCTTTTCTTGTCCCTGCAATAGTTAGCCGCATACGGAAACGCCGCTATTATCGGAAATAGAAGATAAAGAAGTATCGGCGGGAGGGCATCATATTCGAGCTCAATCGAGGAATTAAATACCGTTTTCGGGTAATAGAGATAGCCGGAAATCTTGTCGCCATATAGGGCGTATTCCTCGGCAAAGCGCACCGATTCCAAAACCTCATGCACAAACAGCCAAACGACCAGTGCAAGACCTATGGTAATGGCGATATACAGCTCTTTCGAAGAAAATAGTCTTCGAAGCTCCAGTCTTAATGCTTCTTTCATGAAAGCTCCTCCAGGCCGTCGGCAAGCTTGATAAGCGGATTTGTGTATTCGCCGTCATCGCCGAAGTCAGTGAATGCCGCACCCAAGGCGATATACTTGACGTCATCGAGCCCCGATTTCGCCATGAGATAGCCTATCGTAACGGTTTTGTCCTCGTTTGCAGTGACATTTACAGTCATAGCGTTGTGCACATCATCGGGAGCGGCTGAATCACTGATGTAGCTCGGTTCCTTGAAATCGTAGTTCTTGCTTGACTTCCCATAGCAAAGCCAGAAGCAGGAAAGACTGAGGGAGTCGATGGTTTCGGGACTGTTGAGAGTTACTTCAACCGTTACGAAAACATAGCCATCAGCAAGGGTTCCGTCATCGGAAAGCGCTGAATACCAGTCGTTGATTCTGCCGAGGTCTGAGACAGAGGTTATCTTCCCCTCTTCAACGTTTACTGAATTCACATTGCAGTCGACATAGATGGCACTGTCGGTTTCTGCCACATAATATGGGATGGAGTAGGAAGAATCGCCGGAGCCTGCATTGCTTTCTGAATACATCATATCCTCCGAGCCGCAACCGGCGAGGGAAATCGCGAGGGCAAGTGAAATAATAAGAGCTGAAATTCTTTTCATAATCATGTTTCCTTTCGGGTTTGATACGTCAAGTTTACACCTCGCATTTCCTGCAAGTCAATAAATATTAAGAAATCTTAATCAAATCTTAATAGTTCTTAATAATTGGGCATAAAAAGACCCACCGCATGAATGCGGTGGGTCGCTACAATTCGCTTGTAACGGGATTTTTCTTATAATCCTAAGATATCAGAGATGTTGCCATAGGCTATCTTTTCGATTTCAGAGTCGGTGAAATCCATTTGATTGAGGATTTCGCAGTAGGTTTCATAGATATTTTCCGGCTCCACGCGATAGACTTGCGGATAGTCTGTAGCAAAGATCAGGCGATCGGCTCCGAATTCACGGAGAATGCGGTTGGAGGTTTCAATTCCATAGACGCGAACGAGTTCGGGAAGGTAAGTTGAGATGTCTACATATTCCTTGCCCTCGAGGGCATCCTGCCAACGCGAGCCGCCCATATGGGAGATTATGATGGTTCCGTCCGGGAAAATTCTTGAGATATTGTGGATTCTCGACGGAGAGCACAGGTCGAAGTCGGTTCCGCCGAAAGGATAGGAATGTATCATTACCGGAATTTTCAGGTCGCATGCCGTTCTTATCACCGGAACCATTTCGAGCGAATCAACCGGGATTCCGAGGTTTGACGGGTGAAGCTTCAGACCCTTCAAGCCATATTCGTTTACAGCCTGCTCCAAAAAATATGGTGCCGTGTCGTAGAAATATCCTCCCGCCGGGAGAACATCCGCAAACGAGATGAATCTGCCATCGGATGAATTCATCATGTCCGCAAGCCACTGATTTGTCCTGTTGCAATCGGGATAGTAGGTTGCACCTTCGTTTATCGGAACCAAGACGGCTTTTTCGACGTTGTATTCGTCCATGAGTCGGATATATTCCTCGCGCTCAGCGTGCTTCCAGACTCCATCAATCCAACTGAGGGTTTCCTCAGGAGCGAGATGAACATGGGCATCAATTTTCCTGACGGTTTTCCAATCCAAATCGGATTCCTCCTTGCTGATTATACTTTTCCGCCCTTGACTCCCTTTGTGCCGCCGAGGTGAACGCCGCTTAAGACGTTCGTGTCGAAAGTATAGGTGATGCTTTGCTGTTCGCGGTAGCGCTTGAGGGAGAGAGAAATCATTCTCTCGAGAAGAACTGAATACTTAACACCCTTGGGCTCCCAGAGATAGAAGGAAAGCGAGCCGGGAATGGTGTTGATTTCGTTGAGGTATACCTCACCGGAATCGTTATCAATCATGAAGTCGATTCGGGCGACGCCGTTGCAATCGAGAGCCTTGAAAGCCTTGACAGCGTATTCCTGAATAGCAGTTGTGTTCTCCTGAGAGATATCCGCAGGGATAATGCGCTTGGTGCTCGCCATGCCCTTTGAGGACTTTGAGCCGCTCATGTATTTGTCGTTGAAGCTTAAGATTTCATCGGCGCTGACGGGTCTTTCGCAGACGGAGGCTTCGGCTTCCCTGTCGTCACCTAAAACCGAGCAGTTGACCTCGGTCAGGTTCGTTATAGCCCGCTCGACAAGAATCTTCTTTGAATACTTAAAAGCATCCGAAAGTGCTGTTTCAAGCTTTTCTCTTGAATCCGCCTTTGATATACCGATACTGGAGCCAAGGTTGACCGGCTTGACAATGACGGGATAGTCGAACTTCTTTTCGATGCCAAGCATGACAAGGTTCGGGTTCTCGTCAAATTCGTCGGAATAGCAGAGCATGCAGTCAAGAACCGGGATTCCGTTGTCCTTGAAGACACACTTCATGGCGTATTTATCCATTCCGAGAGCTGACGAAAGAACGTCACAGCCGACATATGGCAGACCGAGCATATTGAGGTACCCGGCAAGGGTTCCGTCCTCGACGTTGGTGCCATGGACTATCGGGAAAGCGATGTCGACATAGTCAACAAAAGGCTTTTGGAAGAGCTTTGTTTCAACTCTGTGGAGCTCTACCCTGTCTCCTACTCTTGCAAAAGCGACGCGATAGCTTTCCGAAAGAAGCTTCTTTATGTCCTTATAAGCTTCGATATCCGCTTCATGCTCGCCGGTATACATTTCGCCGGTTTTGGATATGTAGATGGGAATGATGTCGTACTTATCTTTATCCAAGTAGGAGTAAGCCTGAAGAGCAGAGATTATTGAAATCTCATGCTCGGTGCTTCTGCCTCCGAAGAGTAGTGCGAGTTTTATTTTCATATATTGGTCTTCCTTCCTTATATCAATAATTATCGGGTAAGTCGTTTTCAAGTAGTATTATCTTACGTTTTCCGTCGGTTGTCAAGGAGTAAACTTTCTGCATAGCCTCATTTAACGATTCCGCAACGTAGATTTTATCTTCCGGGTAGCCGGCTTCTGTTAATCCGTCGTGGATGGGCTTAGTCTGAGCGGAGCCGACAAGTGCGACGAAATCGCAGACTGCGGCGGCTTCCGTTCCGAATTCCTTGTTGAGTTCATATTGCTTGTTGCCGAGCTCTATCATTCCGGGTGTTACAAGAATTTTCATTCCGTCCGTCATTGAAATAGCTTCGAGAGCCGCCCTTGCGCCGGAGGGATTCGAGTTGTAGGCGTCGTCGATTACGGTATAGTCGCCCTTGTTGATGAGCTGTAGTCTGTGGGGCACACTTTCGAGCTTACGAACAGGCGCTTTGAGCTCTTCGAGGGTGATTCCGAGAGAATTTGCAACTGCGATTGCGCCGCAGATATTCACAACATTATGTCTGCCAATTAGCGGAGTATGATATTCACAACTCTTGCCACTTGGGGCGTGAACAGTGAACTGGGAGCCCTTTTCGGAGATAGTGAGGTCGGTTACATAGTATCCGGAGCGATCATCAATGCCATAGGAAATGTGGTCATAATTCGGTGCAACCGACTGGATATTCTCGTTATCCATGTTCAGGAAGAGCATGCCCTTGCCTTTGACGGCGTCAGCGAGCTCGAATTTGGTCTTTTTGACGTTCTCAATCGAGCCAAAGCTTTCGAGGTGCATCTCCCCTACCGAGGTTATAATTCCGTGAGTCGGATGGACTATATCGCAGATTTCCTTGATATCGCCGACGTTTTTGGCACCCATTTCGCAGAGGAAGATGTCGTGAGTAGCTCTTAGTGAGCCTCTGATGGTCTTGACCACTCCCAAAGGTGTATTGAAATTGCCGGGAGTTTTCAGGACGTTATACATTACACTCAGGAGTGAATCAAGAAAATACTTGACGCTGGTCTTTCCGAAGCTGCCGGTGATGCCGATAACGGTTAAGTTAGGGCAATCGGCAAGTATACGCTTCGCATCGTTTATATAGTGCTTATTGATTGCGAGCTCCATCGGACGGTTGATGAGGTTTGCAAGAAGAACCATCCACGGAACCAGGAATATCCACAGAGCCATAAGAGGCACGGAGATTTTCACGGGAATAATCCACAAAAGAATTATAGGGATGAGATAGAGCACTGCAAGAGTTGCTATAAGCCTTTTAACACGGGCGGTATATTTGAGCGGAACTTTGTCCTTGCCCTTTGGAATGTCCGGGAGGGCTGTCAATAAAATCAGTATTGCGGAGAGTATAAGCGGAATCAAAGCATTTGTGCAGATTGCACTCAGTGCGATTGCAATCACAAGCACAATCAAATGCACTACCATATATGTCGACGCATGTGAGAGAAGCCATTTTGCCTGAACATGGGGCTTATAGGAATTGAGCTGAAACATGTGGATGAAATGGCGCGCTGAAAGGCAAGCGGCAAATAAGTATACTAAAACGCTCAGTGCCTTGAATAGGTAAATCATAGGTTATAACCTCCGGTTTGTTATAGTGGAATTCCTAAGAACGAACGGATTGCACGTTCGCAAAGCTCAGGGGCTTGCAGGAAGGAATAGTGCCCGGCGCCGTTTACCCTTACTAAACCCGCATCGGGGATGAGATTTTCGAAAGTCTCGCCATCCGAGATAGGAGTTGCAGTGTCGGCTGTTCCCCAGATTAATAACGACGGGACGTTGATTTTCGGCAAAAGCTCGGTCAAATCCTCATTTACAACTTTCACGAGAGTTGCACGCATTGTGGGCGTTGAATTCTTATAGTCTGATGAACCTTGCTTGTTGCGAAGATTGTCGAGTGCATTCGGGAATAGCGCTTTGATTGGCTTGAAGCTAAGAACGGCTTTACCTGCCTTGTAAGCGGCAAGACTTAAGTCTTGCTTGAGGGTTTTCTTTGGCTTGATGCCGGCGGCATCTATAAAAACTGCTTTGTTGACGCTCGGAAGAAGATTGCCCGAAAGCTCTTTTATCATGATTCTCCCACCAAAGCTGTGTCCGATGAGACAGACCGGCTTAACGCCCAACTCATCCAGAAAAGCATTTACGAATTTCACATAATCGTCGACGCTCCACGGCTCGGGCGGCTCTTCGCTCCCACCAAAGCCGGGGAGGTCAAGTGCCAGTGCAGTATATTTTTCGGAAACGGCGGTCATAAGCTTATCGAAAAGCTCCATATTCGCTCCCCAACCGTGAAGGAAGAGAACCACATCGCCGGTACCTGTCATTTTATAGTTTATTTTTATGCCATTTACAGCTATAGTCATGCCATGCTCCTTAGTGTTCACATAATCTGTCATGATACAGTATATCACTTTGCAAGAAAAATTTCCACTGTTTTTTATACATTTTTGAGCGAATGTCGAATCTGTGAAAATTATATCCGAAATCATACTCATTAGGGCTTGAAAAAATAGCGGTGTTGTGCTACAATAATCTTGATTCGGCAATTTGAAAGGAGAACTGCTATGATACTTTTAGAAGCGCAAACCCCGTCAACCGCAACCGTAGTCGGTCTCGGCGTTGGCACGGTTTTCTTCGGACTGATTTGTCTTATCGCAATCTGCTATCTGCTCGGCTTCATCATGAAGAAAGTAAATAAGAGCACGGCTGATAAAGAGCCTGCTTCTGTTACTACTTCTCCCGCTGTAAGCGCACCCACTGCTGAGCCTATCGTCAACAGACAGGAGCTTATCGCGGCTGTTTCCGCCGTTATTGCGGAAGAGCTCGGGCAAGACGTAGAAGCAATCAGGATTAAATCTATCAAGAAGCTGTAATACTTATACAGCATTTTTACGACAATGGAGGAAGGTCACATTATGAAACACTATCACGTTAATGTAAACGGAACCGATTACGAAATCGAAATTGAGGAAATATCCGCAGAAGAAGCTAAGGCTCATCAGGCTTCTGCTCCGGCTACTGCGACTCCCGCCGCAGCATCAGCTCCGGCTTCTGTTCCCACAGGTGCAGAGACCGTTTCTGCCCCGATGCCCGGAACTATTCTTGATGTCAAGGCTTCTCAGGGTCAGTCTGTAAACAAGGGCGACGTGCTCATGATTCTTGAGGCTATGAAGATGGAGAACGAAATCATGGCTCCGAAGTCCGGCAAGGTTGTCTCCGTAAACGTATCAAAGGGCGCATCGGTCAAGACCGGCGACGTTCTTTGTGCAATCGAATAACAGCGGTTTGTAACCGTATTTACGGAAAGGAGACAAAAAGCTTAAATGGATGCGATTTTAGATTTTTTGAAAACCACCGGCTTCGCTATGATTGCGGATAACTGGAAGGTTATCATCATGCTTGCTATCTCATGTTTGCTTCTGTATCTTGCGATAGTTAAGAAAATGGAACCGCTACTCTTGCTACCGATTGCCTTCGGAATGCTTCTTACAAACATTCCGGGCTCGGAAATGTTCCACGAGGTTCTCTTCGTAGACGGACATATTCATTGGGATTTGTTCGGAGGTGCGGCGATAACGCAGGAGTTTATCGACAGTATTGAAAACACGGTTGTGGCGAGTACGCTTACCGCCGGAGAGACGATTTCTGTAGGACTCTTAGATGTCCTCTACCTTGGCGTTAAGCTCGGTATTTACCCCTGCCTTATCTTCATCGGTGTCGGTGCACAGACTGACTTCGGTCCCTTGATTGCTAACCCGAAGACGTTGCTTCTCGGTGCCGCCGCTCAGGTTGGTATCTTTATTACATACATCGGTGCCACTCTCATGGGCTTCACTTCACAGGAAGCGGGAGCTATTGCCATCATAGGCGGTGCTGACGGTCCTACGGCTATTTACACCACGCAAATGCTGGCTTCAAACCTCTTGGGTCCGATTGCGATTGCGGCCTATTCGTACATGGCACTTGTGCCCGTTATCCAGCCGCCGATTATGCGAGCTCTCACCACCAAGGAAGAGCGCAGAATCGTCATGAAGGAGCTCCGCCCCGTTTCCAAGACCGAGAAGATTATCTTCCCGATTGTTGTTACAATATTTGTAGCGCTCCTCGTTCCCTCTGCGGCTCCGCTTATCGGATGCCTGATGCTTGGTAACCTCCTGAGAGAATGCGGAGTTACCGAAAGGCTTTCGAAGACCGTTCAGAACGAGCTTATGAATATCTGTGTTGTATTCCTCGGAGTGTCCGTTGGTGCAACCGCAACCGCTAACGCCTTCCTGAATCTCAGCACCCTTGGAATACTCGTCCTCGGTATCATTGCATTCAGCTTAGGAACCGCTTGCGGCATACTCCTTGCGAAGTTCATGAACCTCTTCTCGAAGAACAAGATCAACCCGCTTATCGGTGCGGCAGGTGTTTCTGCTGTTCCTATGGCGGCGAGAGTTGCTCAAAAAGAAGGTCAAAAGGAAGATTCCTCGAACTTCCTTCTCATGCACGCCATGGGACCGAACGTTTCGGGTGTTATCGGCTCGGCTATTGCCGCGGGTGTTCTTATCTCGCTCTTGGGCTGATATGAAAGGAGATTTCAATGGCTACCAATAAACTTTATATAACCGACACGATTTTGAGAGATGCGCATCAGTCTCAGGCGGCAACAAGAATGAGACTTGACGACATGCTCCCCGCTTGCCCGGTTCTTGATTCCATCGGATACTGGTCGCTCGAGTGCTGGGGCGGTGCAACGTTCGACACCTGCATGAGATTCCTGAACGAAGATCCTTGGGAGAGATTAAGAGCTCTGAGAAAGGCTATGCCGAACACCAAGCTCCAGATGCTCTTCCGTGGACAAAATATCCTCGGGTACAAGCACTATGCGGACGATGTTGTTGATGCGTTCGTAAAGAAGTCCATCGAGAACGGCATCGACGTTATCAGAATTTTCGATGCCCTTAACGACACAAGAAACCTCAAGGCGGCTATCACCGCCACAAAGAAATACGGCGGAATGTGCGAAGCGGCTATCAGCTACACCACAAGCCCTGTTCACAACAAGGAATACTTCGTCAAGCTCGCTATGGAGCTCGAGGAAATGGGTGCTGACACCATCTGCATTAAGGACATGGCAAATCTGCTTCTTCCCTACGATGCGGCTGAGCTTGTCAAGGAGCTCAAGGCTCACGTCAAGATTCCGATTCACCTTCATACACACAACACCACCGGTACCGGCGACATGGTAAACCTCATGGCGGCACAGGCGGGAGTTGATATTGTCGACACTGCACTTTCGCCTCTTGCAAACGGCACTTCACAGCCTGCAACCGAGTCTTTAGTAGCTACCCTTGCGGGAACCGACAGAGACACAGGGCTCGACCAGATGAAGCTCAACGAAGCGGCAACTCATTTCAGAGATGTTGCTAACCGACTGAAGGCTGAGGGTTCACTTGACCCAAAGGTTTTGAACGTCGACACAAAAACGCTTATGTATCAGGTCCCCGGCGGAATGCTTTCCAACCTGATTTCACAGCTCAAGCAGGCTAACGCCGAGGATAAGTACTACGAGGTTCTCGCTGAGGTTCCGAGAGTCAGAGAAGACTTCGGCTATCCCCCGCTCGTAACTCCTACAAGCCAGATTGTCGGCACGCAGGCGGTTATGAACGTTCTCTCCGGCGAGCGTTACAAGATGCTCACAAAGGAGTCTAAGGGACTCCTGAGGGGCGAATACGGACGTCTCCCGGGCGAAGTCAATGCGGATGTCAGAAAGAAAGCCGGCATCAGCGACGACGAGGTTATCACCTGCCGTCCCGCAGACAATATCGAACCTGAGCTCGACAAGTACCGTGAAGAAGTCAAGAACGTTCCCGGCTTCAACGGCTCCGAAGAAGATGTCTTGAGCTACGCTCTCTTCCCGCAGGTTGCGACAAAGTTCTTTGCATCGAGACTCGAGAAAGAAAAGAAGGTCGCTGTCACCAAGACTGCTGACAACGGTCCGAGAGTTCTTTATGTCGATGACTGCACAATTCAGTAATTGTAATCGTTTTAATACGAACAAAATCCCCGAGGATTTCTCGGGGATTTATTCATATATAAATACAAAGTCACGAACGCATTACAATTGCAATTATGCAAATTATAATAAGCGCAACAAGCACATACTTTAAAACTGTGTTTGCTTTGCTATACGCCTTGGGATTATTCCGACCGTTATTACTGTTGCTTGAAATGTTACTGCCAAAAACATCCATGGGTTCATTTTCGAAATCAGCCTGCTGAGAAGCATCTGTAACAGATTCACTGTGTTTAACTCGACGCGGATTCATAGATTCTTCGATAGCCTTCTGAACCCTTTTCTTTATGTACTCTTCGTTTATGCCGTATGATGTCCACAACGTGATTATAGGCAGTCCCGCTTCTTCGCAAATATTCTTGACTTTTGTATCTCGATTCTTACGGTCGCTTTGCAGATGCGATGCATCATTGATTTCCACAACAGCTACGGGATGATAATCCTCTATTCGACAAATCAAACCGTCCGCAATTCTAAAAAGCTCATTCTGGAACTTGGCATTATCAGTCCGTATCAAAACGCTTCTTAAAGAAACTTGCGGAAGGACAATATAGCCTTCAGGCAAAGATTTCTTTATTGCTCTTAGATAGCTTCTTTCAGTACTTGTAATAAGAGACTTCTTAACTTCGTATAAGTATTTTTGCTCCTCCGGCATAACTATTCACCCCGCATTTGATGATATAATTCTACATCAAAGTACCGCAAAAGTCAATAAGAGAACAGCAAAGTGTGTTGCATTATCCCATAAATTCATGTATAATAAACTGAGTTGAACCCCAAGGATTAAAGACGATTTTCATATAAAGGTGAAAGGAACATGCGTTATGAAAAATCAGCATCAGATTAAGCAAACAGCGTATAAACCGGACGACGGTTTTATCGGCAGGAAGCAGAAGCTCATCCGTGAGACGGTTATTCCCTATCAGTATTCGGTTCTCAAGGACGAGGCACCTGACACTGAGAAGAGTCATGTTATTGCGAACTTTATCAATGCCGCAAAGGCACTCCGTGGCGAGGACGTCGGCGACGGCTTCTATGGGATGGTGTTTCAGGACAGCGATGCCGCAAAGTGGCTTGAAACGGTCGCCTATTCGCTGGCAATTCACCCTGACTCTCAACTCGAAGCAACCGCCGATGAAGTAATCGACATTATAGCTTCGGCTCAGGATGAAGACGGATACCTCGACACGGCGTTCACCATCAAGGACAAAGACCACCGCTGGCAGAACCTCCTTGAAGGGCACGAGCTCTACTGCGCCGGTCACATGATGGAGGCGGCTTGCGCCTATTACGAGGCTACCGGCAAGGACAAGCTTCTTCGGGTCATGGAGAAGAACGCCGAGCATATCTATAATGTCTTCATCACCGGTGGGCACAAGGGCTATCCCGGGCACCCGGAGGTCGAGCTTGCTCTCATGAAGATGTATCACCTCACCGGCAACCACAAGTGCCTCGAGCTTGCAAAGCATTTCATCGACATTCGTGGTGTTGACCCTGAGTATTTCGAAAAAGAGCGAAAATCCCGCGATTGGGTCGTCTGGGGTGGAGACGGCAAAGACCACAATTACATGCAGTGCTCGAAACCCGTAAGAGAGCAGTCGGACGCCGTCGGACACTCCGTCAGAGCGGTCTATCTCTACACTGCGATGGCGGACCTGGCAAGTGAAACCGACGACAAGGAGCTTCTGGAGGCTTGCAACAGACTCTGGGAGAGCATCACCGGGAAGAGAATGTACATAACCGGCGGCATAGGCTCATCCTGCAACGGAGAGGCATTTACAGTTGATTACGACCTGCCGAACGATACAGCATACTGCGAGACCTGCGCTTCTATCGGGCTCATGTTCTTTGCCTCGAGGATGCTTGAAAGCGACGCGAACGGCAAATACGGCGATGTCATGGAACAAGCTTTTTTTAACACAGTCCTCGCTGGAATTCAGCTTGACGGAAAGAGCTTCTTCTATGTAAATCCGCTCGAGTGTGTGCCCGGTATCTCCGGCTGCGCTTCTACCCATTGGCACGACCTGACCTATAGACCGAAATGGTACGCTTGCGCATGCTGTCCCCCTAATCTGGCGAGATGCGTCTGCTCGTTCGGAAAGCATGCCTATGGCGAAAACGAAAAGACCGCCTTCTGCCACATGTTTGCATCTGGCGAAGTTGATTTTGATAACGGGCTCAAACTGTCATGCAAGACGGAGTATCCGTATGGGTTTGATGTTAGTTTCACTGTTCTTGATGGCGAAAGTGAGCTTGCTATCAGGATTCCCGCATGGAGCAAGGAATATAGCTTGACAGTGAACGGCGAAAAAGCCGATTGCAAGATTAAGAACGGTTATGCTTATCTTGACGTCAAGAAAGGCGACGAGATTGTTCTCAAGCTTGATTCGCTTCCCTACTATGTCTATCCGTCGAACAAGATTCCGGAGCTTACCGGCTCTGTAGCTCTTTGCAGAGGTCCGCTTGTCTACTGCTTCGAGGGCAAGGACAACGAGTGGTGCAACGGCAACATTCTCTCGCTGTCGTTGACGGGAAGCGGTGATATTTCCCGGGAAAAAGCTGACGGTCTTCCCGACGAAATAGTAGCTCTCAAGGTTCCTGCCGTCAAAAGCTGTGAAGTGAGCGGACTTTACACGATGAGTAAGCCAACATATGAGGAAGGCTTCGCAAAAGCGATTCCCTACTATGCCTGGTGCAACCGTGGAGAGAACCAGATGCGGGTATGGATGAACCTGATTTAACTTAAAATAAGAACAGGAGCCTCAGCGGCTCCTGTTTTTTTATGCTTATTCGGTTTTGTCGAGCATTTCGCTCATCGTTCGCCAGCCTAAGACCGCACATTTGACACGCGACGGCATGTGTGAAACGTCCTTCAGAGCTCCCGCCTCTTCGAGCTCCTCTATCTCGGCGTCCGAAGCTTCGCCCTTGATCATCTTCAGGAATAAGTCCGATAGGTGCTGGGCTTCTTCTTTGGTTTTGCCGATTACGAGGTCGAGCATGATGTCGACAGAAGCCTGAGAGATGGCACAGCCGTCTCCCTCGAATGAGCCGTCAACGATTACGCCGTTCTCGACTTTAAGTTGCAGGACGATATCATCGCCACAGGAAGGATTCACTCCCTCAAGAGCGCAGGTTGCGTCCTCGAGTGTTCCCTTGTACTGCGGGTACAAATTATGATCAGTAAGGACTTCGTTATAAAAAGTGTTATTCGCCAAGACCCATTCGCCTCCTTATTGTTTTCAGCGACTGTATGAATCGCTCGATGTCAGCTTCGTCATTATAAAATGCCAGGCTCGCCCGAGCCGACGAACGGATTCCAAGGAATGTGTGAAGCGGCTGAGCACAGTGATGACCGGCACGGATTGCGACCTTGTCCTCGTCTAAGATTGCCGAGATGTCGTGCGGATGAACGCCGTCGACGGTGAAGCTGACAATCCCCGAATGATTTCTGTAATCAGAGCTGCCGATTATGCTGACGTGCGGAATCTTCTGCATCTCCTCAAAAAGGAGCTTTGTCAGCTCGGTCTCTCTTGAATGGATTGTGTCCATTCCGACACTCTCAATGTAGTCGATAGCCGCCGAAAGACCGACTGCGTCGCCTGCGCTGACGGTTCCCGCCTCGAACTTGTGCGGAAGCTCGGCATAGGTTGCACTGTCCCTCGTGACGTACTCTATCATCTCGCCGCCTGATAAAAATGGCGGCATTTTCTCAAGGAACTCTTCCTTGCCGTAGAGAACGCCGATTCCCATCGGTGCCATCATCTTGTGACCGGAGAATGCTAGAAAATCGCAATCGAGTTCGGTTACATCAATAGCCATGTGCGGTGCGCTCTGGGCGGCATCTATAAGCACTACGCCGCCGTTATGGTGAACGAGTGAAATCAGTTCTCTGACGGGATTCTCGCTTCCCAGAACGTTCGAAACCTGAGCCATTGCGGCGAGCTTGGTGCGCTCGGTTACTGCCTCTTTCAGCTTGTCCAAGGGATACGAACCGTCCGGCTCACATTCGATATACTTTAGCGTCGCTCCGGTTTTCTTGGCGACCATCTGCCACGGAAGGATATTACTATGGTGCTCTGAGATTGTAATTAACATCTCGTCGCCCTCGTGCAGGAAATTAAGTCCATAGCTATATGCAACCAGATTTATACTTTCGGTGGTGTTGCGGGTGAAGACTATGTCGCTCGCCTTGGGAGCATTGATGAACTGCGCCACTTTTTCGCGAGCATTTTCGTAATGCTCGGTGGCGTCATAGGCAAGCGAATATAAGCCTCTCAGCGGGTTGGCGTTGGAATGCTCATAGAAGTCTCTGACAGCATCGATCACAACAACAGGTCTTTGCTCGGTGGCGGCGTTATCGAGATATGAGATATCGGTGCTCTTAAGAAGTGGAAAATCGTCTTTATAGTTACGCATCTTCGCCTCCGTCTGCCTCGGGAGATATGAGGCTGTGAGCCAAAGTCTTCATATCCTCATCGGGAATGTGCGAAATTATCGCATCAAGCTTGGCATGGGCGATTATGTCCTCAGCCGCCTCGGAAGAAATTCCACGGGAACCGAGATAGAAGATGATATTGTCATCAAGCCTGCCGATAGATGCGCCGTGGTTGCCCTCGACATCCTCTTCGTCACACAGGATAAGAGGAATGGTCTGGTTGACCTGATCGTCGCCGAGAAGAAGGATGTCCTCATTTTCGGTGCCCTTTGCTCCGGCACAGCCATTGATGAGGTCAATCGTGCCACGGAAAATCTTGGTCGAGTCGTTCTCGAGTATTCCCGAAGCGAAGATATTCGATTCGGTTTTCCTGCCGGCGTGGCGGACGACATAGTTCATGTCGAGGCTTTGATTCGTCTTTACTCTGTAGCCCGAATTTGCCGAAAATGCGCTGTGCTCACCACACAAATCTACAGAAACTGCAACATATTCGTTCTTGCCGCCGAGCTCCAATTTTGTAAGCTTAAAGCTTGCATTTGCTTCGCAGGTGCAGCCGATGTCGGTTATGACGTCGGAATCGGTTCCGACAGACTGAATTACGGATAAATCGACGGTTGAGCCTGAGTCAGCCTGAATCTTGATTTCAAGGACTGCTGTCCCCTCGCCTGTCACGACAACGGACATTGGGAGAACGGCGTTTTCCTTTGCGTGGAGGAAGAGCCTTGCCTGCTTGCCACCGGTGAAGTCGTAGTTAATAACTGCCGGAGATGCTTCGCTCCCGGATTCTATAAGAATCGAGTCACCGGTAAGAAGAGTGCTGAGCTCTCCCGCGGCGGATTTGACGTTATCAAGAGTCTCATTATGAATGATCCTGAGCTCTTCTGGAAGCTTGGCGATTTCAGGAGTGCAGGAATCTGTCGGGACATCTCCTGTGTACTTTGCCTCGTTCATCTTGAGGCTGTTCCATGTCCTGACGGGGAGCGGATTTAAAATAATGTTTTCTGTTGTCATCTTGTCCCCTCCTTAGCCTATTGCGCCCTTCATCTCAAGGCGGATGAGGTTGTTCATCTCGACGGCGTACTCGAGCGGAAGCTCCTTCGAGACGTTATCGGCGAAGCCTCCGACAATCATCGCTCTTGCATCCTCCTCGGAAATGCCTCTTGACATGAGATAGAAGACCGCATCGTCGCTGATTCTGCCGATTCTCGCTTCGTGTCCGACATCTGCGTCGCCGGTACGGATATCCATTGCCGGAATTGTGTCAGAACGTGAGATATCGTCGAGCATCAGAGACTGGCAGGAAACCGCCGCTTTGCTCTTGTGAGCGTTCTTTCCGACGATTACGGAGCTACGGAACGTGCTGATTCCGCCGTCCTTTGAGATTGATTTTGTGTTGATATATGAAGACGTATTCTCCCCGATGTGGACGACCTTTGCACCGGTGTCGAGGTTCTGACCCTTGCCGGCGAATGTGATTCCGGTGAATTCCATACGGGAGTTCTTGCCCTTAAGGATTGTCATCGGGTAGAGGTAGGAGACATGCGAGCCGAACGAGCCGGAAACCCACTCCATCGTGCCGCCTTCTTCGACGGTTGCACGCTTGGTGTTGAGGTTATACATGTTCTTCGACCAGTTTTCGATTGTCGAGTATCTGAGTCTGGCATTCTTGCCGACAAATAGCTCGACGCATCCGGCATGAAGATTCGCAACGTTATACTTCGGCGCGGAGCAACCCTCGATAAAGTGGAGGTCTGCACCCTCGTCTACTATGATTAAAGTGTGCTCGAACTGTCCGGCGCCAGGGGCATTCAGTCTGAAATAGGACTGAAGCGGAATCTCGACCTTGACATGCGGCGGGACATAGACGAACGAACCGCCCGACCAGACTGCGCCGTGAAGAGCGGCAAACTTATGGTCAGTGGGCTTGACGAGCTTCATGAAGTGACTTCTTATCATGTCGGCATATTCGCCGTGCATTGCGCTCTCGAGGTCTGTGTATACCACGCCCATTGCGGCGACTTCCTCGCGGACATTGTGATAAACGAGCTCAGAGTCGTACTGTGCGCCCACTCCGGCGAGGGACTTCCTCTCTGCCTGCGGGATTCCGAGACGCTCAAATGTATCTTTGATTTCGTCGGGAACATCGCTCCACTTGGCACTCATCTTGGTATTGGGTCTTACATAGGTGACGATATTGTCCATATCCAAGCCATCAATCGGCGGTCCCCAGTCGGGGACGGACATAGAATTATATATCTGGAGCGACTGGAGACGGAACAAGTTCATCCACACAGGGTCGTTCTTCTCTTTTGAGATTTTATCGACGATTCCTTCCGTGAGACCGGCATTAAGCTTGTAGTTATCGGTGTCCTCATTGCGGAAATCGTACATGTTGCGGTCGATGCTTTCGACCTGACTTTTTTCTTTCATCGTGCGCTCACTTTCCCGCCAGCTCGATATACTTTTCGTAGCCGTTCTGATTGATTTCATCGACCATCGAAGCGTCACCGTCTGCAACGATATGACCGTCGACTATGACGTGGGTCTTGTCGATATCGAAGGCATCAAGGATTCTTGTTGAGTGGGTTATTACGAGGAGCGCACCGTTCTCTTCCTCAAGGTAGGTCTTGATTCCCTGAGAGACGAGCCTTACTGCGTCGACGTCGAGACCGGAGTCGGTCTCATCAAGGATTGCAAGCTTCGGGCGGAACATGAGAAGCTGTAAAATTTCCGTCTTCTTTTTCTCACCGCCCGAGAATCCGACGTTCAGATCTCTCTTGGCATAGGACGGATCGAGCTGAAGAAGCTCCATTGCGGTGGCAAGCTTCTTTTTGAAGTCAAAGAGCTTGATTCTCTTGCCGGTTCTCTGCTCGAGAGCGCTTCGGAGGAAGCTCTCGACGGTAAGCCCCGGAACCTCCAACGGCGTCTGGAACGAGAGGAACATTCCCGCTTTTGCACGCTTATCCGGCGATTCGGAAGTTATATCGTTTCCGTCAAAGACAATTTTGCCTGAGTTTACAGTATACTGGGGGTTGCCCATCAGGGCATAGCCGAGGGTCGACTTGCCGGCGCCGTTCGGTCCCATCAGGACATGAGCTTCACCCTCGTTAATCTGCATGCTGACATCGTGCAGGATGTGCTTGTCGTCAATCGAAACGTTTAAATTATTAACACTCAAAAGTGTAGACACTATATTTCACACTCCGTTTTTATTATAGGCATCATAAAAACCAACCTTTATGGTGGGTTAATGTTATAGTATCACACTTGAAGCCTCTTGTCAAGGGAATATGCCCCATTTCGGGCTTCTCAAATCAAGATTTTTGTCGGGTCTTGAAATTAAATCCGCGATGGTGTATACTTGTATACAGCTAAAGCTGAATTGGAGTGAATGCAATGTTTATCTCATCAAAGGGCAGATATGCCCTGAGAGTTGTTGTTGATATAGCCGAGAGGCAGACTTCAGAATATATCCCGCTTCAGGAGATTGCCGACGGTCAGCATCTCTCGGAAAAATACCTCGAAGCCATCGTCAAGAGCCTTGTTTCGGGCGGCGTTCTGGAAGGACAGCGAGGAAAAGGCGGCGGCTACAAGCTGAGCCGCTCCCCAGACCAGTGCACTGTCGGCGAAATCCTGAGGCTAACCGAAGGCGAACTCGCCCCGGTCTCCTGCGTCGACAAGTCCGTCGAGCAGTGCGAGCGCCGCTATGAGTGCCGGTCATATCCCATGTGGCAAGGGCTCGACAAGATGATTTCGGACTATCTGGATGGGTTTACGATTCAGGATCTGATGAGGAATGAAGATTAAAGAAAAGCCGACGTGATGAGCGTCGGCTTAAATCTTAATCAAATCTTAATCTTTGAGATATTGCTCTTAATAGTTTGATATGGTATACTTTATCCAAACAGTCCGGAAGGAGAAATTATTATGAAAAAGATTATTGTGGTGGCTTTGGCTCTTATGCTTTTAGTGTCTTGTGGGGTAACTGAACGGGTGGAAGATAATCCCAGTGTCACGACTGTAAGCTCTTCTGAAGAAAAGGTCACGAGGGCGACTACCTCACCTACTGAGAAAACCGAATCGGATGAAATCGAAATCTATGATGAGTACTACGAGAACATCAAAAGCCAATCGTTGATACTGCCGAAGGATGTCAAAGTTGTGGACGCTTACATTTCGCTATGGTTTGAGAAATGTACGGAAGATAGCCTCACAGAGAAGGACTATGAAGAAGATGTCGACCTGTCGGATGTTTTCTGGCTTGACCAGATTGTCGACACTGATACGATTTACGATGTCGAGCGTGTCGGGAACTATATCGCTTTCAGGGAAGGAAGTGACAGGACGGCGTATGTCTGCGAGGCGACCGACAATGAAATCTCAGTGATTGCCAAAGGCTCCGGGCTTTCGGTCGGCTATGTCGTCACGGACAATTTCATCTTCTTTGCGGAGGGCTATTCTCAGCTTTCCTCCGGCGAAATGAGGATATATGTCATAAGGGTCGCGACCGGAGAAATCGTTGCGGTCGACTTCCCCATGCCATATGAGAATACGTTTATATCCACCATTATGCCAACCTCGGACGGCGGCATGATGATAGCTCCCAATACAGGCGAATCGGTCAATACGCTCGAGGAATACGTCTACTATATTTCCCCTGAGAATATCGTCTTAATGTTTACCGAGCTGTTCGTGCCGGACGAAGTCTACGGCTTCACATATGACGAATACTACGAAGCCCTCACCGGCAAGTGGGACGTGGTCGTGTGGTATGATGTTCCGACGGTCAACGAAAGCTGCACCAAGCTCGCCTATTGGTCGAATAAGTACGCCGAGGACGGCGAAATGTCCCTGACCCCGGGCATCTGGATTGTCGACCTTGAAACCGGCGACGAGTCAAGACTTGATTTGGGCGAGTTCTCCCCTACTGTTGGATATATCAGCTGGATTGATGACGATACTTTGATGTTTGACACCTATGACAATGGTGGGTTCTATGAGATTAATCTTGAGGATAATACGATTAGTAGTCTGGGCGTTGAGTGATTTTCCGTTTGCGTCAAAATATCCGGTATTCGTACAAAAAAACTTGACAAAATTTTTTCGGGGGTATAATATTAATTGAACCCTTTTCGCTGTTTTTGGTGTCTATAATAGTGTAGCGAATAGCATGAAAGGAGAAGTAAAAGCATGCCCAAAATTAAAGTATTGTTTATTCAGGAGAAGAAGGTCAAGAAGGGAGCGATAAGCTTAAGCGACCTGATTGAGAACGAGGTGCCAGACACTTATGAGTTTGAGCATGTCAGTGCGAAAGAGGATATTATGAGCAAAGTGGCGGGGTTCCATCCGCAGATTGTTTTTATCTCTAACAGTAAGGCTTATGATATCTTTGAACTGGTACAGAAAATAAAAGAGCTCGACTCTGATATTGTAATTCTGGCGATGATATACACCAATTTCGGTTCTGAGCGTGAGATGATGGACAGGCTTACCGGGATGGGAGTTTACAAATGCTATACTTCTCAGCTTTCGGTAGATTCACTGATTCACGATATGTTTGTATCTCTTAATATGGAATAAGCGAGGTGTCGTATGAAAGAGAAAAGACGAGTACAGTTAGATGACATGATAAGCTCGTTCCGGGAAATATGGAAGTATGATAAGCGACTGTTTCTCATACTGCTTGTTACAGTCTTTATCAATGCGCTACGACCGTTTCCGAATATCATATTATCGGGACTGATTATAGACAGCATTTCTCAGAAAGAGGCTTATTCACAGATTGTCTTCTATGTTCTTCTGATGTTCGGGTCAATATTTGTCCTTGAAGCTATCAGCATCTGCTTGGGGAAAATCAAAGAATATCTGTTTTTAAAGTTTACCAATAGGCTTAACAACGACATCAGTCAGAAGTGCCTGAATATGGATTACGAGCAGTTCAACGACACTTCTTTTCAGGACAGCATACAGCTCACGAATCAGATTGCTCAGGGCAACAATTACTTTACCAGTATCACAACGGTATTTGATACGCTGTCGAATATCATATCACTTATAGGTATAGTTGCAATTATGACGATGCTGAACAAATGGCTGTTCCTGATTGCTGTGGTTCTGATTGGGTTGCAATCGGTTTTGCAAATCGTAAGGCAGAAGTATAATCTGCAATTTCAGAACGACTCTTCAAGAGAACAGCGAAGGCTCGGCTATGTGTCTCAGATTCCGAAAAACATTCCTGCAAAGAAAGACATTGATATGTTCGACCTTCGGGGCTATGTTTTCAGCAAAATTGAGCACTTCCAGAAGAATATACTGAGCCTCAACCTGCGCCTGATTAAAAAAGACGGTGTAGTAAATCTTGCTACTTTTCTCCTCACCACGATATTCCAGATTTCAGCCTACCTGCTGATTGGAATAGACGCGCTGAAAGGCACAATTTCGGTCGGTGAGTTCACGATGGGTGTAGCGTCGCTTATCAGCTTTATGTCGGCATTCTCATATGTGGCGACAAATATGCTGAACTTCAACAACAGCTTGAGCTATATCCATATGTATAAATCTTTCCTTACATATGAAAGCAAGTTTGACGATGATAGTGGGCTGACGCTCGAAGACCTCAACCTTGATGATATTGAAATCGAGTTTAAGAATGTGTCGTTCCGCTATCCAAACAGCACTTCTTATGTTCTCAAAAACATCAATCTGAAGCTCAGCAGTAAGGAAAAGTTAGCAGTTGTCGGCTATAACGGAGCAGGAAAAACGACTTTCACGCTGCTCCTGACCAGAATGTATGAACCAACAGAGGGCGAAATTCTCCTCAACGGAATCAACATCCAGAAGATAAACTACCGGGATTACCTTAAAATCTTCTCGGCAGTAAATCAGGATTTCTTCCTGTTTCCATTCACTATTCTTGAAAACGTTGCCGGAAAGAGCGAGGTTACGGACGAGGAAAAAGAAAAGCTCATGGAGCTGTGTGGGAGTGTTGGGATTGAAGAAAGAATCGGAAGAATGTATCGCGGCTTGGACACGCCCATCACAAAGGAGCTGTTTGCCGCGGGTATAGACTTGTCGGGCGGAGAAAGGCAGAAGATTGCGATTTTGCGCTCGCTCTATAAAGATTCGCCTGTCCTCATTCTCGACGAACCGACAGCCGCTCTCGACCCGATTGCAGAATGTGAGATATACCGCAACTTCGCCGACATATCCGACGGCAAGCTCACAGTGTACATCTCCCACAGAATCAACAGCACCCGCTTCTGCGACAAGATAGCCGTGTTCGACCACGGTCAGATAAAGGAGTATGGGACGTTTGAGGAACTCATGGACCTGCATGGGCTGTATTATACCTTCTTTGAGACGCAGGCGGAGATGTATAAATGAGCTTTAATTTGTGAGAGAAAAGTAGTTGGGTATATGAAAAGAGCGTATGGTTGGGATGCCATACGCTCTGTTTTTCTAAAAAAAGAAGCCACATGCTTGACTTCTTTTTTGGCAGGGGCAGAAGGACTTGAACCCTCGGCACGCGGTTTTGGAGTTCTAAAACCTATTCATCTTCTAATCTCTTGTAATCACTTCTGATGTTATCTAAACCCGCTTTGTCACACGTTTTATCGAGCTTTTAGTTTAGAAACTGGTTTAACAAATAGAACCCTAAAAATTCATAACCCCAGAAAAAGTGTTAGAAAAGTGTTAGAAACTTTACCGTGTAAAGCATTAAACCCCTGTCGAGAATGAGTATTCTTGGCAGGGGTTCTTACTATTGTGCTTTCAGCGTGTTATTTTCTCTTCGCCGAGACCGCAGTAAGTGCGGCTATCATCATCGGGAGAATCGAGATTGCAATTCCGGTTGCGCAAAAGACAAAACAAATAAAGAACCGATTGCTCTCAATCTGAAAGCAATCGGTTCTTTTTGGAGGCAAACTAATCTATTACAACTCCGTCCTCAATCTTTATAACCACGTCCGCCTTCGCCGCAATCTCCGGGTCGTGAGTGACCATGATGAGAGTCTGCCCGAACTGCTGGGCGCAGTCTCTAAGAAGCTGAATCGTCGTCTCGCCGTTCTTCTTGTCGAGATTTCCCGTCGGCTCGTCTGCAAAGATGAGCTGAGGCTTTGCGAGAACTGAGCGAG
>JAJQIF010000001.1 GCA_021199355.1 Oscillospiraceae bacterium
GGTGACGGCATGCGAGATGTGTTTGTACTTATCCTGATTTCGTCTCTGTTTACGGGACTTGTGATGCTCCTGCTAATCACTTACGACTTGCGCCTCGACAGGCATCTTTCACCCCGAAAGAGGACAGCCGCCGCAACCCTGACTCTTGCCCTTCAACCGGCAATGCTTTTGCTTGCAACCGCCTTGTCGATGGTTCCTATAGTCGAACCCACGGCAGAAAGCACCGCAACCGGCACCTTCACCGGCAATTTTTCGGCAGAAATCGCAGTCTCTGAAACCGCCACAGCGGTCAATAACAGCGCAACAGCCGCCTCAACTGGTTTTTCGCTTCCCGATTTCGGGATGGCTCTCGGCGTTCTCACTATGATATGGTTCATCGGCATCGCCGCCACGGCTCTTTATAAGATAGTGTCGTACCTCCGATTCACCCACAATCTCAAAAAGAGCCTGACCAAGTGCGACTATGATGCGCCTGTTCAAGTGTTCACAAGCCCCGAGGCAAGCTCACCGTTCCTGATGGGTTTCTTCCGGTCGAGGATTATCCTGCCTGAGAAGCCGATGGAGAGGGAAGAGCTCGAGCTTGCAATCCGGCACGAGCTGATTCATCATAGACGCCACGACATTCAGAAGAAGTTCTGGGCGGAGCTTTTGAAGTGCATAAACTGGTTCAATCCGGCGTTTTATGTGTTCGCGAATAAGCTTTCGGAGCTGTCGGAATTGACGGTCGACGAGATTCTGTCATCAGATTTGGATTATACAGGAAGAAAGGCATATGGCGGGTTGCTTCTGAAGTTTGCATCAGTGGGGACGGGAAGCGTTTTCTGTTCCGAGCTGAGCAAAGCCGCGAGCAATCTTGCCACAAGATTGGAGGTTATCATGAACGAAAGCAGAAGTAAACCTACAGGAAAACAGAAGATAGCATTGACGGCTCTGATAGTGTGCGTCATCGCAGTTGTCGGCCTCAGCATCGGCATCTGTGCCGCCGCCATGCCGGAGCAGGCGAGCAGTGAGCAGAAAGTCATCGAAATCAACGAGAGCAAGACTATCGAAACCACTGGTATTGAGCAGGAACCGGCGGATACCTATATACTTCTTCCCGATGTGGGCGAGAAGCTTGACGAGGATTCAGTTACCGGCGACATCCCGACGAGAGGAATGTATCTTCTTAACTTCACTAAGGACGAAGACGGCAAACTAACATTCGGAAACGTTGCAATCACTAATGGGATGGTGATAATCATCTCTGATGACTGTGGCATCGAAATCTCTTCCGGAAACGAAGTCAGTATTCACTTGACGCCGAACTTCTCGATGGATTATTCCAACACCGATGGGAACGGCGAGCATATCGGGGTTGGCTATATCCTTAATGGCGAGGCAGTCGAGCTCTTCAATGGCTTCATTCAGAAAGAAGGCATAAGGGTTTACTTCACCGTTGAAGAGGCGGGCGAGTACCAGCTCTATGTTGCCAACTATTCTGCCGGTATGCAGAACTACGAGAGCATTGAGGTTGAGATAAACTGACCTAAACGCTCCCGAAAAATCCAAAAGGCAAGGTGATAAAATATGGTGAATATCTTTATTCTGATACTGATGTCCTCCCTCTTCACGGGGCTTGTGATGTTGATTTTCTGCGCATCTGACAAGAAGTTCGGCGCAAAGCTACTTTCGAAGAGAAGATCTCTTGCGGCGACTGTTATGCTCGCACTTCAACCGCTGATGATTGCCGTAGCAACGGCTCTGTCGTTCGCTCACGATATTTTCGGCACGGCTAAGGAAGTTGCGGAAGATGTCGCAACGGAAATCATAGATACCGTCGCTACTGACACCGCCGCCATGCAGGTAACCGCAACCGAAGCGACCGCCACGGTCGACAGCACAGTCGGCGTCACGGTCAGCTATGCGCCCGATTTCGGCACGATTTTAAATATCCTTGCTTTGCTCTGGCTCGCCGGCATCGCCGTCACGGCTCTTTATAAGATAGTGTCGTATCTCCGCTTTGTACATAATCTTAGAAAGAGCCTCACCAAGTGCGACTATGATGTGCCGGTTCCGGTGTTCACAAGCCCCGAAGCAAGCTCGCCGTTCCTGATGGGCTTCTTCCGGTCGAAGATTATTCTTCCCGACAAGCCGATGGAAAGGGAAGAGCTCGAGCTTGCAATCCGCCACGAGCTGATTCATCATAGACGCCACGACATTCAGAAGAAATTCTTTGCCGAAATGCTCAAGTGCGTAAACTGGTTCAATCCGGCGTTTTATGTTTTCGCAAACAAGCTCTCCGAGCTGTCGGAATTGACGGTCGACGAGATTCTGTCGTCAGATCTGGATTATACAGGAAGAAAGGCATATGGCGGGTTGCTTCTGAAGTTTGCTTCTTCACAGCAGGAAAGCATTCTCTGCACAGACCTGAGCAAAGCCGCCAGGAGCCTCGCCGAAAGATTGGAGCTCATTATGGAAAATGAAAAGCGTAAAACCACAAAAGGAGAAAAGATTGCTCTCGGCATTCTGTCGGCGGTCACCCTTGCGGTAATCGGCGTCAGCGTCGGCTTCTGCATGACCGCCGTGCCAACCGTCATGACGGGGCTGGAAATTGATTCCGGCAGTTCCGACGATGTTATCAAGATAGACCTGAGTAATCAATATTTCATCGACGCACCGACCGTCATCGAGGACGGTCCCGAGAATCCGCTTCTTGACGCCGACTTCACCGGCTGCTCGGTCTATGTCGAACGTTGGGTTTACGGCTTCTTCGACGAGCCGGCTCTGCTCGATGATGACAGCGCCAAAAATATCGTAAGCATTATCGAAAGTATGGAGCTTGACCGGCTTCCGTCAGAAGTAAACGTTGAAGTAGTTTCCACCGGATCATCTACCGCAAGCCTATATACCATCGTTATGGCTGACGGCACTGAGCACGGTATCGGAGAAATATCGACATACTACAATATCAGCCCTACTGAGGAAGTAAATTATTCCTGCCTGATAATCGACGGATATTTCTATATTATGTCGGATGAAGGAAGTAAGCTTCTGTCCGAATTCAGGCAAAGCTGGCTCGAGCAGTATCTTCATGATACAGCCGTAAACGGCATAAGCTACAACGAGTATAAGTATAATCTTGTCCACTCCATCGGCGAATGGGAGTATGAAAGAAACATTCAGGATTTGATTAACGGAGGCATTATCGAATCGGAAGAGGAGTATTACGAAATCCTCGCCGGCATTGACGATATCACAAAATATGTTGTGTCACTCTCCTGAGCCATTCAGGACATAAAAAAGACCCACCCGGACTATTCCGAGTGGGTTTGCTTTATGTGAGGATTATTTCAGCCCGTCAATCCAGCCCTGATAGTATTCGAGGCTTATGTCATAAATTTCGAGAGTCCGGCGGTTGAAAATTCCGAATAGCTCGCCATTTGCAATGCAGTTATTATCCCAAGCGATGCACATCATATCGTATTTCTTAGCGGTTGAGACGAGATATTTTGCCCATTCGTATCTCTCGCTGTCGTTTTCTTTGTAGAAGCAACCGCACTCGCCTATAACGACATATACGCCGTTCTTGACGAACTTGTTGTAGAGCTTGCGGATAAGGCTGTCAATTTCACTTTTTGCTGAACTGTCAAACACAGTGTAGTCAGTACTTGTGTTGTAGCAGAACATATACGGGTCATAGATATGAACCGTCAGAAGCAGTCTGTCCGAGACGGTGTCGTCCGGCAATTCGAACTGCGAGGAGCAGGCGGCGTCGGTCTTTGCGGCATAAGTTGAAAGCATTAGATATCTTGATGCGTTATTTCCGCCAGAGGCACGGACAACATTGACAAACGCTTGATTGCAGTCATTGATTGTCTCCATAGCTGCTTTACATTCTGAACTTGAACTTACATAGTTCCACTCATAATTGGTGCCCGCAAGTCTCGGCTCGTTCATCGGCTCGAAGATGAGGTGCTCATCATAGTCCTTGAAGTATTCGGCGACCTGAGTCCATATCTTTGTTATGTATTCGACCGCCTGGTCGTGGTTGGTGGGATTATAGACGTCGTTGTCGTGGTGGGAGTTGATGATGACATACATGTCGTTCTCGAGCGCCCAGTCGACGACCTCCTGAACTCTTGCAAGCCACTTTTCGTCGATGTTGTAGTCATCGTCGCAATGATAGCTCCATGAGACGGGGATACGAATTGTGTTGAAGCCGAGGTCACTGATGGTGTCAATCATTGCCTCGGTTGTCTTCGGGTTGCCCCATGACGTTTCCGAAGAGCCCTGAGAGTCGAACGAATTGCCGAGGTTCCATCCCACGCCCATAGCCTCAATCAGATCGTCGCCGTCGATATCGATGATGGCGTCGACGTGAGCCTTGGTTGATGTGGCGGTCGCAGTCGTCGCGGTTGTTGCGGTTGTAGACGCAGTGGTGGCGGCAGTGGTTGCCGCAGTCGTTGCGGTGGTAGTGGCGGTCGTGGTGACGGTCGGCTTCTCATCTACGAGATAGTTGTTCGAGACATACCCCACGGTGCCCTTGTATTCAATTTGATACCATCCCGTCGAGGCGATACCCGTGGCGGTGACCTCTTCGCCTTGGTCGAGGTGCCCGATTCGGTCATAGTCGACAGACGGTCCCGAGCGGACGTTTACCGCCGCTTTTGCATATAAAGTCAGGTTAGCTTCTTCGACCGTGAAAGCCGCCGTGGTGACTTCCTCAGTAGTGACAATCGCCGTGGTCATGACTTCGGTCGCAACGGTGGTCGCCTCTGTTGTCGCTTCCGTAGTTGCCTCCGTGGTGGTCGTCACTTCTTCGGTGGTGGTCTCCACAGTGGTGGTTGTCGCTTCCTCAGTCGTAACCTCCGGAGCGGAAGTAACCGCGGCGTCGGAAGTGTAAACCTCCTCGGTAGCCTCACTCGCACACCCACAGAAGCTGAGAGCAATAGTCAAAATCAGTAGTGCTGAAATAAATCTTTTCATGTCAAGTACCTCCATAAGAAACAGTATAACATAAAGCGGATTGAATAGCAAGAAAAATCCCCGAGCTTTTGCTCAGGGATTTCATAACTGGTGCGGCAAGTGGGACTTGAACCCACACGTCTATGACACACGCACCTCAAACGTGCCTGTCTGCCTATTCCAGCACTGCCGCATATATGTTAAGCTGTCAAGAGGATTTTTCACGAGATTCACCTGAACTCGCAAGAAACATGCGCCAGCATGTTTACTTGCCGAGATGGGAGCGAAGCGACCATCTCGTGGACAGCTTCTATATTATAGCACCGACCTTCCGAATTGTCAACCCCAAATTTCAAAAAAATTTTTCTTTATGTTCAGGACGACTTTTCTTCGTCGCTCCACTTTACATTCGGCGAAAATAATGGTATAATTCTTTTATGATTATCTCCGAGGGAGGACTTTTTGTGCATAAACTAAGAAGAATTTTGTCGGTAATTGTGTGCCTGACAGTGGTATTGGCGGCGTTTTCAGCTTGCGGTGAAACCGAGGTTGTCCTTCCCGACGAAGACGGCTGGGTCACGGCGTGGGCGGCGGCTCCCGAAGCTTCGGATGTCGACGTTATCCCCTCGAACCCGGGACTCAAGGGCAACACCGTCCGTGAGATCATCCGCCCGAGCATTTCCGGCGACACCATAACGATAACTCTCTCGAATGAATACGGCACGATTCCCGTCATCTTTGAAAGCGTGCATATCGCCAAGCTTCAGTCTTCGGGAAGCGATACTATTGACACTTCTACAGACACTGTTCTGACGTTCAACGGCTCCGAAAGCGTCACAGTCGAAGCGGGGGAGACTATCACCTGCGATGAGGTAAGCTTCGATGTCGAAGCCCTCGAGGAAATTGCTATTTCAATCAAGCTCGGCGACTATACCGGCGGGGTCGTCACCTGCCACAAGCTCTCCAACCACTCGACATGGGTAACCGAGGGCAACTGCGTTTCGGACGAAAGCTTCTCGGCGGTCAAGGTTATGAGCAGTTGGTACTATATAACAAGGCTCGATGTCTGGAGTGAGGCGGGAACCAAGGCTGTTGTCTGCCTCGGCGACTCGATAACCGACGGCGCATGCTCGACCTATAATCAGTACCAATCTTGGTGCGATCAGCTCGCATATATGCTCAATTCAAATCCCCTCACCGAGAACATTTCCGTCGTCAATATGGGCATCTCGGGCAACATGATAACCGGCGAAAATTCCGATTCCGCCGTAAACCGTCTGACGAGAGACGTCCTTGAGGTTTCGGGCGTAAGATATGTAATACTTTTAATAGGTATAAACGATGTCGGAACCGCACAGGCGGACATCTCCGACGAGATGATAGAGTGCTACAAGGAGATTATCTCCCAGTGCCACGCGGCGGGCTTGAAGGTTTATGCCGGAACTCTTACCCCCGTCAAGGGCAACTTCTACTATTCTGAGCTCCACGAAAAGATAAGAACCGCCGTGAATGAATTCCTCATGTCGGAAGACAGCGGCTTTGACGGAGTGATTGACTTCGGCGGAGCAATCGCCAGTGAAGAGGATTCCGCCCAGATGGCGGACGAATACAACGGTTCCACCGCCGACTATCTCCATCCGGGAGATGCGGGACACAAGAGAATGGCGGAGGAAGCCTATAACTCACTGCTGAGCTTCTGGTCGCTAACATGATTACAGCAGAGGCTGATATTTGAAGAGCAAGCACCGCACAGAAATGTGTGGTGTTTTGCTATTAATTCGGTGTTTACTTTTTCCTCACAATGTGATACAATTATCTTTACATGAAGCAAAGCTTCAAACTGAAAGGAACGATTATATTATGTCAAAGAAATTATGCCGTTTGATGGCTCTTGTGCTGGCGTTTACAATGCTGACAGCATGCGGGAGCACTGAAAGCGACACCGAAGTGACAAAGGAAGAGGAAGATATGACAGAAACAGAAGAAATCAACGAAGAAGCAACAGAAGCCGAGGCTTGGCTTGCGGCTTGGGGAACATCCATGCAGACCGTCTGGTCTTCGGACACAATCCCGAGCGAAGCGACAAGCGGCGAGACCGTCACCATCCGCCAGCAGATAAGACCTTCTGTATCGGGAAGCGAGCTTCGGTTCACGCTTTCGAACGAGTACGGAAGCACTGATCTCGTAATTGACAGCATGGAAATCGCAATGCTCCTCGACCCGTCGGGCTACGAAATCGACACCGACAGCTCGGTCGCTGTCACCTATGAGGGCAGTACGACCATCACAGTGCCGGCAGGCGAGACCATAGTCACGGATTCGGTTGAGTTCAGCTATTCCGCCCTCGACGACATCGCCGTCTCTATGGAGATAAGCTCGATGCCCTCGACAATCACCCTTCACAGAGCATCCCGTTGCACCAACTGGATTATCACCGGCTCGCATGCAAGCGATAACGACTGGTCGGAAGCCTCGACCTATTCGATGTGGTACTTCCTTGCGGTTATGGATGTGATGGCAGACCCGGACTGTGCGGCAATCGTATGCCTCGGCGACTCCCTCACCGACGGCGCAAGCATCACGGACAACTCATTCGCAAGATACACCGATACACTTATGGAGCTTTTGCAGGACGACTCGGAGCTTAACACTTATTCCGTCATCAACATGGGCGTCGGAGGAACGATGTTCCTCGGCACAACCGACAACTCCACCGGCATGGGCAGACTTGAAAGAGATATCCTTGATATCGAGGGCGTAAAATACTGCATCGTCTTCATGGGCGTAAACGATATCGGAGCGGCGACTTCGGATATTTCCGAAGATATAATTGCGGGATATGAGAGCCTTATAGAGCAGTGCCACGAGGCGGGGATAACCGTCATCGGTTGCACCATCACTCCCTTTAACGGCAATACATATTATTCCGAGCTCCACGAGCAGATTCGCCTCGAGGTGAACGAGTATATCATGTCCGAGGATTCCGCATTCGACGGCTACATTGATTTGTCCTCGGCGGTTGCGTCGGAAGAAGATTCCTCAAAGATGGATTCAAGCTATGTCTCCGTCTGGAACGACTATCTCCACTTCAACCACGACGGCTATGCCTATGTCGGAACCACAGTTTATAATTATCTCAAGGACTTTATATCGTAAAGGAGTTTTGTAAATGTTCAAATCCATAGCAAAAAGGCTCATGAGCCTTATCTTGGCGGCGATGCTTCTTATCGGAGCGACGTCCTGCGGCAAAGAAGTCGGTGCCGACATCGTCGAAGCGGACGGTTGGTTCACCACATGGGGAACCGCAATGCTCACGGCGAGCGTTGACGAAACGCCGACGAGCCCGACCCTCAAGCAGAACACCTGCCGCCAGCAGGTCAGAGTTTCCATCGGCGGCGACAAGATAAGAATCACCCTTTCGAATGAGTACGGCGACATTCCGCTCAATATCGAATCCGTGCATATCGCCCATCTTGTCGACAGCTCATCATCAACCATCGACACCTCGACCGATACCGTCATCACCTTCAACGGCGGCTCGGAGAGCGTCGACCTTTCGGGCGGGGAGAAGATAGCCTCGGATGAAGTTGATTTCAGCTTCGAAGCGCTCGATTGCCTCGCAATCACAATCAAGTTCGGCGACTATGTCGGCGGAACAATCACCTGCCACACTGCGGCAAGATGCTCGACATGGATTGTCGAAGGCGACCATGTTTCGGATGAGACCCTCACCGGCGCATCGGTTATGACCTCGACCTACTACATCGAAAGCGTTGAGACTTGGGCTGAATCGGGCACCAAGACGGTTGTCTGTATCGGCGACTCCATCACCGACGGCGCAAGCTCAACAAATAACGGCTATTGCCGTTATCCCGACACCCTTATGGAGCTCTTAGCGGCTGACGACAGTGTCGGAAACGTTGCGGTCGTCAACAAGGGCATCGGCGGCAATGCGGTCTTCGGAGGCTTGGGCGACGCACTCGTCGACAGATTCCAGCGTGACGTTATCGACGTTCTTGCCGACACCTCGGGCGAGAGATATTGCATTCTCCTAATCGGCATCAACGATATAGGATATGAATCCGAAGATTTGTCAGAAAGCATCATTGACGCTTATGAAGAGCTGATTGAGCTTTGCCACGAGAACGATATCCTGATTTATGCGGGAACTTTAACCCCGATTGAGGGAAGCTCATACTACAGTGAACTCCACGACGAGACGAGGGTTGCTCTGAACGAGTACATCCGCTCGAGCAAGTCGAAGTTCGACGGCTATATCGACTTTGATTTAGCTTTGCAAGACCCCGACAACACCTCGAAGCTTCTTGACGACTACGTCTCCGTCTGGAACGACTATCTTCACCCGAACGACGCCGGCTATGCCGAAATGGGCGAGACGGCTTACGAATTCCTGAAAGAAATTTTGGCGGCGGAATAAGAATAAAAAAATAACCGGTTTGGAAATTCCAAACCGGTATTTTTTTCTGTGAAACGGATTATCAAGCCTTGCCGATGCAACCGAACATGTCCATCTTTTCTCTGACGGTGTCCTTGATTGCTTCTACGCCGGGAGCCAAGACCTTTCTCGGGTCGAAGCCCTTGCCGGTGAGATCCTTGCCTTCTTCGATGTACTCACGGACCTTAGCAGTGAATGCAATCTGGCACTCGGTGTTTACGTTGATCTTTGCAACGCCGAGGGAGATAGCCTTCTTGACCTGCTCAGCCGGGATTCCGGTGCCGCCGTGGAGAACGAGAGGCATGTCACCGACAGCCGCCTTGATGGCTTCAAGAGTGGAGAATGAAAGTCCGGGCCAGTTCTCGGGATACTTGCCGTGGATGTTGCCGATGCCGGCGGCGAGCATTGTAACGCCGAGGTCTGCAATCATCTTGCACTCTGCGGGGTCAGCACATTCGCCCATAGCAACAACGCCGTCCTCTTCGCCGCCGATAGCACCAACCTCAGCCTCGAGGGAAATTCCCAGAATGTCGCAGGTGTTGACAAGAGCGGTGGTGAGCTTCAGGTTTTCTTCGATAGGATAGTGCGAGCCGTCGAACATGATAGAGCTGAATCCGGCGTTGATGCACTTCTTTGCACCCTCAAAAGTGCCGTGGTCGAGGTGAAGAGCAACCGGAACAGTGATTCCGAGTTCGTTAATCATTCCCTTTACCATTCCGACGATGGTGGTGTAGCCGCACATATACTTTCCGGCACCCTCGGAAACACCGAGAATAACGGGAGCCTTGAGCTCCTCAGCCGTCTGGAGTACAGCCTTTGTCCATTCAAGATTGTTGATGTTGAACTGACCGACGCCGTAATGACCGTCGCGAGCCTTGTTCAGCATGTCCTTTGCAGATACGAGCATTATTATTACCTCCGTTTATAATTAGTGGGACAGTAAGTAAAACCTACTGTAGTTCCACAGTAAACTTACGAGTACCATTATACACTATTTCGAATGAGTTTGCAATGGGTAATTTTAAATTGTGGGGGCTTTAAGCCAACAACCAGTCAATAAGATACAGAGATTTGATACCATCATATGAGTTAATATAGCTTCTGTCCATCGACAGCACGATTTTTTCGTAGTTGTCGGGAATCATCCGAAGAGGTCTGAGTTCTCGCTCACGGGTTTCAGGCGATTGCATGCTCTCCGTCACCTGAATATAAAGCTTGTCGTTCGGCTTTTCCGCAACAAAATCAATTTCCGTCTCTCCGACTTTGCCGATATAAACGCGATAATCACGTCGCAAAAGCTCAAAGAATACGATATTTTCGATTATGTGCCCTCTGTCTGCATCACGATAGCCGAGAAGCATATTGCGGAAGCCCATGTCTATAATATAGTTCTTGCCTAAGGTTTTGAGAAGCTGTTTGCCCTTTACGTCGTACCGACCGATAGAATAGAACACAAAGGCGTTCCGGAGCATTGAGATGTACTTTTCGACGGTTTTTCCGGCGATATTTTTGTCTCTGCCCGACTGAATGCTCCCCTCTGACGACAATACATTTCCAATTTTGTTGGGAGAGGTGACGCTTCCGATATTCGAGCAGAGGAACAGCATGATTTTCTGAAGCGTTTCCTGGTCTGCCTGATTGTTTCTCTGGAGAATATCCCGAAGTATTACCGTTGAGTAGATTCCCTCCAGAGCCTGATTGCTCCTTGCTTCGTTGAATTTGTATTCCCGGAGAATCGGCATGCCGCCGAATTTGAGGTACTGCTGAAATTTTTCCTCGATGCTGACACTCGGTTCAAATTCGTAGAAAGTCAGAAATTCCTTGAACGACAGCGGAAGCATGCGGATTTCGACATATCTGCCGGAAAGCAGAGTCGAAAATTCTGCGGACAGAAGATAGGCATTGGAACCGGTGATATAGATATCCACGTCGAAGTCGAGTCTGAACGACTCAATCGCCTTCTCCCAGTGCCGGACATTCTGTAATTCGTCGAATATGAGATAGGTTTTTCCGTCTTTCGGGATTTTGCCGCTCACATAGTCGTAGAACGACAGATAATCCGTAAGGTCTCGATATTTCAGCGATTCCAGATTCATATGGATTATATTTTCATTTTTTACTCCACTGTCGGAAAGATATTCATGGAACAGGTCTAATAGCGATGATTTCCCGCATCTTCGTATTCCGGTGACGATTTTGACCAGATCGACATCTTTGTTCTCGATTAACTGTTCAAGATATTCGGGACGATTTATAAGCTCGGACATACTGCACCTCCTCGGTTTCTACATAGATTTCTATTTATATTATATCCCGAATTTCAAAAAAAGTCAAGAGTTTCTGACCTACAAGTCTGAAACTTTCTAAAATTCAAAAGTTTCCGACTTATATTATCCGAAACTTTTAACCTCTTGCACCCTCCACCCAAATATGCTATACTGAATCTATCAACTATACTTTTCCGTCAGAAGGGAGAACTCACATGGTAAACGTTAAAAATCGCTGGGCGCTTGTGACAGGCTCGAGCAGGGGAATCGGCAGGCTGGTGTCGCTGTTCTTAGCCGAGCAGGGTTGCAACCTCATTCTTCACAGCAGGAAGCCGGAGCACACCGAGAGCTTGCTTTCCGAGGTCAGAGCTCTTGGAGTGGAGGCATATGCCGTCTCGGCGGAGCTTTCAAAGCCGGAGGAAGTCGAGGCAATGCTCCGTGAAATCGACGGGCGCGGCACGCCGGTCGACCTGATTCTCAACAACGCCGGACTTCAGATTGCCTACAGAACCGACTACTATAAAACGCCGGTGTCCGACTATACCGAAAGCTTTCTTATCAACACCGTCTCGCCGATGATGATTTGCTATCACTTCCTCCCGAAGATGATAGAGCGCGGCTTCGGGCGCATCCTCAACACCACAAGCGGCATCCGTCTCGAGCCGGAGCAGGCGGGCTATTCCGCAAGCAAGGCGGCTCTTGACAAGGTCACGATTGACCTAGGCTCGAAGCTCAACGGCACCGACGTCATGATTAATCTTACAGACCCCGGTTGGTGCCGCACCGACCTCGGCGGACCTCATGCCCCGAACGCCCCCGAAAGCGCCATCCCCGGTGCGGTTGTCGGCGTGTTTGTCGACGACAAGAAATCGGGCAGATACCTCGGCGCCCAGAACTTCGCCGGCATGACCCTTGAAGAAGCCGTCAGGAAAGCCGAGGCTGAATCTGACAGTCCGTATTGAGAAAGAATTTACTTTGTTGAAACTGCACAAATCCCTCTCCAAATTTTGTGCAGTTTCAACAAATCGAAAAAGTGTATGAATTTCCTCTTGCAATTCGGGTCAAAAAATGCTACTATATAAACGTATTTAGGACGCAAATATTCTGCGTTTCTAACTGAGTGAGAACTCAGCGGGGGGGTACTCGTTTTTGGGCGCCCAATTACAACCTCCGGACACGATTCGTGCTTTGGAGGCTTTTTCTATATTTAATCCTCCTTGGACGGTCGAAAAGACATTTTTGAGGAGGAAATTTTTATGCTTAAAAAACTGTTATGCGTTATGATTAGCGCACTGATGGTTATCTCTGTTCTGCCGGTCGGAGTATTCGCGGCTGATACCGTAGAGGTTAATGGCACAACTTATGAGGTTCTCTTTAGCGAGGATTGCTCTATAGCAGCCAGTGGCTGGGGGTCTTATTCCCTGAGCAGTTCTGATAGTTATCTTTCTGCGCTCCAGACTGATGGAGCACTCGTTCTGATAACAAGAAGCAATGAAGTATCAAGTTGTACTTATGAAAACATAGTTTTCGTAGACAGTTACTGGGGTAGTGGCGCAGTTTATGGTACTACCGCTAACTATTCCGGAAGCGATAGCAACACTAACGTAGCTTACACTTTTGATACCGGTATTTATGTTGCATATGATGCAAGCGTAGTTTACTCTCATTGCAATAGCGGCGGATCTGCGCAAGTTATCACTAATACCGATGCTTCTTATACTATCACAAATATTTCTGTTATAGTTCCGAGCTTTGATTATGTGGAAGATTATACGATAATAGCTGAAGAGGCGGAAGATTCGAGTGACGGGCTCAGTGGAACTCTTGAGTGTCTCAACGCTTCCGGCGTAGATTTCACGAGCTCAACTCAGTATCTTTACATTTACTATACCTATGATGCCGCAGACAGCACCTATGCTGGTTATGGACCTTGTGGGCTTTGCATGTGGGCTAGTGATGGTAGTGGTGACTGGGTTAATGTCATAGGTTATGGCACTGAGTATAACGATATATTCGTCCTTAGTGCTGAGGACGGTTATTTTAAGGTTCCGCTGACTACAATCTATGAAGCATTCGTTGCGGCTGGTGTTACCGACCCGAGTGGCGACAACATCATTCTTAACTGGTGGGCAGACGATGCAGGCGTGGGAGCTTATGCTTCTGTTACTAAGGTTGTTGTAGGCGATACTGCAACTTCCACTTCCACCCGCATGACTGGTGCTATCTATGTTAATGAAGATTACCATGCTTTCATTATAAATGGTCATTTCCTTTGCGTTCCGCATACTGTCGACTCTAACGGCTATTGCACAGTTTGCAAGGAATACATCGGCACTGATGATGCTGAGGCTACTACTGTAACTGTTGACGGCGTTGACTATGTTGAGGCATTTGTATACGACACGACTATTGCGTCTGGCAACTGGAACAAGGTTACTATCGGCGATTCCACCCTTGCGGCGGCTTTGAATACTGAGGGCGCTATTCTTCAGGTAACAAGAGACACCGAGACATTGATTGACTATGTTTCTGGCTCTATATACGAGAAGTTCTTGCTTGGCAAGGATGACAGCAACTATGTTGCACTTTCAGCTCACGGAACTACTGTTAATGATGAAGACGGTTTGGTAGCTTACACTTCCGATGATGGCACTACCGTTACCTATGATGGTGCAACCGTTTATGCGGCTTTGTCTGATGCAGGTCTTGCTGATTTGAGCTCTTATGTACTCATCTCCAACACCTCTGCTTCCTACAATATCACCAGTGTCAGGGTTCTCGTTCCTGTCGGAACAGTCGTCACCGAGACCGTCGATGTTGATGAGCCCGCTGAGGACACCAACACCGAGACCGAAGACGACGAGCTCGATGTTGACGACAACGACGCTGAGGAAGTAACCGAGACTAACCCGACTACCGGCGCAGTTCTCACACTCGTTCCGATGGCAATCGCAGGCTTCGCAGTTGTAGCTTCTAAGAGAAGATAATTGATAGTCCGTTTTCTTCAAATATCAGCTTCTGTTTGAGACGGTTCCGTCAAGAGTCTTTCCATCCAAAAGATTAAGAAATGCCCTCCACGGCATACGCTTACAGAAGAGAAAGAATCCCCACCACACGGTGGGGATTTTTCTTTGCGCGATTTTCGCGTGGTTTCCGCGTATTTCCAAGTGTAATCCTCCCACATTGTGAAATCCTAAGAAAAAGCAAGAAAGGATGATTACTTTGAAAACCATTATTTCACGGCGCACGCTGGTGCGGATTATTTCTTTTTCGGCGGCTATAATCGCTGTCCTTGCGGCGGCGGATATTGTGTATATGTGCAGGCTTTCCCGGGCGGAGAGCTCGATTGAGTACGGGTATCAGGAGGCGGTCGAGGAGCTGGCGCAGAGTGCCGACAAGATTTCGGCGACCCTCACGAAGGGGCTCTATGCCTCTTCTCCGCAGATGATGCAGAAGCTTTCGAGCGAGCTTCTGAGCGAGGCGTCGAACGCCAAGAATGCACTCACGAAGCTCCCAGTGGCGACCTCGAACCTCGAGAAGACCGAGAAATTCCTCTCGCAGATAGGAAACTATGCCTATGCCATGTCGGCGACTGCGGCGGACGGCACCACGCCTTCTTATGAGGATTACCAGACGATGAGCACCCTTTGCGACAATGCCGAAGCTTTCGCAGGTGAACTGTGGAGCCTCAAGTCGAAGCTTCTTTCGAACGACAAGACCATAACCGAGCTCTTCAGTGAGCTTGAGGACGGCGGCGAGTCGTTTTTGGCGGACGGGCTCTCGACGGTCGAAGAGGGCTTCGAGAACACCCCGAAGCTCATCTATGACGGACCCTTCTCCGACCATATTTTGGAGAAGACTTCAGAGATGTTAGAGAACGCTGAAGAAGTCACTGAGGATGAAGCCCGGGAGATTGCCGCTTCATACTGCGGTCTCGAAGCCTACCGGATGAAGACCGCCGAGTATTCCGAAGAGGGCACGATGCCGTCGTACAGATTCACAGCAAACTGCGTCACCTGCTCGGTTACGAAAAACGGCGGCTACGTCTGCTATATGCTGAAACGTCAGGAAGTGAAGACGAGCAATCTCAGCGCCGACGAGGCAGTCGAAGCGGCGCAGACCTATCTTGAGAATCTCGGGATAGAGGACATGACCAAAACCTACTACGAGACCTATAACGGCGTCTGCACGGTGAACTTTGCCTATTCTGAGGACGGCGTGACCTGCTATACCGACCTCATCAAAGTTGCCGTTGCCCTCGATGACGGCGAGATTATCGGCTATGACGCAAGGGGATTTCTTATGAATCACGTCGAACGCGAACTTCTGGAGCCGACTCTCTCGGAAACCGAATGTCAGTCTAATCTCTCGCCGATGCTGACCGTGACCGGCTCCGGCATGGCGGTAATCCCCTCCGACAGCGTCGAGGAGAAGCTCTGCTATGAGTACAGATGCCGGTCCACCGACGGCAAAACCGTCCTCGTCTATGTCAACACGGAAACCGGCGAAGAAGAGGATATTTTAATACTTCTTGAGACAGAAGGCAGTGTATTGACGGTCTAAGTCACTGCTTTTTCACCATCCCGTCAAAAAGTGTTTATCAATTATTAATGAAATGCACCTTTACTTTTAATATTGGAGTTTTACAATATGCTCACAGTACAAGTAAAGGAGAAAAATCATTATGGATAACTACAATGATAATATTAATGAAGTAACCGGCGAATCTGTGAACGAAAATGCTGAAAGCACCGAGAATACCGGCGCAACTCAGCAGTCGGCATATCAGGGCGACTACACCTATCAGTGGCAGAGCAATTCTCAGCCGAAGGCGGAATATGTCGTCTACGAACAGCCGACTCAGAAGAAGCAAAAGAAGCAGAAGAAGGAGAAATCGAATAGAACCCCTTGGGGAGCGATGATTGCATTGGCACTCGTCTGCGCAATCTTGGGCGGAGGAATCGGCGCATCCGTGACGGCTCTTGTCACCTCCGACGGCTCAGTGATTCCGACATCCTCGAGCTCCACCAACACTTCTTCGGCAACGGTCATCAACACGAGCAGTCATAGCTCGGAGGTTGTTCTCAACGAGGTTGAGGCGGGCGAGGAGATGACAGCGGCGGAGGTCTACGCAAATAACGTCAACGCCACCGTCGGTATCACAACCTCGATTGCCACCAACTATTTCGACTATACGACCACTTCGGCGGCTTCCGGCTCGGGATTCATAATCTCTTCCGACGGCTATATCCTCACAAACTACCATGTCGTTGAGGATTCCGATTCGATAACCGTCAGCCTCTATAACGGCGAAAGCTATTCGGCAACCCTTGTCGGCTATGACGAAAGTAACGATATCGCGGTCTTGAAGATTGAAGCTGAAGACCTCAGCACCGTAACTCTCGGCGACTCCGACGCCCTCAATGTCGGCGACTCGGTCGTCGCAATCGGCAACCCCTTGGGCGAGCTCACATTCTCTCTCACTGCGGGAATAGTCAGTGCCCTTGACCGCTCGGTAACACTTTCCACCGGAACCACCATGGAGCTCATCCAGACCGACTGTGCCATCAACTCCGGTAACTCGGGCGGCGCACTCTTCAACATGTACGGCGAAGTGATTGGCATCACCAACGCGAAGTATTCGAGCAGTTCCTCTTCCGAGGCGTCAATCGACAACATCGGCTTTGCAATCCCGATTAACACCGTCAAGGAGATAGTCTACAGCATCATCGAGACCGGTACCTATGAGAAGAGCTATATCGGCGTTACCGTCACCGACGTGACCACCAGCGTTTACTACAGCACCGGCATCACCTCCGGAGCAGTTGTCTACAGCGTGACCGAAGGTGCACCTGCCGACGAAGCGGGTCTTGAGGTCGGCGACATCATCCTGAAGGCTGACGACACCGAAGTCACCGGCGCAAGCTCGCTTTCAAGCTATGTTGCATCCCTCGAAGTCGGCGACGAGCTCGTTCTTGAGGTTTACAGAGACGGTGAGACGAGAGTAATTGTCGTAACCGTCGGTTCGACAGTTCAATCTGCGCTTCCTGATTCATCCACCGCCGACTCGAGTACCGATTCCGATTCGAATTCCAACTCCGACTCAAATTCCGGCTCTAACGGTCAGTCGGGCAGTTCGACATCACCTTGGGGCGACATCTTCGGAAACTTCGGCTTCGGCAACGGCAACAGCTCAAATTCCGACAGCGGCTCCGGTAACAGCAACGGTTCGGATGATATAATTTAAACCTTCATTGCAACGAAATAACGGGCGGATAATATCCGCCCCTACTTATTGCATTTATGCCCTCTTTGTGCTATAATTATCTTAACAAAGCACAAGGAGGGGTATTTTATGCGTTCAACCGTGGAAATGTTAAAGCTTATTACCGACACTGCCAAGAGAGATTCGAATGTCCGTGCGGCTGTCCTCAGCGGCTCGAGGGCGGACCCTTCGAGACCAAGTGATGTCTATCAGGATTACGACGTTGCGTTTCTCGTCAAAGATTTGTCGCCGTATTTCAACAACCCCTGCTTTATCGAGAGAGCTTTCGGCAAAGTCCTCATAATGCAGATGCCCGATCTTCTGGATAATCCGGGGCTGACGCTCGAGACTACCGAGAAGTTTACCTATCTTTCGATTTTCGAGGACGGCGTGCGCCTCGACCTGACGATCACGACCGCCATGCCCGACTGGGGCAATGAGCCGATGAAGGTTCTCTTCGACAGGGAAGGGCACTTAGAAGATAACCTCGACAACGAGTGCTACATGGTCCATAGACCCACGCAAGCCGAATTTTCCGCCTGCTGTAACGAGTTCTGGTGGTGCCTGAATAACGTCGCCAAGGGCTTGAAGCGCGAAGAAATCCCCTATGCAAAGTCGATGTTTGAGGAGACCCTCCGCCCACAGCTCAATAAAATCGTCAGTTGGTACATCGGCACCATCTCCGACTTCTCCGTCTCGACCGGCAAAATGGGGAAGTACTTCAAAAAGTATCTCCCCGACAGCATCTATGGAAAGTACCTGAAAACCTACACCACCGCCGACCCCGCCCGCATCTGGACAAGCCTCATCAACACTTGCAAGCTCTTCTCCGACCTCGCAAGAATAGTCGCCGCTGACCTCGGGCTCGACTATAACACCTCGGAAGAAGCGGGAGCAAGACTGTATATGATGAATGTTAAGGGTGGGGCATACGAGAAATAATATAATCCCCGCCAAGTGCTCTTGCGCTTAGTGGGGATTTAATAATTATTGCAACAACCAACCGTAATCCTGACGGCAGTCGATGATGTATTCTATGTAAACGGTATCACCTATAATCTGATAAATAACAATATACCACTTGGGAACAAACATCTTGTGATACTTGTCATACTCAACAGAACCATCGTTGATATATGGAAACCGTTGTGGCATCTGCTTTAAAGAGCGAATTGCATTCATAATGTCTTTTCTTTTTGCATGCGCCGCTTCCTTATTGACTTTTGCGATGAAACGGATATGTTCTTCCAGCATGCTTTCTGCTTTTTCCGTAATATTTACAGTGTACGTCTTCTGTTCCGCCATCTTAAGCCTCTTCTATCACTTTTTTAAGCATAGCATCTACTTCCTCAATGGTGTAGTCCTTGCTCCCACGTTTTCTCGCTTCCTCGACTTCTTCGAGCTCCCGGCGAAGCTCCTGCATTTTTTTACGGCGGTATGAATCATAATCCATGATGACTAATTCCTCTTCTCCGTTATTGGTGAGGATAACCGGCGCAGAAGTCTTCTTGCAAATATCTGCGATTTCATCATAGTTCTGGCGGATTTCCGCAGACGAACGAGTAATCATTTTTTCGCCTCCCATAGCATTTCGCATCAAGATTCTAATTATATTATAACCGATTTGCGCTATTATGTCAAGAGAGAACCCTTTATAAGCACTTTCAGGTGCAACTTTATTTTCATCTTATAAAAGCCTGTACAGCATACAAAAAATATGAAAAATATCTTCAAAAGCTATTGACAATGTGGAAACGCGGTGATATAATGATATTGTAAATAAGGCGACTTGAGTGATTGCCTTAACTGGATGAAAAATCCAGGGGGGTAAACGCTTTTACCCATTAACCTCCGACACAGAATAGTGTATGGGGGATTTTTTATTGATTTCCTCCGTACAAATAAATTTTAGGAGGAAATATCATGAAAAAACTAAAAAAGCTCGTTTCGTTACTTTTGGTAGTCGTGTTGTGCGTCACGATGACTTCGTCGGCGTTTGCTGCGAATGTGTGTTCTTTGGTTAAAGGAAACTCATGTAAAACCGTCAAGTTCTATGTAGAAACTGACAATAGTACATCTGGCAAGCTCACTTTCACACAATCGAAAGGTAAGATTTCGTACACCAATGATGCATGTGGAACGTCGACGGCTAATATGTATGGAGCTTATGCAATCAGCGTTCAATACAAGAACAGCAGTGGTAAAATGTGCTACCAGTTCTATACTTGGGAGTACAACAAGAGCTTCACTCTAAAACTAAGCCAGAAAAATACAATGTACTTGATTCAGGTTGCACCGTATCCTGTTTCTATAGTTGGCGATCGTTTGCGTAGTACTAATATGGAAGTGAAACTGAGGACATGGATTCAAAATCTTGGTAATAAGGGTAAATCAACAGATTTTGATTATGCGTGGTCAACGAATGCTACATGGACTGTAAGCGGTTCGAAAATAACATGGTGTTATCAGAAGTAATGATACAGTAGCTTAGTGGTTACTACGGCAATGCACAAACATAGTGGGGAATGAACCTATTAAACCGGCATCCGAATGGATGCCGGCTTTTTTTTTACCATTTCACAAACATTTCGCAAAAACGAGGTTTACAACTCGGGAAAAGCGTGGTATAATATGGACGTATGAAATTACGATACGGTTACCGTATTCGAAAAGAAAGGATAGATTTACTATGAAAACGTCAATCGTTAAGGTTCACGGTCGTGAAATTATCGACTCTCGTGGAAATCCTACCGTTGAGGCTGAAGTAACACTTGAAAATGGTATCACCGCTCGTGCGGCTGTTCCTTCGGGAGCATCTACCGGCGTGCATGAGGCTGTTGAGCTTCGTGACGGCGACAAGAGCCGTTATGAGGGCAAGGGCGTTACCAAGGCTGTTGCTCATGTTGACAACGAAATCGCAAAGGCTGTCGTTGGTCTCGACGCTCTCGATCAGGAAGCTGTTGATATGGCTATGATCAAGGCTGACGGAACCCCGAACAAGGGCAACCTCGGTGCAAACGCAATCCTCGCAGTTTCTTTGGCTACCGCTAAGGCTGCTGCCGCTTCCTGCGGAATCCCGCTTTACCGCTATGTCGGTGGTGTTGATGCCAACATTCTCCCTGTTCCTATGATGAACATCCTGAACGGCGGCGCACATGCTTCCAACAACGTTGACTTCCAGGAATTCATGATTATGCCTGTAAGCGCTCCGAGCTTCAGAGAGTGCTTGAGAAGATGCTCCGAAGTCTTCCATATGCTCAAGACCACGTTGAAGAACAACGGCACTCCTGCCGCAGGCGTAGGCGACGAGGGCGGCTATGCTCCCAACCTCGCTTCCGAAGAGGATGCTATCGAAGCTATCTGCGAAGCTATCAAGGCTTGCGGATACGAGCCCGGCAAGGACTTCTTCATCGCTATCGACGCTGCAAGCTCCGAGTGGTGGGACGACGAGAAGAAGTGCTACCATCAGCCCAAGTCCGGCAGAATCTACAGTAGCGAAGAAATGGCTAACTACATGGCAGAGCTCTGCACCAAGTACCCGATCATCTCCCTCGAGGACGGTATGGCAGAGGACGACTGGGAGGGCTGGAAGCTCCTCACCGAGAAGATTGGTGACAGAGTTCAGCTCGTCGGCGACGACCTCTTTGTAACCAACTCCGAGAGACTTGCAACCGGTATCGAGAAGGGTGTTGCGAACTCCATCCTCGTAAAGGTCAACCAGATCGGTTCTCTCACCGAGACCGCTCAGGCTATCAGAATGGCTAAGAACGCTGGCTACACCTACATTCTCTCTCACCGCTCCGGCGAGACCGAGGACACAACCATCGCTGACTTGGCAGTTGCTTTCGGCTCCGGACAGATCAAGACCGGTGCTCCGAGCAGAACCGACCGTGTTGCGAAGTACAACCAGCTCCTCAGAATCGAGGAAGAGCTCGGCAATTCCGCTGTTTATCCGGGACTCAATGCTTTCCATGTAAAGAGATAATTTCGGATTGAAATGATTTTAAGGGACTTTCCTGCGGGAGAGTCCCTTTTTTCTTTGAAAAAGATTGACTTTTCGCGCCGGTTGTGATAATATAAAAAGCGGTGACGCCGCTGTGGTGGAATCGGCAGACACAAGGGACTTAAAATCCCTCGCCCCTAAAGCGTACCGGTTCAAGTCCGGTCAGCGGCACCAGTAGCTCGCGAAGCGAGCTACCAAAGAAGCCCGGAACAAAGTTCTGGGCTTCTTCGCATTTCTAAAGCGCCTTATGGCGGCTTCTTCGTTTTTGACGAGTATTAGTAATCCTTTTAAACATAGCAGTAGGCTACGAAAATCAAAAGTTAACCTATAATTTAGAATAAGTATTGAAAAAAGAAACCTATTATGGTACAATATAAACGTCAAAGGATTATCAGAATTGAATTCCTTAACAGACTACCAGGAGAATGACGGAGGAGCTCATGGCACGAAGCAAGACAATAAAATTATTTCTAATGGATGGCGAAGCGACCGGCAGGATAAAATGCTCCCTTGCTAACTGGACTGGCATCGCTTATAAAATTCCAAGAACTGCGTTGGATAGGTGTAAGGATATTGAGTATCTGCAACAAAGTGGGGTTTATTTCCTTTTTGGAACAGACGAAAACTATGACCAGATTGTCTATGTTGGTCAGGCTGGTGTCAGAAAGAACAGTAAGGGACTACTGCTTCGCATACAGGAACCCCACCAATCAATTGATTGGACAGAGGCAGTTATGTTTACTACTACCAACAATTCTTTCGGACCGACGGAGATAAGCTACCTTGAGAACCGTTTTTGTAACCTTGCAATGGAAGCTGGACGCTATCAGGTGAAAAACGGCAACGATCCCAATCCTGGAAACATTACGGAGGAGACTGAAAGCGAACTTGAGGAATTTATTGACTATGCAAAAATAGTAATGGGCGCTCTTGGGCACAAGGTGTTTGAACCGCTTTTGTCGCAAGCTTCCGAAACAGGTGCAGGTGAACCGTTACTACATATGGAGTATAGAAAATGTCGTGCAACAGGTAAGAGAACCAATGACGGTTTTGTCATTCTCAAGGGTAGCATTGTCAATCCGGTTATTGCAAAAAGTTGTCCGGAAAATGTGATTAAGGCTCGCAAAAAGTATGCAGACAAAATTAATGATGAGCACGAACTTATTGCTGATATCCTGATGACAAGTCCAAGCGCAGCGGCAGGCTTTATCGGCGGCGCATCGTTGAGTGGCAATGTTATGTGGCACGATGAACATGGTACACCGTTGAAGCAGATGATAGGATAAAAGGCTCGGGGATTTTTCCCCAAAAAACTTTTTCAATTTCCCTATTGCATTTTCCCGCAACTTGTGATATAATCACACTGTTGTTCAGCAAATGGTGGGTATAGCGTAGTTGGTTAACGCGTCAGATTGTGGTTCTGAAGACCATCGGTTCGAGTCCGATTATCCACCCCAGAATGAAAGCGGTTTCGGTTTGAAGCCGCTTTTTTTGCAATTTTCCTGAAAAGTGCTTGAACCTTTTTCGTAATCTGCGCGACTATATAAGTGAAACCGGTTTTAATAAGTATTCGGAGGTGAGGGCTTTGGAAACTGCTTTGCAGACAGAATTTGAAAGGCTTTTGCGGGAGAACAGGAACGCTGTTGAAAGATACGTCAAGTTCAAAATCCCGGTAAGTGAAGCCGAAGACGTCCTGCAGGAGGTCTACCTCGCGGCGTATCTCGGCTTTGAGAGGCTTGAGAACCGCGACAGCTTCAAGGCTTGGATTATCGGCATCGCCCGCAACAAGTGCCGCGACCGATATCGCGAGATGGCACGCGAGCTCGAGCTCGTGGATATCGAAAGCGTCCCCGAGGAGAAGCTTTCAATCGGAATCCACGGAATCTCGCTCAGGAGCGACGTCTCGGAGGCTCTCGGGGAGCTCTCTGATCGTGACAGCGAAATCCTCCGGCTCTACTATCTCAAACAGCTTCCGCAGGCAGATATCGCGAAAATTCTCGGGATCCCCGTCGGCACCGTCAAAAGCCGCCTGCACTACGCGAAAAGCCGCTTGCGAGGGAAGTTCCCCGAACGGCTTAACCCCAAGAAAGAAGAGGTTATTATGAACAACACGTTAAACATCATGCCGGAAATGATTCCGGATTACAGAATCGAGAAATCCTCGCTCGAGCCGTTCCCGGTCAAGTGGGAGGAGATGATGGGGTGGTTCGTCGTCCCGAGGCTCGGCGAAAAGCTCAGTTGGGCGATGTACGACTTCCCCGAAAAGAAAAAGACCGAGGAGGTCCTGATGGAGGTCACCAGTAAAGCTGTGGTTCACGGCATAGAGGGCGTCGAAATCCAAGCGACTGAATCTGATCCGATGGAGGCAAATGCCACTGGAGACAATCCCGTTCACCGCACCTTCGTCGCTCAGCTCACCGACACGCACTCAAGAATCTTAGCCGAAAGTCATATTGAGGACGGCGTCCGCAAGCTCTACACCTTCCTTGACGGCGACGACTTTCTCGATAACTGGGGCTTCGGCGAGGACAACTGCGGCAACGAGGTGAATCTCGCCCCGAAGGGCATCATCCAGAGAAACGGCAGCGAAATCACCTGCCATGGCTCGAAAAACGTCCTCGACGTTGTCGGTCGCTACACCGTCACCATCGGCGGCAAAGTTTACGACACAGTCTGTGTCGTCGACATCGAGAACTATCAGGACGGCGTCGCCAGCGAGCAGTACCTCGACCGGAACGGCAAAACCGTCCTCTGGCGTCGCTTCAACGCCGACACCTGGGCAATAGGGAAGTACCAAAAGCCCTGGAGCGAGCTCCTGCCGGATAACGAGACCATAACCGTCAATGGGAATAGGTTTGTGCATTGGTATGATTGTGTGACGAGCTATATTCTGTAGTAAAAAAGCAGTTCGCTGTGATGGCGGACTGCTTTTTGCATTTATTCATAGTGCTATATTACTCAATCGAGATGGTTATTGTAGGCTCATCTAAAGTATCCCGACCACTTTTAATTGTGAAACCGACTTCAACTTCATTTATATCAGAAACGGATGTGATTTCATTTTTCTCAAGCGACGATTCCCAAAGGTTAATTTCAATCACAGCACTTTCACCACTTTTCAGTTCTTGGCTGGAACAGGAGTAGTCCGTCATATAGTCATTAACGGAAAGCGAGTCATAAACATCATCAATAGAGAGCGTGTTTTCTCCGGTATTTTCAGCAAGCAGAAGGACATACATATCAGCACTGTATTCTGACGGATCTTCAATTATGGTTTTGAAAATAATTTTGAGTCCGTTGCTGTTATATACTTCTGTGCCTGACTCATCGAATTCCACTTTGGCACCGGGTACTTTGATTTCAACCGGTATTTTCTCCGTAATGTCATCTCCGTCGGCGTTTTTCTGCTTTAGTGAAAGGGAGACAGAACCGATTTCTTTGATACCGTATATGTCCCAATACTCCGATTCCAATGCAGAAGAGAGATTAACATCAATGATACAACGTTTGCCTGCACTTATGGTGTCGCTTGACCAAGTGTAACTGTCTACAACAAGCCCATTTATTGCAATGTTTGATGTCGATATATCTATCATACTGTCTGTTGTGTTCTCGAGTTCAATCAGCAATGCGGTTTCACCATAATGATTAACCATTATGCCGCTTGAAAGTAGCTCAACTCCGTTTTCACTATAAAGGCTATCAACTGAAAAATAAGTGATGTCGTAATCATATGTATTCATAGCCGCATCGCTCGATATGGTTTCTTGATAGCAATCCTTATCATAATCGTGAAGTTCAAATGCAGAGGTTTGTATCTGTTGCGGTGCATAATAAGTATGATTGTAGTCATCATCGGAAGTATAAAAGCCAATTTCAATATCAGAAATCTCATTTATTCCGTACAGCATTAATTCGTCATAGCTGAAGCTGATGGTGTCATTAGCTTTCTTTCCTGCGGCAACATCACAGTTCAGATACCCGTCATTAATCATATATCCGTTTACAGAATTACAGCTGTACCCTATGGTACCACTCATAAATGACAGGTCTTTGTCACTGTTGTTCTCAATATTCAGCTCAACCTCCACAGAATAATTAGTGTATTTTAATTCTGTTGCTGTTATTTTTACGCCGTCCTCGTCTATCATAACAGTCTCTTCGATTGTTGATGTTTGAGAGAATTCGCCTAATGTTTCCGTTGACTTTTCGTCGGTGGTTGCTGATGTAGCGTATGTTGTTTCGCTGTCTGTTGTTGATGTTCCTTGGGTTGTACTCTGACTTTCGGCGTTACTGCTCTGCGATGGCATATCCGAAGATGTACCACAAGCAGAAAGACTGAGTGCAAGTACAAGTGCCAAAGTTATTATTGGTAAGCGTTTCATAAAAGTGTCCTCCCTGTAGAGCGACGTTGGTCTTTATAATTTTTTGAGTTTGTTCAATATCAACGTCACCGTCTTCTAAATCTTCCTCGGTAATTCCGAGTTCTTTGTAAACCTCTTCTGCGTGAATAGCTTGTGCTGCACGTTATTTTCTATTGCGCTTCCGAGATTTAACATTATACCGTTCACCTCCTTGACGATAGTATATCACAAATAACGGAATATTTCAATGAAAGTTTTAAATTTCTTTTTAATTTGAGTCCAGCGTGAATGGTACGAATAACAGAATCCCCACCTGTGCCTGCATCAAGCATGGGTGGGGCTTCATTATCTCTTGCATAACCCCGACACCTGTGCTATAATAAAATCACATCAGTAGCTTGGAGGGATACATACGGCAAAGGAAGGGGACACTCAGAGGGATTTTTCCGTTGGCAAGGTCTCGGGAAACATTACAGCGCAGGCTGTGCCACTGACAATCGCCCAGCTGGTTCAGCTTCTGTATAACATCGTCGACCGAATCTATATCGGTCATCTGCCTGACATAGGCAATCTTGCTCTGACGGGTGTCGGAGTTACTTTTCCGATTACAACCCTGATTTTAGCGTTTGCAAACCTGTTCGGAACCGGCGGCGCACCGCTCTTCTCGATACAACGTGGTGCCAAGAACGAGGAAAAAGCAAGGGAAATCATGGGCAATGTTTTCACCATGATTCTCTGCACATCCGTTGCTGTCACGGTCTTGTGCTATGCCGTCAGAACGCCGATGCTCTACCTCTTCGGTGCGAGCGACGACACTATCATTTATGCCGAAAGCTACCTGAGAATCTATCTCTGCGGAGTCGTCTTTTCGATGACAGTTACCGGAATGAACGGCTTCATCAGCGCACTCGGATTTCCGAGGACTGCTATGTGGACGACAATCATCGGTGCCGTTCTGAACCTCATCCTCGACCCGATTCTGATTTTCGGCTTCTCGATGGGAGTTCAGGGCGCGGCGCTTGCGACAGTCATAAGCCAATGCGTTTCCGCAATCTGGGTGATGCGCTTTCTGATTTCAAATAAGACGGGCATATCGCTTAAAATTCGATATATGAAGCTTAAAGCCCATACGGTCAAAAACGTTCTTAGCCTCGGAGTGAGCGGCTTCATGCAGCAGGCAACTAACTGCCTTGTCCAGATTGTGTGCAACGTAACTCTGCAAAGCTACGGCGGCGACCTGTATGTCGGAATCATGACCATTATAAACAGTGTCCGTGAAATTGCTTCTCTCCCGATAACCGGCATAAGCAGCGGCGGACAGCCGGTGCTCGGATATAACTACGGCGCCGGAAAGAATGACCGTGTCAAGCAGGGAATCCGCTTCATGGCGATAACGGGAATTGTCTACACAGCTCTTATGTGGCTCGCTGTTGAGCTGTTTCCCACTTTATTCATCAGAATCTTTTCAAACGATGCCGAAACGATAGAGCTCGGAGCAAGAGCCTTGCGGATCTATTTCATGGGCTTTGTGTTCATGAGCCTGCAATTCATGGGGCAATCGACATTTGTCGGACTCGGAAAATCCAAGAGGGCGGTGTTCTTCTCAATACTTCGAAAAGTCGTAATAGTCGTCCCGCTGACGATATTCCTGCCGATGTTTATGGGACTCGGAACCGACGGTGTATTTCTTGCCGAACCGATTTCAAACCTCGTCGGCGGTCTCGCTTGCTTCCTGACGATGTACTTCACACTATATAGAAAACTCTGAACAGGACGGTGTAACTGAACATGAAAAAATACTTACGCGATTTCCTACTTGCAATCCTCGCCGGCTTCTCAATCGGCTTGGGCGGGACGGTGTATCTCAGGCTGAAGGACGCCTTTACCGGCGGAAACGTTGTCGGTGCGCTCTTATTTGCAATCGGGCTGTTCATCATCTGCACCCGGGGCTACAACCTCTTTACCGGCAAGGCGTGCTACATATTCGACAACAAGCCGAAGTACCTTCTGTTTCTCGCAGTCGTCTGGCTCGGCAATCTTTGCGGCTGTATGCTGATGGCGGGGCTCGAGAAGCTCACAGGGCTTTGCGGGACGGATTCGGGAATCAACGTCACGGTGCGGGAGATGGTCGAGTCGAAGATGGATTCGTCGCTTCTGTCGCTCTTTATCTTAGGAATAATCTGCAACGTCTGCATCTTCGTCGCCGTCAACGGCTTCGCCAAGTGCCCGCATGACCTGGGCAAGTATCTTTCGCTCTTCCTGGGCGTTTCAGTTTTTATCCTGAGTGGCACCGAGCATAGCATCGCCGACATGTACTATTGGTGCATTTCGGGCGTGATTTTCGAGGACTTCGGGCAGTCGATTCTCCGGCTTCTCACAGTCTCCCTCGGAAACGCCGTCGGCGGGGTGTTCTTCCCGGTGGTGGAGAAGATTTGCAGGAAATTATCCGAAGAAAATAAATAAGAAAAAGAGCGGCTCAATGCTGAATACCGGTGAGTAACTAACAAAACTTACCAACCCCTAGCTGACAGGACAGGTGTGTGCACAACGTTAAGGAAAGCAAATGCCCGATAAGTGTTGCGCAAAAGACAAAACAAATAAAGAACCGATTGCTCTCAATTTGAAAGCAATCGGTTCTTTTTCAGAGACAAATCAGTCTATAACGACGCCATCCTCAATCTTTATAACCACGTCCGCCTTGGCGGCAATTTCCGGGTCATGTGTTACCATAATCAGCGTCTGCCCGAACTGCTGTGCGCAATCCCGAAGAAGCTGGATGGTCGTCTCGCCGTTCTTTTTGTCGAGGTTTCCCGTCGGCTCGTCTGCAAAGATGAGCTGAGGCTTTGCGAGAACTGAGCGAG